>JAZLBF010000039.1:0-129601 GCA_045613565.1 Bacteroidaceae bacterium
CTTCAAGTTCTCCTTAATCTGAGCCAAACGGTCAGCGTAAGTGATGTAATCACCCTCCTGGTCAGCAACCAAGATGAAAGGAGTACCAGCCTTGATAACCTCAGCCTCGATAGCCATCAATACTACAGTAGTATCTTCCTCAGAAACGGTCAACTGAGCTGCGTATGCAGTAGCACCCTCAGCAACAGTTACATCAACGGGCATTGCATAAGCGTTAAGCTGACCGGGCCACAACTTCTGAACATACTCGTTAGAAGGAGCCTCTGTAACTTCCTCAACAGCCTCGATGAACATCATTGAGTTAGAACCTAGGCTATTAGCATCCCAAGTTGTCAATGTGTTAGTAGAACGCTGTGCGTGCAAGTAGTTGTAACCATTGTCCTCACCACCGATTACGTTGTAAGCGCGTAGAGTGCTAGCACCAGCACCGATAGCTGCGAACTCGTAAACAGAAGGAATAGCGCTCAAAGTAACAGGATATGTAGCGCGAACGTATAGACCAGTAGCCTTGTTCTGAATCATGAAGGTAGAATCAGAAGCAGCGATGAAGCGGAATAGAGAAGCGTCACCTGCATCCTCGTCAGCCTCTAGGTAAACTAGGCTCTGACCCTCGAAGAATTCTTCAGCAGTCTCTACTGTGTAAAGAGCAACCTCACCTGCAGAACCGTCCTCTGCCTCGTAAGCCTCGTAAGAAGTTACGCTAGTACCAGCAGCAACAACCTTGCCGAACAAAGCAAGTGACTGCTCCATCTGAGAAGCCTCGTGGATGACAGAAGCAGCACCGCTCTTGTCCCAACCATAGTTCTCGTACATTTCCTCAGTACCGAACTTGATGTTGTACCAAACACCTTCCTCAACGGGGTTAGCGTTAGCGTAAACCTCAGAAACTACCTTATTGATAGCAGCGATGTGAGCCTCAGACTCAGCAGCGGTGTACTTACCAGCAGCGTTGTAAGCTACAGCAGCAGCTACAGCAGCAGCAGGAGTCTCAGCACCCTCAGCCCACTGGCCAGGATTGTTACCCTTAACAAACAAGTCCTCAGAAGGAGCACCTGCGATAGTAGAACGAAGTGCAGCGGGATTTACATATACTGCGCTCCATGCCTCGTAAGCAGCAAGAAGAGCGTTGTAGCTAGCCAAGAATGCCTCGTCAGTGAACAACTCTACGCTATCAGAAGCATAAGCAGCCTCATTCCAAGCAGCTACAGCTGCGTCAAGAGCGTCAGCCTCAGCCTTACGAACCTCATACTGAGAAGTCTCGTAACGCTTTTCAGCGTTAGCATTGATAAGGTTCAACTCAGCTGCGTGCCAGTAACCACGATTGCTCTCGCCACCGTTAGTGTTACGTGTCTCAGCTACATATAGACGGATGTAACGGTAACCCTCAATCTTGAATGTATCAGAGATGATAGTCTCAGTGTTAGAACCAAGAGGCATATCAAGAGTAGCAAGCTCTGCACCATCCTCAACACCAAGAGCAGTGCTGTTTTCGTTGTAACCAAGAACAACCATCTGAGTTGGGTGGTCATTAACAACAGCACGACGAGTCATCTTGATATAGTACTCACCCTCAAGAGCCTCAGTAGCATCAATCTGCAAGTAGTGCTTCATCATCTCCTGGTTACCATCCTCCCAACGAGAGTGCCAGTATGTGCTAGCAACACCGTCAAGCAAGAAGTAAGTTACGTTCTTACCAGAAGGAATAGACTGTGCGTCGTTTGTAGAATAGGGGCTAGAGAACTGAGTGAAGTCAGTTACAACTTCTTCCTTCAAGTCCTTAGCAACCTTCAACTGTGCGGGGAATACCTCAGCAATGCTGTCACCCTTCTCTACCATCTTCTTAACCTGAGCCTCAGGACCATTGATCCATGCGTCTGCAGTTGCCTCATCAATAGGAGTTAGGTACCAACGAGTTGCGCCACCATCAGCCCAACCTACACACCAGTTCTGAGAACCAGCGCCGCTGTTGTGACCATTACAGTGCAAATAGTTGTAGTTATCCTCGGGGTGCTTAGAGCTACGGATGTTGAATGAAACAACAGTGTCAGTAACCTCTACACCATCAGCACCCATATATGTAACAACCTCCTTGTCGTTTCTGAAGTCAAAACATACAGTAGCAGTATCGTTGTATACCAACTGACCGTTAGCTGTGCTCTGGCTAATACCTACGAAAGTCTTACCGTTAAGTACAGTCTCCAAACGGTACTCTGTGGGCTTACCAGGAATAGTATCAATTGTCCATAGGAACTTAGCCTCGGGACGCTGAGAACCATAAGCCATCCACTGACCAGCAGTACCATCGCTAGTCGTAGAAGACTCAGCCATTAGAGACTTGATAGGAGCAGCAACCTGACGGCTAGCAACTTCCTTAACGTCACCAGCGGCAACATAGCCCTCATCACCTTCTACGTAACCACCCTCAGCGTTTGCCTCGTCAGCCTCTTCCTGAGTGTAGAAAGTAGTATCATTTACAGTCTGGTACCAATACAAAGAACTATTGATAGTGTAGTAACCAGGCTTAATACCAGCCATAGCACGAGACACCTTGTTCTGTGCCATTGTGTTGTATGCATTTACATAATCTGAGTTCAAAGAATCCAAATCCTCAGCATTGGGGTAAAGTTCCTGAACAGCCTCGATACCATCAGTCTCAGCGAGGTCCATAAGGTCGCTAACCTGAGTGTGAAGAGCAAGGAATGCCTCTACCAATTCGGGCTTATAGTTACCAGGAGCTGTACCTACGTTCTCACCGTTAGTCAAGCTAACTACTAGCAACTCACCGCTAGATACAGTATAGCTACTAACTGTTGTGAAGTCATCAAGAAGAGCCTGGAAAGCCTCATCCCACAAATTTACATCACCAACAACCTCGATGTTGTAAATCTGCCAAATCTTGTTACCCTTGATGTCCTCGTTGTCAGCACCCATATCCTCTGCTGTGGTCTTACCGGTAGCCCAGTAAGAAAGAGTATTACCAGCACCGTTGTTATCCACACGGTCAGCCATGTCATACTTGTTCCAAGCGAAACGACCAGCAGTGTTGGGAGTACCATCAGAAATGTTCTCTACCAAGTAGAAGTTGAACTGACCAGCCTGACCAGCAATAGCTTCGTTCTTAGAAACAGAACCAAGGCTTGCAGCAATCCATCTTGTGTTAGCATACTCCATGGTGTAAACGTCCTCAAGACCCTCCACAGCGTGGAAACGAATCATGTACTTAAGGTAGTCGTTTGCATTAACACCTTCTTCAGAAGACAAATCATCAATAACAGATGTTGCAGAAACACCTGCCTTGAAGCTAGCGCCAAGGTCGTAAACTAGACCACCTGCGCTCTGAATCTGACCATCTACAGCGAAGTCTACTGCAGACTGGTTAGCATTACGAGGTGTGTGAATGAAGTACCACTGACCGGGCACCATTTCTGTCTGTGCTGTACCAATCTTGACAAGCTTGTCTGCAGGAATCTCAGAACCTACATACTCTTGCGCAAAAACGCTGATGCAGCACAACATCACCAATGAAAGAAAAGAAGTAATCTTTCTCATAAATGTTTTGTTGTTTAGTTAATAAATTAAATTAGTAAAAGTTAAATTATTCAGCTACATTAAGACAAAAATGCACTTCGTAGCACATTTACTCGGCAAAGGTATACATATATTTTGGAAATCTAAGTACGAGCAGCATTAAAAAATGTGTTATTTGTACGTTTTTAAACATTTACACACATTTTAGTAACCGTAAGAAATCACAAGAATATATTAAAAATTAGTGTAGAATATACAGTTAATCTCCTCTGTTTATCGACAGTGAACCAGAGACAATATTAGAGAGATTAGCAGACAGCTTAATACGGAAAGCTTTAAAAGGAAAACTATAGTATCTATAGCTTCTACACCCCCTATATCATCTGTCTCAAAAAAAAGCGCCCCGCATTACCGCGGAGCGCCTATTGTATTCGGACCCTTAGTCCCCTCCCTTATAGGGAGGGTTAGGGAGAGTCTCATTTACTTCTTGATAACCTTAACACCGTTAACAACGTAGATGCCTGCGGGCAAGTTGTTTACAGTATTGATGTTACCCTTACCAACTAGCTGGCCACCTACAGTGTAGATGTCACCACCCTTGGCAACGTTGTTAAGAACCTCGTTGATACCAGTGTCGATAGAACCCTCGATCTTGATCTGGATAGAGTTAAGAACGTCCTCACCTACGAAGTCAGCCTTCACCCAAGCAGTGTAAGCGGCCAAGCTGCCACCAATCATGTGGTGAGCGAAGCCATTCTCCTTAGCTACAACAGCCTTACCAGCCTCAACCAAAGTATTACGGAATGCACCTACCAAGTTGCCAACAGTATCAACCTTATGAGCAAGAGCCTCACCGTGAGTCATCTCAATCTGAGCGTACTCGTCAGCGATGATAAGGTCAACAGAAAGCTCGTCGTTGCTAGAGTAATCATCGCCCAAGTCTTCCTTCAAGTTAGCAACAATCTGAGCCTTGCGGTCAGCAATAGTAATGTACTCTTCCTCGCTGTCAGCTACCAAGATGAATGGAGTACCACCCTTAATAGTCTCAGCCTCGTAAGCCACCAATACTACAGTAGTATCTTCCTCAGAAACGGTCAACTGAGCTGCGTAAGCAGTAGCACCCTCACCGATAGTTACATCAAGAGGCATTGCATAAGCGTTGAACTGACCGGGCCACAACTTCTGAACGTAGTCGTTAGAAGGAGCTTCAGTAACTTCCTCAACAGCCTCGATCATAAGCATTGAGTTAGAACCAAGGTTCTCAGAATCCCAAGTAGTCAACTCGTTAGTAGAACGCTGAACGTGCAAGCAGTTGTAACCTGTATCCTCACCACCAATTACATTATAAGCGCGGAGCAAGTTAGCACCAGCACCGATAGCAGTGTGCTTGTAAACAGAAGGAATAGCGCTCAAGTAAGCGGGATAACCAGCACGAACATATAGACCGGTAGCCTTGTTCTGAATCATGTAAGTAGAATCGCTAACAGCAACGAAGCGGAATAGATCCTCACCGTTAGACAACTCGTCCTCGAAGAACATTAGCTTCTGACCCTCGAAGAAGTCTTCAGCCTCTTCAACACCGTAAGTAAGAACCTCACCTGCAGAACCATCCTCAGTCTCGTAAGCAACGTAAGACTTCACAGAAGTACCAGCAGCAAGAACCTTACCGAATATCTCAGGAGATGCAGTAATCTCATGGCTTACACTAGCCTGAGCACCGCTCTTGTCCCAACCATAAGTCTCATACATTTCCTCTGTGGGGAATGAAATGCGGTACCATACGTTCTCCTGAACGGGGTTAGCATTGTCATAAACTACAGCCAAGATGTCAGCGATAGCCTTGATGTGAGCCTCAGACTCAGCATCAGTGAACTTACCAGTAGCATCGTAAGCCTTAGCAGCAGCAACAACAGAAGCAGGAGTAGCAACACCCTCAGCCCACTGGCCAGGATTGTTACCTACTACAAACAACTCGTCAGCAGGAGCATTGTAGATAGAAGTACGCAAAGCGTTGGGGTTAACATATACAGCCTCCCATGCAGCATAAGCAGCAAGAAGAGCATTGTAGTTAGCGTTGAATGTCTCGTCAGTGAACAACTCGATGCTATCAGCAGCGAAACCAGCAGCTACCCAAGCCTCAACAGCAGCAGCAGCAGCGTCAGCCTCAGCCTTACGAACGTCATACTGAACAGTTTCGTAACGCTTTTCAATCTTAGCAGGATATAGCTGGAACTCACCCATGTGGAAGTAACCACGGTCAGTGTAGTTAGAACCTACGGTGTGAGTAGCAACGAACTTGTAAGTCTTGTACTTACCCTCGAACTCGATAGCGTTAGAAACAATCTGCTCTGTAGCGCTAGCGTAAGGAGTGCTCAATACACCAAGCTTAGTCCAAGTGTAACCATCGTTAGAAGCATCAGTCTTAAGAGCTGCAGTAGCAGTTGCAAGATCGTAGTCATCGTTAGTACCGTAAACGGTCAACTCAGCAACGTGGTCATTAGCAGCGTTACGACGTGCAACCTGAACTGCCAAACCACCCTCGATAATACCTTCTGTATCGTGTACAACGAAGTAGTTGGTACCATTAGTCATGCTGTAAGCGTTAGTAGAACCAGAGTTCCATTCTGAGTGCCAGAAGTTAGTCAAGCTCCACTCACCGTCGAACAACTGAGCGATAGAACCCTCAGAAGTACATGTGAAGGGGCTCTCGAAGTTGTCAACATTAGCTACAGGAGCATCCCAGTTGATATCAGCAACCAAGTCCTGAGCAATCTCAAGCTCTGCAGGGAATGCATTAGCGATGCTATCACCCTTAGTAACCATCTTCTCAAGCAATACCTCGGGGCTAGCCAAAATAGCCTCAACCTCAGCATCGCTTACAGACTGCATGTACCAACGAGTAACACCACCGTCAGCCCAACCTACACACCATGCACCAGTACCTGCACCATTGTTGTGGCCACCAGCGTGGATGTAACGGTAACCACCCTCGGGGTGAGCAGCTGCACGGATGTTGATAGCAACCTTAGTCTCCTCAAGTAGGGGAACTGCCTGCTCACCACGGAAGTCGAAGCATACAGCAGTAGGAGTAGTATTCATTGCAGTAGCATTGCTCTGGTTGATACCAACGAAGTAAACCTCCTGACCTACATTGTACATAGTGTACTGAGTGCCAGTAGTGTCGCCCTCGAAACGCTCTACCTTCCACAAGAAGTCGGGATGAGCTGCCCAAGTACCCCATGCAGAACCAGGAGTACCATTGCTATCACGGTTGGTCTTAACTGCCTTCTCGTCATAGTCGAATACCTGAGTAGACTTAACTTCCTTAACGTCACCAACAGAAACGTAATCATCTTCACCTTCCACAGCACCGCTCTCAGCATTAGCCTCGTCAGCCTCTTCCTGTGTGTAGAAAGTAGTATCGTTAACGTTCTTGTACCAGAAGTTAGGATTAGCGCTCTTGAAATAGTAGTAACCGGGCTCAATAGTGCTCATTGCAAGGGGAACCTTGTTCTGAACAGCCTGTACGTATGCATTGTTGTACTTAAGAGTCAAAGAGTCAAGACCTGCAGCATCGTACAATTCCTGAACAGCCTCTACACCATCAGTCTCAGCTAGGTCCATTAGGTCGCTAACTAGGTTGTGAACAGCAAGGAATGCATCGATGTACTCCTTCTTGTAGTTACCAGGCTCAGTACCTACACCTACGCCAGCAGCCCAGTTGTCAACGCGCAATGCGTCACCATCCTGGTAAGCTGAGATAGTGGTATAAGCATCAAGAAGAGCACTGAAAGACTCCTCCCACTTATCCAAATCAGCTACAACCTCAATGCTGTAAATCTGCCATACGCGGTTACCCTTGATGTTCTCATTGTCACCACCAAGATCAGAACCTACAGACTCACCCTCAGACCAGAACACAACAGTACCACCTGCACCATTGTTGTCGATACGGTTAGCCATATCGAACTTGTTCCAACCGAAACGGCCAGCAGTATTGGGCTGCTCGTCACTCTCGTTCTTGATTAGGTAGAAGTTGTACTCAACTGAGTTACCAGCAGCGTGGCCAATCTTGTCTACGCTCACGGGCTGAGAACCAGCACCAAGCCAGTTACCAGTACCGAACTCGATCTTGTAAACATTCTCCTTGCCTTCTACGGGGTGGAAAGCAACCATGTTTGCATAGTAGTTAGCGGCGCTTACACCTTCCTCAGAAGTAAGTTCGTCGATAACTGAAGTAGCTGTCAAGAGAGGCTGTGCGCCATTACCCTTGTCAGTTACCAAACCACCTGCGCTCTGAATCTGACCTTCCTGGTCAAAAGCCTCAGCAGGATTGTTAGGATTACGAGGATTGTGAAGGAAGTACCACTGGCCAGCAACAACTTCCTTCTGTGCTGTGCCGATCTTGATGAGCTTGTCCTTAGGCAACTCAGTACCTACGGTCTCCTGTGCAAATGCACTGATGCAGCACAACATCACCATCGCAAGAAAAGATGTAATCTTTTTCATAAATGTTTTGATGTTTAGTTAATAAATTAAGTTAGTTAAAAAAAAGTTAGTTTTTCTTGTTATTAAATTTGTTTATCTTCTCTATTCGAACCACTGTTCGACATTTTGAGTTGGCTCTATTATATATATAAGGTGTAGATACGACTTACCCTTATGTACGATCCATTCTTTGATGCACAAATTTATGGAATAATCTTTTACCTTATATAATAAAGAGCAAAGAGAGTAATCACAGAAAATATTTTTTAAACATTTTTTAACAAAAATTTTGTCATTTAAATATAATCTATAACTTTGGGTCTGAGAATGAGCGAGTTTCACCGTGTAATGACGTCTAAAACATATAGGATATATCCGTTGAAACCTAAGAAAAAGCTAATCTACATCATAGTATATTACAGCTGATTTGTATTCAGGTTTGGAGAGAAGATAATTTTGCACTTCGCGAAGACGTCGTCTCACTTCTTGAAGATTAGCTGTAGGTTCTATTTTTAGCGATACTTTTCTGATGTGCATAGCCTGCACTCGTGCTATCAGCGGCATATCTGGTCCAAGAACACGATGTGCAAAGATGAGACGAAGCATCCTGGCCACTTCCTCTGAAATGTGCTCTATGATTCGCTCGTCTTTATGCTTCATATACATGTGTATCAGGCGACAAAAGGGAGGAAAGTTGAATAGCTTGCGCTCCTCCATCTGTTCGGAGAACATGGCTTCGTAATCTCCTCTGACAACTTGCTGCACAGTGGGTTGCTTTGCATCGTGAACTTGCAGGATTACACGGCCTACCTTCCTATCGCCATCAGAGAGAGAACCAGTACGACCTGCACGACCTGCCACCTGTGTCATCATCTGAAAGGCACGTTCGTAGCTTCTGAAATCTGGTTGTTTCAGCATAGTACTGGCATTGAGAATACCCACTACGCTAACACGCCTGAAATCAAGCCCCTTCACCACCATCTGAGTGCCAATAAGAATGTCTGCGTCACCACGCTGAAATCCCTTGACTATACTTTCGTAGGAGGTACGACTACGAGTGGTATCAAGGTCCATTCTCATTACTTTGGCTTCGGGGAAGAGATTGTTTAGTTCATCCTCTATGCGCTCTGTGCCATATCCCTTGCTATTAAGACTATCAGCATCACACTGGGGGCAACGCAAGGGTGGTTCGGTGGTGTATCCACAGTAATGACAGACAAGACGATTGGAACTCTTGTGATGCGTAAGACTTACATCGCAATGAGGGCATTGTGGCACCCATCCACACACGTGGCATTCAATCATAGGTGCAAAGCCACGACGGTTTTGAAACAAGATGATTTGTTCTTTTCTCTCTAGCGCAGCCCTGACTTCTCTCAGTAAAATGGGAGAAAACAGCCCTTTCATCAGCTTTTTGCGCTTCAATTCAGCTATATCCACAACTTCTATCTCGGGAAGTTGTACATTTCCATACCTCTTGGTTAGCTTGACATAGCCATATTTACCTTGCATGGCATTATTGTAGCTTTCTAGCGATGGAGTAGCTGTGCCAAGAAGTACTTTAGCACCTTCCATGCGAGCCATCATCAATGCTACACTGCGCGCATGGTATCTGGGAGCAGGTTCTGCCTGCTTGAAACTGGTTTCATGCTCCTCGTCAATGATAACCAGGCCAAGATTCTTGAATGGAAGCAGTACGCTACTTCTCACACCGATAAGAATATCGTAAGGTGAATCAGAAATCTGTTTGCGATATACTTCTACTCGCTCAGCATCAGTGTATTTACTATGATAAACTCCAAGACGATTGCCAAATACCTTGCGCAATCTATCTGTCAACTGGCTTGTCAATACTATTTCTGGCAATAGAAACAGTACTTGTTTGCCTTGTTTGATGGCATCATTGATAAGATGGATGTATATCTCAGTCTTTCCACTTGCCGTTACGCCTTGTAACAGACATATATCCTTGGACGACCATGTCTGCTGAATATTGTCCTTGGCCTC
This sequence comes from Bacteroidaceae bacterium, assembly GCA_045613565.1. Lineage (GTDB taxonomy): Bacteria > Bacteroidota > Bacteroidia > Bacteroidales > Bacteroidaceae > Physcousia. The sequence goes on from JAZLBF010000039.1 coordinate 10,024, forward strand.
TTGCTGAGCCTCGGAAAGAGTTGGGAGCATCAAATCAGATGGAATTTGCCCCGTGGGGATTCTATCTACATTCTTTTCGTACTCCTCGAGCATACCGCGCTCGCAAACGGCCTTTAATATCGTAGTGGTACAATTAGCTGCCTTGAGCAATTCTTCCTTGGTAATCTCCTTGAGCAGATTGTAATTCTGCACTGTGAGTGCTGCATTGACTCCTGCCAATTCTATATAGCGGAGCATGAGCAACTGCTGTTTGGGAGCATTGCGCAAAGAAGCTAGGTTGGCATTCAGTTTGAATGCATCAAAAAAGTCCTCTTTCAGACGGACATAATCTACTGTGCGAGGACGATACTTCACTACCCCATCCTTTTCCTTTAATCCCGATGGAATGGCAGCTTTATATACTTCGCCTAATGTACACATATAGTATTCTGCCACCCATTGCCATAGTTGCAACTGTCTGGGCAGTAGCATTGTATTCTCCTCCAGAACCTCCAGAATATCCTTGGTGGGATAATCTGGTTTCTCGTCGTGCAAACGAGTAACGAGAGCAGCATATTGCTTCTTCGCTCCGAAAGGTACATTCACGCGGCAACCCACCTGAACCTTGGGGCTCAAGTGGGTTGGTACGTTATATGTAAATACTCCCTCTAGAGGAAGAGGTACTATACAATCTGCATACATTGCGAAATAGAGTAAAAGACTAGGGACTAGAGACTAGAGATTAGAGATTAGAGACTAGAGATTAAAGTCTAAAGACCGAGTCTAGGGTTTCTATACATTCATTAGAAGAAGTAAGCAAGGCGAACCTTGATGGTCTTCTGTTTGAAGTTGGGAGCAATGTTCTGGAGCTGTGACCACTCAAAGTGACCATTGTCGCTGATGGGGATAGTGTAGCTAACACCAAGTTGCAAATGCTTAGCAATCTCCACGCCAGCACCTACATTCCAACCCCAAGTAGCACGAGAATAGTCAATACCACCAGTAGCAATATTATAGAACTGGTCGATAGCCTTTTCTGAACTCAAACAGTAGTTAAACTGGGGACCTGTAGCCAAATAGACAGACAAGAAATTGAAACCGATAGAATAGCGAAGATTTACAGGAATCTCTAGGTAAGAGAAACTCTCAGACCTTGTCAAAGTATTGGTTTCATCCTCATAACTAGCACTATTCATACTATAAATCAAGGCGCCATCCAAACCGAAGCCCAAGAGGGGAAGATTAACCTTAACCTTAGGACCAACGAAGAAACCTGTGCGATTACTGCTCTTTAGAACTTCTTTATCAAAACTCAGTGTATTCAAGTTTACACCAGCTTCAACACCCCACTCCAAAAGCTTCTCGCTTTGTGCAGATGCTGTAAATGAAAATACTACAGCTGTAATAAGAAGTAAAAGTTTTTTCATAATAAAATTTGTTTGTTAGTTAATGAATATCCCGTGTGGCATACATTTCTGCATATCACACGGGGGAGTATTTATTTGTTTATCTTCTTTGACGACGTGCACTTACTCGGGCAGAGCCACCGGAACTAGCACTGCTACTAGTCTTTGTTTTCTGCGCTTTTACCGAAGTACTGCTAGTATTGGTGCGACGAGCGGTAGTAGTAGTAGTAGTCCTCTTCTTTGTGGCCTTGGTACCTTCCTTTGCCAATCGGATGCTATCCTCACGCGCGGCCTTGATACTATCTTCTGGACTCATATGTCCCCAAACTCCTTCTTCAAAGTCGAAAATTTCCTTCTCAATTCTCTTTTGCTCCTTTAGCAAAGCTGAATCACCATCGCAATAGTCTGCTAAAGCACGACCTTGCAGATTGCTGGTCTGATAAATCTTGCCATCATATCTATTCATAGTGAAGAAATCGTCTGCGGTTATGCTACTAGCATTATTCAGATTACTTCCCATCATAGGCAACTTGGACAACCACTCTGCTATCTCGTCGTAACTCATCCAGAATAGCGGGTCAGGAAGTATCTCTCCACCAAAATCATCCTCACTTCTCATCAAAATAGGACAAATGGCTATCACCTTGGTAGAGAATGTGCCGGTGCGCTGGTCTAGATAAGTGCTTTCCTTGATGAAATAGCGTGTAACCTCGGAAGATGGAATGTCTGCGTTATCTACCACATACTTTCCGTCCTTCTTCTCATAACCTATTCCGCAACGGTCCAACAGCGACTCTATCTTCTCTGAATCCATTTTATTGGCAGCGCTGAGATTTTCGATAGCATCCAAAGTGTATTTGTAAGCATTGGCTCTACCAGAAACCATCAATTGAAAGAGGTATGTAAACAAGTTAACTTGTCTGCCTTGTGGTTCTACAGGATAATACAGAGGAGCATTGGCATCCTTGGTAAGGTCTAGCATACGATACACATCTCTGCGCCATGTAACATCCTCAGGCATAGAAGATTTTACTGGGAACATCAATGATGCTCTGTCTGTATTGGACTTATTTTGAGCAGTAGCTCCACCCTGCTGTGCTATCGCATTGGTAGTGGTAACACGACGCTTTGATGGTTGTGCACTCATCAAGGTGGCAACACCTGCCATCATCAGCACTACGAACAATCGTTTCATATTTGTGTCTGTTATTGTTGTTTCGTTTTATCAATTAATAGTCACTTCCATAGCACCATTCAATGTGCGTTCTATACCATCAGGACCTTGAGCGCGAATCTTTGTGATGAAGAAACGCTTGCCACGAGACAAACTGCGCATCATATCCTTCTGCTGCTCGGTGAATTTGGAAGAATTGCTCACCTCGGGCACTGCATTGCCTAGCTTATCGAAGAACACAATCTCAAATCCTTTTACACTGAAGGGGATATTCAATAATCCATCATCAATAGCTGCACCAAGACCACTAGCATTAGTCAATTGCTGTTTACCAATTTTTCCGCCCTTGAAATGCTGCTCACCAACGGGGATATATGCCGTTGGATCGGGCAATTTTCTTACACGATATGTAAATTTACCCATTACTTGATTGCGGCCCTCCTGCTTGGCTGTAACAGTAAACTCTGCATTGCCACCAACATTAATTGGGACAGCTATGTATTTACCTGGAGCAGTCTGCTTCAGAGTACCGCCAGTCATACTAAGACTTACCTGATTGGTGGGAACACCTGGTACGCTGACACTCATGGGGTTGTCATATCCTGCATAAAGCACGTTCATAATATCAGCACTAACTGTAGCACTGGGAGCCACAACGGTGTATTGCTGCTCAAAGTTGCGTGTAACGGTCTGTCCTTCACCATCCAATATCTCGATATGTCCTTTCAAGGTATAGTCACCAGTCTTAGTACAAATCATATCATATGTACCATGGCTATCCTTTATCTCCTTACCACCTATGAAAATGGTGGGACGGCGTGTGGTATCCACAGCTGCCATGATAATCTGCGCTGAGAACTTACCACCCTGCACCACAGTACGGCTGCTGGGGATAACGTATGCGTTAAGTTGGTTTACCCTTACATCCTTAACGTCGATATTGGTTACAAGGTCGTGAAGCACCTGGCCTTCTGCATATCTTATATCGTTCTGCAACTTGGTAAGCAAGGTAACTGCAGCTGCTGCAGGCATAGATTCAAACATATACTCCTGCCAATTCTTACCAGTGAGTTTGGCCTCCATTGGTACATTGGTATCTAGATTGTGCTTAACCAATTCACGCTGTGCTTCGCTCACTAGCATAGAAGTAACACGCTCCCTATAACTTACGATAGCATCGTGGAGTTCATCACCTCTGCCATGTACGGGAGAGAGCATAATCTGTGTAGCTGCCTCAAGGTCTTCCTTGTTGCGGATATTCTTCACATCAGCATCTTCTCCGTCTGATTTCTTTACGATATCGTATTTGAGCTCGTCAATAAGAGTGTACAGAGAATCTGTCATGACACGAACCGCTTGTGCCTTGTCATACCAAACCTTTACCTTCGTAGGATTGGCTTGATACTGTTGCTCAAACTTCTTATAAACCTCTTCATTTACACGAGCAGAGTTCTCGGTACTGGAGGTTAGTTTCTCGTCAATCAATCCGAAACCTTTCAGTACATCACTACTAACATTTAGCGCCAACATGGCCATTAGTACGACGTACATCAGATTTATCATCTTCTGACGTGGAGATATTTTCTTTTTAGTTATCTTTCCCATGATGAAAAAGTACGGTTTAACCGAATTTATTCTGCTTTAGGAGTAGGCATTTGTCCTGGAGTCATGCCCATATTGACAGTAAGAGCTTGTATCATGCGTGCATACACACCATTCAGTTCTTCTATCTGTGATGCCATCTTGCGAGTCTGCTCGTCAATCTGCTCTATGGTACTTACCTGCTTGCTGATATTACGCAACTGCAATTCGTAAACAGTGGCAATACCAGTGAGAGTGCGATTTAGGTTTTCCATCTCCGCGCTATCAGTGCCCATACGTGCAGTCTGAGTCTTCACTCTGGAGAGAACCTCTGTCAATTCTATCAACTCGTCGGCATAGTTCTTTACTGCCTCTTCAATAGCTGCTGGATCGGTAGCACGGATTTGAGCAGGGTCTGCACCCATTGAGCCACTCTTCAACTGTGATAGAGCCAACTGTGCCTCTGCTGCTGCCTGACCTGCACTAGCAAGACTAGCTGCTGCTGCGCTAAGTGCGGCACCCTGTGCCAATGCTTCAGAATCAATAGGAGTAGTAGGAGCATTGCCTACAACAACGGGAGCAACGGGAACTGCGCCAGCAGCATTACTCATTACAACTGGAGTACCAGGAATAACAACTGGTTGCTGTGCAACAGCCTCGTGAGTAGTTTCCTCAGATTTCTCTGTTACTCTCTCAAAACCAGAAAGTATGAATACAAGCACCTCAGTGCCCATACCTACGAACAACATGATATTCGCGCCTGGAAGGTGGGTCAATTTGAACAAGGTACCAAGGATTACAATCGCTGCACCCCAACTATAGGCATACTGCATAAAAGTCTGCCCTGCTATTGTGTCCATCCACTTCTGGATTTTGTATATGATAAACATAGTATTGTATTTGTTTTAGGTTTATATGATTTATTTCTTTACTCTCGCATTGTCAACAACCATGCTTCTTACACAACGGAAACCGATGAAACTGCGTGGTTGATTCTGATATTCGTAGCTACGCCATGCTGAACGAATCATGCTCTCTGGGTCTTTCCATGAACCACCTCTTACTGATTTCTTCTTCAATCTGTATGGGTCTTCCAAAGCAGCATTGTACTTAAGTTCTGGATTCATATCGCTCATAGCTTCTACACCAGCTTCTGTATATACAGTACTTGTCCACTCGGCAACATTACCTGCCATGTCATAAAGACCAGAAGAGTTTGCACTGAAAATACCACAGCGTGAGGTAATCAAACTACCATCCTTTGTATAATTACCACGGTCTGGCTTGAAATTAGCATAGAAGCATCCCTTGTCACTCTTGACAGCCTGAGCTTCCCAGGGGAATGCTGTACCTTCCTTGCCACGCGCAGCATACTCCCATTCAATCTCTGTTGGGAGACGATAGCGCTGTAGTTGTTTAGCATATTCGCCCATTCCAACGAGCATCATCTCTGTACGCCATGCACAGAATGCATTAGCTTGCTCCCAGTTTACACCTACTACTGGATAGTCATCGTAAGCTGAATGCGAGAAGTACAACTTCATATATCTCTCATTGTCGGCATTGTCAAAGTCGTTGACCCAACAAGTTGTGTCTGGATAGACATTAACGATGTATGTATTAAGGAAGTCCCATGGACCACTCAAGGGACGAGTAATGGTTTGACGAACAATCTTGCCATCATCGTCTATCCATGCAGTATCCTTAGAAATCATCACCACTTCATTCTCATTGACCTGATTATCGGTATTCAAGTCTCTTTCTGAAGGATTAAGACGATACTTACGCTTTGCTGCCATTGCATAGTCATATATCTCATAACGATAATTCATCTGACTAGCATCAAGCATCTTAGTACCATCAATAGGATGAGTTACATATACGCTTTCGATAGCACGAAGTTCATCTTCTGTAGCCTTGCGCATGGTTGGGATAGGCTTAGCCCAATTCAAATGAGGAGTAACGGGTTCGCCGTACTTATCTTCTTCAATCTTGTAGGTTTCATCGCCACCATAAGCAGGGTCAGCCAATCTTTCACGAATAATACTGTCGCGTACCCAGAATACAAACTGACGATACTTGGCATTGCTAACCTCGTGCTGGTCCATCCAGAAACCATCCACACTGATGTCACGACGTGGGAAATCAGAACCCCATAGAGTATCATTCTCCTCTAGGCCTATCTTCAGACTACCCTTATTCACGGCCACCATTCCAAAGGGAGTGGTTTCACCAACTGAAGTTCCTCTTACTCCAATCAGTTCGCTGCCATTGGCCATGGCATTGTTTTGTGCCCCCATACAACTAGTAATGGTAATGACTACTACTGCCATTACTACACTAATCACTAGGAATTTCTTTGTCTTAACCATATATTATATTTATTCTTTTTACATTTTTTATAACCACCTTACCGATTGGTGTCTGTTCTTTCCTCTCTTGGTCAGATTCAATTCCATCAAGTAGGAAATGTGTATTTCGTGAGTGCCATTTTGTACTGCAATACCACCTGTATACATCTCATAACTATAGCCTACATTCACACCTTGATATGTTATACCAAGCAATAATGCCACACTAACCATAGGACTATAGTTCAAACCGGCGTACATCTTGCCTTTCTCACCATCGTAACATAGACGACCGCTGACATCTGCTCGCCACGACTGTAAATTGGTTCGCACCATGGCATCTGTCTTAAGTGAAAACTCCGGCACTTTAAACTTAAAAGCATATCCACCACTTGCGCATATCGTGGGCGATGTTCTAACTTGGTATTGCTTTTCCTCACCTAGATTAACCTTAGGAGAAACTAGATGCATTACAGATACACCAGCGTACCATAGATTCTTGCGCTCGAATCTCAAACCGAAATCAAGATCGAAACCTGTGCCAGTAACATTTGAAGAAGGCACTAGTTCGTCGTTGCTTCCTTCGCCAAGGTCTACATCAGAACCATCAAAACCGTTCGACAACATTGCAAACTTAACACCTGCGCTCAGTATGTTCTTCTTACCAAAAGGATGATGATAGGCATACTGCAACCATAGTCTTTTAGTAGAGAAAAGTCCGATTTTATCGTTCATAAAACCAGCACCCATACCGTGTCTTTCCGCTTTAGGAACAAAAAACATGGGAAGGTCTCCTTGAATAAGCATTGTTTGACCTGCATCTTCAAAACCAGCCATTTCCATTCTGTATGTTCCCTTGACATCAAGTTGTCCCGAGCGTCCTGCCGCTGCAGGATTGTAGAAACTTTGGAAATTCCAAAAGTTAGTAAAGGCTACGTCATCTTGTGCCACCATATAATCTGTGGACATCAATATCACTAATATCAATAATAGCCTCTTCATCACTCATTATAACGTACAATCTCTCTACTTATTGCCTAATCCCCCTCTTTTTTCTCACTCACATTATTAATTTTATAATTTAAGGCAAAAAAAGAGGAATGCCCACTGATGAGACATACCCTTGCTTGTTAGTCATTATTACCTTATCACTTCACTATCATTAAAGAATCCTTTACCCCATTTTATTGCTACCAATAACTTTATCACTTTTAAGTGACCAAGTAAAGTGCCTAAATCTGTGCTCGTTTGTATTTTTGACTCCGGCTATTAGGTTTTTCTGGAATAGTCATAACCAAGCATCCACTCTCAATTAAAGGATCAATATAGCGATGCTTCACATTATATCTATGTTTAAGTCCAAGATGTTTTAGGATTTCGGCCATACTTCGAGGAGTAGAACAGAAATCAATTATATCATTAAATGTGTCACCTAACTTAGTCACTGACTTAGTCACTTTTTCTTCATCTGTGACCAAGTTAAGTGATAAAGAAGGTCTCACAACAACTTCAAAAGCTGTAATTTTATCCACATTAAATACAGGCTCAGGGTTACCATTCTCCTGCAACAAGTTCTTTACACGTTGAATTCCACGGTTGAACATGTTAACATACTTCAATCCGCGCATCGCTTCTGCAACAATGGGATTACGATAATCATTTACCATTGGGAAGTTCTCTGGGCGAGCATCACCATAAAGACCTCCAGCATTAAGAATTTCTATACGATCCTCATATTGATATAGTCGTATTGGCATATTAGATTGATAATCCCTATGCATACATGCATTCATCAATAACTCTCTCAAAGCTAGGTCTGGGTAATTCAACACATTTTTCTCACGCAACATACTAATTGACATAGGCCTAGAAGTCACAACCGCATCTCGTACAAAATTTTCCAATTGTGGCAACATCTTACATAGACTACCTTTTATCTGTCGTTCATTAATGATTTCACTACCACGGTCCTTCCCTGCAAAATGAACATATTGCACATAGCACCCATGCATGTAAAACTGAGGGTCTTTTCCAAAAAGAATCATTGCGGCATTGGTAGGACATTCATGTACAAGATCATATAAATGAATTGCAGCCAATTGTTCCTTTATATCACGACAATCATTAGCCAAAACTTCGTCATCAATAATCTGAGGAAGATACTCCTTTCGAATAAATTCCGTATCAATATCCATTATGGTTGCGCCAAAGCAAGGAGTCGCGTCAAAAGTTGCCATATAGGATGTTCTGCGTTCAAACAATATTCGTTCTTCTGCTTCATTAGCAATATCTCTGCGAGGACCAATACGAATAAATGTCCTACCGCGATATCGTACAGGAGGAACCAAGGACGGTGAAACCTCAGCAACAAGCAAATCTCCATCCTCAAATTCAAAACGTTCTACCGACATAACAGGAAGAGGCAATATATTGCCATTAGATCGAATGGCTGAAATCTTTTTTAATAAATCATCATCAACTTTCAACCCAGACAAAGTCCCATTATCATATGCACCAAGAATCAAGTATCCTTTCTTCTTAGAATGGGGCAAATCGTTTGAGAAAGCACATATTGCTTCTTGAAACTTATCCATGTCTCCTGTGGAAACGGTACGTTCTATCCTATATGTTTCAGTGCTATGCAATAGCTCTCGAACTTCTTCTTTTGATATCATACTTATATCTATTTATACTACACTAAATATAATTAATGTTACAAGCGTTTCGGTATATGCTGCAAATATTGTTGCATTTCGGTCTTCTCTACGTATTCATCTACAGAATAAAGTTTGTTATTATCTTTCGCTGCGGTTCTATTTTTTATATTAGCATCTTTTTTGTATAATTCTATCGAAAAGGAACACCTTTATTGTTTATCAATAAGTTATACATCTCATTTGAGTTATTGTATGAGTTTTAAATGTCCGAATCATAACGGATAATTACACAAAATCAATGCTATTGTAACGCTTTTTTATGTTTTATTAATGCACCCAATTGTTCTACAGCAAGAGAATAATACTTAAAACGTAATTGAATAACACCAACGGTAAGTTCTGTTAATTCCGATAAAGATAAATTAGCTAGAGCTTCAGCGGAAACATTACTTATTTTATATATCTCTGTGGTTTCATAGATGAAATCTTCAATCGTATTTGCCTGTCTTAACATCTGTAATAATGTATTAATGGCATTATCAGTTTTAATAATCTTCATCCATTCTTCATATATTTCCTTACCATATAAAGCCCAAAGGTACAATTCCTCGATGTTTATATAAAGTGCGGTATAATCCGCTTCATCAATATGAATGTGTCCGTTATCGTTAAACATGAGCATGAGTTTCTCTTTTACTATTTTGCCCTCAATATTATGGTAAATAAATTCTTCGTTTTTCATCCCTTTTATTATAGTATAGACTATTATGTTTGATTCTTATATTGAACTTATTCTTCTAATTCTTTTAGCATGTAATCAAAATCAATTTCTAGTTTTAATTTATCAACAAGTTTTTTAAGTTGTGGAAACTTATTGATAAAATTTTCCATAATAGATTCATGCAAGTTGATTCCGATATATTTAAGAATTATACGATATGCTCTCATGTTAAATTCCCAATCAAGCAGATTTCTTTGTTGTAGTTCTTTCCATTCGAATGAACTATTCATTGTTTGTTTAAGCGATTTACACCATTCTGAGAACTCTGACACAGTTGGCTCTATTCCCATTTCATTAACATAATATAATGCTCGTCCCAATTGTTTTATTCTCTGCGGATATAATTCTGTAATACGCCCTTGTTCTGAAGGTCTCAAATCAAGATCATTTCTGTAATAATTCAAAACGGCATCTATTGCTATTTCATATAACCAAGCTTTAGCTTCATCTGGCAGCATTCCTATACCGAGTCGATAATGAACATAGAGGGCATCTTCTGGATTAAGCTTTTCTCTCTCTATGGCGAATCCTTCATCCGCACCAAATCGAAGACAAATAAACATGTAATTGCGTTCATAGCTCAACAAATGAAGATTATTAAAAATATAATCTTTTGGGAAATGGCGAATAACAATCCATGAGCATCGCTCTTCATGAAATGTCTCCCAAATTTCTTGAACACAAGGTTTAAAACTCTCATCCCAATACTTAAGCAGGAGAGTATAAGCCCATTCTCTGTCCGATTTTGATGACTTTAGATGTGCAACGAGAATTTTCTTCTGAATGTTCCAGTCTAATCCATTAAATCGTCTTTGCAACTCTTTTCTTGCTTCAACGACTTTACCTTTTTGACGTTCAATGTATTCTTTAAGAACGGTGTTAATTGGACGATTATGCTTGGTTATATTTTTCATTGTTCTAGCCGGATTTAAGACTTTTTGTATGGTTTACAAAAATCAGCTATACGTTCGATTTATTCGAATGAAAACGCATTAGAAAGTTGCCTTGTGTGGATTAGAATCCTATTGTCTTTTCTATGAATGTTTATCCATTCCCCTGGTTTAATTTTAACTGATTCAGGTTCTATATATTTCTGGTTAAAAATATCTTCGAGGTTTATGTTATAATCTTTGACATAATGCCCGCAAGCAGCTATTACAATTGGAAAAGATTTATAAAAAGGGTGATTTAAAACATTCTTGCATCTATGCGTAATGCGTTGTTGGACTTCCGGATCTTTGCGTTTACTCTTTTTTGAAGGTAAGTCGTTGAACTCTGTTATAAATGCGTATTGATGAAATGTTGTCATCTTTCCGGCATCGGCTTCGGGATATAAGCAGTTTATTAAATTTTGATAATTAGTCCATGTGCCTTTAGGCAATTCATCACCTTTCCATGGGTATAAAGGACAAAACTTTCCACTATCTTTCCATACAGGAATTGAATCGGGTGTAATTGATGGGGTGCCTATAACTTCTTCCCAACCTTTCCAATTACCCTTTGACGCCTGATTATAAATTATATTATCGTCTTCTTTTCCCATATCCAAAGATTCTTCTTTTCCAATTATCAGGATTTTAGCATTAGGATTACCAGATCCTATAAAATCTTCTGTATCCTTTGTACAAGCGATTAAATCTCTAAATTCTTTTGAATAGTTCATAATCGATTTTTATATTTATTTCACATTCTTTTAACATTTGCTTCTGTATTTCCACATAATCACAATAGTCTAGAATGTTATATCCATGAAATAATTGATTTGATTTAGACTGTTTCTTGGCACGACCTCCATTTTACAATCAGGCATCCTGTATTAAAATAATATATTTGCACAGCAGAAAGAAACCCTTCGATGACAGATTATAGTGAAAGTTTCACACCTTCTTCCTCAAAAAAGCTCTGTTTTTGAGATTATTGTGCAAGAAATTTGGCTTTAAAAGACGATAAAAAGCAATGTGTGAAAGTTTTGAACCTTTCTTCACATTGCTCTTTATTAATTTGTTATCTGCTAAAAGATGAGGATTACCTATTAGTATTCTTCCTCATCCCAAAGGAAGTCTTCCTTCTGGGGATAGTCGGGCCATAGGTCTTCGATGGTTTCGTATACCTCACCTTCATCCTCAATTTCTTCCAGATTTTCGATAACCTCTAGTGGCGCGCCACTTCTTGTAGCGTAGTCAATGAGTTCTTCCTTGGTAGCAGGCCAAGGAGCATCCTCCAATTTTGACGCCAATTCCAAAGTCCAATACATACTTATTCTTAATTTAGTTTGTTATGCAATAATGTTTCTTTCTCCGAAAAGGGTTTAATACCGCTTTTCGGGTGGCAAAGATAGTACTTTATTTTTACTGTCCTCGTTTTCTCCAAATAATTTCTTCTTTTCCTGCTAAAAAATTTTCTCTTAGAGCCATTACGAAGAGTAAATCGCTCAATCTATTCATATATTGCATCACCTCGGATGGTACCTGCTCACTCTCTGCGAGGTAATGAATATGTCTCTCGGCACGTCGGCAAACAGTTCTACATACCTGTGCCCTAGCTGCAGATTCTACTCCTCCTGGCAATACAAAACCTCTCCAAGGTGGCAATATGGCATTCCATTCGTCTATCAGGTTTTCCAACTGTTCTATTTCCTCGTTAGAAATGCTCTGACTAGATACTTTTCCACTCTCTATGTCAGATGCAAGTATTGCTCCCACTGAAAACAGAGTATTTTGGCACTCTTCGATGCAGTTTCTTGCGGTTTCATCGCTAACAGATACCAACAACAGACCTAACTGGCTATTAAGTTCATCTACATCACCGTAAGCCTCTAGGCGCGCACAACTTTTTCTTACTCTCTTGCCACCAACCAGACTTGTCATACCCTCGTCTCCAGTCTTTGTATATATCTTTGCCATAACCTACCAATTAACTTTATAATGCTGTTTGTTCAATCTTTTCTTTGCAAATGCCACCCCCACATCGTACATATCAAAGGTAACTGTTACTCTGTTGTCCTCCTTAATCCTCTTCCAAAAGGCTTTCTCTGACCTAAGATTCTTGAGCACAAGCATTGTTCCCTCGTCAAGGTGAGCCATTGCCTTTTCATCCGCCCTATTTAGCAGAATCATATCAGCCTTTACTGTTGAATTATTTTCAATCACTGTCATATCCCTGCTTCCCTGCTTGCAGGCCTCAAGGATACGTGTATCTTTTCCGTCAGAATAGATAGTTTTAGGTTCGTGAAAATTGGTCATTCTGAATGCCAGATGCCTCATGCTCCTTATCCTGCCCTTTTCCCACCAACGGAGACTCTTGTCCATCTCTCCATAGGCATAATATCTCTCCTTATTATATATTACATTAGTGATAAAGTCAAAGGCAAAAGGCGAATGAACACCGTAACCCTTACGTTGTCTAAATCGCAATAGCCATATTATGGGACTTTGAAATAGCATCATATCACCTCAATGCTTTATGCGCCTACGGAACACATTATATATAATAATATTAAAAATCAGCGACGAAGGTACGAATAAGTAGGCGAATAAACAAAGAAATATCCAAAAAAGAGAATGATATTATAGCGAACGAGTACTCTTGACACCTATCTCTTGCATACTATCTTGGGAGTGATACCTAGAAAGATTTCAAAGTTGATGCCAGGCATGGGACGAGAGAGGACTGAAAGATATTCCTCATTGAAGAGATTATTCACGCAACCTTTAAGATTCATATCCGCCCACTTGAATGAGAACTGTTTCTCTAGAGTAATATTACTCATAAAATAAGATGGAAGTTTACCTGTGAGAGAAATATCATTGCTTGACATAGTAAACCTCTCGCTATAATAGCACCATTTATATAATAATGACCATTGTCGCCACGCGAGTCGTGCTATCAAGGATGCCGAATGCTCGGGTACGTAGGGCAACTGCTTACCTACGGACTTGTCAGCAGCCGACATTGGCTCGCCTTCATTAATAGAAGGAGTCCATGAATAAGTAGCATTTACCCCAAGATGCCACTTTTTACCTAGCGATGCATCTAGCTTACCCTGAAGTTCCACACCATAGGCATGCACATCCTTGATATTCTTAGGAGAAAAGAAACCCTTGGCAGTTGGAAGCCAGATAATCCAATCCGTGATATGAGAGTCAAACCAATTAGCAGAGCCAGAGAGAGAGTATTTACCTTTATCTCCTACTGCAAAAGACATACCAACATCATAGGTCCAACCATTTTCCTTGCGAAGATTGGGATTACCACCAGGAAGGAAGTACAAGTCGTTGAGTGATGGAAAACGAAAATTACGCGACACAGAAGCCTTAACCATGACATTGCCTTGTTTGGAAATCACTCCATCAACAAAGAAAGCAGGTATGATAGGAGCCCATTCCGTACCAAACATTTCCTCACGTAGCACCACAGACATACCCAAACGTTCGGTAGGTTGCCACTTAGCGGAGATAGAGCCTGCCAATTCTATTCTACCCTTCTGATATCCCACGATACCAAGATTTCCTTCCTGCAATATAATGTTCTTATCCCTACTTTCCACAAAATGCTGATGAGCAGAAAGATTACCTGTGAACAACCACTTATTGCCAACATAATAGTTACCCTCCGTCTGGCCATAAAATGTGTTTATCATACTTCTCGAACGAGTCATGTGAGCCATATTACCATTTCCCACATCACGTTTGTAATCGTACGCCATCCACGTGTGCACATATCCTGCGCTAGAAGAAAGTGTCCATCCGCGGCCTGTATGATTCCACGAGAAGATGCCACGAAAGGTTTCCTCTCGCTGGCGATTCTCAAAGTCCATTTCATCACCATAGTCTGTCGTGAGCATTGACAATTCTCTATTAGAAGACATGTACCAAGCATTTAATCCCAGTCGGTCGCCTTTCCCTGTGTTGTAGTAAACCTCCTGCAAGAGATGAAAGTCACGAAATGCACCACTCTTGTTGCGTTCGATGGGATAATACTGGCCTACGATGTTCATATCCTCATCATAGATATTCTCCTTCTTATCATGGTTGCGATACTTATAGTCATTGGGCGATGTTGACAATACTGCGCGTGTAGAGACTTGCCAACGCTCACTTCCATAACTGAGACGAAGGAATTCATCGAATGTCTTGAATGAACCAACGCCTTGAATGTATTGCAACCCAAAACCATGACCTTTCTGTGGAGCTGTGCTCATCTTCACCGCGCCACCTAGTCCTCCACCAGTTTCATTGACAGATGAAGTACCATGCAAAAGCGAAGCATTGTCGATAAAATACGATGGAATGGTAGAGAAATCTGTCATACCAAGCATAGGATTGTTGATACGCATACCATTCCATGTCACCTGTGTGTGCGAAGGAGAGGTACCGCGAAAAGCTACGGTGGAGAGAGTAGCTCTACCATAGTTCTTCACAAAGATGGAAGAATTAAAGGTGAGTACATCAGCCATTGAGAGCGATATATTTTCCTTCAGAGCCAGTGAATCGAACTTTGTCTGCTGAACTCCTATCTCCTTCATTGGACGACGAGCAAATACCGTCACCTCCTTAATTCTTTTCACTTTCTCCTTGCCTTCCTGTGCCAAGCAACCTATACTCGCAAGCGATATTACTAGAAAAACAACTACTCTATTCATCTTCTTCGCAATAACTATTTCCAACAAAAGGCGCCGGGGATAATACCTACATAAAAACTATCTATCGGCTCTCTATCCTTGGAATATCTGTACACCATGCCTTGCTGTACATAATCAATAGCATCTGCCACATACACATCACCAGTGTGCGGACAAACACTTAGTCCATAATACAGAGTGCCATTATAGGGCAAGAAGGGACGAAGTGGAATGCGTTCGGCCTCCACATCCATTTCCCACACATCATCGTTGAGCCAATAGAGTTTGTCCTTTGTTCCATTGAGTTGAACTTCTGATGGAGCATCACCAAACTGAAACTTAAACTGTTTCTCTATCTTGAACGTTTCAGCATCAATACGATACAACGAGGGAACTTCATGACCATAGGGTGAACCTTCATATCCACCATCTGTTACCGTCCATAGTTTATTGTTCTTGTCCATTACCAAAGATGTAGGTTGAATGCCTACAACTAGTTCGTCCACCACCTGGTCCGTTTCTGTATCTATCTTGATAATACGATTCTGATATGACCAACAATTAACATACACATACTTACCATATTGCACCATTTGTTCGGTAGAACCGTTCTCCATAGTCATATTGGGCACGTGAATATAACCCGTTATCTCATAGCGTTTGGGATTAACAATAAAGATACGATTATCCCAAATCTGAGTCACATAGGCTTTCTCATCCGAAAGGAAATGTATGTAGCGTGGCGAGGTGAGGTTAGTAATACGCCCCACCTCTTTGAAGGTATTAATATCGATAGCGAAGATGACGTGAGAATTGTTCACCACCACCCATCCTACTCCATCACGAATGACCATACTCTGTACTACATCTCCCAACTTCATACCATTAGCGCGATAGAAAACCTCATTCTCTACCGTACGCTTTGTTGGGTCGTAGTACGAAAGCGTGGCATTGCCATACTGAAAGTTGCCTTCGTTGCAGATAAACAGTCCTTGATTCGAGGTAGAAACATCAAAATCCTCTTGAAGACCATAATCCCACTCCATACACGAGGTAGGGAGCAGGATTAAACACATAACTATTGTCCAAATGGATATTCTCTTCATCTCCAGCTTATTGCTTCATGCTATAGTCATAGAAACCGCAAACTTCCGTAGATACTTCGCCCAGCCAACCGCTCTTGGTATTGACGGCGCACTGCACCTTAACAAAGTCGATGTACGGAAGATTCACAGACTTGCCCTCTGCATCTATGGCACTTGATATCTTAAACAGGTTGGTTCTTGTATCTGAGATGAAATCCGTAGCACTATAATTGTCAGCATAACCCCAATCATAGTTGGCATTCACCCAATAAGAGCCATTGCCCGATTTGTCATAGTTGCGAGCCTTCAGCAAAGTACCACTCAGGGTATATGTATCTTCCTTTATCCACAAGGGGTAATAATACTCCTGAGAGTGGTATTGCTGTAAGTAATCAATCTCTCCGCTCGCTCCCATGTTGTCTGTCCACTGCACAGGCATACCTGGAGCGCTGGGACGATAGTATGTTACCTTGTAGTCGCGTATGGTTTCAGACTTGCCGGTTTCGCTTCCTGCCAACTCGTACCATGTATCATTGGGCAGTCCGTCGCCATTCTCATCTTTCATTACCCACACAATACCCGGTTCGGAAGAACCATTAAAGGCATTGCTGATGACACCAAAGTCATAACTACCCGTATTGTAGATACTATGGTCAAAGCCCACCACTATATATCCACCGAAACCTCCTAGTGAGCACCATACCGCCTGCCTCATTCTACTTTCAGCATACATTATAGCATCTTCCTGAGTGAGTTCTGTTCCACTGAAACCACCTGTTTTTTGGTCGTTGATAAATTGTCCAGGAGCAGGAACATATTCATATACCTTATTCCAGTCGGGCAAAGACGTTGCCTGCTTGGGACGGTAATTGTTGTCCATCGGTGCAATCTCAGTCAGTACATTGTCTATGTTGCACGAAGACAAGAGAAGTGCCACCATAGTGGCAAGCGAAAGATTGATTAGCTTCTTCATAGACTGTTATTTAAATACCTTCTCGGTGAACTGAACTGCCACATCATCGTATGCAAAGTAAGCAGGAGTATTCAGCCCATAACTACCAATCTGGTCTTCAGAGGCAGAGAAGTTGAATGCCACTCTTGCCACTTTTCCTAATGAAGATAGGTCCCATTTCTTCCATTCATTAAGGATATTACTTGAGCCATCGCATAGGGTCAGTTCTGTTTCTCCAACCAGTTCATCGTTGGCATTAAAACCATAGGCTACCACCTTCAGCACAGTACTCTCCGACGCTGGTGCATTAAAGCCATCACCATACGTGAGTGAATTTAGCACATAGTTGGTATTGGTAACATACATGTGGTCCACAACGCGCTCCACGCCATCAGCAAAAGCAAAGCCTTGCATGATTGCCTCATAGATTTGCGAGTTGAAGAAGTCCACATAACCGTTGTGCACACAGAAGTTGTTTGAACCATTATTGCCTCCCATAGGAGTAGTCAATTGCAATTCGTACCAACCATAATATCCCTCGGGCAAATTCTGATAATCTGCCATTGCATAGTTAGACAATGCATGTCCACCTCCCCAATATGGTGTAGAGAATTCGTGATACAATTCAGTATTTCCTTCGTCATACCATCTGTATGTACCTGTCATATAGTCTGTATAAGTTAGAGGACCACCATATTGTGGATTGTCTACCAAATCGCTCCAAGTCTTGATTTCTGCTCCCTGATACAGTTCGTAGGGAGAAAACAGAGCATCCTCATCCTCAAAAGTAAGTGTACGCAACACCACATCGTCAGTCCATTCGCCTGCAAACACCTTTACTCGTGCCACAACGCTCGCTCCAGTACTAGAAATTGCAGAAATGCTGATAGTACCTTCCTTCTCAAAAGCTTCTTCTTCCTTCTGTGGAGCAGTGATAGTGAGCAAACTATCCTTCACACTTGCTTCCCATCCCCAAGGCTTAGTGATAGAATATCTAGCAACATCGTTGCTTGCCACAGCCAACTGGATGCTCATGCCATACTCCACGTTTACCACATCGTGATTGTTCTCCACAACAAAGGAAGGAATAACCGCCTCCTGCTCACAACTTGTTAACACACCAGCACCTAGTGCCACGGCCATAGCCAAAAAAATCTTTTTCATAATAAGATGTAATTAGTTAGTTTTTTAGTTAATGTAAAATCCTTTTCTCAAAATTACATCCTGCTTCAAACACTTCCAACTACATCAGCATCCGCCTCTAGTGCACGCATACTATTATGGCCACATCAATGTTCCCAACACAGAAGAGCGCATACGCTCCGACCTAGTGCAACACACCACTACTTGACGGTAAAGAAAGTGCAATTACGACCCGTAATCCAGCAGGTAATCAATTCATAATGCTCAGCAAAGGTAGGTCTTCTGACTTGTCCCGTTGTCGCGCCTTCCCAATTATAGTAATCAGTGGCTTTGTTGCGTACAACATAAAGAGACTTACAGCAACTGGTATTGTTCAGGATTCTCACCTGATTCCCTTGTTCACCGCTCACACCTTGCAGTGCTCGCAGCTCCTATTGCGACGACAAAGGTATAACTTTTTTCTATAATATCATACACATCCCTCACTCTTTTTTCTACTCCCTTACCTACTCCCAATCCCTTATATCGTAGATATATTACCCACCATTATTTTTCTAAGGGCACTCCACCATAATCCTTTTGTACCTAGAATAAAGTTAATCACAAAAGTTTTCAAACTTATGCAACAACCATCCACAAAGAAGATTTCAGACTTAGTACGAAGTAGATTTGCAAAACTGCGAAAGCATTTCAGACTTAGTACGGAATGAAATCAAAAAAATGCTAAAGCTAGAAAAATGCCAGCGCATTTTGCGCTGGCACTCGTTCAAAAGAATAAATTGGGAGTTGCGGATGCAATTCCTATGTGATAGTGGGTGGCATTTGATAGAAGATATAGATGCCCTTTGTTTCCCAGTTTTTAGCCTAAGATGTAGCGTAGCAAGCGTAGTTCTTCCTCGTTGTAGACGTCGCCCCATTCGCGCTGCATGATTTTCATGTTGAAAGGGCCGTCTCCTAGACTTTCTTTTACCTCTTCGATGTCGTCCTTGCTGATGATTTCTTCTACGAAATAGCGGATGTCCATGCGCTTTCCATGTGCAAGAAGGGCTTCTAGGTCGTCAAGAACTTCGTCTAGGTCGATATTTTCGTTCTCTGCAAAGTCATCAAGTGCAATCTTGCGGTCGATGGCATGGATGAGTTTAATCTGTCGTTTGCTTCGCTCGCTCTTTACTTGCTGGTTGGCTTGATTCTGTTTCTCGTTGAATGCACTACGCATTACAGCGTCTAAATCGGGGTCGCCAGTGCCTTTGTAGTCGTCGGCACCTTCACCATTGCGAGAGGAAACGTGAGGTTTCTTGCAGAATTTCTTGCCTTCAGGGGTGTAAGTGATGGTCTTGGCTTTTTGGTTCTTGATTTTCAAGTAACCATCCTTCATGGCTTGCTCAAAGATAGCACTCCAATCCTCATTGGCAGAATCCTCTGCTATGCCAAAGGTTTCGAGTTTGTCGAATCCCAGGCTTTGTACTTCTTCGCTAGCCTTACCGGTAAGGACGTCTGCTAGTTGTTCTTGAGTCAGACCCTGACCAGCTTCTAGAATTACCTTGATGGTCTTAATGATCTTATCCTGTATGTTCATAGCGTTTTAATATGGGCGTAGTTTATGTTTTTCGATGGCTTGGAAGTCTTTTTCCTCCAAACATTTGTCAAATGTTAATGGTTCGTTGTGGTCATTAAGGTATGTTCTATGTTCTTTAGTCTTATATCTATTAGAGGTTAGGGACAAGGAATCCTGTCCGTAAACGGTAGTTATTCCTCCCAAGCCCAATACGGTGGGGAAAATACAGTCCGTCTGAATGGGTTCGTTTGTCCTTGACTGTAGAAGGGCTATGCGCTGAGCATGCTCTGTGCGATACTGCTCGTTGGCCCAAACAAACATAGGAACGTGCATCTGATAGTAGCTAGGCCATGGAGAAGCATGCAAGAAGAGATTGCGATTGTCATCATAGATGTCTTCACCATGGTCGCTGACATATAGCATGACGGCAGGTCTGTCTGTACTATCCAGTTTCTGAATGATATCATTCAGCATGCGGTCAGTATATCGTATGGTATTGTCGTAAGCATTGAGGAGCATCTCGCGATTCTCCTTTGTGGACTTAGCAACAAGGTCTGGCTGGAAATGAGCATTGTGTCGCTCGTATCTATCGGAATAGGTACTATGGCTTCCATAGCTGTGCACCACGAGAAGTAGATTCTTTGTGGAATTGTCCAACACACGCTGAACCTCAGGCAATAGGAGTGAGTCCATGGGGGTGGTGCTATAGTTGTCGCGCAAGAAGAGCACCTCCTGTGCCTGTTCGCCAAGATGGTCATTGAATGAGTTGTTGCGAGGCTGGTTGCTTAGGAATGCAGTATAATAATTGGCCTCATTGTAAGCCGCTAGCAATCCCTTGGAAGTATAGAGTGCATTAAAGTTGTTTGCCGTAGCAGGAGATAATATAATAGGTATGCTCTTGTGGGTGGTATTGCTTTGTGACATACAATCTCTGAAGTATATAATATCAGAGTTTTTTGCTAGCAAAGGAGTGGTTTCGCGATGATAACCATTCAATTGCCAGTTGCAAGCACGTCCGGTTTCTCCTATTACCAAAACTACAATCTTGGGTACGGAGTCGGTATCTGTAGCCACAGAATTAAAGCAAAAGTCCTGACTGTTCTCCAGGTATTGTTCGCTCTGGGCCTGACGCTCTACGGCTAGGCGCAGATTATAGCATACGTTGATGGGGAAGAGGTCGTCTAGAATCTTCCATTTGCCAGCGCAACTAGCATAGATAGACAATGGTATAGCGTATGCAAGAACTAGGAGACCTGCTATTCTCTGTTTCTGGAGGAAGGAGGTGGGTAGCTTCGTCTTCCTTACTATATCTATGGTAGCATATATGAGTGTGGGGAGGTATATAACCACTACAGCCACTACGGCAGGATATATCTGAGAAAGCATTTCACCCATTTCTGCTGGGCTACTAGTGGTGAGGTTCAGCCACATGTCTACGGCAATGACACCCTTGCCAAAGAGATATGAAAGAACAATATTGAAAGCACCCAAGAAGAGGATGGGGAACATCCACCAAAGGGTTCGTGATTTGCGGGGAGAAAGACTTAGAATAGTCCAATACACTCCTAGAGGAAGAAGGACGAGGGCCTGTTTTCCGCTAAGTGGAATGGATTCCGTGTAACAGAGAATCAGATTTGGTAATATAAGAATAATCAGGTATAGAAAGAAGATTATCTTCTGCTTCATATCTAGAGTATATCCTATTGTGTTAGATTCTGAATTATTGTTTGTTTTTTGCGTTGCAAAGGTAGTATAATTTCTGTATATACCAAACGTTATGTAAGAAAAGTTAGGATGGATAGAAAAAGGGTTGTGATGCCAAGGCAGGCTCCCTATTTCTATCCATCCTGATTAATGATTTATGTATCAATAAAATCAATCATAAAATGTCCTCTAGATGAGGTGTGTGGCGGAGTTGCATTATTTTTTAGTATGTTCCGCCGGAGTGACCATCAATGCCGCACATTCCTCTGGAGAAGCACCAAGAGAGATGGCTTTGCGAAAGTCGGCAGAGGCAAGTGTGGCTTGCTTGAAATCCTTGTAGAGCAATGCTCGCGAGATATAGAAATCTGGATTTTCTGGTTCTAGTTCGATAGCATGGTTCATATCTTGCAAAGCCTGCTCATATTGACGCCTTTCTTGGTACATACCACCACGAACAGCATATATCGTAGCATCGTCGGGCCAATATCTGATGAGTACATCGATATGTTCCATGGCCTCGCGAGGACGATTGTCTTTGTCACAAAGCAAAGCCAGACCAAGGCGGCCTTGGCGATGGTTGGGTTTTAGGAGAAGCAACTGTTCATAATCTATGCGAGCCTTGCTGTTGAGATGCTGCTCGGCATAGATATATGCTCTGAAGAAGAGAGCCTCAATGTGCTTTGGATTCAGTGTGAGTATATCATTGAGGTCGTTCAGTGCATGGTTGAACCTACCCAATTCGATATTCAGCGATGCTCTATCCATGAGGATGCTTTGAGAAACGGGTTCTAGGCTGAGTGCATCATTGAAGGCCTCCAACGCTTCGGTGTGACGCTTTTGGCGTACTCGCAACTGTCCGATGTATTGATACAAGATGGCATTGGTCTTTTCCGCAGGTTTTATGGTAATAGCCTTGAGGAAAAGTCCTTCTGCCTTGGAGAGAGAATCGTCTTGCAAGGCTTTCATGCCCTCGGTGACCAACTGGGGGTACTCATGATTGTCGGCAAAGGTGCCTATCATGGGTGAGCATGCAAGGAGTATGGCAATCAGTATTCTCATTTGCTCATTATTTCGCACACTTCCATGGGATTCTCTGCACCATATACGGCAGAACCAGCCACGAGGACATCAGCACCAGCTTCGCGCAATTGCTTCCAGTTGTCAAGACCTACACCACCATCCACCTGGATGAGAGCCTTGCTTCCTTTCTCGTCAATCATCTTGCGCAAGGCACGTACCTTGTCAAAGGTGTGGGGGATGAACTTCTGACCACCAAAACCAGGGTTAACGCTCATGAGCAAAACCAAGTCGACATCGCAGATAATGTCCTCAAGCACACAGATGGGAGTAGCTGGGTTGAGGGTGACGCCGGCTTTCATTCCTGCATCGTGTATCTGACCAATAACTCTGTGCAAGTGAGGGCATGCTTCGTAATGCACATTCATTAAGTATGCACCAAGCGCTTTTACCTCGGGAATGAACTTCTGAGGCTCCACAATCATCAAATGGACGTCCAAAGGCTTTTTCGTTAGCTTGGAAACGTATTTTAGAACTGGGAATCCAAAAGAAATGTTTGGAACAAAGACTCCGTCCATAATGTCAAGGTGAAGCCACTGAGCAGCACTGTTGTTGAACCACTCCATGTCTTTTTCCAAATTGCCAAAGTTGGCACTTAATAATGAGGGAGAGAGCATAGTATTATTCGTGTTATTAATTTCTCCCCTCAATCTTTGACGACTGAGGGGAGAGATGTATGTGTTGATTATTTAATTACTTAATGTACTTTACGGTGTAGATAAACTCGCGGTCTTTCCATCCCAAGAGGTACTGACCTTCTGCCCATGCACCCCAAGAGTTGACACAACCCAAGCCCATCTGTGTCTGAGCAACCTGAGTAACGGTGAGATTGTGAGGAGTGAGGTCACCAGAATGTGACTGACGAGCGTTCTTGTCGCGACCATCATCTAGGTCAGAGGGGAAGTAGTTCAGAGATGAGCACTCCATAGGAGCGTGTGCCTTGAACTCTAGGCCTTCACCCTTGGCATTGAGCACTCTCCAGTAACGGATATCGCAATGGTTACCTGATTCCTGAGGACGAACGTATGGGTGATACTGCTCTGCTACACTCTGTTTGAAGATACCAAGGTGCTGAGAGTCCTTACGGTCGATGTAGTTCTCAACGGGACCACGGCCGTAGTAGTTGACCATATCATATTCCTTAGGCATAACCCACTGCATACCAAAGCGTGATGGCATGGGCTTGTGTCTAGCATCCTCGTTTACGTCAAGAGACTCCTTAATAGTAAGGTTGCCATCAGCATACAGTGTATATGTAATGGTGAGGCTAGCCTCAAGGCCTACGATGTTAAGGTTGGCAGTAACGCATGCACGCTTTTCATCCTTATCCATCTTGATTGACTTCAAGTGCAAATCAGGATTGCGCCATGCCTGAATTCTAGCCTGGATACCAGCACCACCACCGTAGTCATTATCGGTAGGAGCACGCCAGAAGTTGGGTACTACGCTATGGCCATCAGCAAGTACGGGCTTGCCATGTACATCTACATAGTCAATCATACCAGTACGACGATTGATGGTTACGGTCATAGCCTGTGCTGTCATCTCATAGCATGCCAACATGCTATCAACCTCTACTGTGCCCTCGATGCCTTCCTCGCAATTGTCCAGGGTGATGGTTTGAGTTGCATAAGCATCCTGCAAAGGCAATTGCTGATGAGCCACTACATAGCCAGCGGGCAACATATTGTAATCATTGCTTAGGATGAACTCTACATTCAACATTACATCAGCTGCAGAACCCAATGCAGCCTTGATAGCATCGGTGTTAATCTTGATGGGAGTTGTCTTCTGCTGAGGAAGGTCAACCTTGTCTATGTTCTGCTTGTCAACCAACTTGCCATCTACAAGAACAGATACCAACATGCGGATATGCTCAGAGCCAGTGAAGAACTTCTCATTGTAAACAGAGATAGTGCCCTGCTCAATGTTAATGTCCTTTACCCAATAGTCCTGATAGCCATATTGTACTTCGTAAGCATGGGGATGGAAGCTACGGTCGGGAGCAACAATACCATTACAGTTGAAATTGTGGTCACTAGCGGGATAACGACCAGAGTCGCCACCGTACATCCAAATCTGATTGCCAGTAACCTTGCTCTTTCCACGAACAGCCTGGTCAACCATATCCCAGATGAAGCCACCCTGATATTTGGGGTACTTGCGAATCAAATCCATGTAGTGCATGAAACCACCCATTGAGTTACCCATAGCGTGAGCATACTCACACTGGATTAGAGGACGGTCGGAATTACCCTTAGAGTAATTTTCGCACTCACCATAGCCATAATACATGGGACAGAAGATATCTGTTTCCTTAGCAAGGCCTGCACGCTCGTACTGAACGGGACGAGTATTGTCTAATGCCTTGATAGCATGGTAAGCATCCTTGAAGTTGTCACCATGACCACTCTCATTACCCATACTCCAGAAAATGATAGAGGGATGGTTCTTCTGAATCTCTACGTTGCAGATGTTACGCTCTACGATAGCCTTGCGGAAGTCGGGGTTCTGTGCAAGGCGAGTCTTATCATAACCCATACCATGGCTCTCAAAGTTAGCCTCAGCACAAACGTAGATACCATACTCGTCGCATAGGTCATAGAAATATGGGTCGCAAGGATAGTGACTGGTACGCACAGCATTGATATTGAGCTTCTTCATGGTGAGAATATCATCCAACATGCGCTCTCTGCTCATTACATAACCACCATCGGGGTCTATCTCATGACGGTTGGCACCCTTAATCAAGATGGGCTGACCATTCAAAAGCACCTGAGCATTCTTGATTTCCACATTGCGGAAACCTACACGCTGACGCAAGCTCTCAATCACGCCATTGGCATCAGAAAGAGTAACAGATAGGGTGTAAAGGTTGGGAGTTTCTGCTGTCCATGCCTTTACATTATTTATATTGGTACTGAAAGATGCTTCGTTAGATGCAAGTTTCTCTGTTGCTTGCCAAATCTCCTTGCCAGCCTTATCGGTAAGAGTCAACTTAACGGTCTTGCCCTTGGCTGCCTGAGCTGTGAGCTGTACTGATAGTTTACCTGTAGCGAAATCCTCGCTCAAGCCCTGACCAATATGGAGGTCTTCAATATGTGCCTTGGGACGAGCATATAGGTAAACCTCGCGAGCGATACCAGTGAAGCGCCAGAAGTCCTGGTCTTCGCCGTATGAACCATCGCACCAGCGCATTACCTGCATACAGATAAGGTTCTTCTCACCTGGTTTTAGATATTTGGTAATGTCAAACTCTGCTGCATCCTTAGAGTCTTCGCTATAACCAACCTCCTTGCCATTAACCCAAAGAGTAAGGTTGCTGGTGGCAGAACCTACGTACATTATAATATTCTGTCCCTTCCAGTTGGCAGGAACCTCTACCACCTTGCGATAAGAACCAGTGTAGTTGTTCTTTTCCTCAATGTATGGAGGATTGGGAGTAAACTGAGTTGCCCAAGCATAACCGATATTCTTGTAGATGATATCGCCATAGCCGTTCAATTCGAAAAGACCAGGCACGGGAAACTCTACCCAACCGCTATCATCATAGTCAACTGCAAAGAAATTCTTGGGAGCCTTGTCGTGGTCCTTGACAAAGTTGAAGTTCCACATACCTTCCAATGACATATATCTGTCACTGAGTTTTTTATCTCCCTTCTGAGCCAAAGCCTCCGACTCGTAAGCAAAAAATGCTGCGTGAGGGGGCAAAGTGTTGACGCGAGTCACATAAGGGTCCATCCAAGGTTCTTTACTATTGTCCTTGGCATAAGCATGGTTTCCTGCCAATACTAGAGCAAGAAGAGATGCAAGAAAGACTTTTCTCATAGTATCAATATAGTTAAGTTATTATCGGAGAATTAGTGACACAAAGATATATCTTTTCTTTGTTTATCGCAAGTTATAGCAATTTTTTTAACAAAAACTTTACTAATGTGCTTGCTATTTTATAGAAAAGTAGTACCTTTGCACGCCGATTATTATCAACGGAGCCCTAAAAGGCCCCGTGGTGTGTGTGGATAGGTGACTGATTGGCCTCAGTTCTGGTCCGTGAATCATGCCGAAGAAATCGATTAATTAATTAGCAACAAACAAAGAAACAAAAAACAATGGACACATTGAGTTACAAGACCATCTCTGCCAACAAGGCAACCGTTAAGAAGGAGTGGGTTGTAGTAGATGCTACAGACCAGGTCCTAGGTCGTTTGGCTAGTAAGGTGGCAAAAATCCTAAGAGGTAAGTACAAGCCCGAATTCACTCCCAACGTGGATTGCGGTGACAACGTGATTATCGTTAACGCTGAGAAGATTATCATCACTGGTAACAAGATGACTGAGAAGGAGTACCTTCGTTACACTGGTTATCCTGGTGGTCAGCGCAGTGAGACAGCTGCTGATATCTTGGCTAAGCCCAATGGTGCTGAGAAGTTGCTTCGCCGCACTGTAAAGGGTATGCTCCCCAAGAACAAGTTGGCTCGTCAGATTATCGGTAATCTGTACATTTATGAGGGTTCAGAGCACAAGCATGAGGCTCAGACTCCTAAAACAATTGATATTAACCTCTACAAGTAATACAAGAAGATGGCAGTAATTAATGCATTGGGCCGCCGCAAGAGTGCCGTAGCCCGCGTATATGTTCAGGAGGGTAGCGGTAAGATTACCATCAACAAGCGTGACTTGACCGAGTACTTCCCCAGCACCATTCTGCAGTACGTTGTTAAGCAGCCTCTAAACCTGCTCGACGTTGCAGAGAAGTATGATATCAAGGTTAATCTTCAGGGTGGTGGTTTCACCGGTCAGAGCCAGGCTCTTCGCCTAGCTATTGCTCGCGCCTTGGTTAAGATTAATGCAGAGGACAAGAAGGCTCTTCGTGCTGAAGGCTTTATCACTCGTGATAGCCGTGAGGTAGAGCGTAAGAAGCCAGGTCGTCCAAAGGCACGTCGTCGCTTCCAGTTCAGCAAGCGTTAATATTATATTACTACATATATTATTATATACGCTTTTACTGACTAAGCGCCGAGTTTAGTATCTAAACCTCCGAGACTCCCTTATTGATGAGACTACTCGGTGGTTGGTTCTTCCCAAAGAGGAGAACAACAAAAAGAAAGTAAACAAAACAAAAAAACAAAAAAACAAATGTCTAGAACATCATTTGAAACTCTATTGGAGGCTGGCTGTCACTTTGGTCACCTCAAGAGAAAGTGGAATCCCGCAATGGCTCCTTATATTTTCAAGGACATGAACGGTATTCACATCATCGACCTTCACAAGACCGTTGGTATGGTTGAAACTGCTGCTGAAGCATTGAAGAACATCGCAAAGAGCGGTAAGAAGGTTTTGTTTGTTGCAACTAAGAAGCAGGCCAAGGACGTAGTAGCTGATAAGGCTCAGTCTATCAATATGCCCTACGTTATCGAGCGCTGGCCCGGTGGTATGTTGACCAACTTCCCCACAATCCGTAAGGCTGTGAAGAAGATGGGCACTATCGACAAGCTCATCGAGGACGGCACATACAGCAATTTGTCAAAGCGTGAGTTGCTTCAGGTAACTCGCCAGCGCGCTAAGTTGGAGAAGAACTTGGGTTCTATCTCTGATTTGACTCGCCTTCCCAATGCACTTTTCGTTGTTGACGTAATGAAGGAGCACATCGCAGTTGCTGAGGCTAACCGTTTGGGTATTCCCGTGTTCGGTATCGTTGATACCAACTCTAACCCCGACAACATTGATTTCGTTATTCCTGCTAACGATGATGCTAGCAGCAGCGTAGAGGCTATCTTGAACGTTGTTTGTGCAGCTATCAACGAGGGTTTGGAGGAGCGCAAGGCTGAAAAGGCTGACGAGGCTCCCGCAAAGAAGGAAGAGAAAGCTGAGGCTTAATATCAGAGTCCCGCTTTAAACAATAAGGGTTAGAGGACGCACAATACAAGCATTCTCTAACCCTTTTTCTTCAAATACATATATTCGATAATAAATATTAACTACATAAAAAATATACTACTATGGAAGTTACAATGACTGACATTAAGAAGCTCCGCGAGATGACCGGTGCAGGTTTGGCTGACTGTAAGAAGGCCCTTGCCGAGAGCGAGGATATGGATGGTGCTGTTGCATACCTTCGTAAGAAGGGTGCTGCTGTTGCTGCTAAGCGTAGCGACCGCGAGGCTGCCGAGGGTTGTGTATTGGTAAAGGCTGAGAATGGTTTCGCAGCTATCATCGCTTTGAAGTGTGAGACTGACTTCGTTGCTACCAACGCTGACTTCGTTGCTTTGACTCGTGAGATTTTGGACGCTGCAGTTGCTGCAAAGTGCAAGACTTTGGATGAGGTTAAGGCATTGCCCATGGGCGATGGCACTATCCAGGACGCTGTTATCGCACGTAGCGGTATCACCGGTGAGAAGATGGAGTTGGATGGCTACTGCGTTATCGAGAACGAGAACGTTGCTACCTACAACCACATGAACCGTAACGGTCTTTGCGCTATGTTGGCATTCAACAAGCCCGTTTCTGACCCCGATTGCGGTAAGAACATTGCTATGCAGATTGCTTCTGCTGCTCCCGTTGCTATCGATGAGAGCGGTGTTAGCCAGGAGGTTAAGGACAACGAGGTAGCTGTAGCTATCGAGAAGACCAAGGCTGAGCAGGTGCAGAAGGCTGTTGAGGCTGCTTTGAAGAAGGCTGGCATCAACCCCGCACACGTAGACAGCGAGGACCACATGGAGAGCAACATGGCTAAGGGTTGGATTACAGCTGAGGACGTAGAGCGCGCTAAGCAGATTATCGCTCAGACCGCTGAGGAGAAGGCTGCTAACTTGAACGAGGCTATGATTCAGAACATCGCTAAGGGTCGTTTGAACAAGTTCCTTAAGGAGTCTTGCTTGCTTTCTCAGGAGTACATCTGGGACAAGAACATGACCGTAGAGCAGTACTTGAAGAGCGTTGACAAGGATTTGACTATCGTTGACATGAAGCGCTTCACTTTGAAGGCTGAATAATATTAGCTCTTAGAGAACTTTTTTCTCATAATAAAACAGGAGTGTGTCTATTGCTAGGCACACTCCTGTCCGTTTCATAAGACAATCATCGTTGCTTACTCTGTGTCTTCCTTGTTGGCAACATCACTACCACCAGATGGTTGAGCTGGGGTACTGCCTCCTCCCTGAGACGTTTCAGGAGTATTAGTCTCTCCATCTTGCGATGGCTTAGAGGCATCTGTCTCTTCCTTCTTAGCCTCCGACCGAGTAGTACGTGACTTCAGTACGGCTTTCTCCACCTTAATCATAGCATTGATGTGTTCAATGAATGACATATACTCTTCTTCACCAAAAGTGATGGCATAGGCATTCACAGAATTTATCAGTTTGCGATAGTCTTGCTCTAAAGCTTCACGACAGCTCTTTACCAACCCTGTCTGATACTCTACACGCTCGTTTCTCTGAACGTCTCTTGCAACCTTGTATTTCGCAATTGCAAGAGTCAGTCCTTCCAACCAGGTATCAATACCCAAATCGGCTTGTACATCAGCAGATACCATAGATAGTTCGTCCATCATCGTGTCCAGAATACCATATCTATGGTCCATCGAACCATTGCTGATATCACTGTACTTCTTGATGATATTCATCACATCCTGAGCCTCCTTTTGTATTTTAGTGTCAGGATGTAGGAGCATACCTTGAATCAGATGTTTCATTCCTCTAAACTGTCTGTGAACCGTTCTGTTTGCCTGATTCATCGCCTCAGTTTCTTCTCGGAAGAAATCTTGCTGCAAGGCTGTTCTGTATTCTTCAACAGAACTTCTGTAGAGAGCCAATACCACTGCATCTCTCTCATTTGATAATGTGGCAGTTGCCAAATCTAGTACTCTCTGGAAATAACCGAGAGCTTCATCTCTGCGAAAAGCAGAGGTTCTTAAAATAGATACTTTATCCATTTCTTAAATATTTAATTTTAATTATTATTTTTGCGGACTTTAAACCTATTGTCCATATTCCAACATATAGAATTGTAAAAGGACTTTTCTGTCCGCGTTCTATAAATAAATACTATAAGAAATGAAAATAGTCTATGAAAAAAATTAAAAAATCTCAAAAAAATACAAAAATAGCCCTAAAACGACCTAAAATATGTTGTAAAACATAATATTTACCATGTTATTTTCTCTAATTCTACTAATTTTCATACGTCTAATCTTTGTGTTTTTGTGATGTATTTACCCTTTCCTACCTTCATCAGTATTTCCGACGCTGTTTTTATCTTCATTTTGTTTGAGTCGGTACTTTCGACGTCGTTTCTAACATCATTTTATTTATATTGGCGCTTTCGACGCTGTTTCTGCCAATATTTTATTTGAATTTAGGTTTTCGACGCTGTTTCAAGCATCATTTCATTTAAATTAAGGTTTTCGACACCGTTTCTAGCATCATTTCATTATTTTTGGTGTTGTCAGACGCTTGTAATCCGATTACCGAGACCATATATAGAAAAGTAGGAGGAAAACTACTTTGTTCTCCTCCTACTTGATTAGGATATATATAATGTATTAGAAATCTATGCGATAATAAATATTGGGCAGTGAAATACCTGACTTGTCAACACGCAGTTCGCCAGTGGCGAAGTCAAAGCGTTCGGCATAGGGTGTTTCGTGCTGCAGAATGTTCACACCCTCAAAGGCAATGGTGTGACTAACCTTCTTGCAGTTAATCTTATAGCTGACAGTAAGGTCGAGAATGTTGCTGGGAGAGAACTGGAGAGCCATTGCCTCGTCTTCCTTGTAGATAGGCTGGTCACTGATGATGCCTGCAGCCACATTGGCTTTCATGGCAGCCACATCAATGGGGGTGTGGCGAAGACCGCCTTGCAGTGTGTACTTGACACTTAGGTTGAGCACGTTCTGCTTTCTCTTGCCAACCATCCATTCTTTACCGCCCAATACCTTAACCATGTAGCCACGGTCATACAATTGGTTACGCCACTTCTTGTCGAGTCCACGATATTGAGACTTGAAGAGAGAGCCGTTTATTTGTCCATAGAAGCCGCGACTCATATAGTGCTCCAAGGTGATGTCTGCACCATAGTTGCGGGTATTACCCTTGTTGACCAATGGTTCTTCAATATAGTTGAACAAACGGTTCACTGTACAGAATGTGCTACCATTGATACCAACAGGGGTGTCAAAACCATACTGATAATAGGCATTGAAGCGCAGGTTCAGATTGTCTGTGAACTTATACATATATGTAGCAAGCAGGTGATGAGCCTTAGAGAATCCGAGGTCTTTGTTGGCCATGCTGCCATCTGCATTGCGGAAGAAATAAGCATCCAGTTTCTCTATCATAGAGTGCAATCCATAACCGAGAGCAATAGAGTGACGCTTGCCGGGCTCCCATTTCACACTGGCACGAGGCTCGATGCTAAAGTCTTTGGAAAGGAGGAAATAGTTGCCAGACAGACCAAAGTTGATGCTCCAATTATCGGCAGGCTTCCAGAGGTTTGACCAGAATATGTTGGCCAATCCTGTATTGTCCTTCGTCGCATAATATGGCTTGTCCGACACTGGTTCATAGACGTTTTCTGCTGTGCGGAAGTTCAGGTCGAAGAAACGATGTGAGTATTCACCACCAAATTGAAGAAGCCAGCGAGGGGTAATGTGCTTGGACAATTCTGTATTGAACACAACACGGTCTTCATTCTGCTTCAGGTAGCTGAAGGGATAGTTTTTGCCTTCAAAAGCAGTGGGCTTGTGATTAGCATCAAAGATGAGCCCCCAGTATTCCATGTCTACTTTGTTGTGCTGCATATTGTAGGCCACAGTTGTGCGCCATGTCCATTTGTTATCGAAATGAATCTTATGTGAGGCACCAGCAACTGCGTTGTAGAGTCTGCCAGCCTGGTCTGAGGCATCGTAAATAGAGTGGATGTCTGTAATGTCCAGTTCCACATCCCATGACTTGTCTATAAAGCCTAGAGCAAAGACAGAGAAGGTTCCCGCTTTCTTAGTTGGGAAATTCAACTTGAACGAGAGGTCCTGGAAGTCATACTGTGAACCGTATGTGTCAATGAGTTTCAGCTTGCGAGCGATTGTGGAGAAACCATAGCGATAGTTGAAGATGAAGCTTGAGTTGTTCTTCTTCGAAATAGGTCCTTCGCTTGTCCACTCGATACCCACTGTACCTATCTGTACACCGTTTTCAAATTTTGAGTTGTTGCCTGCTCTCATTCTCAAGTCGAACACACCGCTAAGGGCGTTGTTGTAGCTGGAATTGAACGTAGAGACAAAGAAGTCAGAGTTGGTGATGACATTAGAGTTGAGTGCGCTCACCATACCGAAACCAGCACTGTAGAGGTCGGCAAAATGGTTGGGAGAAAAGATTTCCACACCCTCCAGACGATATTGCATGAATTGTGGAGCGTTGCCATGTACGGAAATACCGTTGCCGTCACCCTGACCAGACACACCTGCAAAGGCAGTTACCAATCGAGCAGGGTCGTTATATCCACCTGCATATCGGCTGGCTTCTTCCATTGAGAGCATCATACCGCCCACCAAAGCAGTGGGATTGACAGTTGACTCCTTGTTCACACGGGGCTTGATTACCACTTCAGAGAGCTCTGAACTGCTCTCGCGCAGAGTGATGTCAAGCACCACATCTTTGGCACCTGCCACGAGCACTTCCTTCAGTATGCTTGGCTCATAGCCCATGTAAGAGGTCTCGATGGTGTAACGTCCTGATTGGGTAAGATTGATGCTAAACTCACCATCTAGATTGGTTATTGCACCAGTGCCAGGTAGTTCCTTCACCTTCACAGAAGCACCAATGAGTGTCTCGCCTGTGATAGCGTCAGTCACTGTACCTTTAATTGTTTGTGCCACTATGCTTTGTGGCAGGAATGTACCGACCATAACGATGAAGAGTATGATCAGTCTGTGAAAAAAAGTTTTGTAAGTATTCATTCTAGTTAGATTTTTTTAGAACTTTTCAAAATGTTTATTTCTTATATGCTTCAATTCTTTGCTTGATGTTTTTATGCAGGCATTCGCTATACTCCCATGGCTCTATGCTGTGATAATCACCCACATTGAGGAAATCAAGAATATTGGTAAGATGGCTACCATCATAGCCGTCAAGGACAAGTACATTGTGCTCAGGTGACAGTGTCACAGTGATGGAATCATGCAGGATGGCAGGAGTGGCATCTGTGCGCCAGTTCACCGGATTGATACACATTGCACAAGGGGCACTGATTACGGGTTTGATATACTTTACATCACTTACAGAGTTATAGCAGATGACCACACCAGTGTCTGTAGAGTCCTTTGCTGCAACAAGCCAAGGAGCCTGCTTCACATCGTTCGGTGTCACCTTATATCCCAACACATAGGCTGCTACCATGCGTTTGCGCATTTCTTTAGGCATGATTTTGATTAGCTCCACTATTGCCTTGCCTCCCTGGCTGAATCCTGCCAGGATAAAGGGACGACCGTTATTATAGTGGATCTTGAAGTGCTCAAAGGCATTCCTGATGTCCTCGAAGGCAACCTCATGGAAGCGCTGGTTGATGATATCTTCATCCAATGTTGCCCATGTATCAAGGCTGATATGGCGGTAATAGGGAGAATAGAAATTATTGCCATCTGCCATATAGGCTGCAATTTTCTTTATCTCGATATCCATATTTGCACGATGCTCAGGGTTGAATACATCGGCATGGTGCGATATGATGTTGTCGTTGGTGCGCCAGTCAAACTCCCATGTGGATACTACATAGAATACATCAACTCCATTACCCTTGTCGTTCATGACATTATGCCACATTGCTTCCTCGCTATAATCAGGCGCAACGGGGACATAGGCAGCAGGATTTTCATTGCTGCTGCATGATATTGTTCCCCAAAGGATAATCAGTGTTATATAGCGTATAAG
The DNA here is from genome assembly GCA_045613565.1 of Bacteroidaceae bacterium. Lineage (GTDB taxonomy): Bacteria > Bacteroidota > Bacteroidia > Bacteroidales > Bacteroidaceae > Physcousia. Next base: position 45,009 of record JAZLBF010000039.1, read on the forward strand.
GTGTTTTGTCATTTAACGTTTGGTTTTATTTCGTAGCCATTTTCTCACTACAAGGCTTACGTAGATAGTTTCAATAGCGTTATTGATTTTGTTGTGTTTGCATTATTGCAATAAAGAAACTTTACCAGTCTTTACATCGTAATAGGCTGGTTTAACAAGCAACTCTCCATTTTTCACCTTTTCAGCAACATGTGGATATGCCATAATTCTGTTCACCTGTACCAGTGTGTGATGCAGGATTGCCTTGTCCAGGCTCTCTGCCTTGCCAATATAGTCTCTTACATCGTTTCGGATGGTGTCAAGCAGATGTGCTATATTCCCATGTTCGTGCTCTCCTGCAGATATAGCCGCTGTGACACCTCCGCACGAACCATGTCCAAGAACAAGCAGAACCTTGACACCCAGATGTTCGATGGCATAGTCAACACTGCCCATTACCATCTCGCTATTGACATTATTGCCAGCAGTTCTGATGACGAAAATGTCACCAATACCCTGGTCGAATAGCAATTCAACGGGTACGCGTGAGTCAGAACAACCAACCACTGCTGCAAAAGGAGCCTGATGCGCTGCTGTCTCCTCTACTCTGTCCATATCACTGCGTGGATTGAAACATTGTTCGTTGGCATAGCGTTCGTTGCCAGCAAGAAGTTCTGTCAGGGCCTCCTCGGGGCTAGAAGGTAATGATGTAGTTGGCCTTTGGCACATTGTACAGGTCATCACCACTATGGCGAGACCTATGACATTTAGAAATAGTTTTTTGTTCATATTCATTAATAAAAAAATCTCATTTTTTTCTGTGGTTACCACTAATAATTTAATGACTCCGAGAGCGCTCGGGTATTCAATAAAAAATAGCGATATTTCGGGCTGGGATTCAACCTTCGCTAAATTATTCGTCAAAGGTACGTCTGATTTTTCAAGTTGCCAAAAAAACAATGTTTACATTTTGGTCTACAATGTAGATATATATGTAAAAAAATAGCAAATGCAAACCGATTTGCAAACACAATACATGATGCATGAAGCCATGAAATCGTACTTTTCGGTTAATTAACGCAACAAAGACAATATGAAAATTGGATGCATTGTTAAGGTGTATCCCCAGGATGTAGATACACTTTTTGCATCATTTCATTAGGAATGGACCTTCCAATGCTATGTATATTAATAATGTATAACAGCTCTTAGAAAGAATTGTATGTTATACAATAAAAAAGAGGATGCTATGGGTTGTAGCATCCTCTCAATTGCTGTTTATATATGTCCAATAGTTTTATGCCTTGAACTTGGGGTCGTTTTGAAGCAACCATTCTGCAATTTGTACTGCATTGAGGGCTGCACCCTTCTTGATTTGGTCACTTACCAACCAGAAGGTTAGGCCGTTGGGGTTGGCAATGTCCTTGCGAATACGACCTACGTAGACGTCGTCGCAGCCTTCTAGGAATAGGGGCATGGGGTAGTCCTTGTTCTCGGGGTCGTCCTGGAGGCGCAAACCATTACCGTTCTTGACTGCCTCCTTGAATTCCTCTACGCTAACAGGGCGCTCTGTCTCTGCCCAGATAGCTTCTGAGTGGCAACGCAATGAGGGAACACGAACACACATAGCAGAACAATCTGCATCGGTGTGCATAATCTTCTTTGTCTCGTGGAACATCTTCATTTCCTCCTTTGTATAACCGTTGTCGGTGAATACATCAATCTGAGGAATTACGTTGAAGGCTAACTGATATGCAAACTTCTCTACTGTGGGCTCTTCACCAGCCAATACCTGACGGTACTGCTCAAAGAGCTCAGCCATAGCAGCAGCACCAGCACCACTGGCAGCCTGATAGCTAGCCACGTGAATGCGACGAATATGACTGATGTTCTCCAATGCCTGAAGTGCCACTACCATCATGATAGTAGTACAGTTGGGGTTGGCAATAATGTTGCGAGGACGCTCCAAAGCATCCTTTGCATTGCACTCGGGTACTACCAAGGGTACATCCTCGTCCATACGGAATGCACTAGAGTTGTCTATCATTACTGCGCCATGCTTGGTAATGGTTTCTGCAAAGTCCTTGCTTGTGCCACCACCTGCACTGGTAAATACAATGTCTACATCTTTAAAGTCGTCGTTATGCTGCAAAAGTTTTACTTCGATTTCCTTACCGCGGAAGGTGTACTTAGAACCTGCGCTGCGCTGGCTACCGAAAAGCAATAACTCGTCGAGAGGGAAATTTCTCTCGTCCAAAACACGTAGGAACTCCTGTCCTACTGCACCACTAGCACCTACAATTGCTACTCTCATAGTTGTGTTTTTGTCTGTTAATTACAGCCCTCTGGTTATGTGTTTTATTGTTATTAACGAGGGTTGTTGAATAATTACGTTAAAAATCCGTGCAAAATTACGTAAAATATTAGAAATAGGGTGTAATATTGTTAATAAATAGCACAAAAACTAGTATCTTTGTCGGAAATTTACTGAAAGATGCAACATATTATTAATTCAATACACCTTCCGTTGGCTCTAATTACAGACCCAACGTGGATATTTTTTGTGGTATTGGTAATAATATTGTTCTCTCCCATACTGCTTAAGAGACTACGCACTCCGCACATTATCGGTTTGATATTGGCAGGTGTCTTGATAGGTCAGCATGGTTTCAATATCATCGAACGTGACCGTAGCTTTGAGATTTTTGGTCAGGTAGGTATCTACTTTATCATGTTCCTGGCTGCACTTGAGATGAATATGGGTAGTGTGCATCAATATGGACGTAAAGGCCTCTTGTTTGGTATCATCACGTATGTCATACCATTTGTTTCTGGATTCTTGGCTGCGCATTACCTGTTAGGATTTGGAGCGATAACGTCAATCTTGCTAAGTTGTATCTTGGCATCACATACATTGATATCTTATCCCATCGTCGGGCGTTATGGTTTGACGCGCCATCCTGCTGTGATTATATCGATAGTAGCAACCGCCGTGGCTCTCTTTGTTGCATTGCTTGTATTGGCAATTACTGTGGGAACATTGCAGGAAACAACGTGGTTCTTTTGGGTGCTGTTTGCCTTTAAGTGTGCTGTCTATGGTGCTTTCGTGTTGTATTGTTATCCCAGATTGGGTAAGTGGTTCCTTCGCAGGTACGACGACACGACGATGCAATTTATTTTTATTCTCTCGCTCGTCTTCCTCAGTGCAGCTTTGGCAGAGTTGGCTGGTTTGGAGGGATTGTTGGGAGCCTTCTTGTCAGGTCTGACAGTTAGTAGGCTTATTCCACGTACTTCTCCCTTGATGTCGTATATACAGTTTGTGGCCAACGCGCTGTTTATTCCATACTTCCTGATAGGTGTGGGTATGCTGATAGACCTTAGGTCGATGTTTAGCGACATGCAGACAATTTGGATTATGCTAGTGATGGTGATTGTGGGAACCAGTTCGAAGTGGTTGGCATCACGTGTCATGTGCTGGATATCCAAGGATTTGAAAGGTGGTACGCTGATGATGTTTGGACTCACCAATGCTCATGCTGCAGGCGCTTTGGCCATTGTGATGATAGGTACTGCACCTGAGGTTAATCTGATGGACTCATCCGTGTTGAATGGAACAGTAATGCTGATACTATTCTCATGTATCATCAGTAGCTTTGCTACCAACGAAGGTGCTCGCAAACTAGCTTTGGCAGACCTTGATACGGAAGAAAACCAAGGTGCATGGCATGGTAAGTGTTTGGTAACTTATAGCCAGCCTGATAGTGTCAGTTTGCTTACCCAATTGGCATTGGCTATTCGCAATTCACGTATACCTGATGGTTTGATGGGCCTTACGGTGACTTTCAATGACAATGAGGGTGAAGCCGAAGGATATAAGGAAGCAAGGCGTATGCTTGAAGAAGCTGTGTCGGTGGCATCTGCTGCTCATGTGGATATGAAGACATTATCTCGTTTGAGTACTAATGTGGCAGGTGGAATATTGCATACGATTAGGGAATATGATTGTGGCGAGGTGTTGGTGTGTCTTACCGACCGCACAACGGGTATGCCCAAGTCTAGCCTAGGTCCTGTGATTGACCATGTAATAGGTGGTACCAACCGCCAGGTGATGGCTGTGCGTTTGATAGTGCCCCCAGGTACGCTCCGTAGAGTGATTGTTGCTGTTCCCCAGAAAGCAGAGTACGAGGCTGGTTTTTACAAGTGGCTAGAGCATATGTGTCGTATGGGCGAGCAGTTTGATTGTCTTTTGGAATTCAATGCTCATCCTGAAACACTCGCTCATATCAAGAGTTATATGTGGAGGTATCACGTATCCTTGAGAGCAGAATATATAGAGATGCCATTGTGGACTAAGGTGTTGTCACTCTCTCAGCGTGCAGGTGCAGATGATATTGTAGTTTTCGTAACGGCTCGTCCAGGATTCATCTCTTACAAGAGTGCATTTGCTGGATTACCATTGCAGATTCATAGATATTTCAGTCATACAAGCGTGATATTGCTATTCCCCGATCAGTGGTCATGATAAAGATAGAAGGAATAAAGAAAAGTTTTGGCAACTTACAGGTGTTGAAGGGTATTGACCTGCAAATCAACAAAGGCGAGGTGGTGAGTATTGTTGGTGCCAGTGGCGCAGGCAAGACAACTCTGTTGCAGATTATTGGTACTTTGGACAGCGCGGATAGCGGTAGCCTTTGTGTAGCAGGACAGGATGTAACCTCGCTCAATTCTGACCAATTGGCACGTTTTCGCAATAAACACATCGGTTTTGTATTTCAGTTTCATCAACTGCTACCCGAATTTACAGCCTTGGAGAATGTGATGATGCCTGCACACATTGCAGGAACGTCTTTGTCACAGGCTAAGACTCGTGCCTTGGAACTACTGGACTTTATGGGCCTAGCAGAACGAGTAAATCACAAACCTAATGAACTCTCGGGCGGCGAGAAACAACGTGTGGCTGTGGCACGTGCTCTGATGAACAATCCTGAATTGATATTGGCAGACGAACCATCTGGTAGTTTGGATAGCCAGAATAAGGAAGAGTTGCACCGACTTTTCTTTGAATTGAGAGATAAGTTCGGACAGACTTTCGTTATCGTTACTCACGACGAAGGATTGGCAACCATGACCGACCGAGTTATAAGAATGAAGGATGGACTTATTGTAGAATAATCCTTCACTAAAGTATATAATAGTTTAGACTTGATTGTATATGCAAATAAAACTAGGAGATATCAACCACTTGAGTGTTGTGAAACAAGTTCCATTTGGCTATTATCTGGATGGTGGTAGACTACATGGAGAAATACTTTTGCCTCAGAATGAAGTCTTGGGTAATGTGGCTATCGGTGATGAGGTGGACGTATTCTTGTATCTCGACCAGGAGGAGCGCCTCATTGCTACTATGCGCCAACCATTGGCTAGAGTAGGTGATTTCGCTTACTTGGAAGTTGCCTGGGTGAACAACTTTGGTGCTTTCCTTAATTGGGGTTTGTTGAAGGACCTCTTTGTGCCTTTCCGCGAACAAAAAATGAAGATGGTTAAGGGACAGAGCTATATTGTGCATATCCATCTAGACGAAGAGAGTAGTCGTATTATGGCAAGTGCTAAGGTGGAACGATACCTCAGTTCTGGTTATGTGCCTTATCATAAGGGTGACAAGGCAGAAGCACTGGTATGGCAAAAGACTGAATTAGGATTTAAGGTGATTCTAGATAATCAGTGGGGTGGTTTGTTATACGATTCACAGGTTTTCCGCCAATTACACACAGGCGACCGCGTTACCGTATATATTAATAAGGTGCGTCCTGATGGAAAGATAGATGTAACCCTTTCTCGCCAGGGACAAGAAGGCGTAACTGACTTTAGTGATGTATTGTTGACCTATCTACAAGAGAATAATGGTTACTGCCGCCTTGGAGACAAGAGTCCCTCAGAGGAAATCGCTCAAGAGTTCAATGTTAGCAAGAAAGTCTTCAAAAAAGCCGTTGGCGACCTATACAAGCGTCGTCTTATCACCATCTCTGAAGACGGCCTCCATTTAGTGTAATAAAGCTAGATAATCATTACCTATTTCCCTGAATAAGTGTAGTATGCGAACTGAGGGAAAATAAGTCTTGTCTTAGAGAAAACAAAAAGCAACTCACTTTCGCTTCAATGCGAGAGTGAGTTGTTTTTTTATTTGTCTTTTAAATACTGAGAGTGGAGAACCACTTGGTATTATTTGTTAGGACTCTTGATTATTCCTTGACTTCCTTAACAGCTGCTACCATGTTGAGGAACTCGGGACATGGCTTGAATGCAGGGATATAATGCTCGGGAACGATAAGAGTTTCCTTCTTTGTAATGTTGCGAGCAGTCTTAGCAGCACGCTTCTTAAGGTTGAAAGTACCGAAGCCGCGAAGATAAACGTTCTCGCCATCAGCCATTGTATCCTTGATGATGTCCATTAGTGCTTCAACGGTAGCCAATACAGATGACTGGTCTACACCAGTTTCGTGCGAAATTGCACGTACAAGTTCTTGCTTTGTCATAAATTTAATTATATTTTTTCGATTTTATTTCCAAATAAGGTTGTTATTTGCTGACCTTTAGCAAATTGCGGCTGCAAAGGTACAAAGAACCTAATTAATATACAAGCAAACTGAGTGATTTATTCTTACATATTTGCGTAAGATTCTTCATTCTTAGGAACAAAAGCTATTTAAACCTCTTCTGTGAGTGCTTCATACATTTTATTTAGCTTATCTCTGACATTGTTCTTGTAATAATAATAGTCGAGAATTGCAAAAATATACACGAGCACAACAAAGGTTGCCCAAATAATAATCAGGTAATGTTCCTTTACAAAGTCTAACATATCTTTGATGTGTATGATTTGTTTTTATCGTTGCAGAAAGGGATTAGTCTTCTAAACATGCTTCTAGCTTCTGACGCAGGTCTTCTACATCCATATGTATACCTATGAATACTATCTTCTGCATGCGGTCGCCATAGATAGGATGCCAATCTTCCTGCAATCGTTGGTCACGAGCTAGTAATGGTTTTAATTCCTCTTCAGGCATAGTAGCATACCATTGTCCTGTCTGATGCATTGAAACTTGTCGGCCAGCTTGCTCAAAGAGATAGCACATTTCTTCTTCACCCTTGAAATAGCACATTCCTTTGGCACGAACGATACTTTTAGGCCATTGACGCGCCACGAAATGATCGAAATTAGTTAGATTCAATGGTTTTCGACTAAAGAAAACCCATGTGCTGATTCCATACTCATCTCCATGGGGATGGTCATGGTCGTGATGATGTCCACAACAACAATGCTCTTCTTCATGGTGATGATGGCCGCAATGCGGACAAGCATCCTCTAATTCATGATGATGTTCGTGGTCACAATGTTCATGCTCATGATGCTCGTGATGCTCATGTTCACAATGATGATGGTGATGTTCGTGCTCATCTTCATGCTCATGATGAGGTTTATCTAATTCCTCTATCCACTTAGCTGAAGTTGCCACGGATTCAAAGTCAAATTTATTAGTATTCAGCAAATGACAGAAGTCTACCTCACAATAATTGCAAGTGATAATCTCTGCCTGTGGCTGAATAGTATGCAAAATAGACTTAATACGACCCAATTCTTCTGAGCTAACCTCATCTGCTTTGTTGAGAAGTATTGTATTGCAGAATTCAATCTGTTCAATAACAAGATTTGCAATATCTTCCTGAGGGAGAATCTTACCAGTGAAATCTAAGCCACAAGCAAATTCGTCCTTCACCCTGAGAGCATCAACAACAGAGCAGATATTGTCAAGCACAGGAATATGAGTAATAGGACCTTCGTTGAAGGTGTTTAATTCTAGAGATTGCTGGTAAGCACAAATAGTTTGTGCAATGGGAGAAGGCTCGCAAATGCCTGATGCTTCGATAACAATGTAGTCGAAGCGCTCGCTAGCCATGAGGTCGCGCAACTGAAGCACCAAATCCATCTTCAAGGAGCAGCAAATGCAACCATTTTGCAAAGCCACCAAAGAATCGTCTTGCTGGCCAACTACTCCACCCTTCTGTATCAAGTCAGCGTCAATATTGACCTCGCCAATATCATTGACGATGACTGCAAAACGTACACCTTGTCTGTTATTCAGGATTTTATTGAGCAATGTAGTTTTTCCACTACCCAAGTATCCTGTGATGAGTAAAACTTTAGTTTCTATCATATTGTAGCTTACCAAAACTTGTTTGTATCAGGATTGTACTCCATTCCTATGCTACCCAAAGTTGTAGTGAGCACCTCCTTCTCAATATTCATATCTTCACACAACGCATCAAGCGAGGGATAGTAGTCACGAAGTTTCATATTAATGATACTCATGAGCATGAATGGGTCGCGTGGAAGGTCCTTCATCTTATTTCTTTGTTGCAGGGTCGCATGTAAGCGAAATACCCAACTTCTTCATTATCTTTTGGTCAACCTGACTAAGCATCACGGTGGCATGAGCCTGAAGGCCGTTCAACTCTGGCAACATCGCCAACGCACGACGGCAATTAGCATCATTGAGCGAAAGAACAGACAGAGCCACAAGCACTTCATCCATATGCAAGCGAGGATTATTACCACCTAGGTAGTCAACTTTTGTTTTCTGTATAGGTTCGATAAAATCCTGTGATATCAACTTGATAGAATGGTCGATACCTGCAAGGTGCTTCAACGCATTGAGCAGCAAGCTAGCACAAGTACCCAACAGCACGCTGCTGCCAGCCGTAATCATAGTGCCATCGCTCAATTGGATAGCAGAGCATTCCTCATCAGTTTCCTTAGCACGCTTCTTAGCGGCAACAGTTGTCACTCTATCATCAGTAGAAATATGAGCCTGCTGCATCAAAAGACGAATCTTATTGACCTCTGTCTCATTCATCGCACCCAAAGCCATCTTGTTGACGGCAGTGTAATAGCGGCGAATGATTTCCTGCTTAGCTGATTCGCGACAAACTTCGTCGTCAGAGATGCAATATCCTATCATATTCACACCCATATCCGTGGGGCTCTTGTAAGGACATGTGCCATAGATGCCATCAAAAATACTGGTGAGCACGGGGAAAATCTCCACATCACGATTATAATTGATTGCCACCTGATTGTAAGCATCCATGTGGAAGGGGTCTATCTCGTTGACATCGTTTAGGTCGGCAGTAGCAGCCTCGTATGCGATGTTTACGGGATGTTTCAAGGGTAGATTCCATACGGGGAAGGTCTCAAACTTAGCATAACCGGCATTAACACCACGCTTGTGCTCATTATAAAGCTGAGACAAACATACAGCCATCTTACCAGAACCGGGACCAGGAGCGGTTACTATCACCAAGGGACGCTCTGTCTCCACAAAATCGTTCTTACCAAAACCTTCGTCTGAATCAATCAGAGCTACATTGTTAGGATATCCCTCAATGGTGTAATGGTAATAAGTTTTGATGCCTAGCGACTCCAAACGGCGGCGATAGGTCTCAGCAGAACTTTGACCATTGAAGTGAGTTATCACCACGCTACCCACCATGAATCCGCACATCTGAAACTCGTTTCTTAGACGGAGCACATCCTCGTTGTAGGTGATACCAAGGTCTTGGCGCACCTTATTCTTTTCAATATCTACAGCACTGATAACGATTACTATTTCTGCTTGAGAAGACAGTTGCGAAAGCATTCTTAGTTTTGAATCTGGTTCAAAACCAGGTAGCACACGACTAGCATGATGGTCATCAAATAGTTTGCCACCAAGTTCTAGATACAACTTACCCTGATACTGAGCAATTCTCTCCTTGATATGCTCGCTCTGAATTCTAATGTATTTGTCGTTATCAAATCCGTACTTCATGTCTGTAAATTCTAGCATCTTAAAAACGATTTGCAAAGTTACAAATTAGCGAGCTAAATGCAATCCATTAATGCTAGTTTTTTTCAGAAAAAGTTTGCCTAAGGCTTAACATTGCCTCATTTAGCCGGATTTTGGCGACATTCAGGATGAAAACACGTGCACATAAGGTTATCCAAAACAGGAATATAAGCTAATCATCTCAAGAAATACTCCCCCACTTCAGGACGGAATTTTCTTTTCTTCGAAAGTGCGTTTTACCTGAACAAAATGGATTTCCGTGACTTCGGAAATACTCTCCCGACGCGGGATGGGACTTCCGAAACTTTGGGAATTCCATCAGTTAGTGGGATAAGAATAAACAAAATGAAGAGAGAATGCCCCATCTCTCAGGAACATTCTCTCTTCATAATATGTTTATGTACTTCTTTTACATTACCACTTCAACAAAACTGCGTGGCTGAAGTTACGCATGGGGTCACCCCATAACTGCTGAGCCTGCTTGAGATTCTTCTTAGAAGCCTTTACCTTGCCTTTAAACACTTCCTTACCATTTACACGGATGGCTACCTTCTTCTTAAGGTCAACCAACTGGTCAGAAAGATATACACGCACCTGACCGTGCTCTGCAGGAGTATAGCTCTTGCTGAAGAGCATATCAATACCCCAACGAGGGTCCTTCCATGTGGTATTGTACTTGACAGCATCCACCTTGATATCAATACTGTTATCTGCATTAGCAGTAAACTCATACTGAGTGCGATAAGTGTCATACTCAGAGATAACCTCTAGGTTATAGAATTTGTTACGTTTGATACCGTCCATCTCAAAGTTCTCCCAAATGAAATGACGAGGCTGAGCATTACGCTTGAACTTAGCCAACCAAGGAGTAGTGGGAGTATAATCGATAGAGTGTCCCATGTTGGGAATAAGCTCTACACGATGCTTGTACTCATTGGGGAACAAAACTTGCATGCTGTCAAGCTTTTCACCAGTAGTACGAGTCAAAAGATTACGATAGAACATAAGGTCCTGGTCACCAGTAAGGAAACTAAAACCGATGTTACCGATATTCTCCACAGGAGCATTGATAAGAGGTTCACCACCAGCCATAGGACCTGCAGCTGCAAAGAAGTCAGCATAGTAAGAAGCCAAACGCTGGCTACCATAACCACCCTCAGAGATACCAAATACATAGATGCGGCTCTTGTCCACCTCGGGCATAGACAAAAGAATATCTAAGATTCTCTCCCAAGCCCACAACTTTCCCTTCTGCCACCATCTGTACCACTCGCCCTCCTGAGGAATCTGAGGTACGATATACATAGAAGGACCATCCTGGAAGTACTGTGCCAAGCGAAGACCAGTTGACCACTCTCTGTCTCTTGGGCCAGAGCCATGCAAATACAAGAACACAGGATAACCATTCTCTGGCTTCTCACCCTTAGTGCCTAGATAGAAATTCATCTTTGCATTGGGCTCCAATTCTGTGGGAATTGTCCAAGTGGTCACATTTTCCTTAGACAAAGTCTCTGTGAGTTGCTTGCGAAAGGCATCCAACTCCTTCTGCTCAGCATTGTCATTGGCATAGACATTGCCACACAAAGACAAGGCCAACAAACCGAGGATAAAAGATTTGATTTTCATTTGGAATAAATGTATTAAAAGGTTATTAATTTGTCATTAATCTCTGCTACGTCCCATGAACATCATCACGTAATACACCAATGTAGCCAACGAACCTAGAGCTGCTGCTACGTAGGTATAAGCAGCGCTACGCAAAGCATCGTTTACCATGGGGTGTGTTTCGTAAGTGGTGATACCAGCACGTTGCAACCATGCAGATGCTCTCACACTAGCGTTGATTTCCACAGGAAGAGTAATAAAAGCAAACAAAGTGGTCATTGCAAATAGGATAATACCTCCTAGCATGATTTGAGGAAATGCCTCAATAGTGAGAATACCAATCAGGAGAACCCATTGCATCCAACTAGAAGCAAAACTTACCACTGGCACCATAGCACTACGCATCTTTAGGGGTGCGTAAGCTGTAGCATGCTGCAAAGCATGTCCACACTCGTGAGCCGCCACGGCAGCTGCTGCTACAGAACAATCATTATAGACATCCTCACTCAAATTTACAGTCTTATCTACTGGATTGTAATGGTCGGTCAACTGTCCAGGAGTGCTTATCACGCGAACATCATATATACCATTGTCGTGTAGCATCTTAACAGCCACATCTCTGCCCGTCATTCTATTGGGCAAGAAGACTTTGCCATACTTTTCAAACTTGTTCTTCAAATTCCATTGAACAAGGAAACTCACAAGAGCTATACCTATGAATAAAATTAAATACATATTCTGTCAATCTTATTAATATCAGATATTTAGCAACCTAGAAGAAGAATCGCATAATATCATTACTAAAGGCCAATATCATCAATCCAAACAGGAAGAACAAACCAACCTTTTCTATTATCTCCATTGCCTTGGGAGAGGGTTGACGACGGAAGATTCCCTCGTAAAGCAACAATACGATATGTCCACCATCAAGACCAGGAATAGGCAAAATATTCATTACCGCTAGGATAATGCTGATGAATGCTGTCAATCCCCAGAAGTCGTGCCAATCCCATGCCGAGGGGAACAAATTACCTATGGTCAAGAATGAACCTACCTGCTGCACACCCTCCTTATTGAAGAGATATTTCAGAGACACCACATAATCATATAAGGTATCCCATGCCAATTTGAAACCAGCAGGAATACTCTCCAAGAAGGTAAATGACTGATGGATAGTGGGAATATCCTGATATTGGCTATTATCCCACACAACTCCCATCACCACATCTGCACCAAGAGAAAGAGTAAGGGTGTCTGGTGTAATAGCATCCTTCTGCATAACGACAACAGTAAGTTTCAGCGCACGGAGGCTATCCTCTGCTGTACACCCATCAGCATTGATAATATCCTTGCAACGTGCCAATTCCATATTTACATTAATAATGTCAGGAGTAGCCACATTGTTCAATGAAAGGATTGTTGCACCTTCCTTAACTCCAGCCAACTCTGCTGCCGAACCCTCTGCAACCTGACCAATAACTGGTTTATATGGTAGAGAGAAGAACTGAGGAAACTTTTGCATTTCTAGAAGAGAAACTCCTTCCGCAGGCATTTCTATTTCTACTTCCTGACCATCACGCAACACTGTAATGGTACTTGCTTCAGAAATATCCATCATTATGGCATTGCTGAATCCTTCGATTTCTACTCCGTCCACCTTTATGGGAGTATCGCCGTTCTTAAATCCTATTTCATGTGCAATATGATTGTAATTAAGGCCATTAGGCAAGTTACGCATAGGTACTATCTCCTTACCCCAGGTGAACATAATACCTGAATATATCACCAAAGCAGCAATAATATTGAACAACACACCACCGAACATTATGAGGAATCTACGCCAAACCGGTTTCTGATTGAAATCATTTGGTTGTGGCTCACGTGCTGTCACCTCTTCTGCACCTTTGGTTTCGTCCACCATGCCAGCAATGCTAACATAACCACCTAGAGGCAACCAACCAATACCATATTCCGTTTCATTGTCCTTGAAATAAGGAAATATACGTGTAAACCACGCATCACGAGTAGAGAACAAGTGAAAATAAGGATTAAAGAAGAGATAAAATTTCTCCACCTTAACACCAGAGAATTTTGCGAATAAGAAATGTCCGCCTTCGTGTACAAATACCAAAAGGCTGAGACAACATATCAATTGTAGTGCTTTTATTAGAAATACTTCCATCTTGGTTTATTCTGAATTAACTTTTTTAGGTTATTATTACAGTTTTATATTTTTTTATAGCATTTCTGATGCTGTGATTCGTGTAATGCGGTCAGTTTCAAGATAATCCTCCAGTGTAGGCTGCTTTATGAAAGGCACCTTACCTAAACACTCCGAGATAATATCTGCCATCTGTAGGAAGCCACATTTATCCTGGCGGAAAGCTAGATTAACAACCTCGTTAGCCGCATTTACGATACATGCAGCATTGCCTCCCAAACGGATTGACTCATATGCAAGAGCTAGACATGGGAAACGCTCTAGGTCTGGACGCTCAAATGTCAAATCTTGCATATCCCACCAATCCAATCTTGGGAAACTGCTCTCCAATCTTATAGGATAAGACATTGCCAACTGGATAGGAACTCGCATATCTGGTGCTCCCAATTGTGCCTTAACAGCACCATCCTGGAATTGCACAGCGCTATGTACTATGCTCTGAGGATGAACTACAACCTGAATTTTATCTGCATCAACATCAAAAAGCCACTTTGCTTCAATTACCTCAAAACCCTTGTTCATCATGCTTGCCGAGTCAATGGTAATCTTTGCACCCATATCCCAATTAGGATGCTTCAATGCCTGAGCAGCTGTAACATCCTTCATTTGGTCGAGAGTAAACTTACGGAATGGACCTCCTGATGCTGTAAGGATAATCTTTTCGATAGGGCTTTCCTCTCCCATCAAACTTTGGAATATTGCAGAATGCTCGCTATCCACTGGGAGCATGGGAACATTATATTGCTGACACAAGGCAGTAATCAATTCACCTGCCACAACCAATGTCTCCTTATTAGCCAAAGCAATAGGTTTACTTGCCTTGATAGCTGAAATAGTGGGACGAAGACCACTAAAACCAACTAATGCTGTTAGCACCATATCCACTGGTTCCATCGTCACCACTTGACACAACGCCTCGCTTCCTGCATATACCTGTATGGGTAAATCTGATAGCGCTGTGCGCACATTGTCATACTTACTCTCGTCAGCAATGACTACTGCACAGGGGAGGAACTTACGAGCCTGCTGAATCAACAAGTCTGCATTGTTACCAGCCGTTAGCACGTATGCTTCAAACAAATCACTATGTTCCTCTATAACTTGAAGAGCCTGGGTACCAATACTACCAGTTGAACCCAGAATACATATTTTCCTTTTCATAATTGACTACCTTATAAATCTAGCAAACCCTCTGGGAGTTTCATATATATTACTCTTTCCTTTGAATCTATCGCTTCGACAAAGTCTTCCGTTGCTGGAATTAGTTTATCTTCTATGCAAAATATAGTGTTTGAGGTAGAATCCTCTACATATTCTATTTCGCCAAGATTTCCAAACACGCTATCAACAACCTTCCACCCTGTGAAAGAACGCCATGTGTATTCCTCATCCTCTCCGCGCTCAGGAGTCAGGCTATGAGGAAAATACACATCAACCCCAACATATTCACTGGCATCCTCAGATGTATCTATGTCTTGAAACTTTAGCAAAGCAACGGAGTCGCTACGAAAGCGCCATCCCTCTAGGAAGAAAGGAACTTGTATTCCATCAACCTCCAGAAAAACATAGTCAGCATCTGCACGATCCCAAACATCATCGGTGAAGTTCATTGATAGCTCTCCGCCGATGCCATGAGCTTTGGTTATTGTGCCTATTTTGTAAGTGTCTATCATTCTACTCTAGTAATATTTGCACCAAGTTTGTTAAGTCTTTCCTCAATATTTTCATAACCTCGGTCAATCTGACCAATGTTGTCAATACGACTGGTACCTACAGCACTCATTGCTGCTATCAGCATAGCGATACCTGCACGGATATCAGGAGATGTCATTCGAGCAGCCTTGAGTTGAAAATTCTTGTCATGACCTATTACTACAGCTCTATGTGGGTCGCACAATATTATCTGAGCACCCATATCAATGAGTTTATCCACAAAGAATAGACGGCTTTCAAACATCTTCTGATGTATCAACACACTACCCTTGGCTTGCGTAGCTACTACCAACAATATACTTAGCAAGTCGGGAGTCAATCCTGGCCAAGGCGCATCGGCTATGGTCATTATACTACCATCCAGAAATGATTCTATTTCGTAATGCTCCTGACGAGGAATGAAGATATCATCTCCTTGAATGTCCATCTTTATACCTAGTCGCATAAAGACATTGGGAATAATACCTAGCTTGTCTAATCTCACGTTGCGTATCAAAACTCCTTCACCACACATTGCCGCCATACCAATGAATGAACCAATCTCAATCATATCGGGCAATATAGTGTGAGAAGTAGTGTGCAACTTATTTACACCAGTGATGGTCAGTAGATTAGAACCTATTCCGTCTATCTTAGCTCCCATACTGCATAGCATGCTACACAACTGCTGGATGTATGGTTCGCAAGCTGCATTGTAGATAGTTGTAACACCCTCTGCCATCACGGCTGCCATCACAATATTAGCAGTACCAGTTACAGAAGCTTCCTCCAAGAGCATATAAGCTCCCTGAAGTTTCTCTGCTTTGATGTCAAAAACTCCTCGTTCCGCATTGTATGTGAAATCAGCACCCAACTTTTGCAAACCTAAGAAGTGGGTATCCAAACGGCGACGACCTATCTTATCTCCTCCTGGCTTGCTCACCATAGCATGGCCAAAACGAGCAACCATAGGACCTACCAGCATCACACTACCACGCAGACGAGAACATCTTTCCAGAAACTCGTCACTCTGCAGATAGCACACGTCAACCTGGTCGGCCTGAAAAGTCATATCCCCTTGAGCATGACGAGTCACTCTCACTCCAATATCTTGAAGCAATCTTATCTGATTGTTAACATCCTCGATATCAGGCAAGTTGGATATTCTCACAGGTTCGTCCGTAAGCAATGTAGCGCACAATACCTGTAGCGCTTCATTCTTTGCTCCCTGAGGCGTAATCTCACCCTTCAGAGCATGGCCTCCTTCAATGATAAATGCTGGCATGCTTATTATTTCTTTTTCTTTTTCTTTAATACATTTACAGGTAGAGTGTGGAGAGTAGCATACTGGTGTCCTTCTAAGGCATCGCTCAAGTTGCTTCCATGAGTGTATGCATCAATATCGCTTTTCACTTTCTCTTCACTCATTATATCTGGTGTCCATGTAAAGAGGTTTTGCTTCATTCTATCAGCCGTCTGGCGCAGTAGAGCATCTCTTTCTTCACCCTCTGGCATATCCTTCAACATTCTGAGGGCATCCTCAATGATATGTCCGTAATGTCTATGATGAATTTTGTCTTGTGGGATAGGCATTGGAGCTGGGTGAGCCATAACCTCCACCTGAGGAATGATTTCCACGGGGTAATCCACATCCAGTTTGAAGTCGCTGATAAAAGCCAAGTGATTCCACAACTTGCTGAGCACCTCGGGGTTAGATAATTTCTCCTGACCGAGGGTTGCCATCACCTGCACGATGGCTTCTGCACAACTAAGTCTTTCCTTTCTGTCTTCTATCGTCATGCAATGGTTTACCATATCCTGAACTACACGACCATATTCAGACATTCTCAGATTATCCTTGCTTGTATTGTATTGTATCTGGTTCATAGAAGATTCTTTGGTTTGGTTGCTTGAAATTCCTTTAGGTAGAAAGGTTCAAAATATGCAGTTGAGGCAATCTCCCCTCTTCTAAGTCGCTGCTCTGCCAAGGGAGCGGCATTGCACGCCAAGGGATTTATATCATCAAGGAAGATTGCATTTGGATGATTAATCACTTCCTTGCACTTACCACTACCATTACCAAAGAACACCACAGGACCCTTGTCCAAGTACTCTTGATATGTTTCAGCAGTAACGATATCTGCCTGTATTCCACGCACTTCCTTCAAACTACGGTCATAAATAGCAGAGTACACTTCCATTCTCCTTGCATCGAGCATAGGAATATAAAGTGCATTCTCTGGTATCTCTTCGTGATAGAGAAGCACTGGTACACAAAGCAATTGCAAGGTGGGTATTGCTATCAAAGGTATATTGCGACCATAGGCCACACCCTTCGCCATGCTAACTCCGATTCTCAAACCTGTATAACTGCCTGGGCCTTCACTCACCGCCACTGCATCCAAGGGGATTGCGTGACTTTCTGCAAAGGATAAGGCTTCCTCCACGAAAAGGCCACATTGTACGGCATGCGAGGGGCCTTTGTAGTCTTCGTTACGAAAGATAACGTGATTGTCCTGCGCTACCGCCACAGAGCATACGTTAGTACTGGTTTCTATGCTTAGTATTGTTGCCAAAACTTAGTTCTTATTTAGGAATTCACTTATTGTTTTCAATGTTTCTGCCTTAGCCGCCTCCAAATCGTCATTCACAATGATTTTGTCAAATTCTGATGCGAAAGACATTTCATATTCTGCCTTGGCCAAACGTATTTCAATCTGTTCGGCAGTATCTGTACCACGACCAACTAATCTGCGTCTAAGTTCTTCCACTCCTGGAGGTTGGATAAACAATGACAAGGCGCGCTCGCCAAAGTGCTTCTTCACATTTATACCACCCTTGATGTCGATATCGAAGATTACATTCTTGCCTTGCTCCAGTTCCGCTTCTATCTGGCTCTTGAGAGTGCCGTAGTATCTATCGGTATAAACCTCCTCGTACTCAAGGAATTCATCTGCTTCTATCTTGGCCTTAAACTCCTCTGGAGTAAGGAAGAAATATTCTACCCCATGCTGCTCTGTGCCTCGTGGAGGACGAGATGTAGCACTAATACTAAATACTAGATTTAATTCGGGGTGCTCACTGGTGAGCCATTGAACTATAGTACTTTTTCCGCTACCGCTTGGTGCGCTAAAAATCAAACATTTACCTTTCATTTTCGTACCTTTGTTTTAGGGATACAAGCCTCGTTTACAATACGTTAAGAACCTGCTCCTTTATCTGCTCTAGTTCGTCCTTCATCATCACCACGATGTTTTGCATCTCTGCTTGATTAGCCTTCGAACCAGTTGTATTTATCTCTCTACCCATCTCCTGAGCGATGAAACCTAATTTCTTTCCCTGGCCATAGTCGCCTGACAAAGTCTCGCGAAAATACTCCAAGTGATGAGACAGACGCTGCTTTTCCTCGTTGATATCTAGTTTCTCAATGTAGAAAATCATTTCCTGCTCCAAACGACCTCTATCGTATTCTATTTCAGGGATAGCAGACAAGGCATCAGTTAGTCGCTGGCGTATCTTCTCCGTGCGTGCCTTCTCATAGGGCTCTATACTCTTCATCAAAGCCTCTATATTGTCCACCTTCTCTCTAAACTTAGCCTCCAAGGCATTTCCTTCCTTGGTGCGGAACTGCATCAGTTGCTCCAGAGCATCTACTGCTGCCTTCTTGGCCATTTGCCATTCCTCATCGGTTAGTTCCTCCACAACATCCTGTCTGTTGAGCACATCTGGCATGCGCATGACAACCTCCGTGATATTTTCAGGTACAGGAATGCCATATTTCTGGTTAGCCTCTTGAAATTGCTCAATGTATTTCTGCATCAGTGGCATATTCAATGTGGCCGCCTGCTCTATTTCGTCGCGTTCTATCCACAAACTGAATTCTACCTTACCTCTCACCAGGCGTTCGGCTATCATCGAACGTAGTTCCATTTCCTTCTCGCGATAGCAATTTGCCATGCGAACACTTAGGTCGAGTGTCTTGCTGTTTAGTGACTTTATTTCGGCAGTAATCTTCTTGTCTCCATACACTGAAGAAGCCTTGCCATATCCTGTCATTGAAAGTATCATACCTTATAAATATTATTTTTGCGTACAAAAATAGCAAAAATTCGTCAGAAAGGACTAACTTTGTAATCGAAATGTGCAAAGAAATGCTAAAAAAGACCATTACAGGAGTGTATGGCGGAAGCTTTAACCCCATTCACCTGGGACATACGGCCATGGCGAGCAAGATAGTTAGCCAGGGGTTGGTGGACGAAATGTGGCTGATAGTTAGTCCTCAAAATCCTCTTAAAGATAATGGACTTTGGGACGATGCTCTCCGACTTAAGTTGGCACAAATGGCAACAGCCGATCTGGAGTCCATTTCGGTGTCTGACATCGAGTTCAGCATGCCTAAACCCAATTATATGATTAGGACCTTGCAAACTCTCTCTGCTCAGTACCCCGATAGAGAATTTGTTCTAGTCATTGGCATGGACAATTGGGAATGTTTCCAACGATGGTACATGTGGAAAGATATTCTGAGGGAATACAAGATTATAGTTCTCCCTCGCCTATCAGAAGATAGCAATGATAGCATTGTACATACACCAACCGATGATGCCAAGGGGGTTACATTCGTCAACACACAACTGATTAACCTCAGTAGCACTTGGATTCGCTCGCAAATAGATTCTAATCCTTCATACGATGGTGAAGGGCTCGACCCTCTGGTATGGGAGCAAATAAAGAAACTAAGATAAAGAAATACTGGAGTTAGTTCCTAAAACAACAAAAGCACAGGTTTCATCGAATAATATAAGACACACGAATCAAAGAATATTTCTCGTCAGACAACGATACATACTATGGTAAACATTTCTCTCATAGGACTAGGACAGCGCGGACAAGCAACTCTCAACCGCCTTAAATTCCTTCCCAATGCCAATGTCATTGTCAAATGCGACATTGATACCGATTGGCGTGATGCTGCCACTCATCCAGAAGTTGACCTGGTGTGGATATGCACCCCCTGGGAGTGGCACATGCGAATGGCCATCACGGCCATGAAGGCTGGCAAGGATGTAGCCTTGGAAGTACCTGCTGCTATGACGGTTGCAGAGTGCGAAAAACTAGTTTCAGTAGCTCGCGAAACTGGCAGGCATTGTGTAATGCTAGAGAATTGTTGTTACGACACTTGGCATCTTGGCGTAAGAGAGATGATACGCCAAGGACTACTAGGCAGGGTGAAGCACATAGAGGGTGCGTATGCTCACACGGTGCAAGAGGGTTGGATGCGCTCTCATGGTCGCCGACATGCCGGCAATCCTTACCCCACACATGCCATTGGTCCTATGTGTCAATTACTTCCCCAGGGTGACACTTTGGATTACCTTGTATCACTTTCGTCTCCCATCCCTGGCGACCACATCAACACATCATTGATAAGAAGCGTAGCTGGTGTTAGCCTGCTTCTCCATTATGATATATCAACTCCTCGTCCATATAGCCGTATGCAAACTGTATGCGGAGCCTTAGGATTTTTGCAAAAATATCCGATTCCAACGGTACAATTAGAAGGTAAGGCAGGCAACATCTCTCTCTCCGGCGAAGAGGCAGAAAGGTACGTAGAGAGTTTCATCCCTCAGAGATTTAAGGTTATGATAGAGGAAGCAAAAAGCCTTGGTGTACCCAATGTGATGAATTATATGATGGACCGCAGTTTGCTCGAATCCATCGAGAAAATTCACCAGGCGCGTATTCTCAATACTCAAGAACCAGACGTACTGGACATGGATGTATATGATGCCGCATTATGGTCATCAGTTATTGAACTTACAGAAAAGTCCGTCATCAATGGTTCCACTCCTGTTCGTTTCCCTCGATTCTAGTTGTCATAGCCTATTGGCTTCGCTTTTGAATTGACGAGTACACAAGAGTACCACTAAACGATATTATCTTGTATAGCATCCTCTCTCGGTTACCGGGAGGGGATTTTCTTTTCTTCGGAAGTGCGTTTTGCTTGAACAAAATGGATTTCCGAGACTTCGGAAATGCTCTCCCGAGTCGGGAACGGACTTCCCAACTCTTGAAAGTGCTCTCCTATCTCACAAAACGATTTTCTTCATCTAGCAAACCTCTCCCCTGCTCTACGCTAACATATAAAAACAAAAAAAGAGAAGGTTTTGCCTTCTCTTCTGTAGCGGGAATGGGACTTGAACCCATGACCTTCGGATTATGAATCCGACGCTCTAACCAGCTGAGCTATCCCGCCATCGTTCGTTTTGCGAGTGCAAAGGTAGAACAATATTTTTAATCTCGCAAATATTTCTGAGTTTTTTATTGCAAAAAAGTAAATCTTGAGCGTATTCGAGGCTATTTGTCACCTTTACTTAGTACCTTTGTACGGATAAACACGTGCGCGCATGAGACTAATTAAGAAGTTGGATAAGTATATTTTGAAGAACTACCTGCTCCTATTTGCGGGAACATTCTTCATTTGCTTGTTTATCTTCATCATGCAATTTATCTGGCAATACATTGACGACTTGGTGGGTAAGGGGCTCAGTTGGACTATTCTAGCCGAGTTTTTATTCTACGCCAGCCTTACTTTGGTACCCATGTCGTTGCCTCTAGCCGTCCTTCTGGCATCGCTGATTACCTTTGGCAATTTGGGAGAAAAGCTAGAACTTCTCTCTATGAAGGCTGCAGGCATCCCACTAATCAGAATTCTATGCCCGATATTCATTGTTGCGCTCTTGATTTGCGGAGCTAGCTTCGTTTTCCAAGACCGCGTACAACCACAAGCCACCCGACAACTTGCCACCCTTCTCTGGAGTATGCGTCAAAAGTCGCCAGAAGCCGATATCCCCGAAGGTATCTTCTATAGCGACATCCCCGGATATAGCATCTTCGTTGAGAGGAAGGACACCAAGACGGGTATGCTACACGGAGTAATGATTTATAGCACCAAGGGTGGATACGAGAAGATGGAGATTGTGCTGGCCGACTCGGCTAAGTTGCAAGCCACAGAAGACCAAAAGCACCTGATGCTAAAGCTCTATGGTGGCGAGCGCTTTAGAAATATGGACTCCCAAACTGGCAATATGCTCAAGGCCAATATTCCATACATGAGAGAGACTTTCCATACCGAAGTGGACATGATTCCTTTTGATGCCAACTTCAATATGATGGATGCCAATCTGTTTAATGGAGATGCCAAAACCAAGGAATTGACCCACATTCTTTCGGGTATCGACTCGCTAAATCATATCAGCGATAGCCTTGGACATTATTACCACAAGGTGACTAAAAACCAGTACCTCAAGGGTACATTCCCCAGAGAAATCAAAGACTCTGCCGCTCTGATGGCAAGGGTAGAGACTCAGGAACCATTAGATTCCACATACGAATACCTCACTCCCGACCAAAGAAAGAATACCATAGAGACGGCATTGAGTTCTGCTCAAAGCACATTGGCAGAATTTGAGTATCGTGGTATGACCACAGAGAGCACAAACTCCACCTTGCGACGTCACCACATGGAGGCGCGCAAGAAGTTCACACATAGCCTAGCATGCTTGATATTCTTCTTCATCGGAGCTCCCTTGGGTGCAATTATCAGAAAGGGTGGCTTGGGTGTACCTGTTGTGGTCAGCGTACTCGTCTTCCTTTTCTACTACATCGTAAATGCTGGCGGCGAGAAAATGGCCAAGTCAGGCGAATGGGCCGTATGGTTTGGTATTTGGCTCAGCACCATGGTACTAACACCAATGGGATTGTTCCTAGTGAGCAAGGCCAACAAGGATAGCGTGGTGTTTAATATCGAAGGCTATCAGAATTTCTTCATGAGATTGCTCGGTTTGCGCACCAAGAGAAAGCTAAACAAGAAGGAAATTATCCTCAACGAGCCCAATTATCCCGCTCTCAAGACTGAGTTACAATCCCTTATGGAGGATTGCGTACAATATGGCAACAAAAAGAAACTATTGAATATCCCCTCCTACTATGCCATTTTCTTTAGATTCCACGAAGACCACATCGTCAGAGACATCAAAAACAGAGTGGAGGCACTGGTGGAACAATTGCACAATAGCAGAGACGTAGTGATAATCGGTTTGCTCAACGAGATGCCAATCCTATACACCGATGCACACACTCGTCCCTTCAACAATAAGCGACAAAATACCATCGCCGGAGCTATCCTACCCTTCGGCCTCTTGCTTTGGCTTCGCATCTGGAGGTTCCGACTAAGACTACACCAAGATATATCACTGATACAAAAACTTGGACATCAAATCATTGAAAGAATAGATAAAAATATAGCATAATGAACCAGGATTTCAAACTTAGTACTATCGAAGAGGCTTTGGTAGACTTCAAAGAAGGCAAATTCGTTATTGTTGTTGATGACGAAGACAGAGAGAACGAAGGCGACTTCATTACCGCAGCCGAACTCATCACCGAAGAGAAGGTCAACTTCATGCTCAAGCATGGTCGTGGTGTACTATGTGCTCCAATCACAATTACACGCGCCAACGAACTGGAACTAGAGCGTCAGGTTCAGACAAACACCAGCATGCTCGGCACTCCATTTACCGTTACCGTGGACTTGCTTGATGGCTGTACCACAGGTGTAAGCACTCACGACCGCGCAGCTACCATACGCGCTTTGGCTGACCCAAATAGAAAGCCTACCGACTTCGGTCGCCCAGGCCACATCAACCCTTTGTATGCTCAAGACAGAGGTGTACTCAAGAGAGCTGGCCACACTGAGGCTGCCATCGACCTAGCACGTCTTTGTGGTTTGCAACCTGCTGCTGCCTTGATAGAAATCCTCAACGAGGATGGCACTATGGCTCGTATGCCTCAGCTCAAGGAAGTGGCAAAGGAGCATGGCATGAAGATAATCACCATCAAGGACCTTATCGCTTATCGTTTGAAGCAGGAAAGCCTTGTTGAAAAGGGTGTTGAGGCCGACCTTCCCACAGAATACGGACATTTCCACATCATCCCCTTCCGTCAGAAGAGCAATGGACTAGAGCACATCGCTATCTTCAAGGGTGAATGGAGTGCAGAAGAACCCGTCTTGGTAAGAATGCACTCTAGCTGTATGACTGGAGATATCTTCGCCAGCAAGCGTTGCGATTGTGGCGACCAGCTACATCAGGCTATGCAGATGATAGAGAAGGAAGGCAAGGGCGTAATCGTTTATCTTCAGCAGGAAGGTAGAGGTATCGGTCTTATGAACAAGATTGCTGCCTACAAACTTCAGGAAGAGGGTGACGATACCGTAGAGGCCAACCTTCACCTTGGTTTCCAGGCAGACGAGCGCGACTATGGCGTAGGTGCACAAATCCTTCGCGAATTAGGCATTGGCAAGATTCGCCTTATCAGCAACAATCCCGTAAAGCGTGTAGGCCTCGAGGGCTATGGCCTTGACATTGTGGAGAACGTACCCGTTATCATCACTCCCAACGAGTACAACCGCAAATACCTCGAAACCAAGAAGCTTCGCATGGGTCACAAACTATAAGAGACATATCACATATACATATATATTATAACGTACAGAAAACAATGAACAACAACCTATCCGAGAGACTTGGACGTTTGTCCACAAGTGCTACCTTGGCCATGAGCCAAAAGAGCAGCGAGCTAAAGGCTCAAGGTATTGATATTATCAACATGAGTGTTGGCGAACCCGATTTCAACACTCCCGACCATATCAAGGCTGCTGGCATCAAAGCTATCGAAGAGAATTGGAGCAGATATAGTCCTGTACCAGGATATCCCGAACTAAAGAAGGCCATCGTAGAGAAGCTAAAGAGAGAAAACGGCCTTGACTACCTACCTAGCCAAATCCTTTGCTCTAACGGTGCTAAGCAGAGCGTCTGCAACGCTATCATGGCGCTTGTTGGCCAGGGTGACGAGGTTATCATCCCAGCACCATACTGGGTAAGTTATCCAGACATGGTACTATTGGCTGATGCTACTCCTGTATTCATTCCCTCCAGCATTGAGCAAGACTTTAAGATTACTCCCGAGCAGTTGGAGGCTGCCATCACCGACAAAACTCGTGCTATCATCCTATGCTCTCCCAGCAACCCCACAGGTTCTGTTTACAGCCGTCAGGAGCTAGAGGCATTGAAGGATGTTTTGATGCGTCACGAGCGCGTAATCATCATTGCTGACGAAATCTACGAGCACATCAATTACATCGGCGAGCATGCATCTATAGCACAGTTCCCCGAAATCAAAGACCGCGTAGTCATCGTCAATGGTGTTTCTAAGGCTTACGCAATGACCGGTTGGCGTATCGGTTTTATTGCTGCTCCAGAGTGGATTGTAAAGGGTTGCAACAAGCTTCAGGGCCAGTACACCAGCGGCCCCTGCTCTATCAGCCAAAAGGCTGCAGAAGCAGCATTTGCTGGCGACCAGCAGTGCGTAGAGGATATGCGCGTAGCTTTCGAGCGTCGTCGCGACTTGATTGTTAAGCTCACCAAGGAAATCCCTGGCCTAGAGGTCAACAATCCTCAGGGCGCTTTCTACCTCTTCCCCAAGTGTAGCAGTTTCTATGGCAAGAAATACGGCGACAAGGTTATCAACAACAGTGACGACCTAGCAATGTATCTACTCGAAGTTGGTCACGTTGCTACCGTAGGTGGTGAATCATTTGGTTCTCCCGAATGCTTCAGAATGTCATACGCTACCAGCGATGAAAACATCATCGAGGCCATCAAGCGTATCAAGGAAGCATTAGCTCTTCTCAAGTAAAATACATTCACAAATATCCATTACGAGGGTGTGTCATTCATTTGGCACACCCTCGTTGTAACGTTACAACGGCATTTCCGCAGTCTGTGGAAGTCCCGTTGTAGCGTTACATTCACATTTCTGCAGTCTTCCTATGCTTGGCTATTGTCTATAATTATGGCCGTTTTAGTATCAAATTGACAACATAACGCAAAAAAGTGAATGTATTCTGTAAATATTTTCAGACTTTTATGTATATTTGCGATGACTTAGCCGGTTCGTTTGGGGATGGGCGGGTCAAAATCTTATTGGAAATGCTTATGTAGGTGTTATTCGTCGTGGGTAGTGACCTAATAAAGAGTTACATCGAAAAAGCAGAAAAGGACGTTTTCTGAACGTTATCTTCGAGTCATCAAACTTCGCAAACTTGATCCATCAGAAGGTACCGCAACGAAGCGTTCATGCTGGGTGTATTATACCCGTATGCATAGATGATGTCCCCTGGTTGGATGCCGTCTATTGTGTACATTATAATATAGTACACTATGGCGTGGGCTGGCTGAGTTGCTTATCTCGATGGAAAGGCAATGCGAAGGCCTGATGACTGGGATAAGCGAAAAGGTTTCTCCCACGTCTTTTTTGTATCAATACATTATTACGCGTTAATGTCTAAAAAAGGGGGAGGCTAGACAATATAGAGCAAGGAGTATAGTTTCTTACAGAAGGTTTTGAATTCTTGTCAAAAAGAGTGTCTTTACAATCAATCATTTTTGTTAATCTAATATAATTAAAATTCTAAAAAAATGAAAAAGTTATTTATTCTATTGGTAACATTTGTTGCAGCAACAATGTGCCATGCCCAGTCAACCACTATGGCCACTCTCAGCCACGAAGGTAAAATTACTGTTTTTTATGGCAACAATGCGTGGGTAGACGCCCACGAGGCGGCTACAAATGGAGATGTAATCACTCTATCTAAGGGTGTTTTTGCTTCCACAGATATAACAAAGAATATTACATTACGGGGTGCCGGTGCTGTTATTGATAGCATTGCTGTAAACGACAATACCATCATTCCTGGTGGTTTTGATATACATGTTTCAACGTCAGACAGCGCTAAACTTACCATCGAAGGGATAAAGTTTGAAGGAACTATTACCATAGGTGAAAATGGTTCCGACAGTCTCCAAAATGCTACTTTCCTAAAATGTAAATTGTATGGCATTGAACAGTATAATCTAAATCCTAATTCAGGATATATCCGCGACCTCAAATTCATACAATGTACAATAGAAAAGACTCTGATGCTAGGCAGCAAATCCACCGCCATATTCTTGAATTCATCATTTCCAGCAAACGTGAGTAACAGTAGCAACACTTCATACTTACCAACCATCACATGCTACAATTGCATAATTAGAGGCAACACTCTTTATTATGTGACTAATTCAGAATTCCGTAACTGTATATTCACAGGAACCCCCCATAGTAGCTCAACTTTGCCGGGCTCCTGCTCTGTTTACAACAGCCTTGCAGTTTCTGGCGTTGTGTTCAAAAATATTCTGGATCGTGGCAATTATGTAATCAATCAAGACTTAACAACCATATTCAAGACCTACAACGGTACATACAACGACTATGAAACTTTCGAACTGACCGATTCAGCCAAAACAGCATTCAAAGGTGACGACGGCAAGCAAATCGGAATCTACGGCGGAAACCTCTCATTTGACATGACTCCTACGAATCCACGTATCACCAAATTCGATGTGGCAGGCAAGACCAGTTCTGATGGCAAATTAAGTGTTGACATTGAAGTGCGTAGCGCACAGTAGGACAGAATGATGAGAATATGAATATATTGTATAAGATTATAACAGCAGGACTCTTGTTAGGTTTGCATACTAAGGCAAGGGGACAAACAGAATATGAATGCAAGTATTGGTTTGATAACAATCTGACAACGCTACAATCACAGAAACTAATTGGCGACAGCGCTCGATTAGAGTTGGAGGTTGATAGATTGGAACGAGGCATTCATGCACTGAACCTACAAGTAGTGGACTCTGCTGGTGTGGTAAGTTCGCCACATTCGCGCCTGTTCTTCAACAATGGGTTGTCTGGCAATCCGCTGATGGTACATTATTGGTTCAACTCAGAAGGGGTAAAACATCATGCTTTCAGCCATAAAGATGGAAAAATAGAATTGGATGTCTCTTCGTTGAAGCCTGGTTTGCACACCCTCTACTATCAAGTAGAAGATGTGGATAAAATACTTTCGTCAGCACATTCGGCCATGTTCTTCCGTACTAGCGATTCAGATGGGAGAAGGTATCAATGCTGGTTTGACGAGAATGATAGTTTGATGTTCTGTGGAGAAGTAACAAACGGGCTCTTTCTTCTTGACGCTTCGTCAGTCAATGAGGGTTTTCATAGGATTAGCCTATTGGTTGCCGATGAAAACACCTCCTCAAATCCAGAGTTTCGCTATTTTGTAAAGGTACCGCAGACAATGAACGTTGACTATCTAGAGTGTCTATTGTTTGTCAACGATACACTTTATATGCAAGAGAGTTTTGCAGAAGAGGGTGGTGCTATACATATGGATTTTGATGTAAGCCGTCTTAACAATGGCTTACATCATTTGAAAGCCATGGTTGCAACACCCACAGGAGCAAGATCAAAACTGCATGAAGCTTTCTTCTACCGAATGCCCAAACAAAACGAACTGGAACAGCTGAAATTAGTCTATTACATCAATAATGATACCACAAAGGTTCAAACAGGTACTCTCTCAAACGGGAAATACGAATTTATGCTGGATGTAAGTGAATTGGAGAATGGTGTCCATCAATTGGGTTGTCATCTGACAGACGAAAGAGGAAACATCTCCGATATTCGGAACTATTTCTTTGTGAAGATGGCAGACAACAGCGACGGAATTTGTCAGTACGAATATTGGGTGAACGATAGCATACAAAAAAAACAATCATCTGAACTAGAAGAACCGCAAAACCCATTCAAACTGGTCAGCATGCTTCCGCTTGAGTCGCAACCGATACGTACAGATAATTTCTACTTCTTGATAGAAAAGGGTACTCCTCGTATCTATGGTCGCAATACATTATATATGCGCTTCATGGATACCGACCTTCGTATAACAGAAACAGAGCACCCCTATATTGATATGGCAGGAAGTCAGGATGTGATTCCTGTGGGTGCTCTTCAGCCTTATCAAGAGTTCGAGACTGTGCAGGATGGCAACATTAGATGGTATAGTCTACATGCACAAGTTGGCGACAGTATCTCTATTAAGTCAAGTCTGCCGTGTACACTTCAGTTGTTCTCTCCATTGAGCGTAGAAACATATAAGGCACAGAGCAACGCATCTACGGAATTCGGTGGCTGCATTGTTTCAGAATCTGGTATATACTATTTGGCCATACACGATGTCACGGGCAAAGAAACAGAAATGTCTATCGAATTTGAACACTTCGACAAAGATGGCAATGTATCTGCGATTGAGCATCTGGAATCAACAATGGAGAATGAAACACTTTACGACCTGAGTGGACGCCGAATAGTGCACCCCCAGAGCGGAGTCTTAGTGAAGAAGGGTCAAAAAATATTGTACAATAAATAAAATAAATAAAATGAAAAAGTTATTATTTTTATGCTTGTTTATAGCATCCCTAAGTGTAAGTGCTCAAATTCTTGGTGATAAGATTTCTAATTCACCTCAGTATTTTAAACCCCTTCCAGGCAAGTTTATGACTGATAACAAAAGTTACATTCTTGTACTCTCAGAAGAAAATGAAAATACTTCTCCTTCTTTTTCATTGAAGATTTGCGATGATGAACTCAATCCCGTCAAAAGTATAAACTTACGTGCTCAAACAAATATTAAGGATGGGTATGAAATAAGGCTGAGAGGTGAGGAACGTGTACCAGAGTATGGCCACACGAGTAGAAATTCAATCTATCTTGCTGATCTTGTATCTGGTTTTCCTACAGATGACGAAATAATAGCTCTGTTAGATACTTATTGGGGGTACAAGGTTGATTTCATTGATGAAGATTCTGTTGAGCGTGGTTTTAAGAGTTTCTTATCCAAAGAAAAATGCTATAACTATGAGAAATATGGTTATACTTATCCTTCTGAATATTTCCAATTTTATGGGGATAGTCTAATCATAGCTCATTATAAGAGAGATTGGGATGAATGGTATTTCAAAAGTTTGTATTCTGGCGAATGGGATACTGTTGACTATACATACAATGACCAACCAAATGAATTGGAAACTATTGATTGGTATGACCTTCAAGGTAATTCTCTTTATGATGATGCGGAGTTATCAATTACCCAGACTTTGTTCAACACAGACGATAAATACGAATACGTTCGCGGTATTTATCAACAAACGACGGACACCTATGAGGAGGACCGCGATGATGATGGAGAAGTGGATATGATAACCACCTATTATGATTCAGAAATGGTAGGATTTGAAATAGTAAATACAGATGGAGATGTGTTGCAAAGTATCAGTACCAAATCCCCCATAGTGGATTGTAATTTCTCTTTGTTAACAATTAATGATAAATGTTATTGGGTTCTGGAAGATTATTACACTTCCGAAAGTTATTGGTATGCATTAAACTCTGGTTCGAATACAGGATTAACCATGGTGCAGACGCCTTTTGACATGAGAGTAAGTCCTACCATGGCAAGACGTAGCCAAAGCATTACTATTGAAACGAGCGATGAATTAAAAAATCGTGTAGTGAATATTGTAGATGCTAGCGGAAAGAGCGTATGGAGACAGATAATTCCTGCTGGACAGAAGTCTATTCGAGTGAACGCATCCAAATTGAGTAAGGGATTGAATGTGGTCAACGTGGATGGAAAGAAGGAGCAAAGCGTAAAGGTTATCGTCAACTAAAAGTTTTGGGGAAATAATAAATCACATATTGTAATATACCCATTACGATAGATGGAGCATTTCCGTGAACGAGTATCAGGTTTAGACACTCTGTTATAAAAATGACCCGCCAGCAGACCTACGGGATGCTGACGGGTTTTGTTTTTATTTATTGCTGTCCGGTAAAACTCAAAACCTCATAAAATCCCTGTCCGAACTCCTTTATAATTAAGGGCTCGGACTTTTTCAGTACGCTCAGCATGAGCATTAGCTACCGGCTGCAAGTCCTGAGCGAGCCCTAATAGCGGGAATCGCATAGCCCAAGGCAAGGGTGTCCATCGTGAGGTGGAATCTGAAGGAAGCTGGCGGCAGAAACTAAAGGAATACACGAGAAATTTCAAAGCTATTGACCTTTCACACGAGGGCCACTCGCAGCTACGCACGATGGACTACGGAACTTAAACACGTTCAGTTACTACTCGCTAGTAGGTTCGTGTCTAAATTCCGTTCTGTGTTGTGCGAAGCTATGACACAGTCCCAAAGAGAGGACCGGGGAAATAAAACGAGTCTTAATTCGTGTATAAATTCGGCTGTCAACAAAAGGTGAAGTGCCCCTCCAAAAAAGTTAGACAACAGGAGACAGGCTCATTTCTTCAATCTGAAACGGGAAGAGTCTATCTTTAGGAAGACAAAGAGGAGGATGGTAAAACCCCATAGAGAGGAGCCTCCGTAGCTAAAGAATGGCAACGGAATACCGATAACGGGAGTGAGACCCAGCACCATACCTACATTAATGAAGAGATGGAAGAGGAAAATACTCATCACACAATAACCATAGACTCGACCGAAGCGGAGGGGTTGCCGCTCGGCCAAATGTATCAGTCGAAGAATGAAACATAGGAATAGAAGCAAAACTACCGTGGCGCCAACGAAACCTTGTTCCTCGCCTACTGTGCAGAAGATAAAGTCGGTATCTTGCTCGGGAACGTATTTGAGCTTGGTTTGGGTGCCATTGAGAAAGCCCTTTCCCTTTAATCCACCAGAACCTATGGCTATCTTGGCCTGAATAACATTGTAACCTGCACCCTTGGGGTCGTCCTCAAGGCCCAGCAACACGCGAATACGTGTGCGTTGATGAGCCTGAAGCACATCATTCAGTACATAATTGACGGAATAAAAGAAACCTATACTACCCAATGCAAACATGGAGATGAGTGCATAAGACCATAGGCGCTCGCGCACGGCCAGATAGAAAAGATAAACTATGGTAGCCGCCAATACGCCCCATTGCACCCAACATACATTGAAGGGAATGAGATATTTGGCATAAAGCACGGCCAAAACATAGGCTATCATACCGAAACAGAGAGTCTGAAAGAAAGGCTTACGCAAGGAAGTGTATACCCACATCATGCCGGCCACAAAGAGGTGAATGGCTGCAAGAACAAAGAATTCGCCCGAACTGATGGGAAGGATATCCCACAAGGGGACATCGGCATACCTGATACCCACCACGAAATAGAATACTGCGGCGGCTCCCGCAAAGAGGATGCTTCCCACCATACCCTCGCGATAGAACATGAAGAAGAACGCAAAATATACCAATGCAGAACCTGTCTCCTTCTGCATGACAATGAGCACCATGGGGAGAAGTACCAGGAAGGCACTGATGAAGAGGTCGCGCCAGCGAGAGAGGTCCAGATTGAAGCTGCTCACCACCTTGGCCACACAGATAGCTGTGGCGAACTTGGCAAATTCGGCCGGCTGGATACTGAAGCCTCCTATCTTGATCCATGACAAACTGCCCTTGATATCATGGGCAAGCATGGGCGTGACAAAGAGCAAGACCATGAAGGCAATATATATAATGTAGGAAAGACTCTCTATGAGGCGGTCGTCAATATACAGTATTATTGCTCCCAAGACAAAGGAAGAGAATATCCACACCAACTGCATACCGCTACGTGCGGAAAAGTCCAATAGCTTGGTGCCCTCGTCGAGATTGTAGCTGGCACCACAGACGCTCATCCAGCCCATAGAGACAAGAACCACAAAGATAAACAATGTGACCCAATCGATATTGCTAAGAATACCCTTATCTCGGTTGTTTTTACTTGTTGCTGGCATCGTCTGATGTAATTATATGTCGGTTTTCAAATATTTTTGCTTTCTCTTCGCTTTCGGGCGAAAGTCCTCCAGTGAGATATTGTTCTATCAACAAAGAACCTATCGGCACACCATAGGTAGCGCCCCAGATACCATTCTCTACGTAGACACAGATGGCTATCTTGGGGTCGTTCATAGGTGCAAAGCCCATAAAGGCGGAGTGGTCCTTGCCATGAGGGTTTTGGGCGGTACCTGTCTTACCACACACCTCGTATGCCTCGGTATTGGCTGCACGACAAGTACCGTTGAGTACTGCCTGACGCATGCCCTGAACCACATGCTCATAATGCTGAGCATCTACCATAGTGTAGCGACGAGTGGAGTATTCTTCATTCAGTTCCTCATCTTGAATGTCTTTTACCACATGGGGAGTGACAAACCAACCACGATTGGCGATGGTAGCACCCAGATTGGCTATCTGAAGGGGAGTGGCATTGACCTCGCCCTGACCAATGGAAATAGATATCACAGTAAGACCATTCCATGAGCCACGATAAGCCTTGTCATAGTAGGGAGCATTGGGTATCATGCCTCGCTTTTCGCCAGGGAGGTCCACTCCCAAACGATAACCGAAACCCATGGACACCATATAATCCTTCCAACGGGTCATGGCATCCTGAACAGTGGGGTATTTCTGACGATTGGAGAACATCTGAAACAGACCCCAACAATAGTAACTATTGCACGAGGTGGCCAGGGATGGCACAAGTGCGATGGGAGCTGCATGGGGATGGCACTTAACAGTAAGTCCCTTGAAATGGAATCCCTCAGAGCATGGATAAGATGTGTGTGTGTTTACAATGCCCTCCTGCAAGAAGGTGAGTGCCTGGGTGGTCTTGAAGGTAGAACCTGGAGGATACTGTCCCATGATGGCACGATTGAGCAAAGGCTTGTGAACATTCTGAGACAATTTCCTGTTGTTCTCGCCTCGCTGACGGCCAACCATCATACGTGGGTCATAGGTGGGGCTGCTCACCATACACAGTATCTCGCCAGTGGATGGTTCGATGGCAACAATACCTCCCTTCTTGCCTGTCATCAGGCGTTCGCCCAAAGCCTGAAGTTCCACATCAAGCGAAAGAGTAAGATTCTTACCAGGAATTGGAGCCTCATCAAACTTGCCATTCTGATAACGTCCTTTGATACGACCACGAGAGTCGCGCAGGAGTATCTCCACGCCCTTTTCACCACGCAGTTGTTGCTCGTACTGACGTTCAATACCCAGTTTGCCTATATAGTCTCCACTATTGTAATAATCGTCTTTCTCAATATCCTTAGGCCCTACCTCGCCCACATCACCCAGCACATGGGCTGCATAGGGATAGGAATATTGGCGGACACTACGCTTCTGAACATAGAATCCGGGATAAGAGAATAGTTTCTCACTGAAAGTACTGAATTCCTCGGCAGACAATTGGCTCATGAACAATTGCTGGGTGTATCTGCTATAACCAGGATTGCGCCAAGGGTCGCGTATCTCACTCATGCGTCTTTTATACCACTCGGGAGTGATATTCAAGGTTTTGCAGAGGTCCAAAGTGTCTACACCCTCCTGCTCCTTCATAACCACCATGATATCATAGGCTGGCTGGTTGTACACCAACAACTTACCATTTCTATCTGTAATTGCTCCGCGAGCAGGGAAGAGAATGCGCTTGAGAAAGGCATTATTATCGGCATCAGCCTTGTAATCCTCGCTAAGCAACTGAAGCGTGAATAAGCGCAGTATATATGTAAAAACAATCAGGCAAGCAATACCAGACAAGACATACTTGCGCTTGCCCAACGCGTATTTCTTTTTCTCCTTTTCCATAGGACGATAACTTACGATTTAGACGAGCGCAACATCTCCATTGTGAACACCAAAAGCAGAGACAACAGATAACTGCCCAGCAAACGCAAAAGAAGAGTGGAGAAGTTAAAGAAGGTGAAGGCCTCCAACATAAAGTATGCCAAATGATGAACTGCCATAAGCAGGGCAATGTACCAAAAATACTTGTGTCTGCCCAGCAATTCCTTATTGGGAACGGCATCTGTCAGAGCATCCTTGGGAGCCATTGCCATAAGCAAGGAGGGCTGAATGAAAGCTGTAAGAGTCATGGCTCCTGCTGCTACACCAGGAGTGTTGCTGAAAGCATCCAATACTATACCTATGACAAAGGCATGGAGCATGCCGGAGATACGCCCCACGCTTAATGGTGTGTAAAACAGAGCCATCACACCAAGCAAAGGGATAGCATACCCCCAAAGGTTGATGTGATTGAGCACAAAAACCTGAAGCAATACCACCAATATTGCAATACCCAACCTATGGAATAATGTCTGTATCATCTTCCTTAAGGATTACCGCTACATCACGTATATTAGCCAAATCTGATACCAAGCGTACGATGAGCAGATAACTCAATCCGTCCTTACTATCATTGATTTGTTCTACTGTTCCAACCAATATGCCCGAGGGAAATACATTGCTATAACCACTGGTTTCTACTGAATCTCCCACTTCGAAATCGGCATGACGGGGCACATCGTCCAACTGTGCATAAAGGACATCGCCACCCTGCCAATGCAAATAACCAAAATAATTGCTCCCTCGCAAGCGACATGAGATACTTGACTTACTGTTGAGCACGGACATCACCACGGAATAGTTTTCCGATACACTGGATATTATACCCACTATGCCATTACCGGAGACAACTCCCATCTTGGCCTTTACGCCATGATTGGAGCCACGGTTGATAGTCAAATAATTGTCGCGCAAATTTATATTATTGTACACCAACTGTGCTGGTAATACAGGAACCTCTTGCAACTTGGCCGCCAAGGCTCGCTCGGCATAAGTGCTATCGTGAGTGAGTTCGGTCAATTCATTGCGAAGCACCTCCAATTCCTGTTGCAGGAGAAAGTTCTGCTCTGTAAGCTCTTTGTTGACCTTGCCAAGGCTGAGATAAGACAATGCCGATTGTTGCCACTCATGCACTTGTCCCACTACCCTATTGGCACCAGTAAACCACACGCTGCCCTGATAGTCATTGAAGGAGACAAGCAGAGCAAGGCTGATACCTTCCAATAAGAGGAGTACCAACCAATGTGAGTATTTACTAATCCAAGCAAAGATTCCTTGCATAAGAGAAAATTGAAGAGGGTGTGTCAAAAAACAATGCTTTAGGCACACCCTCTAATTTATTTTATCGTTGTCTTGCTCTGAATTACATCAAGAACGAGAACTCGTTGATGTGCTTAAGAGCAATACCTGTACCCTTTGCCACACAGTGCAAGGGGTCTTCTGCCACGTGGAAGGGAATATTGATCTTGTCGGTCAAACGACGTGCCAAACCCTTTAGCAATGCGCCACCACCAGCCAAGTAAATACCGTTGTGCACGATATCGGCATACAATTCTGGTGGAGTCTCTTCCAATGCCTGAAGAATAGCTGTTTCAATCTTTGCTACGGTCTTCTCCAAACAACGTGCTATCTCCTGATAACATACGGGCACCTCCATGGGCAAAGCAGTGATACGGTTAGGACCATGTACTACATAATCCTCGGGGGCCTCGTCGCCCAAGTCGGTAAGCGCTGCACCTACCTGAATCTTGATGCGCTCTGCCATACGCTCACTGACCTTGACATTGTGCTGACGAGACATGTACTCCTGAATATCAGCTGTAAGTTCGTCACCAGCTACACGCAAACTCTTATCGGCTACGATACCACCAAGGCTGATAACAGCAATCTCGGTGCTCCCACCACCTATATCAACAATCATATTACCCTCTGGTGCCAAGACATCCAAACCAATACCTATAGCAGCTGCCATTGGTTCGTATATCAAATACACCTCACGACCACCAGCATGCTCTGCACTATCACGAACGGCGCGCAACTCCACCTCGGTAGAACCGCTAGGCACACCGATTACCATCTTCAATGAGGGAGTGAACAGATTGCTGCCTGAGTGAATCTTCTTGATAAGACCACGCATCATCTGCTCACACGCATTAAAGTCGGCAATAACGCCATCGCGCAGGGGACGAATAGTACGGATATTCTGATTGGTCTTTTCGTACATCATCTTAGCCTTGCCACCCACAGCTATCATCTTTTCTGTGCGGCGGTCCAAAGCTACAACACTTGGTTCGTCCACCAAAACCTTACCATCGCTGATGATAATGGTATTGGCAGTACCCAAGTCCATTGCTATTTCCTTGGTAAAACTAAAGAAACCCATTTATTAGCCTCAGTGTTGACGATGATTACTTTACAAAATACTCGTGAATAGCTGTATCATAATGGCTGCTCACACCGAATGCCTGAGCTGCAAACCACTTACGGTCCTCGATATCGCTCTCGCCACCCTTCTGCTGAAGCAACTCCAACAGAGGCTTGTACTCTGCCTTGCTGGGCACGATGATAACATCGTTAAAGTTCTTGGCACCTGCACGAATCAAGCTGATACCACCTATATCAATCTTCTCAATGATGTCTGCCTCGCTAGCACCGCTTGCTACAGTCTGCTCGAAGGGATACAAGTCAACAATCACCAAGTCGATTTCAGGAATCTCATAGTGCTGCATCTGCTTGCAATCGTCCTCCAAATCGCGACGACCTAGGATACCACCGAATACCTTGGGGTGAAGAGTCTTAACACGACCACCAAGAATACTGGGATAAGAGGTAACATCCTCAACCTTAACGCAAGGAATACCCAAACTCTCGATAAAAGACTGAGTACCACCGGTGCTAAGCAATTCTACACCCTGAGCATGCAATGTGCGCAAAATCTCGTCAAGTCCATCCTTGTGGAAGACACTTACTAGAGCTCTTTTGATTTTCTTTGTCTGTGACATATGTTCTAAATTTTATTAATTGTTTCTTCACATTTTAAATACGCGTGCAAAGGTACACTTTTTTTGGCAAATATGATTGGTTCTTGCACATTTATTTATACCTTTGTGCCACAATAAAACTCAATACCCAAAATCATGAAGAAAAGACAATTGCTAAACTTCATCCTGCTTTTCTGCATTTGTGCTATAGCTAGCGCACAAAGCGTCAAGAAAACAGGAACATTCAGATGTGGTGGTTGGAACGATGATTTCCGCCAATTGCGTGATTTACAATGGAACATGGAAGAGCTAGACCTAAGTGAGGCCGATTGTGACAGCATCAGAGAAAATGCATTGCACTCTCGCCACAAGCTAAAGAGCCTCCTCCTACCCAACAAGGTAAGATTCATCGGTAGTCAATCATTTTTTGCCTGCGATAGCTTAACCACCCTAACCCTACCTGCCACAACGGAAAGAATTGAGAGCAGAGCCTTTGGCAATTGTTATGGTTTGCACACTATTACATCACTCGCTACCACTCCTCCCACCATTGCCGAGGACGCATTTAGTGGCTTGAATCTCAGAAACATAAACCTCATCGTACCTAAAGGTTCGGAGAAAGCTTACAAGAGCGACCCAAATTGGGGTAAGTTCTTTGTCAAGAAGCAAAAAACTACCCTAGAGGATTGTCCCAGGGAATTTAACTTCATCCCCGTTCCTCAGGAGGTGATATACACTGGTGCCGTTGCACTTGAAACCAAACACCTAGGCAAAATCATTGCCGACGAGGCTTTGGCAAACGAGAAAAAGCAGCTGGAAAACGTTTTGAAAAGCAGATTGGGAACCAAGAACTTCAAGAAGAGCAAGGCTACCATTACCCTAAGCATTGACAAGAGTATCACCACTCCTGAATCATACACTCTAAGCATAGACGAAAAGGGT
Source organism: Bacteroidaceae bacterium (assembly GCA_045613565.1). Taxonomy (GTDB): domain Bacteria; phylum Bacteroidota; class Bacteroidia; order Bacteroidales; family Bacteroidaceae; genus Physcousia. The sequence continues at coordinate 83,987 of JAZLBF010000039.1, forward strand.
ATTTGCATCAAGGGTTCAGATGCTGCTGGTGTATTCTATGGTATCATGACACTTGACCAGATGCTCATTCCTCAGGAGGAGAACGGTCGCATTGCCAACCTAAATGCTCTCACCATCAAGGACACTCCTCGCACAAAAATGCGCGAGTTGATGGTTGACCCATGTCGTATCTTCATCCCCTTCGAAGACCTCAAGGGAATGGTAGTGGAGATGGCACGATACAAGATGAATGCTCTTCACCTTCACCTAACAGACGACCAGGCTTGGCGCATAGAAATAAAGAAGTATCCCAAGTTGACAGAAATTGGTAGCTTCCGCGTTGGTATGGATGATATGCAAATGCCTATCAGCGGTTTCTACACTCAGGAGCAAATGAAGGAACTCGTTGCCTTTGCTAAGCAGTACCACGTGGTTATCATCCCAGAAATAGAAATGCCTGGTCATCAGGTGGCTGCTATTCATTGTTACCCCGAATTGACCTGTGGTGGTGTACAAATCCCCATTCGTACCACTTGCGGTGTGTCTGACAATCTACTTTGTCCTAGCAACGAATTCACTTACGAATTCCTACAAAATGTATTCCAGGAACTTTCCGAAGTATTTACCTCTCAATACGTTCATCTAGGTGGTGACGAGGCAGGTAATCCTCCATTGGAGTGCTGGTCTTCATGCGAAAGTTGCAAGAAACTTCTTGCTGAAATAATGAGTCAGCCAGGCATCACTCCTCAACCCAATTCAAGAAACGACAATTGGAGATTGCAGAAATACATGTTTGACCGTGTCATCGATTTCCTACGCAAGGACCTCAACAAGGTTCCCATGTTCTGGTATGAAACCGATTTCCACGAGATACAACCCGGTTGTGTAGTATTTGCATGGCGTCACGGCCTTACCGCTACCGCCATAGATGCAGCTATCAGATGTAATGCTAAGATTATGCTTTGTCCTGGCGAGCATTGCTATCTTGACTACCCTGCTGCACGTGGAGATATGCCAGAGGTTAACTGGGGTATGCCTACCACCTCACTAGAACAGACTTACAAGCTTGACCCTGCATGGGGTTACGATAAAACCTTTGAAAACAACAATCTCTATGGCGTAGCTGGTACCCTATGGAGTGAGTGCATCAACTCTACTGAGCGTATGTATTACATGGCTTTCCCAAGAGCCTTGGCATTGAGCGAAGCTGGATGGAGTCCACAGAAGAATCGCAGTTATGCAGACTTCCTCAACCGTCTAAGCCACATCAGCAAAGACATGCATAGAAGAGGTATTTGTACAGCAAATCCATAATACACGAAGCTGCGGTTTGTGCATTTTGAGCGACAAACCGCAGTTTTCTTTTTCTCCACCAACCCAAGAAGGTATTTCCTAGATTCCGGAAATGCTTTTTTCATATCGGAATACCACTTCCAAAGCTTCGGAAGTCCTCTCCCGATGCGGGAGAGCATTTCCGACGTCCGGAAACTCCTCTCCTGCCACAAGAAAACAAAAAAAAAGCAATGCCACTCTTCGAGAGCAGCATTGCCATATATCTTTTCAAACTTTATGAAAATCCTATTAACCTAGGTATGAACGAAGTGTGCCACCTGTCTTGTTGCCATTGCGCAACTTGCGGATAGCCTTTTCGCGAATCTGGCGTACACGCTCACGTGTCAAGCCAAAACGGTCGCCAATCTCCTCCAATGTCATCTCTGGCTGAGAAATACCAAAGCTCATCTCAATAATGTCACGCTCACGCTCGTTCAAGATATCCAAAGCGCGTGAAATCTCCAATGACAAGCTCTCATTGATAAGAGTATAGTCGGCCGCAGGAGCATCGGTATTCTCCATTACATCAAGGGGACTATTATCCTCACCCTCAACGAAAGGAGCATCTACACTGACGTGACGGCCACTAGCACGCAAACTATCGTTAATCTTCTCTGGCACCTCATTGACCAACTCTGCCAATTCCTCGGGACTTGGCTTACGCTCAAACTCCTGCTCAAACTTGGTAATGGCCTTGCTTATCTTGTTTACCGCACTAACCTGATTCAAGGGAAGACGCACGATACGACTCTGCTCGGCCAATGCCTGAAGAATTGTCTGACGAATCCACCATACAGCATAACTGATGAATTTGAAACCACGAGTTTCGTCAAATTTCTCCGCTGCCTTGATAAGTCCTACATTACCCTCGTTAATAAGGTCAGGCAAACTCAAGCCTTGATTCTGATACTGCTTTGCAACTGACACCACGAAGCGTAAGTTGCTCTTAACCAAGATGTCCAATGCCTGTCTGTCACCCTTACGAATACGTTGGCTTAGTTCAACTTCTTCTTCCACGGTTAGAAGCTGCTCGCGACCAATTTCCTGAAGATACTTGTCCAAGGATTGGCTATCGCGACTGGTAATACTCTTGGTAATTTTAAGTTGTCTCATTATCGATATTTCGTTGTGTTATTTTCAATGAAAAATTAGCAAATGGCTAAAATGCATATTTCAGCGCGCAAAGCTACGCTTTTTTCTTGAATTAACCAAATACGTCGCACAGAAAATAGCAAAACACAGGGCACTATCATACAAAACTCGCAATACTTTCTCGCTATGAGCCATAATATTGTTAACTTTGCGCGAAAATATTTGAAAATAACAATGGCACAACAAGAAGACGTTTTTAAGAAAATTATTTCTCACTGCAAGGAGTATGGTTTTGTTTTCCCATCAAGTGATATATACGATGGCCTAGGCGCTGTGTATGACTATGGTCAGAATGGCGTAGAGTTGAAGAACAACATCAAGCAGTATTGGTGGCAATCAATGGTATTGCTTCATGAGAACATCGTGGGTATTGATGCAGCTATCTTCATGCACCCCACTGTATGGAAGGCTAGTGGTCACGTTGACGCATTCAACGACCCCTTGATTGACAACAAGGACAGCAAGAAGCGCTATCGTGCTGACGTTCTCATCGAGGACCAGTTGGCAAAGTACGACGAGAAGATTGACAAGGAAATCCAGAAGGCTGCGAAGAAGTATGGCGAGGCTTTCAACGAGGCTGAGTTCCGTGCTACCAATGCTCGCGTAATTGAGAATCAGGAAAAGCGCGATGCTCTACACGAGCGTTTTGCACAGGCTTTGAACGATAGCAATTTGGAAGAGCTACGTCAGATTATCCTTGACGAGGAAATCGCATGTCCTATCAGTGGTACTAGAAACTGGACAGATGTTCGTCAGTTCAATCTAATGTTCTCTACCGAGATGGGTTCTACTGCTGACGGCGCTAACAAGGTATATCTTCGTCCCGAGACAGCTCAGGGTATCTTCGTTAACTACTTGAACGTACAGAAGACTGGCCGCATGAAGCTTCCCTTCGGTATTGCACAGATTGGTAAGGCTTTCCGTAACGAGATTGTTGCTCGTCAGTTCATCTTCCGTATGCGTGAGTTCGAGCAGATGGAAATGCAGTTCTTCGTAAAGCCCGGTACAGAGTTAGATTGGTTCAACCAGTGGAAGCAAACTCGTATGGCATGGCACCAGGCACTAGGCTTTGGTTCTGACAACTATCGTTTCCACGACCACGACAAGTTGGCTCACTATGCTAATGCAGCTACCGACATCGAATTCCACATGCCTTTCGGTTTCAAGGAGGTTGAGGGTATTCACTCTCGTACCAACTTTGACTTGTCTAGCCATGCTAAGTACTGTGGTAAGAAGATTGAATACTTCGATCCCGAAGCTAACGAGTCATACACTCCATACGTTATCGAAACCTCTATCGGCGTAGACCGTATGTTCCTTTCTATCATGTGCCACAGCTATGAAGAGCAGGCATTGCCCGATGGACAGACTCGTACTGTGCTTCACCTACCTGCAGCTTTGGCTCCCATCAAGTTGGCTGTATTCCCCTTGACCAAGAAGGATGGCATGCCCGAGAAGGCTCAGGAGATTATGAACGACCTACGCTTCCACTTCAACTGTAAGTACGAGGAGAAGGACCAGATTGGTAAGCGCTACCGTCGTATGGACGCTATCGGTTGTCCCTTCTGCGTAACAGTTGACCAGCAGACTTTGGAAGACAACACCGTTACTCTCCGTGAGCGCGATAGCATGGAGCAGAGACGCGTACATGTATCAGAGCTTCGTGGCATCATCGAGGATCAGGTAAGTATTACCAGCCTTTTGAAGAAGTTGCTCTAATAGCAAGTTAAGATAAACCTCGTTTCAAGCAAACTGGATGAAGAAGTACATTTATATATTGCTCGCATGCGCACTAGGCATAGTGTCTTGCACAGAAGTGAGTAGCGAATACGACCCCTACGATGACTGGAAAGCTCGCAATGCTGCATGGTTTGAAGACACCGTGCAGGTTGCTCGCCAAGCCATTGCCGAGGCAAAAACTGTCTACGGCGACGAATGGGAAAACCATTGCGATTGGAGAATGTACAAGTCTCTTGGAAGAACTAGCACCTCCAAAGGCCCCGTTACTGACAGTATCTGTGTACGCATCATCAACAGAGGCGCAGACGTAGAAGGCAAAGGCTCTCCTGCATCCAACGACTCTGTTTACATCAGTTTGCGTGGCTGGTTAATGCCTACAGTTAATTTCACCGGCAATGGTGAGGAGATGGGACTTGTACAGGACGTTTTTACAACCAGCTATTATGGTGACTACGACCCTGCGAAGGCCGCACCTCAGTTGATGAGCATTTCCAGCTTAGTAGAAGGTTTCAGCACAGCGCTACAATACATGGTAGAGGATGACGACTGGATGATATTCATCCCCCAAACTCTAGCATACGGTTCTTCTTCCCAAGGAACAGTCAAGGAATACTCCACCCTACAATTCCGCGTTCATCTAGTAAAATGGTTTGAAAGCGGCACAGGTATCCCAACCACCTGGGAATAAGTTCACCTTATCATACAACACAAAAGAGGATGTACCCCAACACGGAGCACATCCTCTTTTATTGTTATATATACTATGTAGTGAATTGTTCAAATAGCTTTTATAAAAAAGGACTAATACATCTAATCGTTAAGAAAGACTGTTAAAATTAATCATACACAATAATAGGTATGACAAAAAGAAAACGTACGACCGGGAGGGTCGTACGTTTCATGTTTCTTTGTAGAATACAAGGATTAAGCTTCCTTGGTAGCAACACGCTTCTCAGCGATACGTGCCTTCTTACCAGTAAGGTTACGAAGGTAGTACAACTTAGCGCGACGAACCTTACCAACCTTGTTAACGGTAATGCTCTCGATGCTGGGAGACTCGATGGGGAAGATACGCTCTACACCAACGGTACCTGACATCTTACGTACGGTGAAACGCTTCTTGTCGCCGTGACCAGCGATCTTAATAACTACACCGCGATACAACTGGATACGCTCCTTGTTGCCTTCGACAATTTTGTATGCTACGGTAATTGTGTCACCAGCCTTGAATGCGGGGTGCTGCTTGCCAGTAGCAAATGCTTCTTCTGCAATCTTAATTAAATCTGCCATTTTCTTATGACTATATTAATAGGTTGTTTGTCATCACTCATAGGCATAATGGGTCACACTTCTCCCCACCAGCGACCTATGGTAAAGCGGGTGCAAAGTTACGGATTTTTATTGAATTTACCTTGTTTGTAGCGAGGAAAATACTGTAATACTTGCAATTACATGTGTATTAGTCACTATTTTGCCATAAAAATCATTCAAAATAGAGTGTAAGTACTATCATATTAGACGAACTACTCTCTACGCTATTGGTAAATTTCATCATGGATTTGTCTAACAAATCGTCTCTTTTCTTGGCGATAATATCTGCTAGTCCGAAACAGAATTTTAGTTCTGGTATGAGTTTGAAGTATGGAAGATATATGTCGCAACCCATACCAACTTCTAGATAGCAGTCAAAGGTTTTGGCTTTGAAGATTTCCTGGTTGTGATTACTCAAGCAGAATGTTGGAGCCACACCAAGAGTAAAATATGGTCGGAAGTTATTGTGCCTAGGCGCGGCAAATTTAGCAGAGACGGGCACAGAGATATAGTTGGTACGCATTGTCTGCGAGGTATCTCTTTGCAATACGTTGTCATGCATTTTAATGAACTTTTGTCCGAAGTGGAGCGTAGGCGTAGTTCTCAACTCTATGTATTTGTTCAGTCTCAATGCTCCCAATACACCAACGCTAAAGCCTGGCTGATAACGGCTGACATCGCTAAACCATTGTTCGCCTGTGGCTGGGTCAACAATACCATTGTTTTTTATCTCCATATCCATGAAGTTGAGACCGAAGAAGAAGCCCCAATGCAGTTGTCGGTTGTCGATATAGGGTTTATTCATCAGTTGCTCCTTTTGTGCAAAAGAGCAAAGCGCCATCATGGCTACGAGTATGAGGGTAAAAGTTCGTTTCATTTATCTAATAACATAAGCAAGTGCAAATTTATTGTGTTTCTCATTAATTTTGATGACTTAGAGTAACTTTTTCTTCCCTAAACAGGCGGATATCATCAAAATTAAGTATCTTTGCAATGCAATTTGCTATTGCAGAGTATTAATTTAATTCAAAAATAATTTTAAAATCAACTATTATGGCTTACGTAATTAATGATGATTGTGTTGCTTGTGGCACATGTATTGATGAGTGTCCAGTAGGTGCTATCTCTGAGGGCGAGAAGTATGTTATCAATCCCGATGAGTGCACAGAGTGTGGCACATGTGCTGATGCTTGTCCTTCAGGTGCAATTACTTTGTAATTAAAACAAGGAATCAGACAGATAAAAAGTTGGCATGCCGAGACACACTTCGGCATGCCTCTTTTTATGATAGAATCTTCCTTAAAATCTAAATTGCCATAACATATTCAAATTATCCCTTATGAAGAAGCTCTTATTATTAATGCTGCTAGCCATAGCTGTTGTTTCTTATGGCCGCACTCCATCTCAGGTGTCAGCCCTTCTTGACAGAGTCGGCGGCAAGGGCACATCGTCACGTATTGAGACTCGAGTGAAGAAATCACTTGCTGAGGATGGTCAAGAGGTGTTCGAAATCAGTTCCAAGAACGGCAAACCCTTTATTCAAGCTAGCTCCATCAGTGCTCTCACTACTGGCATAGGATGGTATCTAAATCACTATGCCCATATCAATCTTTCGTGGAACAGGCTCACCGCAGATATGTCAAAGGTAACATTCCCCGTGCCCACGAAGAAGGAAAGACGCATCTGTAGCGCAGATTATAGGTATTATCTCAACTACTGCACCTATTCTTATTCAATGGCATTCTGGACCAAGGAACGCTGGGAACAGGAAATCGACTGGATGGCACTCCACGGCATCAACATCCCCTTGGCATTGGTTGGTACGGATGTAGTGTGGAAGAATGTACTCGCCGAGCTAGGGTATTCCAGAGAAGATATAGACAAGTTCGTTGCTGGTCCTGGTTTTCAGGCATGGTGGCTCATGAGCAACCTAGAGGGATGGGGTGGTCCCAATCCTGATTGGTGGTACGAGCGTCAGGAAAACCTCTGTAAATTTATCCTCGAGCGTATGCGAGCTCTAGGTATGGAACCCGTACTACCAGGTTTTGGTGGTGTAGTACCTAGCAACGCTTCCCAAAAGATGGGAGTCAATGCTGTAGACCAGGGATACTGGTGTGCAGGTTTCCGTAGGCCCTCATTCCTGTTGCCCTCCGACGATAGGTATGCCGAAATAGCACAGATATATTACAAGCACCTCGAAAAGGTGATGGGTAAGTCTAAGTCCTACAGCATGGACCCCTTCCACGAAGGCGGACGTACCGAAGACATCAACCTAAAGGAAGCTTATACCACCATATACTCCGAGATGCAGAAGCATTCCCCTGGCTCCACATGGGTAATCCAGAGTTGGGATAGAAATCCTCGCAAGGAAGCCCTAGACACAATTCCCAAGGGTGGCTTCATCATTCTCGACCTCTATTCCGATGGCTTAGCCAAGTGGGAAGACAGAAAGGGCTTCGACGGTCATGATTTCCTATGGTGTATGCTCCATAATTTCGGAGGAAAGACAGGTATGCACGGACGCTTCGAGCCCATGCTCGAAAACTATTACAACGCTCTAGAGCAGTATCCCAATGGTGTGAAGGGCATAGGTGCTACTCCCGAGGGTTTGGAAACCTGTCCCATACTTTACGACCTACTTTTCGAACTACCTTGGATGAAGAGAGAGGAAGGCAAAGATTGGATTCCTAGATATGCCGAGGCACGCTATGGCATCAAGAGCAAAGCTATGGAAAAGGGATTGGATATCCTAGCAAGGTCAGTTCTCAACTGCCCTCAACCATCACAAGATGTAGAGGCCGTAATCTGTGCTCGTCCCTCGCTAGATGTACGTAGAGTATCAGGATGGGGCACTTGCGAAATCTATCACGACATCCGAAAAGTACGCGAAGCTGCTGCCGAAATGCTCAAGGAGAAGGACCGTCTCAAGGGTGACCTCAACTATGAGCACGATCTAGCAGACGTAGTGCGCCAGACACTTACCGACTCCACCTACTATCTCCTCAAGGACATAGCTGCAAGTTATAAAAAGAAGGATATGCCTGCATTCAAGCAGCAATACACCGTTTTCCTCGGTGTGTTGAAAGACCTTAATCGCTTGCTCTCACAGATAGACCTATTCAAGCTAGAGCGATGGACTTCTTCTGCAAGAAACATTTGCAACGAGGTTCCTGGAACCACCGAAGCCGACCGTGATTGGATGGAATGGAATGCACGCACATTGATATCCGTCTGGGGACCCGAAACATGCGCTGAGCGAGGTCGCCTACACGACTATTCCAGTCGTCAGTGGGGTGGCTTGCTCAACGATTTCCAACTAGCACGATGGGAAATATTCTTCAAGGCACTGGAAGAAGGTAAAACAATTACCTCACAAGAATGGTTCAAGTGGGAAGAGAATTGGAGCCACGGCAAGACCATCACCAAGGTTCCCGCAGAAGACCCAGTAAGCATTGCAGAAGAGTTATACAACAAGTATTTCTAATCCTTCAGCACTATAAAATCACATTAGACGGTATCATCACATCGAGATACCGTCTATTTTTGTATACACTCATGTGAAAGGTGCAATAGCTAGGCATATCAGACTTAGTACGAAGTGGATTTGCAAAACTGCGAAAGTACTCCAGACTTAGTACGAAATGGATTTGCAAAACTGCGAAAGCACTTCAGACTTAGTACGAAATGGATTTGCGAAACCGCGAAAGCATTTCAGACTTAGTATGAAATGGATTTGCAAAACCGCGAAAGCACTTCAGACTTAGTACGAAATGGAATTACAAAACAGTGTAAACTCACAACAGGTCTTATGATGCTCAGTTGTTAGTATACAAAAAATGAGGAGAAAAGCATGAAACTTTTCTCCTCTCGAGTTGTACGCCTAATAGGACTCGAACCTACACGCATCGCTGCACCAGATCCTAAGTCTGGCGTGTCTACCAATTCCACCACAGGCGCAAGGTTTAAGACGTTGCAAAGGTAAGACTTTTTTTTTGAATAGCAAATATATACTAATAAAAAGTTACATTAATAGTAAAAAATATACGTTTTATATACAAAAAGGGACAAATAAAGCGATATACAAATATCAAAATCCCGAAATTTATATTTTATTCGTACTCCATGAAGATGCCATTCATCAGCCATAAACAGTATATACCATTACAGTTTAGACACCTTCTGGTATAACAATTTCTGTTGTATATGGAGTGAATGTATCATCGTAGGTTATTTCTATGTTAATATATCCTACAGAATTTGCTTTCAGGTTGAGTTTAGAAAGATTTCGGGACTTTAATGTCAGACTACCAGAGCCATAACCCTTTTGTCCCTCTGCATCTATAGCTTCAATAGTGTACGTAAGCGTAGCCTCATTGTTGTCCCCCACATTGAAATAACCTATTGTCTCATCATCACTAAATTCTAGTGTACGATGTCCTACAGTAGCAGTTACTTTAAATGTAGTATAATAGAATGAAGCATCTTTTACTATCTTGAAAGCTGCGTTAGCCATTGAGCATTTGACAAAAACACTTGTTTTTTGATTCGGAGATATAGTGAAAGACTCTGTTCCTGCATACCTTGGCTGACCATATAGCGTAGGAAGAGATTCAGCCTCCGTTTTGGTACAACTTTCTGCTACAAGAGTATATTTATCAGCAGAGAGTGGAATACTATTACCTATAATAGAATAACGAATAGGATTCATTATCACGTTACCGTTATTTGTAATACTCACAAGGTAGTCTATTTCACTAGTAGAGGTACGAGTTTCTGCCAAAGACTCTTGGGTTGGTTTGCCAATATGCAACCAACCTTGTGCCTGAGGCTCTATTTGATTAACACACCCTACTAGTAATAGGGTAATCAAAAGAAATATTATATGTCTATATGAAAAGTATCTCATTGTTACTTTAATACCCTACGAACCTCACCGTTCGCCATCTTTACTATATTTATACCCTTGGTAAGCGTAGTCTGCCTAGTACCATCCAGGCGGTATATCTGCTCGGAGTCACTCACATCTTCACCATCAGCCCTAATATCATCGATATAAGTCACGCCACCATCATCGTCAAGAACAGCCATACGTACTCGAGCATTAGCCGTGGGGGGGACGAAATAGGCCGTGTAGGCATTGATTGTAGAATTAGCAGCACCCAGGCACAATTTACCTCCTGCAATGCCGTAGTTACCAACCATAGATACTCCTGGGGTATAGTTGGCTTGCATGGTCCAACCATGAAAACGGTTACTACTCTTGGTCAAAGGATTTATCTCTGCTATGGTGATATTACTCCATGTGAATTCATCCTTAATATCATCACTTACTGGCAAATACACTACATATGGTTCGTTGGCCAAAATATCACCTTCAGCTACTTTTTTGAAGAACAATGTATAGTTATCATTATTGTTATAAGTAACTATTTCTAACTGAGCCACAAAAGGTTTATTTTCATCCGACAAATCAGAAAAATCCTTATTAATTAATTGAGCTATATTTGTATTAAATGGCAAAGTCAATGTACTATAACCCTTCGTAAACGAACGATTAAGAATAATCTCGTCATATTCTTGGAACAAGAATTCTGGTGCTTCATTCGTATCAAGAATAACGCTTGGACCAATTACATGAATACGATAAGTTTGGTTAATTGCATAACAACTCTCGTCTTCAGGTTTAGCCAGCGTAACAAGCACTTCACCCTTTTGATTAGGAGTTATAGTCAGCACATTATTCTCAAATGTAGTGGTAACTACATCTGCATCACCTTCAATAGTGAAATTCTCCACAGAAATTGGTGTAGTACATCCAATAGTAACACCACTATCTCCGATTCTTAGTACATTGGTTTCAGACGAAGACAACGATGTGACTATAGTAGCTTCCATCTTACTAATGACATTAAAACTTCTAGTAATCGAGACCTCACTGTACATCTCATTACCTGGTTGGGTAGCAGTAATCAAAATATTTACACCGCTTGAAATAGCTGTAAGTTTACCTGTAGTTGGATCTACATTCAGTGCAGCAGGATTGCTGGAAGAATATACCACAGGAAGACCACTACTAGCAGTTGCAGTGTTGATGTCAAGCGTTTGCCCAATAGCCAAGTTCGCATCTTCTTCAGATATGTTATTATCCCATTTTATCGTCTGGTCATGCTTTGTTACGGTAATATCAAAACTTTGCGAAACTGACGTATATGCCACAGTTGCAGCCTGAGTAATTGTAATACGAGTAGTTCCAGCCTTTAATGCATTAATATAACCATCACAAAATTCCACTATACCCTCTACACTATATGATATGCTAACTACTCCATCACTATTTAAGTCATTAAAGTTCACAATTGTATATTCACCAACCTTTAGGTCATTCTTATCAATAGACATGACTAAAGTATTCTCATTCTTACTAACATTCACATTAATAGTTTTGGTAATACCATGATAGCTGTCGTTGGCATTCTGGAAAATAGTAACAACGGCACTACCCTCGCCTATAGCCGTGAGACGATTAGAGGTAGCTTCAAAGTCTACGACACCCTCGCTGGATATAGATACGGTCAGCTCTGCGTCGCTGTTCTTGTCTGTATATACATTATCTACAATATCGCCTACCTTCAAGTCTTGATCTCCGACCACCTTTAGGGTATTATCCTGTTTAGCAGCAATAGCTTGAAGTGTTATTTCCTGAGTATAAAAGAGGTCAGAAACAGTGATAAGTGCAGACTCTTCGCCCAACTGTTCTGGATTGGGAGTATAGGTTACCGTAAAAGTCTTAGTTCCGTCGCTATGATTGTCTACTGACAACTCACTTTCACTAACCACAAAATTGGGATTGCTGCTATTAACATGGATATTACCACCATTGGTTGTACTGTAGTCCACTGTAAATGACACATGTGATGTAGTGCCAGTAAGAACAGTTCCTAAGTCGGTCCTCTCGGAAGACGCACGAACATAGGTCTTGCGTGGAACCTTTACATTCTTGATATATTTTGTAAGAGTACCTCCACTAGGGAAACGGAAACGAACATAGCGTGCTGTTTCTGGAATGGCACATGAAAAGTCCTTGTAACTCGTAGATACATCTGTGTTATTTTGGGCCTCATACCAATCGGAATTATTGGGAGAATATTCCACATAGAGATTATAATAAATCGCGCCACCATCTCTATCAGCAGAATAATAAAGTATTTCACCAGGACCAGACAACTCGTAAGTATGCACTACACCTGCTCCTGTTCCATGCTTATACTCAGTCTCATCATACAACACATAACCTAGTTCCTCATCGGTATTGTTGACCCTTATAGAGAACATTGCATATCCTGGCTCGTATTTATGCGTTTCTGCCTGTGTTACAACATAAATATCAGTACCAGCAGAATTACCAGCAGTAATAGTATTACCCGAGAGGGTGGTACAGCTACCTGATGTACGTGATACTAAACATTGTGTATCAGCATTAGCAGATGTGTATGCTACCGAAGCTGTTGCTCCGTATTTCAAATTAATATTCAAAGCATTACCTCCATTCAAAGTCACAATGATTGGATTGGGATTCTTAGTCACTGTAATTTCATATGTAGAGCTTGTAAAGGCATCATATTTAGTAGAAGCACTCTGAGAGAATGTTATCTTTGCCGTACCAGCGTTCTTTGCGATAATGATGCCATCTGCGTATGAGATAACATCCGTACCCTCGTTCACCTCTGATGATAGTACCTGGTCCGTGATGGTTGCAATTACAGGTGTCTCGGTGTTGTTCTGATTTAACAACGACACTGTTATACCATTCCCAACCTTGGTTTCCAACGATTCAAGGCTTATGCCCAACGTATTGGTAACCTTGCTGACGGTTATTGTTTGTTGACGGCTCTCACCGGCCCACTTGTTGTTCTCAGCCTGTGAAACGGTTATTACTGCCGTTCCCTCGCCTACTGCAGAGAGTGTGCCATCTGTGTATGTTAGCACATTGGGGTTACTGCTTTCTACAACAACAGAAACCTCATTGTTATTTGTATTCCAGAAATCCACCACGGTTTCTCCCACCTTCATCGCCTCTGGCAAGGAAACGGAAAGACCGCCTTGATAACGCTCAACGGTAATATTATACTCTGCACTTGCAGCATTGTGGGTATTGTTGGCTGGCTGAGACAAAATCACCTTAGCCGTACCAGCCTTCAATGCAGTAAGAGTCAGTACGTCACCATTTCTGGCGATGCTGACTACGGTATTATCCGAAGAGGAGAAAGTAAAGTCGGCATCAACATTAGATAGTGTGATGGATGGAGTATCTTCCACTTTCAACGTAGGACTTACACCCGAAAAGCCCGATACTTCAAATACTGGTTGTAATTTTTGCAGTACATAGAAGGCACGTGTTATTTCGGCTGCTGCGTTGAATTCATCATTACCCTCTTGATATGCTGTTATTACAACTTGCTCATTTGAGGGGGCATTAGCTGTTACAACACCATTTTCATCCACACTTGCCACACCATCGTTGCTACTCTTGTAACGAACTGTAAGTCCCTTATTGGACTTTGCTGAGCAATCAACTGTAGTACCCTGAATTAGGTTGAAGTCTTCAATCTCATTAACCCAACTAATAGTCTGATTGCACTTGAACCACGCATAGAGCGTAAGGTCTTCGGTTGAACCTATTGTATTATTTGTAATAGTGGGCTTGTAGTTAGCATCCTTAGAAACCAATTTAGTATGCTCTCTGTCACTATACCAACCCTCGAAGGTACAACCTGCATTCGCAGTGGCAGTGAATGTCGCCTGTGCAGACAGTGAGGTAGCAGATGGTTCTCCCAACAGTTTATCAGCAACAGAGGCACTTACCGTACCATAGTCATAGATTTTCTCTGCACTAGCCAAGAATCTGAACACAGGTCGAAATATGGCATAAAGGCTTTTTGTTGCCATTGATGCGTGTGTAGAGTTTGATATATTAGTTTGATATGGATTAGCAGTAGACTCATAGCTAGTTGCGCCCTGAGTAGTTGCCCAGCCAACAAACTCATAGCCATCCTTAGCTGTGGCAGTAAATGTTGCAGTAGTGGTTGCAGAGGTTTCTGAGGTAGTTATGCTTGCATCCGATACAGAAGCCGATGCCGAACCATAATTCGCATTATTGGGTGAAGCCGATGCAGAGAAATTGTATGTAGCCAGCGCTGTACCAGTGACTGTGAAAGTGACTGTCTTGTTGTTCATAGAAAGGGTAACAGTACCAGAATGATTTCCTGGAGCCTTGGGAGAATAAACGACTTCAACTTCAATTTTATCTCCCGTTTCATTAAGACTTATGGGAGTAACAGTGAAATAATCATTAGTACACGTTCCTGTTAGTTGCTGTGGATAAGTAGTATTATTGTAACTTATATATGCTTTTTTTGTTGAAGAAGCATTAACTGCTATAGAACCAAAAGCTAGTGAAGTTGTAGTAGTAGAAAGGGTTGTGGCACGGGTGACCTTAATATTCTTATAGTATTTTGTATATGTTGCACCTGTTTTTGTTACAAATCTAATAAACTTAATATCAGAAGAGATATTATATTCATAGGTTTTAAAATCTGGATATGTCAGTCCTAATTTTCCTGATATATCACTCCATTGCTCTCCATCTTTAGAACCTTGGGCATAAAAAGCCCCCACTGCATTGTTTCCTAAAAAACCATAACTTTTAGCTGCATCAAATATTATTTTTGAACCTGGACCTGATAACTCAAAAGCTGGACCATTATCTATCGTATTAAGCTCATACTGTTGAGAAACATTATAATACACATAACTCGTATTCTCTCCCCAGGCCCAAACTTCCCCCTTACCGCCCACAAGAGCGATAATCATTAGGATTATATATAGTATCTTTTGTTTCATTGTCTGTTGTTCTTTTAGTCTAGATTGGCTAGATTTTATAGATTAGCTAGATGGCCTAGAGCGATTAGTTATTAGCTGGAGCAATTGGCGATTAGCGGCCTATGGCTAACCACTAGCTATTGCGCTGTCTTAGCTGTTCTTCTAGATGGCTGATTCTTCTCTTTAGTAATTCTATTTCGTGGGCTTGCGCCTCAATGATTTCATTTTGGGTTTGTCGGCACCCCAGTCGGGCTGCCGTCATGCGTTCTTTTATTCCTCCTTCTTCTACGAAGGTCTGCTCTAATTGAGCTAGGTATGTTGTTATCATCTTGTCAACCTGACGGCAGAGGGTTATGGCTAGATTGGCCATTTCCTCGTCCGAGGCTTTGGAGTACATGTCGCTGTAGTCCTTTTCTTCATTATGCTGGCGACAAAAGTCCAGCATGGCATTGAATCTGGGATGCGCTTCATCCCACTGGCATAGGTTGCGAGCAGTGAGGTAATCCTCGTAATCTTCTTCTAGTTCCTTAATGCTGGCTCGTGCAACATTAATCAGTTTTATCTCCATCTCCGTGGAACTTACTCCATCCGCTCTGCCCTCAACGATATTTTGTTTACCAGAGCGTGCTGCCTGCACCATCTGGTCTATAGTGCGGTCACCCACTTTCAAGAAACGCTTAGTGAAAGCGAATGTTAGCTGATACAGCACCACCGTCTTCTTGTAGAAATACAAGTCCTCGTAATTAGCCTAACGGCGAAGGAAACGATGTGGCTGCTGCATGGGTGTTTTTTCTGTTAGAGGATTAATTGTTTTTAGAGGAGTTTGATTTTCTAATTATTCTAGATAGACTAGACAGTCTAGATTACTATCCGCGGTTACTGAAATTCGCCTTCGTGCGGTTCTCCACTTTTTATTACTATCAAATTGGAATCTATGGGATTGACTTTTAGAGTAATGACAGTGTGACAGCCAGCAGATATAGATATTTCGCCTGAGACACTGGGAATATCTTGAACATGAGTGTCCTTGATTGCATTGGCTTTCATTGTATAGGTCAGGGTTGTGTTCTCTGCAGGAAAATAGGCCTCATCATCTAATGATGACAATGTTTCTGAGTAATTATTAATATCCGTTAATATTAAATATTCTAATGTATACATCGCCGAGAAGGAAGGATCGAAGGCTACTGTAACCTTTGAATTTTTAGGAGCGCCTAAATCCAGCACTACCTCCTTTCGCTCTGCAGGATAAAGTGTAAAACTTGTGCATCCAGTATATAGGGGAGCAGAATATCCATGATTTGCAGCCTCTGCATTGGTAGCAGTAAGTGTATATGTTCCTGCTTCTATAATAGCTTCTCCATCAACGATATCTAATGGCATGGGACCACTACCATTATCTAAAGTTAAGGTAAACCCAGTCCAATCAGTAAGAGCTGAAGCAGCTCGTGTATCTATATTGATATATTCTTTATTCGAAGACATATGCAAACGGAGGACTCCCTTTTGCTTGGAAGCCTCCACTTGAATATAGTCAGAACTACATCCAATACACAGCCAACAAAATGTTAACTGTGCAATGAATAGTATTTTATAATGTAAGTTTCTATGCATTATTAGAAACTATCAGATCGGATAAATTATTAATTCTGTTAGTCTACTATCTTACCAGTAGCAGCATCAAAAGTTAACTCTTGCTTGGTTCCCTGCTCAAAAGTATCATCATAAGTAACAGATACAGAAATTGTACCATTGTCATTAGAAGAAATGGTAATGATGTTCTCTGTGGCAGCACCTTTCATAGTAATTGTTCCAGAAATTGGCTGGGATATTTCTTCACCATTATACTTGTACGTCAAAGTATAGGCAACCTTCTCTGTTGCGCCATAGTAAGCAAGCGCAGTGCTTGAATTTGATTCATCGAACACACGGTTGCGATTTGCTGCTGTGAGGCTATACTCTGTAAAGTTGCTGATAAGACTGAACTGTACCTTCAATCGTGCATTCTTAGCAGTACCACAGTTAACAGTAGCAGGGACTGTTTTACCTGCTTCAACTACAACACCAGAGGTAGAACCCTCATAGTATGCAGCACCCCAATCGCTATTATCAGCCAAAGCTGCCGCCTCATCAGTGTGACTCTTTGCTGTGATAGTGTAAGTACCTGCCTTTACCTTGGTGGAAGCAGTTGTCAAAGAAATATTCTCCGAACCATTGGTGGCCTTAACTGTCCAACTACTCAAATTTTCTACTTCTTTAGCTCCTCTTGTCTTCATCTCCACATCATTGCTCACATTCACATTGATATAACCATATCCTTTGGTTGGAGTCAACGTGGGAAATTCTTCGTTCATGCATGACACCATGCTAAGTGCAGCTAGGGCAGCAAATAAAAATGTCTTTTTCATTGTTATCAATTTTAATTATTGTTATTTCTTATTCCACTAATATCTACTCGTTTACTGTACTGTTACGTCATCGCTACTCTCACCCATATCAGTATCGGTACCGAATTCAAGATCTAGGTTACCACTATTTTCGTCATACTTAACGGTAAGGCGAGTAATCTTGCCCTTGGAGATAGTTATATCCTTCTTAACATTGATACGGTCTTCCCATCCACCTTTTGAACCAGTTAAATGCAAAGGAATAGATACTGTCTCTGCATCAGCATTGTAAAAAGCAACTGAACCTGCATTAGCACCTTTGAACACCAATGATCTAGCATCCTGGGTAGTTGCAGCATATATTGGGAACTTTGATGTGAAGGTGTTATCGAAAACGAGCATCAAACCAGCATTTTCCAACTCACAGCTGAGAGTAAGCATAGTAGTGTTGTCTGAGATAATCTCGAATGTACTATCTGCACAGAAACGAGCCTGTCCCCAGCCTTCATTCGCGGTCTCCGCATCACCTATAGAACAACTCTCAACAGCAATCTGGTAATTAACGCCAACAGGCAAAGTTCTATCAGCATCGGTCAACTGGCCATACTCCTTACCTGAGTACAACGCAACTCCATTTTGGTCACGAAGACTAACCATAAAACTATTTACATCTACAGTAAACTCTGTACTGCGAGTAATATCCTCAGTTTCCACATCCTCTGTTAACAGAGAAAGAAGAAACTTACCCTCACGACTTGCTGTATCATCTACTGCAAGTTCATTAGTACACGCCATCTGCATAAAAGAGCAGAGAATGGCAAAAAGAGAAATATATATCTTTTTCATAAATTTCTATATTTTTATTTGCTGTAGGACAAAGCAATCCTATAGGTTTTAGAATATGAATTTCCGTAACAATAGCCAGTGTAGCATCTTACAATTTTAGATTCACCCGAGCTTGTAAATACCTTGCTTTCATCAAGATTCTCTGTTCCTGTGCCATCATGAGTAAAATTAACTACCATATCATTGCCTACACTAATTTGATATCTCTGTGTAGACAAAAGATTATCCATATAAACATCCACTTTGTAAGCCAATGACATCCTTGTCCCTGCTGGTACTTGTATGCTGGTAAAATAAAATTCACCATTTGCACCAGCAGCACCCGTCTTAACATGGTCACCGTTAAATGAGGTTTGACCATTATTTGCATCCCATAACGCATCGGTGGGAGGTTGATGGTCAAATGGCAGACCTGTAATGTATACCTGAGTTGACGAGCTATTTGTCACACCATCAAATGTAACAGATGCAGTCAATTGGGTTGTACCTAAATCAGAAATATTAATGTCATCATATGAAATCACTCCATTTGCATAGCCTTTCTGACCAGCGCCAAAAGTATTGCTACCCGTTGCAGAATAATTTGCATTATTAAGAATTTGTGGAGCAATACCATTAATAGTAGCACTGATACCATCTACTAGTGTAGAAGACATAGCATTTGCTTTATCTACATTGCCTGCCTGATAATAAGAATATGTGCTATTAGCAGCCAAACTTACTGCAAACTGAGGCTTTTCTGTAATATCAAACGATGTAGAAGAATTTATCTGCTTGCCGTTTGAGGTAGTGTATGTGTACTCTAGAGTATATGTTCCAGTAGGAAGATAGGGCCAACTCTCATCTGTATTATCAGAAGTAAGTGTACCCACAGCAGGCTGAAGTGTACGTACAGCTACACCCTGTGCATTCTTAACGATTGCAGACCATTCTGTAAATGAAGCTGGAGCTGATACCTGCAAAGTAGTACCTTGCAAGACACCATCTGTGTAAACGTGCGATGCAGTAACCTGTGGTTGGTCAATCAAATCCACCACAGCTAGATTGTAAATAAATCCACTAGTGCCACCAATTGTGCTATTACTCTGCTGAGAATATACCTTACCCTCGACATCTGTAAATGTAAGAGTAAAGCCATTTAATGCCTGAGGAGCAACAAGCATGTAGTATGTACCCTCAGCAAAAGCAGAGGTACCTGCAGGTGGCAAAAGGGTAATTTTCTTTGAAGCATTCGCATCAACAGCAACAACGGGGAAATCACCATTGTAATCAATTGTCAATTGTCCTGCAATGGGAGTAGATGCAGTCAATTCCACCTTGGCGATACGATTATCGACATACTCAGGTACCTGGAACTTGAACAATTGGCATACATTCATAAAGTTTACCTTTGAAGGCGAACCATCCACATTGCGTTGACCCTTAGCAATCGACAGATTGAGGTTAGGTCCAAAACCATTCTGTACAGCAGTCTGTTCTGTTGGCAAATGCATCACAATCTTCTTGGCAATATCATTTTCAGCAGCCAACTCATAAGGATACACTGCAACAAAACTACCATATTTGGGGGTGATATTACCTCTGAAACGAGTAGCTCCTTCCAAAATTTCAGCCATAAACTGTTTCTTGGTTGCAGAAAAATCGTATACTGCTATTGCATCACCCTCGTTCCACTCTACAGAGACACCATTTTCTGCCAATGATGTACGTGTAGAATAGTTGGTAGGAGTTACTATTTCTAATACTAACTCCTCTCCCTGCTGAGATAGAATTTCCTCATTTTGGCAAGCAACAAAACTAAAGCAACTTGCTGCCAATAGACTATATAATATTCTTGAAATCTTCATATCGTTGTATCTTTTTAATTGTATTGATCGTAATCTACTTCAGAATCATCCACATTGAAATCATCATTGCTTCCATTCATATCTGTAGCGCCATCGTCCTGAATAACATCATCTGGACCAACTGTCAAGTCATTGTCCACGAACAATTCACTTTGGTCTACATTAATAGTAAGAGCGTAGAAACCTGACTGATACGCCAAATTAAGACGAGACATCTTGGCGCGAGACAATGCTATTGTACCTGTCTTCTCAATAGTATTATTGTCGGCCACAGCAACAATCTTGTATTCAACAATACGCTGTCCCTGCTCATCAACATTTGAATCATTGATATTAAAATAAGCTATCTGACCATCCTGTTTTACTCCGTCAACCATCTTACCTGCATTAGCATAAGTCCATACGATATTTCGATCGCTTGGGTCTGTGATAGTGATTGTGCAAGAATGCTTGAAATAGTTTTCCAATGATGAGTTGATAAACACACACATAGCAGCATTTTCAACATTCATAGGAACTCTTACCTTATGGGTCTCACCCTTGTTGATTCCAAAAACATCAGATGTTCCTACGAAACGCTTCTGTCCCCAAAAGTTATTATTACTTTCAGCATCTGCCTCAGTACAACTTTCGGCATATACCTTATAGCCCTGACCTGCGGGGAAACGCATATTCATGGTGCCTAAAGTCTGAGGACCACGTACAACCTCTTCTCCCTGTGAAACGGTAATCAAGAAATTCTTTGCCTCCTCAGGAGAGATAGTTGTTGTAGTAGAACGTGTGGCGCTATTGCCACTGAAGGAAAGCTCTACTGCGCCTAATTCTTGATTGTCCTTTTCAAAAGGCAGTTCGTCTGCATTCAAACATGACGACAGACCTATCGTTCCCAACAGGAGAACACAAGTCTTGATAAAAACTGTTTTGTTCATCATTGTATTTTATATTTTGTTTTCTCTAAATTAATTCATGCTATAAAGGTACATCAGTATCCTCTGTTTCCATATCATCCGTTATCTCGATATCTAAACCTCCCGAGTTTGCATCTGTGCCATAATAGTAGTTCATGCTATACAACTTTCCGTTTTCAACATTTTTATACGTTATAGCAGAGGAATGGTTTGTCTTGTTGTCTGTATTGGTAGCAGAAAGTTTGTATGTAAAACCACCATCTGCTGCAGAGAAATATGCTTTCTGTCCATTTTTTATACTTACAGAACGAGTTCCACTAATGAGGGACAATGAATGTGTATAAAACAACTTCTCGAACAGGTCAGGTAAAGTTAATGTAACTGCATAATTGGTCATAGGAACCTGCATGTTTAAATACACTACTTGATCAAAGCCCATTTCCAATTGTGCAGTTCCGTAATAGCAAGGTGCACCCAGACCATCATTTTCATTCATCCATGTGGTCTGATTTTCTGTATATACCACAGCAGTAAACACTCCTGGACTTAGTACAATCTTCTTGGGAACTCGACCAGCAGAATATTGAATATAAACATCACCCTTATCATCAAGGATTTTTATTGCCAAATCATCGTCAATAGGCAGACCAGTAGATACTCCTGCTCTAGATATACCTAAATCAAGAACAGGGCTCTCATACTGCGGAAGTTCTACTTCGTTTTGGCAAGCACTACAAACCAAAACGAAAAGTAGTGTATATAGTATCTTCTTCATTGACATCATAATAAAAATTATTGTCTATATTCTAGACCTACACGATAGAGGTCAGTACGACTGAGTCCTGCGCCATAACTATTGTAACATCTCACGTATGATACACCCGACGTAATTGTCACAGGATCTACATTCTCAAAAGTTGGTTTAGCATAACCTGAAACCTTGCCAGAAGAAACTAACGTCTGCTCTCCTGCATAAATGGTAAAAGTATTAGGTGCATCACCAGTAGTCATAAACTTGTAGTCAAAAGATAGCCGGGTTCCTGATGGAATTGCAACCTTATTGTAAGTTAGGCTTTGACTTCCGGTACTCCAGTTACCGAATCTAGCGTATTCACCTTCATCGGTTACATCACCACTTTTTTCCCAAGTAGCTGTAGTAGGTGGAGCAAACAAGAACGGAATACCTGTAATATAAAAGTTACGACTTTCTGACAATGATTGACCATCAAATTCTACAGAAAGACTAAGATTATAAGGTTCCAAGCGTGCATCTAGGGTTGCAGTTCCCAAATTATATGCATTATCAGAAACGTTACCTTGAACGCCATTGAATGTGTAAGTCATTTTATATCCATAGTGAGGTATGCCTAGCAATTTTGATGCAATATTAACATTCACTGATGGCTGATATAATGTAAAGCCATCTGCTCCATTGGCAGCGTCAATATCCCCTTCTAAATACTTATCGTACGAGGTATATCCATCAATAGTAGCAATCAGTTTGGGTTGTTCTACCACAAATTCTCTACTGCTAACCTTGCTAACTCCCTCCTCGGTATGAAGATAAAATGTCGCCTTGTATTTACCTGCTGGCAAATATGGCCATTCTGCAGATGACGAATATTCAGACCTCAATTCGCCTGTACCTACTGTTGTTCTAATAGTATCGCCTTGTGCTGTAGATACTCGTGCTTCCCAAGTCATCTCAGGATAAGTATTACTAAACGATAAGTTAGTTCCTTGAAGAACTTCCTTAGAATTATAGCTATGAAGCGCAGTAACACTAGGCACTGGTAGCCATGACAAGGGAATAGTTTCATCCAAATTAACCTTCTCCACCTCAACTTTAGCAACATTTACAGCCAATGCACTCTCTGGGTCAGGTAGTGTTATTGTTATTGAAGCATGATCTGCTGCTTGAAATACTGATGGTAGGTTTTTATGAGTGATAACAGTAGAAACTATTTGTGCTGTTTCATTGTTCAAAGTACCGTAAAATACAAATTCAGGATTACTGCCAGCAGGAAAATAAATACTAGATGCAGTCTCATCCTTGGTTAGGGCCAAAGAATAGTCACCTATACGTACCAACATTCCATAATCTGAATAATAGCGATTGAAACGCTCTCGTTCTGTGTCATTACGACCAAATGTTACTGAAACCAACGCATTTCCGACTTGACACGGAATTTGAACGCTATTAGTTTGTTCTGCCTTAACATCAACACGCGCTTTTCCGACATAAAACGGAGTATCCTTACCTAAAAGAACGTTTTCACCACATGTTGCAGTCACATCATATTTACCAACAGTTACGTCTAGGCATTCCACGAACTTACCCTCGTAGGAAACTCTACCTGAGCTAGTTCGCTCCAGTTTAAGAGCGAACATATCTGCAATAGGCTTGCCTAGCTGAGCTGGAGTAGCTCTAGTACTAACATCCTTTGACACCTGTCCTATACTAAAACGTATGGTACCTTGTGCCAATGTAGCCTCATCATGCTGTACGCAAGCAATAAAAAGGTTTGTTAGCAATAACAGTAATGCAATATATGATATTTTACACTTCATTTATTCGTATATTAGCTTCATATTGTCCAATACCAAAGTACTACCGACACCACCAGTAAAGAAGTCGCCATACTTACTAGAAGAAGCAACAATAAGAATGTGCGTTGGAGCTTTTTGAGTATTTTTATAATTGATACTTATAGTTTCAGATGTCCATGAGTTAACTGTACTACCCTTCGTAAACTGGCCATAGGCAATTACTCTTGGATCATCAACAGAAAACAGGTTCTGCTCTTGTCCTGGTTTTGTTCGAATTACCAATGGATATTTATCACCTTGATAGTCTTCATATTCGTCCTCCTCTACATGCCACAAGGCAACATATATATTACATGAATCAGGACGGCCCATTAGGTGCTTGTATGCATCGTCACCTACCTTATTAATAGTAGCAGACTTATATTTGTAATCAAACGACATTTTTGTGGGAAAGCCAGTAAATGGACGGCCAAAGCCAAGAATGCCATTGGTTCCATCCGTTTTTAAATATGTTCCCGTAAAAATATTGCCTGCAGCAAACTTAATAACTATGTATTTTGATTCCAGATATGCTGCCATACCACTACCTGTACTACTATCATCAGTAGGAATAGAATTACTATTTCCTACGGTAGTGGCTCCTCGGTTACCTGTATCCCAAAAAGATGTACCATCTTGTGCCCAAGGGCAAAATAGTTTAGAGTTTGCTACATCCGCATGCCAATCATCAAAACTAGCGTTGGGTAATTGTTGAATAGCTATAGTTGTAAACTCTTGCGGCTCTAATTCTGATTCTCCTGCCGAAACCTTATACTCATACTTTGTTGATGGAGTAAGCCCAGTAATAGTTGTTGTATAGGTTGTTGCATCCATAGTAATATTAGCAGAAGGTACTACTGTCCATGTGTTTGCTCCTAAAACTCTATATTCTATTTTAGGTAAAACACCATTAGCTTTATTTCCGGAAATCGTTACACTAGAGTTACGTGTAAAGGCTGTAGCCGTAGTTTCTACTGCCTCATCAGTTTTGTAGACCGCAACTCTCCAGATTTGCTTCTTGCCCCATGCTGTCTGTACAACGAAGTACCTCACCTCGGAAAAATCATAATAATCGTACTTAGTGGGATTATCGAAAACAGTAGCGTTAGGACCAACAAGATCAAACTTATGAACCTTTAGTTTCTTAAGATCCTGATTACGATTTACATATACAATGGCATTGTAAGTATCTTCAAATGGATGAGGATCTATAACTGCCTTACCCACCTGATTCTCAACTTCAATATCACGATGTATTACTTGAGTGACATTAACCGTCCACTCATAGTCTTGATATGTGTGTACATTGAACTTCACGGGCGAGCTGAAATTAACCCTAGTATTTTGTCCATTCAATGGTTTGCTAAAAGCAGACTTTGGGAAACTACTATAATCTATGCATGACTCGGGATTTACGTCTATACTAGGAGAATCGGTATAATCTACATCAGGATTATAGCTTGTTCCAGCAAGACCTATCTTTGTAACTTGAAGCTGAGTCACATCAACCAAATCATTGACATATATTTTAATCGAACGATTGTCCTTATCTATTTGCGTTGAATAAGAAGTTCCACCATCCGCACCGCATTGGCCCTCGACTTCAAATTCAGTAATCATTCCTCTAACTATAGGATAGGGAATATCGTCCTTAATGTCACACGCAACTATCATGCAAGTAACAAGGAAGTATACTATATATCTAAATGATTTCATAGATAATAAGTTACACCAAATTTGATACTAAATAGGTTAACTCTAAAATTGGCACCTGAGCTAGTGATGTTTCCCATCTCCATATTATTGGTATTCTGTCTGCCCCACCTTACCCTATAACCGCCTACATTCAGCATAACCTCTGCAGCAACATTGTTTGTAAGAAATACTGCCATACCACCAGCTAATCCAAGTTCTAAATTATGAACACGTTCATATACTGCTGTTATAGTTTCATCACTACCTGTGCAATTTTTACCCTCAGAGAAAGTATAGTTCAATTGAAATTCGCCAAATAAACCAAATATTTTGCTATTTCCAATAGGTAAATATGAACGTACAAATGCAGATGTTTCGTAGCTATGCTGAAGATAGTACAAATCCTTTAGTCCAATATTGAGGTCATCACCCAAATTAAGATTCAACTCACCTAGATTGACATAATAACGATTATATGACACACGGCCACCTACAGCAAAATTATTTGCAAAGAAATAACCGAAATATGGTCCTGCAGAGAAAGTATAACCCTCAAAGTTGATATCCTTCAGTACTAGGTAGTTTAGGTTATCATTGTCCCACTGGTTCCAAGATACTTGTCCACCAAGCATCCATTGACCCTTGGGAACGAAAACATTCTTCATCGCATCTCGTCCAGTCATACCACGTCTTTCTGTTGTCTGAGGTTCAGTAGTAACAGTATCTTCTATAAGCATATAGACCTTAGAACCTTCATTTGCAGCGACTGAATCGATGACACTTTTAGGCAATTCTACTTTGTAAACCACCTTTTGAGCCATCATCACAATAGAACAACAACTCAATAACAATGCCACTAAACTCCTATTAAAAAATATTTTCATCTGGGGTTGTGTTATTAACTATAGTTTTATACAACTTCTGCATGTTGAGACTAGTCAACAAGCAGAAGTTGTAGCAGATAAATTAATTATTTTACTTGAGGTGTATCACCATACTCTAGATAGAAATCATCCAGGTAAAGAGTACTACCCTGACCGCCATGGAAGTAATCACCATACTTACTAGAAGAGAATACCACTAGAAGATGTGTTGGCTTTCTAGTCAAACTGGTATAAACAAGAGGAATGTTAACTTCCTTCCACTGACCGTTGCTGTCCACATTCTGACTCTGAGGTAATACACCATATGCTACAACACGTGAATCATTGTTAAGGTCAGGTATGGTAGACAAGTCTGTGTTATCAATAGCAATAGACTCAGTCAATAGAGCACAGAACATACCACACTGATCCATCTCACCCTTAGCAGGAGCTTCAGCAGGAAGATTCTTACCTACACGATTAACTGCCTTTGGAGCATATTGCATCCAACCCTTTAATGCAGTAGGACGTGAGGTAAATGGAACACCCCAATCCAACTTAGCACCCTTGGTACCTACCAATTCCTTGAACTTACCTGTGTACAAACTTGCCGCAGCAAACTTGATAACGATATACTTTGATTCTAGCTTAGCTGCATATGAGCCAGAGACTTTGGGGCTTTCTGTTCTAGTTGTTACATTATAAGACTCACCCAAAGATGTAGAACCAGGGTTAGAAGAGTCCCAATATGACTTACCACTCTCAGTTGCATACCAAGGAGCACCATTCTGATGCCAATATTCGAAACCACCATTGTATAGTGCCTCTTGACCTTCGGTAGTAAATGTTACAACATCACTTTCTACACCTTCGTAAGACAACTTGTACTCATATGAAGTATTAGGAGTCAAACCCTTCAATGTTGCATTAATATTGCCAGATGCATCAACAGAAAGATTGGTCATCTGATTCCACTCATCCTCAGTAGTCTTCTTCCATGAGATAGTAGGAGTATTTGTCGCACCCTTGATTGATGCATTCAAAATTGCAAATGTACTCCACGCATTGGCAGAACCTGCTGACATTACGACATCACTTGCATCTGCGCTCTTTGTGGGAACCTCAAAAGTAAATGTATAGGTATTTGTACTTTCGTCAACCTCAACACTAACGCCAGGCTTAGTTCCATCACCTAAAACACCCTCCTGAGCGAGCTTATAATTAAAGATATAATGATCACGTGGCTTTACATCTGTAATCTGACGAGAAATAGTGTTTACTACATTATCATTATTAGTAATTTTCAATACAGCATCAAAGTTGCCTGCGGGGATATAACCAGACTGAGTTGTCTTACCCATAATAAAATCCAAAGCGTCAATACCTGACAACTTAGATGTAATGGTTGTTACTGCAGATTTAAAAGCATTTACAATTGTCTGATCGTAATTAACAGTCAATTTAACATTAGCCTGAGTACAAGTAACATATGCTTTATTCAATTCACCAGCCTTCACAGCAACGTCTGTGCTACCATAGTAATATGGAGTACCAAAACCAGCACCGTTACCATCCCAATTAGCAGAATGAGCAATAACCTTATAGTTTCCTTCCTTTAAAGCAATATTACCTGCAAAGTCATTGTCGTTTGCAAAATCATCTGTACTCTTGACAACATTACCCTTGCTATCCTGAATTTCTACATGAAGTGTTTTTGCTTCATAATTCTCAGGAGCAGCTGCACGAACACCTGGATTATTGGTAGAAACCAAAGAATTAATCTTCAATGTCAGATAACCATGATTGCCGTCCAATTCAAGTTCTTGGCTACAAGAAACACCTATCAATGCCAAGAACAAAACCGATAACATGTATTGTATCTTCTTCATACTATTATATTTCCGTTATATTATTCGTTTACAGTTAATGTTAGTGCACCAGTTTTTGTATTACCCTGCATATCAGTAACTACCAATTCAAATGAGTGATCGCCGGGTAAGAACATCAAGAAACCAAAGAAATTACCAATGGGGAACACATACTCAACATCACCAGTCGCAGGAACCTCTAGAGTTTGGCCCAAATCTTCGAACAAAGTTACCATTCCCTGATTAGCAACAACTTCTGTGCCAGCACCAAGAAAATCAATACCATCATAATTATCAGCCAAGTCAGCCAATGAAGACACCATATCCTCGCTAGTAGAAGTAATCTTTACCTTGATACTCTTTATACCTGCTGATGCCTTGATCTCAGTATCACCCAAAGAGGGATCGGTTTCTTCTGTAATTGTCATATTCTCAGGTAGGCTCAATGTGATACCAGCAACTTCGCTACCAGAATCTTCAGGCAATTCTTCACCCACCGCTAGCAATAATTTACCAGACTTGACATTACCTTGCATATCGGTAATAGTAAGTTCAAATGTATGAAGACCTGGTAAGAACTGCAACAAGCCAAAGAAGTTACCAATGGGGAATACGTACTCAACATCACCCATTGCAGGAACCTCTAGAGTTTGACCCAAATCCTCAAACAAAGTAACCATTCCCTGATTAGCAACTACCTCTGTACCTGCACCAAGAAAATCAATACCGTCATAATTATCAGCCAAGTCAGCCAAAGATAACAACATATCTTCGCTAGTAGAAGAAATATTCACCTTAACACTCTTTATACCTGCAGCAGCCTTAATCTCGGTATCACCCAAAGAAGGATCGGTAGTTTCATCTATTACCATATTAGAAGGCAAATTCAGTGTAATAGCATCACTATTGCCACCGGGCTGTTCATTATCACCACCAGAAGCAGGAATATTATCAGTAACATCCAACTCAAAACTATTATTTGGATCTATCTCTTCGAATGTAATATCTGCATTCAGAGTAATACCCGTGATAGTACCATCAGTTCCCTCTACAGGTTCAAATACGATTACGATTGCATCACCACCAGAGAAGTAGGGATTATCATTGTCGTACTTCTCTGCCTCATCGCCTTTCTGAATCTTATTACTTGTTGCAATAGAAACACCAGCAACAGTCTTACCTGTGAAATTCACAGTAAAGAACTCTGTATTTTCTTCAAATTTAACGTATACTGTAGAAGGATTTAGACCATGCTCAGAG
The DNA here is from genome assembly GCA_045613565.1 of Bacteroidaceae bacterium. Lineage (GTDB taxonomy): Bacteria > Bacteroidota > Bacteroidia > Bacteroidales > Bacteroidaceae > Physcousia. Next base: position 113,643 of record JAZLBF010000039.1, read on the forward strand.
CGTGTATAAGTAATAGCTCTTTCTAGACCATCATTAATTGATATGCTCCAGTCTGCAAATGACTCGGCAAAATCCTCGCTAAAACGAATAGTGAAGCTACCATTTGCCTGACGACAGATAACCTTAGAATTAGTATTAATACCCTGAAGAATATCAAAAGTATCTCTACCCAAATAATATGGAGAATCCATGATAGTCTCAAATTCACCAGGAGTATTTGCCTCAGCATAGTATGAACCTACTGACATATAAAGTTTACTAGGCACCAAAGAAGCCTTTTCATAAGATGCCACCAACTTATTGTCCTTAAGAGAATAAATTGACACAGGGAAATCACTAGTATCTGTTGCACGTGTAGCTATAGGCTTCTTCTTTTCTACTGCCAAAGACATACTGCCCTGCTTTGAATAGTTTAAAGGAAAATACTCCTCGCTACAAGATGTCAGAGCAAGACCAGCAAAGGCACTTAACAAAAATATCTTAGAAATATTCATAATCGTTGACTTTATATTAATTATGTGTATTGTTACTAAATCCAAGTTACAGGAACTTCAATGTCGTATTCGGTATCATTAGTACTTTCATCAATGATAATCTCTACGCTCAATTCTACCTCTACTTCACCAGGCTGCTCTCCGGGTGTATATTTAGGATTAACATTCAAAGTATATGCCTTATTGCGAGCGAGAGTGAACTTACCTGACTTTTTGGTTGTCTGCTGATTATTTTCGTTTACATATGCATCTTTCATACTTGCAGACACCTCGAACGAAATTTCTTCACCACCCTTTTCTAGCTTAACGTACCAAGGCTCAACATCATCCTTCAACCATGATATTTTTTTGCTTCCCAATGCCTTAGTACCAGTAAAGTTGACATTATAGTCCTCAAAATACTGCTGCATTTCAGAAGAGAAATTAACCTTGATACGACCACAAGTTGGGGTGCAAGTTACCTCTACCTCCTTTGTTTCATCAGCCTTAATAACACTATTGACCTCACCCAACACATAGAACTCATCTCTTGAAGCATCATGTTCGGCACCATAAAAAGCCTTAATCGCAAAATTGCCTATGGGCAATGTAAGAGGCTGCATTGTAGCTAACTCCGAACCTTTACAGTTCAACTTCTCCTCTCCGTTAGCGTCCGTAACCACAACGGAGTAATTACCCGTATTCTTGTAGTCAGACTCTACCAATGCACGTGTTTCCACATAAACCGCATTAGCCGTTAGATTCTTTACAACTAGACGACCAGTTTGAGTTTCGGTATGCTTACCAAAATCGGCCTCTAAAGAACACGAGGTAAAAAACATGCTGAGCACCAAACCACTCAACAGAAATTTAATTTGATTCATTCTCATTAATTAATAAAATATTAAGTTTAAATTTATTTTAGACTCTTTCACAATGCAAAGGTATTCCAATTATACTACATTATTCCCATATTTTGGTAAAAACAGGCCAAAAGCCAAAAAGAATAGATTTTTCCTCGGTTTCATCGCATATTGTATACTTTAAAAATTTACATAAGAATATGGCAAATGCATGATTTCCTTCCTATAAATATCTAAAAATAAGCAGGAATCAGAGTTACAAGATATCGGAAGTCATTTCCCGAATCAAGAGAGGACAAACAAGATGTTGAAATACTCTCCCAACCAAGGAACGGCCATAATAATCACTTTATACGCTATGCTATCTCCAGAGTAAGATATGATGAGATTTTAGGAATACAAAGTATTGTGGAATTAAATAAGTTTCACTAACTTTGCCTTGAAAATTAGGCTGAACACAATTTTTGGCCATAGTTTCACGTTAATACTATACACCTTGTTTTATATAGGACATAATATATGAAGATATTCGGTATAGGAATGAATTATCGCTGCCATGCAGACGAGATGAAAGAAATAGCACCTGGACGTGAGGCAAATCAGTCAGAGGTTTACGATGAGCCTGTCGTGTTTACCAAATGTGATAGTGCGTTGGTGACACGTGGTCGTCCATTCTTTATTCCAGATTATACCAACGAATGCGAGTATGAAGCGGAATTAGTGGTAAGAATATGTCGCATGGGTAGAAGTATCAGCGAACGGTTTGCATATAGATATTATGATGCGGTTACTGTAGGTGTAGACTTTACTGCTAGAGACTTACAAAGGGAACTTAGAGCTAAAGGTTTACCCTGGGATATTGCAAAGGGATTCGATGGAAGCGCTGTAATTGGAGAATTCATCGATTTTAACGGCGAAAAGACGGGTGCTCTTGAAGGTTCTGCCAATAGATTTGAAGAACATGTAGAGACTAATATCCTAACTGAAGGACTTACTTTTCACTTAGATATCAATGGAAAGACAGTTCAAACTGGATTCAGCAAAGATATGATACATTCGGTGGACCATATTGTCAGCTATCTCAGCAAATATTTTACTTTGAAAACAGGCGACCTCATATTCACAGGTACACCTGTCGGAGTAGGACAAGTGCATATTGACGACCATTTGGAAGGTTGGATAAACAACCAAAAGGTTTTAGAATTTAATGTAAAATGATTAACCTAGTTAGATGAAAAAAATACTACTGATATTCGTAGCGATAATATCCAGTGCAATAGCATTGCCTGTCGTTGCTCAAGACAAGTTAACACATCTCGATTGGGATATGTTGACCAAGGATACTGTATGTCCAGTATATAGCGAAGTAGTAACACTAGAAACTGATTATAAACTAAATGATTACCATGTAGAATTAGAATATCCTACATGGAAGCAACTGGAAGCGAGCGAATTATCGCTAGCTAAACGCTATGCACAAAATATTTCAGATTCAATTTGTATCAACAGCTACATTAGTGTAAACAGAGGTAAAGGATTACTCAACTATAGTTTTATCCCTATCATCAAGAAGGGAGGCAAATTTCACAAACTATTGAGTGCCAAGGTAGTTATTAATTCTATACCGAAAGAAAATCTTGCAAGGACTAGAGGGAAACGTAGCGAGAGGTACGCAACCAGCTCTGTACTTTCTACAGGTAAATGGAAGAAAATACACATCACAGAGGACGGAATCTACAAATTAACCCCTAGTTTCCTATCATCACTTGGTTTTGCAGACCCTAGCAAAGTACATTTGTATGGTTATGGCGGTCATCAACAATCAGAAGCCTTAGATGCAGACAATGATTTCGATGACCTGGAGGAAGTTCCTTTGTACCAATCCCCTAATGGCAATCTACTCTTTTGGGGAAATGGCCTAGTGCGATGGGAAGGTGTGGATAGAATATTTAATGCCTATGCCACAAAAGCAACTTATTTCCTGACTGAAGGAGAGAATAGGAGCAACATCCAAACAGAACAACCATATAGTGGCTCCATAAAACAAACTGTTACCACTACCTTGGGACATGCGCTACATGAAGTGGATGATTATGCTTGGTTTAGAGGAGGTAGAAATTTGGTGGAGAGCACACTATATTCTGGAGCATACTCAAAAACATATACATTGTCCGGAATTAATAGTCTAGGTAATGAAAAGTTGACAGTAGTATTTACTGGTAATGATGTCGCTACTCCGCTCACCATATGGGCAAATGGAGCTACAGTAACAACACGTACTATCTCAGCACCAGGTAATTATATGTATTATTCAGAAGGCAAATTTTCCAACCTAGACGTCTCCGATTATAATCCTGGCAACAATACATGGAAGATTACCCTTGCCACTCAAGGCCCAACCACTACTAGTAGCAGAGTACAGGGACGATTGGACTACATTACACTAAGCTACACAGCTGCATTAGAACCGCAAGATGGCTATGTGCGTTTCGGCGGAGGATATTCTGGTACAGGTACAGGTAGCGGTTCATCAACAAATGTTGTAAAAAAGTACTCTGGTGCAACACGATTTACTTCTATAGGCAAAGAGCATGCAGGAGAACTAAAAGTGATGAGGATTGGTAAGAGGAATACTCCTGCTTCACTGGTTCCCACAGAGGATAGCACCGATGGTATAACTTTTGCAACAGCAGACGGGACCGATACCTTTGTTGCTTTTGACCCAACATATGACTTCCCAGAACCTACCGCTGGTGATGCCATAGAGAACCAAAATCTACACGCCTTAAACAATGTAGATATGGTAATCATCATACCTACAAGTAACAAGCTAGCTGCACAAGCGCAACGATTGGCTGATGCACATAAGCAGTATAGTAATTTGAATTGCATTATAGTTAGAGCCGACCAAATATACAATGAATTTTCCTCTGGAACCCCAGATGCAACTGCATACAGAAGATTCTTAAAGATGTTGTATGACAGAGGTATCGAAGGTGGGACCGCTCCTCGCCACCTACTATTGATGGGCGATTGTGCATGGGATAATAGAATGAAGTCTACCACATGGAGGAGTTTCTCAGCCAATGACTATCTGCTATGTTATCAGAGTGAAAATAGTTATAGCGATACGCAGTCATACTGTTGGGAAGATTATTTCGGATTAATGGACGATGGTGAAGGAACTGCTCCCACACAGGACGTCTCAGACATTGCGATAGGTCGCTTCCCTGTTACTAGCGAAGAGCAAGCTAAGATAATGGTTAACAAGACAATTACTCATTTGGAAAGACAAAATACTGCAGAGTGGTGCAATAGGGTGGTTGTCATGGGTGACGACGGAGACAATAACATTCACATGAAAGACGCCAATCAAGTAGCTGACAAAATACTGGAAAGTGCACCAAATGTTGATGTACGTAAGATAATATGGGACAACTATCAGCGCGTAAACCAAGGTCTGTATTACTCCTACCCTGAAATCAGGAATATTGTAGCCGACTATATTCAAGACGGAGCCATGGTATTCAATTATACGGGCCATGGAGCAACATACTTAATGAGCCACGAAAGAGTTATCACGCTAGACGACATGAAATCATGGACATCTGACAGACTTCCACTATGGTTTGTTGCAGCATGCGACATCACACCGTTTGATAGCCAAGAAGACAATCTGGGTGAAGCCGCCGTATTGAATCCACAAGGAGGTGGTGTAGCTTTCATTGGAACCACAAGAACTGTGTACAGCACACAGAATTTCTATCTGAATCGATTCTTCTCTAGCTACCTATTTGATAAGGATGAGAATAATAAACCCAATAGTGTTGGCGAAGCATTAAGACTTGCCAAAAAGAGCATGGTAAGTAACATTTCAGATGGCAGCCAGCCACAAAACAAATTACAATATGCACTACTTGGCGACCCAACCCTCGTGTTTGGAAATCCAAATTCCAAGGTAGTTCTAGATAGCATCAATGGTGTAGCTATCAATGGAGAACAATTCCTCAACGGAGGTAGCCACGTTACTATTTCTGGTCATATAGAAAGCGCCACAGGCGAAATAGACGAACAGTTTAATGGACTCGTATATTTTAGATTGTATGATAGTGAAAATACCATTTCCACTAGAGGAAACACCGGCAATACTCCATTCACCTACACTGATTGGAACCAGGAAATCAACAATGGAATGGATAGCGTCAAAAATGGCCGCTTCTCTGCAGACATCATTATCCCAAAAGATATTAGTTATAGCGATGAAAACGGCAGATTTGTTTTCTATGCCGTAAATAATGAGCGCACAATAGAAGCTAATGGACATAGCGAAGAGTTTTTGGTAGGCGGATATAGTTCAGAGATGGAAACTGACTCCTTAGGTCCAGAAATCTATATGTACCTTGACAATCAAGATTTCATGGATGGCGATGCCGTCAGCAAGAAACCAATATTTATTGCCGAACTCTTTGACGAATCAGGCATACAATACAATGGAAATGGAATAGGACATGACCTACAGATATGCATCGATGGCGACCCTAAGAAGACCTACACGCTAAACGACTACTTTACTCAAGATGCCGGTAATTATAAACAAGGCAGAGTAATCTATGCAGATATGCCCGAACTAAGCGTTGGTGCACATTGGTTAACCTTCCGAGCATGGGACATGCTAAACAACACCTCTACCCAGACGCTTCGCTTTGTTGTAGGAGAGGACATTTCTCCTGAAATACTTTCGTTAGTGCTCGAGGAAGACATTGTTAGCGGTCAGACTAATTTCCACGTAGCCTACGATATGCCAGGCCTTCAATGCAGTTTCATGCTAGAGATATACTCCACCAATGGAGATGTACAATGGCGACAAACCGTAAATACATCCAACGAGAAAGGCATTGTTACTATCCCATGGAATGGTAGCAATGGAGCAGGAGCTAAGTTGAACAATGGCATCTACATTTGTCGTGTCACAGCAAGTTATGGAGAAGGCAAGAAAAGCTATAAAGAAAAGAAATTTATCCTACGAGGCAATAAATAAGCGCCTTTTTGAGTTATTATATCACGTATGAAAAGAATATACTTATATATATTTGTAGCCTTGTCCTCATTAATGGCAATGGCTCAGAATTCGGATTTGTCTGAAAGATTTAATCCAGAGATTTATGGTGTGACATCGTTGGCGATAGCTCCAGATGCAAGAGCTGGTGCCATGGGTGATATGGGTGTGGCCACTGATGCCGACGCCAATAGTCAGTATTGGAATTGTGCTAAATACCCCTGGAATATTGCTCGCGCTGGTGTTGGCGCTTCATATACTCCTTGGTTAAGAAAAATCACCACAGGTATCAACCTAGCAAATCTATCTGGTTTCTACCGCATTGGCGATTATTCTGCCATCAGTGGTTCTTTGCGCTATTTTGGTATGGGCGAGGTAACTACAACAGAAGGCGACTATAGTTTCAGCCCCTATGAGATGGCGCTAGATGTAGCCTATAGCCGCATGCTATCTCAGACATTCTCTATGGGTGTGGCCATGCGCTTTATTCTCTCAAACATGAACTACGACCCCACCCAAGAGGCAGCAACTGGTAAAGCCTTTGCTGCAGACATCAGCATGTATCGTCAGGGATATTTCATGGCAGGCAATAGAGAGTGTAGCCTTTCATGGGGTCTTTCATTGGCTAACATTGGTACCAAAATCAACATGGGAAATAGTACTCATGCAGAATTCCTTCCCGCTACGATGCGCTTGGGTATCAATATGACAGTGCCTATCAACGAATACAATAGATTCTCTTTTGGTGCAGAAGTTTACAAATTGTGCATTCCCACCAAGCCCGTTCAAGGCGAGGGTGAAGCAGCAGAAGACTACGAAAGACGCCTAGAGGAAGACTACTATTCTGTCAGTTCCATCGAAGGTATCTTCAAGAGTTTTGGCGATGCCCCTGGTGGTTTCAAGGAGGAGATCCAAGAATTGCGTTGGAGTTTTGGAGCAGAATATACCTACAATGACCGCGTAATGCTCAGAGCTGGTTATCATTATGAGAATCCTCACAAGGGTAATCGTCAGTATTTCTCCGTTGGTGCAGGTTTAAGAATGAGTGTATTCACCGTGGATGCAGCCTATTGTATTGCTACAGCTCAAGGTAACCCTCTTGACCAAACCATGCGATTTACTCTAGGCTTTGACCTTGATGGAATAAGAGACCTCTTTGGTCAGGGTCGCTAAACCATGAATTCTTATTTGCAAGATATATCAGCCCCATACATCCAAAATATGAAACATATACTCCATATTCTAGCGGTGGCCATACTGGTGGTATGCACCTCTTGTGAGAAACCCTCGCCCGAAGTGGCAGCCAACGCTATGCTGGAAATGTCTCGACAGTTATTACAAGACCGCAATTATGATGCTGCTCGTGACACACTCCTAAGCATGCGACAGCAATACCCCACAGCTATTGAGACACGCAAGCAGGGCATTCTCCTACTAGACAGTATCGAAATGATAGCTGCATTGGACAGTTTGCAAGGAACTACTGGAGAAGAATGGAAGCGTCTTTCTATAAAGAGCCAGTTCTTTGAAAGAAAACTAAAAGAAGATAAGATAAAGTTAGCACAATAATGTTGCATCTTACTGACGAGGATTTACGTAATCTTTTGGACAAACCCATGTTTCATCGCATCTCAGAGACAGCAGATGAACTTGGGCTTGAATGCTATGTAGTGGGTGGATATGTTCGCGACCTCTTTCTTGAACGTCCATCCAAGGATATCGATTGCGTAGTCGTTGACCCACAAATTTCTACTAAAGACCATCCTGCAGACCCCAATACATTGGGTCCTGGTATACGTTTGGCAAAGGCGTTGGGTAAGAAATTAGGGCACAAAGCCAATGTTTCCGTATTTAAAAATTTTGGCACAGCCCAAGTCAAGTGGCATGGCGAGGAGGTAGAGTTTGTTGGCGCTCGTCGCGAAAGTTATTCTCGTAATAGTAGAAAACCCATTGTGGAAGATGGCACCCTAGAGGACGACCTTGATAGAAGAGATTTTACTATCAATGCCCTTGCCATCCAGTTGAATAAAGAGAAGTTTGGATGCCTCATTGACCGCTTTGATGGACTTTGGGATATGGAAGACGGACTTATTGCCACTCCTCTTGACCCAGATATTACCTTTAGCGACGACCCTTTGCGCATGATGCGATGTATTCGTTTTGCCACTCAACTCAACTTTCGTATCGAGGACGAAACTCAGCAGGCCCTTCAGCGCAATACCGAACGCATTTCTATCATATCGCAAGAACGTATCATTGACGAGCTCAACAAGATTATCCTTTCGCCCATCCCTAGCATCGGTTTTATCGAGCTAGAAAGATGTGGTCTCCTACCCATCATTCTGCCAGAGATAGCAGCACTTTGTGGTAAGGAAAGTCGCGGAGGACGAAGCCACAAGGATAATTTCTACCACACTCTGGAAGTGCTCGACAATATTGCTCGTTTCACTAAAGACAGAGCATCTGAGACACTCTTTCTCAGATGGGCAGCCCTACTCCATGATATAGGCAAGCCACGCACCAAGCGATGGGATGATACCCTCGGTTGGACATTCCACAATCACAATTACGTGGGCCAGAAGATGGTGCAGAAACTTTTCCGTCGTATGAAATTGCCACTAGACGAGAGGATGCAATACGTGGAAAAACTCGTTGGCATGCACATGCGTCCACAGGTAATAGCAGATGAAGAGGTGACAGATTCTGCTGTAAGAAGATTGCTCTTTGAGGCTGGCGAAGACATTGACGACTTGATGACCCTCTGCGAGGCAGATATTACCTCGAAAAACCAGACTCGCAAACAACGTTTCTTGGATAATTTCCGCCTTGTACGCGAAAAGATGGTTGACCTGCAGGCCCGCGACAATTATCGCACGTGGACTAACCCTATTTCTGGCGAGGAAATCATGCAGACACTCAACCTACCTCCATGCCGAGAGGTGGGCACTCTGAAACAAGCCGTCAAAGATGCCATTTGGGAGTCGCGCATACCATCTGACCACGATGCTGCCTTTGCCTACATGATGCAGGAAGCAGAACGCATGGGACTAGTAAAAACGGAAATGTGAAAAGTGAAAAGTGAAAGGTGAAAAGTGGGAACGGACTTGCAAAGCTTGATAAGTTTTAGCGAATAAATCCACTAGTGCAAACCACAAACATGAGGGTTAACTCTCATTCCCATTCAAAGCAAAATACACACTGACAATATCAAACTGAAAGGTAACAGATAAGTTTTCCCATCCTACCTTTCAGTTTTTTTTTTCTTTTCTTGCGAGTTTCGCGCCTTTGATGTAACTTTGCATTCTCAAACAAAAGAGTATATCAAACACAACAAGCAGAATTTATGGGTGGTTTCTTTGGCACAGTCTCTCAGCAACCTTGCGTGGCAGACCTCTTTTATGGTACAGATTACCAATCTCATCTAGGTACTCGCCGTGGCGGTATGGCATCCTTCAGTGATGAAAATGGTTTCTACAGAAGTATCCACAACCTGGAGAATACCTACTTCCGTACTCGTTTTGAATCAGAGTTGGATCGTTTCAAGGGTAATAGCGGTATTGGTGTCATTTCAGACACAGATGCTCAGCCTATGCTAATCAATTGCCACCTTGGCCGATTTGCCATCGTTACCGTAGCTCGTATCAATAATATTGAGGAACTAGCTCAACAGATGCTTAACGAGGGAATGCACCTAAGCGAATTCTCCAGCGGACGCATCAACCCCACAGAGCTCATCGGTCTTCTCATCGTAAGAGGCAAAACCTTTGTTGAAGGCATCGAGAATGTGTTCAAGATGGTACAAGGCTCTTGTTCTCTGCTTCTTCTAACAGAAAATGGTGTCATAGCTGCACGCGACTCATGGGGACGTACCCCCATCGTAGTTGGCAAGAAAGATGGTGCGATGGCGGTTACTTCAGAGAGCAGTGCTTTCCCAAATCTTGGTTATGATATACTTCATTACGTAGGTCCTGGCGAAATAGTACGCATTCAAGCCGATGGCATGGAGGTACTACGCCGCCCCAACAAGGGTATGCAAATATGCTCTTTCCTATGGGTATATTATGGTTTCCCCACCAGTTGCTACGAAGGACGTAACTGTGAAGCTATGCGTCGCGAGTGCGGTAGAGAAATGGGTAAAGAAGACCCCGTAGAGATAGATTGCGCATGTGGCATTCCCGACTCAGGTATAGGTATGGCAGTTGGTTATGCTGAAGGCCATCAAGTACCCTATGCAAGAGCCATCTCCAAATACACCCCCACCTGGCCTCGCAGTTTCACCCCATCCAATCAGGAACTACGCGCTTTGGTGGCAAAGATGAAATTGATTGCCAATAAGGATATGCTAGACGGCAAGCGCGTACTCTTCTGCGACGACTCCATCGTACGCGGCACACAGTTGCGCGACCACACTCAGGCTCTCCACGAACTAGGTGCCAAGAAGGTACACATGCGCATAGCATGCCCACCATTGGTTTATGGTTGTCCTTTCATCAACTTTAGTGCCAGCAAGAACGAACTTGAGCTAATCACACGTCGTATAATTGCGGAACTCGAAGGTGATATGAACAAGAACGTACAGGCATACACCAAGACCGATTCTCCTGAGTACAACCGCATGGTACAGACCATTGCAGACACATTGCACCTTGACTCGCTCAAGTTTGCAAAGCTAGAAACTCTCGTACGTGCTATCGGCCTACCCAAGGAGCGCATTTGCACACACTGTTTCGATGGCAGTAGTTTCTACACTCTTGAACAACAGAACCCATCCAGCGAAGAACAAACCCTAGATTTCAACAAATAATTGCTTTTGCAATCAACTATTTTCCGGCCTAGAAAAGTATTGTGTGCAGTTGCACCCTCTTACTTTCTGGGCCGGAAATGTTTTGTGTGCAGTTGAACCCTGACGCAAATCATTCATCTGAACACAATACTGCGGGTATAATGAGTAAATACCCTATCAGAGTAAGCATAGGAGCTATGCGTATTCTGCGTGCAGAGAAAATATCAGGATTGAAGTACTCTGAGCTACTACCCTCACCTGACATACATAAGAAACCACCAACGATAAACAAGGCGGCCAGGGCGAAGAGGAAGACTTGGATATTCCTGTTATTTAAAAAATTGTTCATAACTGGTCAAATATGATTTATACAAGGGGAAATATATATCAAGCAAATGAGTTCTTGTATGCTCTTGAACAAGAGTAAGGCTCTGATTCATAGTTTTAATCCAAACGTATTCCGTATACCCTGAGACATTGCGGCGCTTATTGGTCTTGCCATTGCACCACTCCAACCATTCTGCAGAATGTACCAGCAAACGGTCTGCTATCTCATCAGCCTCCTCCGTACTACCTGCAAGGTATAGGCATTCGGCAAAGACCAGCAGCGTCCTGTCGTACATGATATACTCTTGTGGATAATCGCTTTGCCATTTTCTCACCACGGACAGAGCCCTTTCCATATCGCCTTCACGCATCAGAGCATCCACCAGCATAGCCATTTTCTGCTGATGGGCATAGAGCATCTTCCTCACATCGTAATCTGCATAAATGTCTCCTGACTCCAGTGCCCCGAATCTGAACCTATTCATTACATTATCATACATTACTGCTGTGTTCACCATGATGGAATTCTTCTCGCCACAAGCAGGAACCACCTTGTACAGAAGTCCTTCCAATGACAGATGTGGCTTGATATAACTGATTTCATTAAGGTCCATACTAGTGGTAACATACAGAGGTCTGTTGATTGTTGTATCTGAAAGCAATTGCAATAGAAGAAGGTCGTTCATGAGCAACAACTTTTCCTCTGCCAAAGATAGATTCATCCTTCTACCATCGGAAAGAGAAACATAGGTACTATCCGTGGGGAAGCAACGGATATCTGCCGTCTGCCACTCATGCTCTCTACCACAAACCAGAGCCTTGACATACTTGCGCAGGCGGATATCTTCGTCGCTCATACCATCTGCGCGCTCAAAGACCCAATGCTTTAGTATGTTTTTCAGTTCGAAGGGGGCTTTACCAAAGACACGCTCCATCGTGGCAGGTTCCTTTTCGTAGAGAGACATGAAAGAGGCTGCTATCTCGGGTTCTATCTGCACGTATGCATTTGCTCCCCATTTGTAATCCTTTTCCTCCCACCCTAGTGGTAGCGCAGGAGAGTCATAGGCAGGGCGCAACATCTGCTCCACATACCAATCTATGCAAGCATAGGACAGGTTGCACACACGAGTATCCGTTCTATTACCCTCCACTTCTTGATGATACCAAAGAGGGAATGTGTCGTTGTCGCCTAAACTGAAGATAATAGGATAGCCCTCGCTCTGTGCAGAGTTCAGATAATTCAAACCAAAATCTCTGCAAGCATAACGATGACCACGGTTATGGTCGTCCCAATTCTGCAATGCCATAAGTATGGGTACGGATAGACAAAGTAGAATGCCAACGATAGCACTCAGACAATGATTTTCCACCTTGCACCTCCTACTGATAGCACTTATCACCCTGGTCATTGCACCAACTCCCAAACCAATCCAGATAGAAAAAGCATAGAAAGAACCTGCATAGGAATAATCTCGCTCTCGTGCCTGAAGCGGAGTTTGATTCAAATACAAGACAATGGCAATACCTGTCATAAAAAACAAGGTTGCGATAACGCAGAACTGCTGCTTGCCGCACGCCCGTTGTCTATATTGCCACACCATGCCCAAGATACCGAGCAATAGGGGAAGAGCGTAATACACATTGCGCCCTGCATTGCTAGACAATTCCGATGGGAGTTTATCCATATCGCACCCAAGCAACCAACTATCCACCCAATCAATGCCCGTTATCCAATTGCCATACTCTGCCTCTCCATTGCCAGGGATGTCATTCTGTCTGCCCACGAAGTTCCAGAAGAAATACCTTATATACATGTAGTACAATTGATATGAGAAGAAGAAACGTAGGTTTTCCCGTACCGACGCATCCTTCACTCCGCCCATCCATTGTTCATAGGCCCTGGCATGTTTTACTGAGTGCATACGTGGAAACAATTGATTCTTCTCGTAGATATAATCCTCTTTGCGCCCAACAGGCTTGTACTTACCGTCTGTCTCCGATTTCTGATACTGCATCGCACCCTCCTTCTTCTTGATAACGGAGTAATTGCCCTTACGCTCATACAGGGGGCGACTCTTGTAAGTAGGACCATAAAGCAATGGTGTCTCGCCGTATTGCTCGCGGTTGAGATACCTCTTCAGAGCGAAGACATCCTCTGGCGAGTTCTCGTCCATAGGTGTATTGGCCGCAGAGCGTATCAGTATAATGCCATAACAACTAAAACCTGCAAGAATTAACGCAACAGATTTCAAGAATAAGCGTTTCTTCCCCTTCAACACTATCAAACCCCATGCTATTACAATGAGCAAAAGTCCTATAAAAGCCAACAATCCGCTATTAAAGGGAAGCGACAGACAATTGACGGCTAGTAGTTCGGCTCGCTCTGCCAACCATAGTACTCCTGGCACAAGACCATAAAGCAAGCCGCCCAGCAGAGCAAAACCAACTAACAAAGCCCTGACGATACCCCATGCTGATATCTTCGCAGTCCTTCGGAAATAATATATCAGCACCATGGAGGGTATACACAAAAGGTTAAGCAAGTGCACCCCAATGGAAATACCCATCAAATAGGAAATGAGCAGTATCCATCGGTTGCAAGTGGAGAGGTCTGCTTCTTCCTCCCACTTCAACATCAACCAAAAGACCAGCGCTGTAAGAAAACTGGAGAAGGCATAAACCTCGGCTTCAACAGCAGAATACCAGAAAGAGTCACTAAAGCAAAAAGCCAGCGAGCCTACCAACGCAGCCCCCTCAATAGTAAACAATGTGCCCCACCCCATCTGTTCCTCATGCAGCAGACGCCTCATCAGATGTGATATACTCCAAAAGAGGAACAATACACAACCTGCACTCAGCAAAGCAGAAAGAATGTTAACCATCCTTGCAACCTCAGTTGGCGAGGATGCCAACTGACTAAACAGATTGGCCACGAGCATATAGAAGGGTGCTCCGGGTGGATGACCCACTTCCAACTTGTAAGCAGAGATAATGAATTCGGAACAATCCCACAGACTAGCAGATGGTTCTACTGTGCTACAATACACGATGGAAGCGATGAAAAACACCATCCATCCCACCGCATTGTCAACAATTCTAAAACGAGAATGTGTAAGCATAGGTACAACAATTTTAAGTTTTCACGGCAAAAGTAGGAACAAATTACCTACCATCCATGAAAACCAACCTTACATTATCCTTACATTTTCACACAGGGTATCAATCAACGCAGACAATCTATCATTTTCTCTACTCCCCCGTAGCCTAAAGAAACACCCCTGAAAGTGACCGTTGAAGCACTACGACAGTGAGAAACGCTCGGAAACTAAGCGTTGAAGTGCTACGACAGTGAGAAACGTTCGGAAACTAACCGTTGAAGTGCTACGACAATGAGAAACGCTCGGAAACTAACCGTTGAAGCACTACGATAATGAGAAACGCCCGGAAACTAACCGTTGAAGTGCTACGACAATGAGAAACGAGTGGAAACTAATTGTTGAAGTGCTACGGCAGTTAGAAACGAGTGGAAACAAATTGTTAACGCACTTTTTCGCTAGAAATTCCATTTCGCAAATTTGTAGAGTCTATTTTTGAGTAGAGAATCCATTCCGTTTGTGAAGGTGTCTATTTTTTATACCTTAATATATATTGTCATAGTGCTGATGTCACTGTGGTGTTTGTTATTATGCTTTTAGACGTATCGTCAACAAGAATAGCATGAAATATGACCATTGGAGTGCTAGGATAATAGAAAAAACAGCTAAAAGTATGTCTGAATCAAAATAAAGTTGTACTTTTGTGCTGCCTGAGGGGAGAAATCCTTGGGACAAGAATGCGTTTCTTGCTTTATCCTAAATAGTAAAATCGCCAAAAATAACTGTAAGAGGGTAGAGACGAAGATACGGTCATTCTGTATGTATATGATTTGTGCGCGTACAGCCCCCGCTGTGCTTTGCAAAGTGTATACTACAGCGTGGGGTATTTGTTTCTGTTTATTCTTACACTGGTGTTTGGCGATACCATCTATTTGATAAGCGTGACAAGTCCTTACGCTTTTCTTGTATCCGTTAACCAGTATTACTAATCGCTGATTTTGGGGGACTTGTAGGTTATAAAGTAAGAAGCCTTTATTTTCTGTATCATGATGAATGCATTTCTATCATTTTTCCTCAGTGTGTTTGGCCCAGAGCAAGATCATATTAACAATATCTAATTTCCATAAGTATTTTTCTTGATAATATTCTGGAAGGATACCAACCTTTAAAATAATGACTGATTATTCGTATAGTTTAAATTTTACATATATTACCAAATCTAATTATTACTGTCCGGTAAACACGAACCTACCCTCCCAACTTGCTGAAATACACAAGCTGGGAGGCATTTTTCTGTAGATAAGCCCCCTTAAGACTTTATTTAATACTCTGGTGGTGGTTCTGCTGCTTTCAAAAGCATTA
>JAZLBF010000040.1:0-139878 GCA_045613565.1 Bacteroidaceae bacterium
GAGGAATTGCGTCCCTACATAGAGCATCTGTGCAATGCCCGTGGCCTAGTGGATTGCCCCAAGGCGCGTGCTCTGTCCCGAAGGCTGATAGAGGAGTGTGCCGACTTCTCACGCCTATCCCAAAGCCGTGTGTATGAGAACCTTTCCTATCGTGCCAACGTGATTGCTTACCTCAAGGCCATGGTACTCTACGTGGCGCAAGGCGAGCGCTGGGACAAGCGCATCGAGGACTTCATCCGATGGTCGCTGAACTACGACCTATGGTGCAAGATGCACTTCTTTGGCAACGAGATAGAGATGGCAGAAAATGCCCACTATGCCTCCTCCTCCAAGCCAGGACCTCAGAACCTTCTAGACCTCCTGCCCGACATCTTCACACGCGAAGAAGCTCAGCAAATGCGTCAGAAAATGGGATTGCAGAGGGGTAACCTGAGTGATATGCTTAGCCAATGGAAACGACGAGGCTATATAGAACTACATGGTGAGGAAAAACCGAAAGCAGAATTGATGCGCCAATGCTATGCAAAAACGGAATGGTACCAGATAAAACATACAAAGCAATAACCGCAAACGGGATATTCCTGAGAAAGGTCAGGGCTGACAACTGACAACTGACAGTTATGCATTGAGCTAAACTGACCCAAAGTATTCGGGGAGCGCGGAGCAGATTATGACTCCTCGCTCTCCCTCTGAAAAACAAACATTAATTTATCTTTACTATGACAAACAAAACTACACCACGAGGGATTCGCAACTGCAACCCTCTGAACATTCGTCATTCATCCTCTCAATGGAGGGGAATGCGAGTGGAACAGACCGACAAGAGTTTCGTACAATTCACCTCCATGGCCTATGGCTATCGTGCCGCATGGCGAGTAATGGCGTCCTACAGGGAGCGCTTTCTGAAGGAAGGCAAACCCTTCTCGCCACGCACCATCATACAACGGTGGGCACCGCCATCGGAAAACAACTCACTGAGCTACCTGCGTACCGTATGTGGCCTCACGGGATTGGGAGGTAACGAGCTGTTGGAATGGGGCACACATGATGGAAGGCAACGTATGGTACGTCTGCTTCAGGGCATGACCTGCGTGGAGTGCGGCATCAGTATGTCACAAGTAGACGAACACGCAATAAGGAGGGGCTATGAAATGGCATTCTGAGTGTCGAGGCATGCAGTTCCGTACTATTGCCATGCGATATTATCCCGACTTGGGGTACAAGGCTGCTCTACGCCGTTTCCGACAGGAGATAGTTGACACAAAAGGTCTGCTCCAAGCCCTCCAGGAAACTGGCTACAGAGCCAACCAGCGCTATTTCACACCCCGTCAAGTGCAAGTAATCAAAGAGTTTCTGGGAGAAGCGTGAGGAACGATTAGCGTTGAGCGTTGAGCGATTAGAGATGAGCGAAACAGACCCCTCCCAGCCTCCCCTGGCCGCTACGCTAGGGGAGGAGGGTGAGGCGACTAGCGATGAGAGATTAGCGACTAGCGAAAAGATTCTGTTGATGATTTAAATTAACATCAGATGAAAGATATTATCTCACACAAAATCCACAGAACTCACAGATTTTTCCATACAATGGGCGCTATCGCTGGAACTATTACGCAGCTTCGCGCGTAGAACCCACAGAGAAGTATCCAATGCTTTTCGCAAACATTGCGCCAGCAAACTGTCCCACTGAGACAGGGGGCGAAGAGGGTCTTTAGAAGAATGACCAAATGTCATTCTGTGCCCTCTGAGGGTTAAACTCTCCAGTTTAACGCTGGGTCTATCCACCCCCTCCCCCTTCGGGTACTACCCCTATCTTAGGGGTAGAGTCAGTTACGAAACATTGCGCCAGCCGTCGTAGCGGAGCTTGCGACAAATTCTGTGGGTTCAAACACATTCGCAAACTGCCCCCTTGAGAAGAGGATAATCTGAGAAATCAGTGAATTCTGTGTGAAATATAATCTTCTAATATATATTCGATTAGCGACGAGCGACGAGCGATGAGCGAGTGGTAAACACTCTACTCTATGCTATCCGCTTGTTGCCAGAGGGGTTCGGGATAGATGGATAGGATTTGGTATTGTAGGTCCAATTCTGGTATCTGCACATCTGATTCTTTCATGCGGAAAGGAACCTTGTTGGGAGCATAGATACTGATTTCCACTGGTGCAAAGCCTTTGCGAAGGATGCCTAGGCGGTCGGCAGCAGCGCGAGAGAGGTCGAGGATGTAGCGCTTGGCATAGGGACCGCGGTCGGTGACTTCTACGATAACTTCTTTGTTGTTGAGTACATTGCGTACCTTGAGCATAGTGCCAAAAGGAAGTTTGAGGTGGGCACAAGTAAGGCTGTCTTTGTGATATATCTCTCCATTGCTCATCTTACGTCCGTGCAATACATCGGAATAATACGATGCTTTACCTTTGATAAGATGCTGTGCCTTTGTGGGTAGGAAACAAAGGCATAGAAGAAAAAGAAGTATGTGTCGTGTTTTCATCAGTATATGTTTTAGTGACCTCGCTGGGACTCTAACCCAGGACCTTCGGAACCGGAATCCGACGCTCTATACAACTAAGCTACGAGGCCTTTTGAACGGAAAACTGAAAACGGAAAACGGAAAGGTGAAAACTGAGAACTGAGAACTGAGAACTGAAATGTACTGTATTAATATGGTGAATGCGCGACTTGTTTTATCATAGATTATTTGCCTTCGCTCATCAAGTTTTGCAAGTCACCTTTCCGTTTTAAACCGACATAGTCGTCTTGAATCTGCTCACTATTGACTTCGTCTTCCTCCTTCTCATAAGGCATAGTATGCTAGCATCCTCTGCTCTTATTTCGTGCGTCGGTTCGGCATAATTCAAGCGAGCTTGATTCTGCTCTCGCTTACTCGCAGATTTATTCGCATTCGCTCATCAAGCTTCGCAAGTCCGTTTTCCGTTTTCCGTTTTCCGTTTTACTTCATGCTTTCCTTAAAGTGATTTACTAGCTGACGATACAGATGGTTGCGTGTGTTGCCACCATAGATGGAGTGATTGCGATTGGTGTATGTCAACTGGCGGAAGTCCTTGTCGGCATGTACTAGGGCTTCGGTATATTCTGCTACGTTGCGGAAGTGTACGTTGTCATCAGCAAGGCCATGGATGATGAGCAAATCACCACTGAGGTTGGCCGCACGTGAAATGGGGCTACAGTCATAGCCTTCGGTATTCTCCTTAGGAGTGCGCATGAAGCGCTCGGTGTAAACGGTGTCATAATAGCGCCATGATGTTGGAGGTGCTACGGCTACACCAGC
The DNA here is from genome assembly GCA_045613565.1 of Bacteroidaceae bacterium. Lineage (GTDB taxonomy): Bacteria > Bacteroidota > Bacteroidia > Bacteroidales > Bacteroidaceae > Physcousia. The sequence goes on from JAZLBF010000040.1 coordinate 3,284, forward strand.
ATAGAATACTGGGCGACCTTCTGACATACTCATGAGGGTATTGAAACCACCGAAGCTCCATCCCCAGATGCCGATGTGCTTGGCATCTACCCAAGGGAGTTTGCTGAGATAGATGGCTGTTTCTACTTGGTCGTGACTCTCTAGCTGACCTAGTTTGAGGTAGGTTTGCTTCTCAAACTCTGCACCACGACCACCAGTGCCACGTCCGTCAACGATAACACTTACGAAACCCTCTTGACACATGTATCTCTCTAGCAAAGCAGCAGAGCAGTTGCCTGCATACCAAGAGTCTTGAACCTGCTGAGAACCAGGACCGCTGTATTGGAAGAGTATGACGGGGTATTTCTTGTTTGCGTCAAAGTTGGCAGGCTTAACCATGATACCATTGAGGTCAATGCCGTCTTGTGTCTGGAAGTTGAAGAATTCAATCTTGCCAAGGTTCATACCATCGATTTTCTGCTTTAGTGCGGCATTGTCTTGTAGGGTCTTGGTAACCTTGCCTGTGTTAGCACGAAGAGTGTATGTGGGAGGAGTGCTAGCAGAATGGTGTGTGAGCATTAGGTTCTTGTAGTTGGCAGAGAAGATGGCAGAGTTCTGTCCTTGCTCTGTGCTGATACGAGTAACCTTGCCCTTGGCATCGCACTTGTACACGGCGGTGCGCTGGGGACCATTCTCGTGAGCCTGATAATAGTACGTACCAGTGTTTTCATCAATTCCGTAAAAGTCGGTGATGATATCTGTACCCTTTCCTATTTCACGTTTCTGAGAGCCAAGGAGATTGTACTGATATAGGTGTGCATAACCAGAGCGCTCGCTCATCAGGATGAAACCATCCTTGATGGTCTTGAAGAGAGTGTAGGTCTTGTCGCCAATGTAAGGCTTAACCTCGTCGTTTACGATGCAACGGCACTCGGTAGAACGAGGATTGGCAACCCAAATCTTCAAGTTGTCCTGATGACGGTTGAGGGTCAATACCAAAAGTTTTTCGGGGTCGCTACTGAATGCAATGCGGGGGATATAGCCTTCTGCATCTAGGGGAACGTTAATCTTTCTGGTAGCACGGCTCTTGATGTCAAAGGTGTGCACGGTAACCTTACTATTAGCTTGGCCAGCAATAGGATACTTGTATTCGTAAGCACCAGGATATTCGGCATTGTTTTGCATCTCAGGGAGCATACCCTTGTACATGGGGAAGGAGAATAGGGGTACTTCGCTCTCGTCGTATCTAATCCATGCAATCATACTATTGTCGGCATTGAAGTCGAAGCTACGGTTGGTAACGAATTCCTCCTCGTATACCCAATCCGCCTTGCCATTGATGATGTGGTTGAACTTGCCATCCTTGGTGATTTGAATCTCTGCATTGTTGAAGAGAAGTTTAACAAGGAAGAGATTACCCTCGCGAACGAAAGCTACCAAGTTGCCATCTCTACTCCATAGTGGGCACTCCTGGGGACCGCCATCAGAGAGGGGTTCGATGGTACGATTTTGTACATTGTAGATGTAATATACGGCAGTGGTGCTATGGCGATAGATGCTCTGTGTCTGTGTGCGAAGGAGGATATTCTTCTGGTTGGGTGATAGGATATATCCATCAATACGGTCCAACTTGATTTTGCCCTTCGTGTCGTTTACGTCAAAGAGTACACCTGTCTGTTCGCCAGTCTTAAACGAACTCACTACGATTTGCTTTCCTCCCACTAGCTGGCTATAACTTTCGCCATCGGCCAAGGGGTTGACACCATAGATGCCATGTGCCGAGAAGGTGCCATCGGTGATAGACTTAAGTGTTAGAGGACCATTTTCTGCCATTGAATAATTTGCTGAAAATGCAGAAAGTAATAGTGTAAAAAATACAACGAACTTTTTAAGCATATGATGTAAAATGTATATTAATTTGTCACAAAGGTAACAATTTTATATTATAATATGTGGAAAATATTGACAGTTTAACATTTTTTCTGATAATTCTCTGATAAAAGTGTGTCCGTTTCACTACTTTTTTCTAACTTTGCCCCCGTTCTAAGAAAATAGGTACGTTATTCTAACGAAAAAATCAGTTTTAGGAGGATACGTATTGTACGCAACCCCAGAAGATAGGAGCATTGCTTTGAGCATTGAAAATCTGACCACTGGTTATGGCAACAAAGTGGTTTCCTTGTCTTTGAACGCAGCATTGTATCGAGGCAAGGTAACATGTTTGCTAGGTGCCAATGGTGCAGGAAAAAGTACCTTATTGCGCACGCTGGCAGGTTACCAACCATATCTGGCAGGAACGATGACAAAGGTGAGCCCAGAAACAATGGGCGTGGTCTTGACAGAACGCATTGAAGCCATGGGATTGCGCGTCAGAGAAGTTGTCGCTATGGGCAGGCATCCCTACACGGGATACTTTGGCAGACTTTCGGATGAAGACGAGCAAATCATAGACGAAGCACTGAGGCAGGTGCATGTGGAGCACTTTGCTCATCGCAAGTTCTCTTCGCTCAGCGATGGCGAGCGACAAAAGGTGATGATAGCCAAAGCCCTTGCCCAGCAGACACCAATGATACTGATGGATGAGCCCTCGGCATTCTTGGACTTCCCCTCCAAGGTGGAACTGATGCTCTTGCTTAGAGAATTGGCTCACACTCAGGAAAAGGCAATACTGCTCTCTACACACGATGTAGGCATAGCCTTGAAGATGGCAGATGTGCTATGGCTCATGCAAGACCAGAAAATGACTATCGGCACTCCGCAAGAGCTATTACAAAGCGGGAAGATAGATTCCTTTCTTGGGGAAAGCAAAATGTACGTCTAAAAAGCATTTTCCACATGTTGGAAATGCGCTCCCGAAGACGGAATGGATTTTAGGAACAAAACAAATAAAATATAAATTAACAAAAACTAAACAAAATTATGAAAAAGTTGTTTGTTGTATTGGCAGCTATGGTTATGACCTTGAGCGCTAGTGCATTTGATTTCGACGGCATCAACTTGAATGCTAGTGTTAACAAGATTTCTTCAGCTATCGCAAAGCGTGGTTATGTTTATGACGACCAGTCTGACGCTTTCACTGGCTTGTGCCGTGGTACTCAGATTTACATGAGCATGAACTGGAAGGACGTTAAGGAGGCAGGCAAGTTGGGTCAGCTTATCGTAGACGTTCCCATGAAGGAAGAGAACGCTTTCGCAATCGTTAGCAAGATGTTGAACGTAATCTACCACGTAGCTGAGGGTCACAAGGCTAACGTATACACTGTAGACGAGGACGGTACAACTCTTGAGATTCACAAGAGTGCTAAGGGTGTTCGTTTGGTTTACAACACTCCTTACTACAAGAAGTAATTTAACTTCTCACATCCTTCTTTCTTCCACGCCATGTAAGGTTGGGTGAAAGAGTATGATAAATGATTACTGGCGCTCCTATTAGGGGCGTCAGTACGTTTATAGGTAGTACTGAGTTTTCTGGCAGATTGCATAGCAGATTGCATGCCAATGCTATTGTGCTACCCATGAGCATTGTCAGTGGCAATAATGAACGATGCGAACCCGAGGGAGAAATAAAGCGAGCCATGTGGGGAGTGGCAAGGCCAATGAAAGTGATAGGTCCGCAGAAGGCTGTGCTCACGGCAGATAGCAAACCTGTGCAGAGTAGCAACCAATGGCGAGTGTGACCAGTATTCACACCAAGGTTTTGAGCATAGCGGTCGCCTAGTAATAATGCATCCAAAGGCTTCATCATCAATAATGCAATAATCAGTCCTAGGGAAATTAAACCTATGTATAAGGGAAGTTGCTCAGAACTTACGCCAGAGAAATTACCCATACCCCAAAGAACGTATGATTGCAATCCATCGTGATTTGCCCAAAATTGTAGCAGAGAAATCAAACTGCTAGTGATATAAGATATTATCACACCAGTGATTAATAGCATCACCATGCTTCTCAAAAGGCTATTGAGTACACTGAGCAATAGCATAATACATATAGCACCACCCATAGCGGCCATGATGGCAACAATATGTCCGCCAAATGACATGCTACCTATACTCACACTACCTCCCAATAGCATCATTGCTATCGCCACTCCGAGACTTGCACCACTATCAATACCCAATATAGAGGGACCTGCCAAAGGATTTCTGAAAGCCGTTTGAAGTAGCAGACCGCATGTTGCCAAGGCGGCACCACAAAATCCAGCCGTCAGCATCTGAGGTATTCTGCTATGCCATACAATGTAGCTCCACGAGGGGTGCTCTGCTATTTCTTTACCCATGAGTATGTCCATCATGGCACTTAGTGGGATGTCCAATGCTCCCCAAAGTACGTTGGCTACTATCAGAGTGATGAACAAGACAAGGACTATCGCTTTCTTCATATTATATATATAATGTTTGCGCGCGTTATTCAAAATACGTTTTCTCAGGCACAATGCCAAGCTCGGGGTGGAGTAGAGCAATGAGATTTTCAAGCAAATACTCGGGATGGAAGGGAGTTTCCTCGAAATAAGGAATGTTTTTAGTGTCGCACACCGCCAAGCGCGCAGGTATAAGTTTTGCAGCAGGACAATCCTGCTCTAATTGTGCACGGCTCAGAGGTCCATAGCTTTTTATCAACCAGAGGTCGGCAGTAATTCCCTGTTCCAGTACTTTTTCTATGCTAACAGCTTGTGCGCCGCTACCAGATAGATGACTGAAGACATATTCTGCTCCAGCATCCTTGTAGAGCAATCCAGTAGTGCTCTCTCCGCAAGGCACATGCCACGCACCGCTATAGGGACGCTCCGTCAGTATGCGCAACTTACTTTTCTGTTTGCTGGCCAATTCTTTCAGCTCTAGGTATTTCTTTTCAATCTCAGAGAAGAGACTATCTGCTCGCTCTTCCACTCCAAAGAGCATACCATACACTCTAATCCACTCGGCACGTGCCAAGGGAGAAATCTCCATATAGTCGGCACACTCCATGATGGGAATGTTCATCTGCTCCAATCGTCCGTAGCCTCCCTGACTCTCGTATGGCGAAGGCATCAGTAGGTCGGGACGTAGGTCCATGATTTGCTCTATATTGACGGCATTGCTGTTGCCTAGGTCGCGAATATTCCCAGTAGAAATCTTATCCTTCAAATCCTTGTTGGAAAGATAATTCACGTCAAAAATACCACCAATCTGCTCCGCCACACCTAGTTCTTGCAACAAGGCAGCATGTGTAGCGCTATAAACGGCAGCATTCTCAATGGGAGTTTTCACACATATACTTCTCAATATAGCCGTTGTGTCCCACGGATTCTTAATCTCAACCTTGACTTTTCCCTCCAATCTCTCTAGCCTTACCAGTTTGGCGTACTTAAAGGATATGCTTTCTCCCTCGTTGGTAGTATCGTTTGGTTTTACATTGCATGCCAACAGACAGGTCAGCATAGTCCATGCAAATAGAATATGGTATAGTTTCATAGTTTTAAAGGTTATTTTCGCACACAAAGTTACATCTTTTCGTACAGAAGCAAACTGTTATGGAGAAATTTTTATTAACTTGTCTAGTTTTTCTTTTTACTCCTTTTATCAATACATAATGACACTTGCTCATGTCTCCCAACATTATAATGTTTATGTCATATTTGTGGGAACATTCTATTGGGATTCATTATTTTTTGTAACTTTGCGCTACAAAAGCTAACATATTACACACCATGATACTACACACCTTTACCGAGGAGGAGAAACTTCGTGAGTTATTGGCAGATTGGCCATCGATATTGCGCAAGCAGAAGAAGCTCTCCAAATATATTATCGAACATCGTCCTAAATGGACTATTGGCATCAACGAGGAAGAAGCTACTCAACTATTTGAAACGGTCAAATCTTGCCGTGGCAACACTTGGCACATCGGAGTATGGTATGTGGGTAAGAGCAATAGGTGCTACCACTCCATTACCTGTGAGTATGAATCACAATATGGTACACGCGCATACCTAGTACTGCGAGGCATTAAGGCAAAGAAACCCTATTATGTCGAGGTCACTTCGCATGCTATCCGTCGAGTCAAGGAGCGAGTAACGAATGTCGATGGTGAAAAATTCTTTGCTGAAAACAGATTGAGCAATTTTCTCAATCATAGCATGTTTGATAGCAATGAGATAGGTGTCTTCTTCAAATACGGAGACAGAGACGAGGATGGTGTCTTTACGCCAAAACTGGACAAAGAGGGGTACATCCGTGGTATAGTCATGCTACACAATAGTCACTTCCAGGCGCGAATTACCCCCAAAGGCAATTATATCTTCAAGACCTATTTCCCCATGTTTAAGAAAGAATCTCCTGAGGGGTCTTTTAAAAATGAATTTATTACCTTCCTCTACAGTTTCTGGACAATAATCAATGCCCCTTGTGTAAATCCGTATTACGAACCGAGATTAAAAGAATGGTATCAGGCTATAAAAAAGGCTACTATTGACCAACGAATAGATCTCCTAATAAAATATGTCCCAAATTTGAGCCCCTATTGCATAGCATCGACCATTTCGATGTCTTGAGGCCATGACATTAACGATTAACGTTGAGCGTGTAGCGATGAGCGAAGGGGAATATTCACTATTTATACTAGAAACAATACGAATCAAAGAATTTGTTTATAAGGATTAACTATTATGGCAGAAATTAAGTATTTTTGCAAGTGGAAAATTTCAAATAGATGGTATATTAGCTTAGCAATCTAAAATTGGTTTCTTGCTATACCTCCAAATACAGAAATACACGATTATTTACGCCATCTCATTTTATATGTTATAAAAAATATATGAAAGCAAGAGTTTTTAGAATTTTTAGGGATATCAATCATAAGATTAAATACACTTACGTGGATGTTGCCAAATTCCATGATGACATTAAATCAGTGTCCCATCACATATATTATACTCCAATGATGGAAATTAAATTATGGAAAGATGAAGATACTCTTGAGGCTGAAGGCATGATTGTTCTTGCCACACCTGAAATAGTAAAAGAATACACAGGATTTGACATGTTTAATGTAGATTATTCTTATTCAATACATGGTAAAGCCATAGACATTGATTTTGAATGGATAGAATGCGATTACCCATATATAAAACTTTGGGATACTAGAGATTTTATAACAGGATGTAAGGTTAAGATTCCCCAAATATCTAGAATTAAAAGTTCTTATCAAACATTTGTCGATTCCTTGGATTGAATTTACACAATGTCAATTTTTAACTGATTAATAGTATATGAACTCATTTGATTTTTTTGTAGTAGGAGCATTTTGTTTAATAGTGGGTATTCCTTTCTTTCTGTTAATTGTATATTTTGTTAAAAAGATACTAGATGGAAAAGAAGGAAGTACTGGGATTATTGGTTGGATAATAGCTATACTCATAGCATGTGCAATTATTTATGCTCTGTGTACTTCAGATGAAGGCATAATACATTATAGACATACATAACTATGACAGCACTAGATTATATCCTTTCACACTACCTATTGCCCAAATATGATAAAAGTCCAAAAGAAAGGGCTGTATTAAAGGCTTTGGTGCATACGCTTCAACCAAATGAATTGAAGACCTTGCAAAAGAAGCTCAAACGTAGTCCTTCGAAATTGCATGTTGGCACAGACTTATATAACGAAGCTGTAAAGGTAGAAAACAATATTGTGCCACAGAGGAATGAATCGATATCTTCTTTGCTAAAACAATTTACTGATAAGAATAGTGGCATGGTTGAAACTGCACGAAAGAAACTCCGAGATAGATATGAGAAGCAGGATTTTCGGACTCAGCGAAAGATTCTCAATTCCATGCTTCACGCCTCCAAATTAGATAGAACATGGGCATATTATAGACTGCAAAGTAATTGGGACGATTTCTTTTATGAAGATATAAAATCCTTATGGGAACTATACCACGAGAAAGAGTGTGGAGTAATTGTAATCAAAAATTTTCCCTCCGAATATGTTTATAATAACCTAAACGCATTAGATGTGCAGGGTAACTACACAAGCCTTTGTATTAAGTTGATACATCACCCTCAATTTCAGATTGATTTGGATAGGCTGAAAGAGTGCGCCGTTTTTAATGGTTCTCCTAAAGTGGAGTATCTTTATATTTTAGCCAAGTCAAAAAGTAATATTGAAAAGGGAGTTGCGACCAATACCTTGTTTGAACAAATGTCTATCTATATAAATACTCATGATGCCCCACCCTACTATGCTGGTAATTACAAATTTGACCAACAAATAAGAGAAAGAAGTATTACCACAAAACATTTTGATTTTGTGTCTGGCATCGTTTGGTGTATGGGCGAACTTGGTCTGATTGCCGAATTAATAGCATTTGAAAAATGGGATAGCAAGGTTAAAGACTCCTTTTTCAATAGCATCGATTTTGATTTGGTAGAACACGAGTCTTTCGCCAACTCTGAAAAATATTTATGGGATTTATATCGTCAGACCATAGTTGAGTCTATGCCGTGTGAGTATCAGAAGTTAATCAATAGCAGTTTCTCCACCCTGCTTGCTGATAAATTTCAAAAGGATATGCTACAACAGAATCCCGCAATATCCACTTTAATTGACCAGTTTGATTTAGAGTTACAAGGAGAACCATAGATAGAGACTTAATGAAATATAAAACATCAACGCCAGTCTATGAACTCTAAATCCTAGATTGGCGTTGATGTGTATTTGGGGGATAATCGCTAGAATTTACTTATTCAAAATCTTCTGACCATTTTTTATAATAACACCTTTTGTGTTAGAAGTTGCCTTAAATCCATCTAGCGTATAGGCTGTATTATTGGTTGTTATGGGACTTGTTTCTGCAACCCTCTCAATAGCTGTTGCTGTTGAGGCTATTTTATAGAGTCCATGTGTCTGTGTCGTCCAATCATAGGCAGAAACATAGAAATTACCATTAATAGAAACAACAGTCTGTAAGCTGGTTATACCCTCTAATGTTTGTTTAATGGTTCCATCAAGTGAAACAATATCTATACCTGTATGTTTTACTCCTCCATAAACTTTTGTCTTAACTAGAGTGAATATGAATCCCCCCAGTTCATAATCAAAGTCCTGTGTGTAATAATCGTAATCTTCGTCACCAAAGTTGGGTTTTTCTATTCCAACATGACCCCCGGATCTATCGTCATCGGCACAATATGATAAAGGCATCACTTCATAATGATCGCGTAGAAATTCAAAATCATCGTCTTGATTGAATAGGGTCTGAGAAAGATACATATAGCGCGAATGATAATTGTTGTTATCTTCATAAACTTCTGGCCCAACAATCCATTCGTTATGATATACTTTTTCTTCTGTCACATCATCAGTTAATGTCCATTCATCAAGAAAATATCCTTCTTCTTCTGATGAGGAACGAGTTCCACCATCCTTATACGGCATAAAGAATTTTCGTTGAGTTGTTATAGTTCTTGTTGTATAGTTTAAAATCTCTGCTTTAATTTCAGATTGTTCAACAATATTAACATCTTCATCAAAGATTGTGATATAGGTTGAGTGATTGCTCTTATTGTGACTGTACATAAAGGGAATACCCTTGGAGGTGAGTTGTGCCGGAACAAAAAGCAATTCTCCGCCATCATAAATTACAGAGGGTTTAATCTGCGAAAAAGCACTTACGGAACAAGCACAAAATAAGGCTAATACAGTTTTCTTCATAGTTATCATATTATGTAAATTATTTATGGTTTGGTATATTATTCTTCTTTCAGCACAAATGTAATAAAAAGAATTGAAATTAAGGGAGTAACATAACAACAATTATATTAAAAACGGAACAGGTTATTTTTTTTCATGTCATTTACAGAGATAACTAATCAGATTATGCAATTTTTTAATTTTTTTCTCTATCTTTGCCCTCGTCAGAGATAATTAACCACCATTATTAACCTGCTGCTACAAGGAAGGAGAGAAACAGGGCGGCGACAACGTGAGATAAAAAGGTTTTTCTGCTACATTCAGGGGTGTAAATGACCGTAAAAGCGGTTTTTCAATCACTTGCAGGGGTGTAAATGACTGTAAAAGCAGTTTTTCAATCACTTGCAGGGGTGTAAATGACCGTAAAAGCAGTTTTTTAATCATTTGCAGGGGTGTAGACAATAGAAAAACGATGTTTCATCATTTCTAAAACGTAAAGACCATGAACGAATTTATCAAATCATTCGGTATTACCAAACTTCATATTCAAGAGGATTTTGGATTCCATCAAAGAGTATCTGCATTAGCAACAGCAACCCTTGCCAACGAGATTATCCTTAGCATCGTTAATGCTTATAAAAACAGTGTTGAACAATTTGATGCAGCTCTGTTGCAGGAGAAATCTAACAGTTGGACCGAGAAGGTAAGGATTGCTGACGAAAAGGTTGACTATCTGTACGTTGGTCTCAGTTATTACCTACAAGGTATGGAGCGTCATCCCGACTCATCCATAGCCGAGAAGGGCAAGCAGGCTTATGCCATCATCACCAAATATGGTAGCATAATACGTCTGAATTATACCGAGCAGTATGGTATCCTACACAATGTGATGCAGGATTTCAACGCTCTGCCCGAGGATGTTATTACAGGCCTACAGCTCACCGTATGGTTAGAGGCATTGACTCTGGCAATAGCACAATTCCAGGTTTTGCGTGATAGTCAGGCAAACGAAGGCAGTCAGTACAAAGTGGGTTATGCCAAGGAAATGCGCATAGCTGCTGACGAAGCATACCGCAAGTTGGTAGATACAGTTAATGCTCTTGCTTCTGCTCTAGGTGTTGCTGATTACGAAGCGTTTATCTCTCAACTCAATTACTACATTGCCGAGGAAGAGAGCAAACTAAAGCAGCGTAGTACCATTAATGCCAAGAAAAAAGAGGATAAACCTACAGACCCTGCTGAGCCTACGGAGTAACGTTAGCTGACACTAATAAGCGCCAACCTAGCACATGCGAATGCTGGGTTGGCGCTATTCTTTTATATGACTCTATGAATTTAGCTTAATATAGAATTTGTATTCTACCCTGCACGTTGGCATAGCGAGAGGGGATTTTGCCATGCAGATGGTGGGTGATGTAGCGGACTAGTGATTCGTGATATGGGATGATGTTGTCGGCGATAACTTCCTGTTGGTGCAAGATATGATACATGCCTCCGCCTGAGATACAATAATTCGTGGTGCAGAGGGTGTACTCTCTCGAAAGGGAGAGTGGTTCGTACCGGTTGGCGCTATCGTTGTACACTTGCACGTTGGATACTCGCTTGTCCCCAATGGCATTGGTGTTGAGAGTGAATCTGAAGCCAGATATCTGAGGGAATTGTCCATCCAATTGTGGCGCATTGGCAGTGGTGGCAAGAAGGAGTTCGATGAGTTTTGCTCCAGAAAGTTTAATTACCTGAAGATAGTTGTCATAGGGTAGCATGTCCACAATATCTGCATAGGTCCAATCTCCCTTTGGCAAATTCTCACGCATCCCACCACCATTGTTCACGGCCAGTTCTGCTCCGCTCACCTTACGGAAGGCATCGCACACGAGATTACCAGCATTTGTTTCGCGGCATCTCACTATTGCACGTCCATTCTCGTCGCGTATTGTCATGGGGTAATCGCTATGGCATAGTACTTGTTCTGTCTGTTCTGACAATTCTGACATGATACTGTCCGTTACCTCTGCTACTCGCGCGTTTCTATGCTGAATGGAGTCGATGGGGATGAGTTCAGTAGATATTTGTCCATCGGGGGTAATCACGAGTTTGCCAATGTTTTGAAAGCGAGTACCCGTTTGCGATAAGATAACGGGGTGTCCGTCAAGGTTGAAAAGCGTGTCACACGGAATAGTGCTATGAGTATGTCCATCCAATAATACGTCTATACCACGAGTTTGTTGAACCAATTCTCTGCTGGTAAGAAAGTTTCTTGGAGACGCTTCGCCTAGATGAGAAAGCACAACAACGTAATCTGCTCCCTGTTTGCGAACCTCATCAACATAGCTCTGTACTTCTCCCACCAATTTATCCTTGCACAGGGTGTACATCTGTTTGGCATCCTTGTTGAAGAAAGCATAGGCTTCGCTGATGATAGTTTCTGGGGTAAGTACGCCAAGAAATGCAACACGCTTAGAACCATATTTCTGGATGATAAATGGTTTGAAGAAGAGTGAGTCCGACTTGATGGAGCGAAAGTTGAGGTTGACGATAGGAAGTGAGGCACTGTCCACTAATTCAAGTAGGCGAGGCACTCTGTAGTCAAACTCGTGATTGCCAAGAGCTACGGCATCGTAGTGCATTTCCTTCATGATATCCACCACGTATTTTCCTCGCGAGATAGCACCGGTCAGTCCACCGTTTAGAAAATCTCCGCTACTCACCAATGCTGTCCATGCCGTATCGCTACAAGCATCGGCCATTCCCTTCATTGCCGAGTACCCATCCACGTTACAATGCACATCATTCTCGTAGAGTATCACGATACTCTTCTTGCCTCCGCCAGTGCATGCCAAAAGTAGCATCACCAGCAAGAGCCAACACCCCTTCTTCAATCTAGTCATATAGGTCATATGCCTGTTGACTTTATGACATTAGTTTATACAGAATGTTAGAATAGATAGTTGAATCCGATGTTGTTCCACAACTTGTTACCATCACGGCCATCTAAAGCACGTGCAAACTCTACGGAAATAACGAAATTGCGATTCATTACTATCTTCAGACCACAACCAGCGGTGGCGTGTATGTTTTCGCTCTTTCCAGAGTAGATGGGGTTGTCGTTAGGATTGCTTGCCAATGATGCTTGGGCTGCTTTCTGCTCGTCAAGACGGTATGGCTGTATCACACCACCCATGTCAAAGAAGGGATTCAAAGCTATGTGCCAGTTCTGGTTGATAAAACGGAAGTTCACTATGCGCCAGCGGAACTCTGCGTTCAACCATGCCACACCATTACCCACTACACCATTACGATTGAGGCCACGTACAGAAGCATTGCCACCCAAGCCCTCGGTGTATACCTTGCGGAAGAAGAGGGTGTTCAGATTGTTGATGAAATAATAAGGTATTTCGCCACAGATGTTTGTCTGCAAACCCAGACGATAGGCAAAGGTAAGCTTGTCCTTCCATACAGGTACGTAATGGCTACCCACAAAGGTAAAACCAAGGTTGCTATATCCCTTTTGGTCAATGATGTCAGGAGCGCCCACCAGGGTAGCCTCAATATTGAAACCACGTGTGGGGTCGCTATCGTGGTCACGACTGTCATACACTAGTCCTGCCTTCAGTTGGAGCACATTGCCTCCCTGGGCTTCATTGTCGCGTATTAGTCCTGTGTTGCGATAGAGCTGATAGAGTGTGTTCTGGCCGTCATAATCCTCCAGGTTTACATTGTTGGTGTAGATGTTGTAATAACCGAAACCTGCTGCCCAATTGAGGTTGCCAACAATGCGGCGCTGCATACTGGCTACCAAACGGAACTGATTTCTGCGCATCCAGTAGAATTCTGACTTTTCTCCATCAGCCTTACCATAACTGGTACCTAAATAAGGAGATGCATAACCATTGTAACCATAGAAATCAAATTTCTTTGAACTAAAATATGTGCAATCAAAGAATAGTTTGCCATTGGGTATGAGTGTTTTGAAGTCACCATAGCAACGGAATAGTGTCGAACCACCAGTATAAGTTGAAGCCTCTAGATTGATTTTGTAGTTGTATGAGGGATAATTGCTACCATCACCATAGTTGAAGATATCCACACACGCACCATACTGAAAACCTAGGTCGCTATCCCATCCAACTACTGGTAATGGACCAAAATTCCAACCCTTTTTGATAATCTCTTTACTTTCATTCTCTTGAGCAGCTAGGCCGAACGAAACGGCACAAAGCAAGAGGAAAATAAGTGAACGCTTCATAATATAAGATTATTTAAATTAGTTATCAATTAGATTATACGTCGCAAAGATATAGTAAAAAACTCACAAATCCTAGTCAAAAGGGAATAAATCCTATCTAAAATTACATTTTATGCATTATAACATCAATAAAATAATAAAGAATTCCGCAGCATCTTCATATATATAGAGAGATGTAACGGAATTCTTTTGTTATACGATTCTTTTACTCCATGATGCTATCCAGAAGAGAGGTTTGGGGGGCTTCGTCATCGAGGAGTTCCTCTTCGGTGGATGCAGAGGGGGTAGGTGTGAGCAATTCTTCTGGCATCATCACTACGGCTTCCTTCTTCATGCCATCGATTTTGATGGTAAGAGGTTCTGTGAGGCGCACGTGGCATACATGGTCGGTTTCTTGTACTACGGGGAGGCTTTCGAAGAGAGAGCAATCGTACTTGCCATCACCGCGGAAGGCATCTATGGTGAGATAACCTACTCCCAGTGAGGTGAGGTTTTGGAAGAAGTGAGTACCCTGCGATGGGTCTACCTGGAAGTTCTCCAAACCAGCCTCCACGATAACTTGCGCACTGCTGATATGTGGCCACTTTACGGGAATGCCAAGCCATGGATCGCTAGAACCCCATCGACCAGGACCAATGAGCAAGCATTTGCGCTCCTCCTTCAAGAGGGTGCGATTGATGCGCTCCACCTCGTCGGCAATCTGTGGATTCCAACTGGGGGTATAGTTGGCCTTCTCTCCTGTCTTGACATAAACGATGTCCGTGATGTCCGTGATGACGCCATGACCGATGGCATTGTGACTTCTGAGCAGACATTGCTCGTCGGCAATGGTGGTGAGGTCCTCGTCTAGATTCATACGATTGTCCACCATGGGTCGTATCTGCAAGAGATAGAATTCGCCAGTCTTGTCGGGGTGAATGTTGCAAGCAAACTCGATTTCCACGGGTCGTTGCATCTCTGCCTGGCCTAGTTTGAGCACTAGGCGAAGCAATTCAGGCATAGGCCATACTCCATTTTGCAAGATACCGGCAAAGGAGATGAGCTTGCGATTGCGTCCTTCATAGAATCCATCGTATATGCACTGATCCACGGGGTCAAAGGTGGAGCAAATCCATTGGAGTGAACCATCGTGCTCGGCATCGCGCACGGAAACTTTCACCAGGTTGAAACCATCGTCCACCTGGAATTGTGTCTTCAGTTTACTACCGTTTTTGTCCGTCTGAATATTAGTTTCGAGAGCTATGAAATTCGTTTGCGTATCGCGAAGAGCAATTTCCATCTCTGACATCTGCAATACCTGGTTGGGATGATATGGACAAACGCGCAAAGCTGTTCCTCCGTCCACGATATACTTACCTAGACCCATAGCCAGAGAAACTGTACCCTCCTCGGCCTTCTCGTCGCCAATGGGATAGTAGTTGACAGAGCGAGCCACACCAGATACATTAGGATAGAAGCGAGTGCCAAACTGCTGACCCACAACCTCCTGCAAGATTACTGCCATCTTCTCCTGGTCGATGACATTGGAGGTGGCCGTCATATAGTCCTTGCTACCTTTGTAATACACCGAGGCATAGACGGATTTTATGGCATTAGAGAGCATCTCCAAGCGCCAATATTTGTCCTCGCTATAGGGAATCATATAGGTGGAGTAGATACCAGCGAAGGGTTGATAATGGCTATCCTCAAGGAGCGAAGAACTACGGATGGCCAATGGACTCTTGACTACTTCGATAAACACCTCTAGGTCGGCAAGCAAGCGACGAGGCAAACGACCGCGCAAGAAGTGAGTAAGCATCTCTTCATCGGAGATGTCGCTCATGGCCACGCCATACATTTCGTTCGTCTCCATGAACTCGTCAAAGATATCAGTACATAGTACCAAGGTCTTGGGGATGTGAAGGAGGTCGGCATGCTCCACCTCGTTTTCGCGGACACGCTTTATCATTCTGTCAAGGAATGCTAGGCCACGTCCCTTACCTCCCAACGAACCCTCGCCGATGCGAGCAAAGTTGGAGTATTGGTCGAAGCGTTCGCGCTGGAACACGGCTACCACACCCTGGTTCTTCATCTTACGATAAGCCACGATGGCATCCATGATTATCTGACGATGCACATCCACATCCTGTTGCACATCCCAAGTGATTTTCTTCAGGAATTCAGCAATGGGGAAGAGAGCACGGCTGGAGAGCCAACGGCTCACATTGTTGTGCCTAAGATGATACTGCAGAGAGTCAAAAGGCAATGTCATGATATTGTCCTGAAGCTCCTTCAGATTGTGTATGCGCGCTACTTCCTTCATGGTGTTGGGGTCGCGGAATACGAAGTCTCCAAAGCCAAAATAGCGGCTCAGAAGGTCTAGAATCTCCACGTTGAGTATCTTCGAATTCTTGTCAACGAAACTAGCACCACATTTCCATGCCAATTCCTGACGAGCCGATTCGCTCGACTCCATGATGAGAGGTATGTAGGGGTCGCGAGCACGGATGCAACTGAGCAACTTATAACCAGCCATTTCGTCCATCTGATTGCTATCGTTGTAGATGGGGAAACGGCAATCGGAGATTACACCCAGGGTATTGTCCGCAAACTGGTCATAAAGAGCCCAAGCCTCCTCGTATGTACGTGCAAGCACAATCTTTGGTCGGCCACGCATACGGAGTGTCTCCAATGAACTATTAAGAGCCTCGGTGGCGAATGCCAATGATTGGTTGAGGATATACTTGTAGAGGTTGGGTAGTAGACTTGAATAGAATCTGATGGTATCTTCCACCACCAAGAGCATCTGCACTCCGGCCGAGCGTATGTCGTGCTCCAGGTTCATCTTGTCCTCGATGAGTTTGATGATACTGAGCAATAGTTCGGTGTTGCCTAACCAACAGAAGACGTATTCAAAGGCGCTGAGATCCTCATGCTCCATACGCTTGGTCACACCATGACTAAAGGGAGTGAGCACCACGATAGGCACACTGGGGTAGGAACTCTTCACGCTACGCGCTATGTCAAAGACATCATTGTTTTCGGCGGCAGGCATACAGATGACCAAGTCTATATTGCCATACTGCATTTCTTCTTTTACCTGAGCATCCGTGGAGGCACGGATGAATCGTGGCGGGAAGCGAAGACCCAACTTGGCATACTCCGTAAAAATCTTCTCGTCTATGCGACCATCATCCTCCAGCATGAAGGCATCATAGGGGTTGGCGATGAGGAGCACGTTGCATACGCGCTTCTGCATCAAATCCACAAAGGGTGTATCTTTCAGTTGCATGTGCTTTGTTCTTGTGATAGGAAGGAGAAGGGGATGGTTTACAATGCTTTTGCCTCGCCATCCTTAATGCAGATTACGGAGCTGAAGATGTATTCGCTATCCATGCGCTTGTTTATGCTAGCATCGATGTGCTCCGCCCTGCGAGCCACCTTGCCATGGAAGATTTCTGTGCTGTTGCATAGGATACTAACCTCCCTGTCAAGGTCTACAATCTGGTCGTTGAGATGAATGTAGAGAGTTTGGTAATCGTTGTGTAGGATGCTGATTACATTCTTGTAATATGATATTCTAACTTCCTTTCCGCGTGCCATTTCCTCCTTGGGTACGGATAGGTTGTAGAAGCAATCGCGCAACCCCGATTCCTCCTGTCTCCAGATGATAAGTTCTGGTCGAGGATTACGTTCAAAGTCATTTATCCACTCTATGGCTGCTGTGTCAGCTCTGTTCATCCAATGGCCACATCCCTGAACTATTGTGGTAAGATGAGCATAACCATTGGGGTCAGAAGTCTGCAAGGAGTCCATCATCTGACCGTATTCTACTGCTAGACGATTGCGATTGTAGGCAGCATCGTGCTCACCCATCCATACCATGAAACCAATGTTGCGCAGGTTCACGGCAGATGCTTCGCCTGGATGACCAGCCATCATCGAAGAGGCAGCCCAATAGTCGGCCATGCGAGGTGCCATGCGATACACGCCATCACCTCCGGCAGAGTAGCCTACCAGGTACACCTTGTTGGGGTTTACATCGTGAAAGGCTACGGCACCCTGAATTATCTGTGCAAAGAGAGTATCCACATGTGGACGGAACCACATATTCCAATCATCCACGGCTGCTCTGGGAGCTATGTACACGCCTTCTGCTGGGGTGTATAGTCGTTTCTGATTCTCCCATTGCTGATTGTTCATCTCAGGAGTGGTATTACCACCACCGTGCATGGAGATGTATAGAGAGCGCCCATCCTCTGGCTTCTCGCCATATATTTTTACATCAAAAGGCATGCTCCACTCGCCAGCCTTCATCACTCGCTCGTCCCACATGGGTTTCAGTTCCTCGCTCCTTTGCTTCACGGCCTTCTGCCATGCTTCCATGGCATAGTTTTTTGCATCATCGCGTGACAAACCTTCGGCTTTCGAGCAATGTGAACACATGGTGAGTGCTATGATGGTGAGCACGAAGGTCACCGCCATTGTGGCATTGAACCAATATCTCGTTAGCATCTCTCTGATAAATGACTTACTCATGATTCTGAAGTATTAGTTTTTCGGTATTATAATGCTTGTTTTATGCTCTATTTGTTCTCAAACATATAGATAATCGATGCGAAATTAGTATTTTTTTCTGTCAAAAGCAAAGCCACGAGCTATAAAATGAGCATACGCAATCTAGCAAGACAAAAAAACAGCCTCCGAATCACTTCGAAGGCTGCTCAAATAGCATTTATCTATGAAAAAAATCTAATGTTTGTTTCTACGGAAAATACTTTTTTATACGATGCCTTGAGCCATCATAGCCTTAGCTACCTTCATGAAGCCAGCCACGTTAGCACCCTTAACATAGTTTACATAACCATCAGCCTCAGTACCGTACTTCACGCAATTCTCGTGGATGTTCTCCATAATCCAGTGTAGCTTGTTGTCCACCTCTTCGCTTGACCATGAGATACGACCAGAGTTCTGTGACATCTCCAAACCACTCACTGATACACCACCAGCGTTACTTGCCTTACCGGGAGCATAGAGAATCTTAGCCTCCTGGAATACGCGGATAGCACCAGGAGTAGAAGGCATGTTTGCACCCTCGCTCACTGCTATTACACCGTTGTTTACTAGTGTCTGTGCCTGCTCCTCGTTCAATTCGTTCTGAGTAGCTGAAGGCAATGCGATATCAGCCTTCTCGCTCCAAGGACGCTCGCCAGCTACATACTTTGCATTGGGGTAGCGGTCAACGTATTCCTTGATACGGCCACGATATACGTTCTTCAACTCCATGATGAAGTCCAACTTCTCGCGATCGATACCTTCTGGGTCATAGATGTAACCATCAGAGTCTGACATAGTCATCACCTGACCACCCAACTGAAGCACCTTCTCTGCGGTGTACTGAGCTACGTTACCAGAACCAGAAATCAATACCTTCTTACCCTCTACACTGTCACCCTTGGTCTTAAGCATCTCCTGAAGGAAGTACACGTTGCCATAACCAGTAGCCTCGGGACGAACCAAAGAACCACCAAACTCGCGACCCTTACCTGTGAATGTGCCGGTAAACTCGTGGGTCAACTTCTTGTACATGCCAAACATGTAACCTACCTCACGACCACCTACACCGATGTCACCAGCAGGTACGTCTACATCGGGACCAATGTGGCGTGTCAACTCAAGCATGAATGCCTGGCAGAAACGCATCACCTCGGCGTTTGACTTGCCTCTAGGACTGAAGTCAGAACCACCCTTACCACCACCCATAGGCAATGTGGTCAAACTGTTCTTGAAAGTCTGCTCGAAAGCCAAGAACTTCAAGATACCAAGGTTTACTGACTTGTGGAAACGGATACCACCCTTGTAGGGACCAATAGCGTTGTTATGCTGTACACGGTAACCCATGTTTGTCTGGATCTGACCCTTGTCGTCCATCCATGTCACACGGAACTGATATACTCTGTCGGGAATGCAAAGGCGCTCTATCAAGTTTGCCTTATCGAATTCGGGGTGCTTGTTGTATTCTTCTTCAATTGTAGCAAGTACCTCTTCTACTGCCTGATGATACTCGGGCTCATTGGGAAATCTTCTTTTTAGTTCCTCTAATACCTTAATTGCGTCCATTGTCGCTATCTTTTAGTTAGTGTTAATTTTATTTCGGCGCAAAGTTAACGCAAAATTTGAATTTATGCAACAGATTGATAAAAAATATTAAGAAAATTGTGTCATTTTGTAAACTTGAGCATTTCGTGCTATCAAAATGCCATAAAAATCCCTCTTTTCAAATGACCGTGCAAATATACAACAAAAATGGAAATCTCAATAAAATTATCAATTTTTCTCCTCGATGTCTGCCAAAATTGCCTTTCGGTGGTAGAAAATCTGCCAACCCCAACCCTATTTGGCCAGAGCAGATCACAAGGACTCATTCTTCCTTCCCCTTGCCTATATTATATAATGTGTATATTTCAAATGTCCGAATCGAGTACCCAATATATTCAGGAAAGCTTTTGCAAAATGCGCTGGCATTTCTCAAAAATGAAAAATGCTTTTGCAAAATGCGCTGACATTTCTCAAAAATGAAAAACGTCTGTGCAATTTGTGCTGACGTTTCTCAAAGTGAAAAGATGAGATTATTTCTAATGATTTATTTCTTCCTGTTGTTTAGCTTGTTTTCAATTCAATAAACAAATTCGTTGAGCACGATTGATAAGCTCAATGCATGCTTCCAAAACATTGTCATATGGGGTGACTTTGGATAAACCACGTTTTTCCTCTACCCATGTGCGCTCCCATGTGGGCATATCAAAATCTATGCCCGTACGCTTGGATTCGAAATAGTGTTTCCATCGTGGGAGATAATAATCGCGTAGCAAACCTGACCATATACGCGCCGAGTAGTCGTCTACGGGTGGTCCCCAGATGGTTACTATACGTCGTGCATTCTTTTCGTAATAGTCCTTCTGCTCTTGGTTGCTGCCCCAACTGCGGGCATAGTTCAACCACTTGTCCAACCTAAGATTAGGATGTGAGCAAAGCAATCGGTCAGCTCCGAGCATTAATGCTTCAAATTCGCCTTCCAATGCGACTGCTTTTTTCGTATTGCCATCCTTATATGCTTGCTCAATGGCTTGA
The DNA here is from genome assembly GCA_045613565.1 of Bacteroidaceae bacterium. GTDB lineage: Bacteria > Bacteroidota > Bacteroidia > Bacteroidales > Bacteroidaceae > Physcousia. The sequence goes on from JAZLBF010000040.1 coordinate 24,297, forward strand.
GTCAAGTGCTCAATTTTTCCCCCCAAGTAGTGTACGGTCATTTCTATCATATCTATCTTGAACAAGGGGGAATGTTTCATCTCTGGAATAGCTTGTGCCAATGTCTCAATTCCTTGATAGAATGCTTCGTTGGCATTGATACTTCCTTGGCGAACTGTTCCTGGACGGAACTGCCAATTGTAACGAGGATGGTCTGTAAACGAACCATATACGGATGCTTGCATGCCTTCCCAAAAGGACATCACCTCGTTTGTAACTTTTCCGTAACGGCAAAGGGAATAGTTGCGTAACCATTCGCTGACATCAATGCTATCAGTATGCCAGCCAGCATCGCATATCAACTCGTAAATGACTTCATTGTTTTCCAAGCCTTCTGGTGCTGTGCCATAGCCCACAAGATTACCGCGGTTCTTGGAATTAAGTGCATCCAAATGCCCATTGGCGTAAATTTCCAGTTGCCCCGTTAGTCCAGATTTGCCACCCATGTTGGGAATGACGCTATATACCCATTCCTTGCCAAACATTCCTTTGTAGAAGTCCCAATTTACCTCTGTCTTCCAGAAGCAACGATTGTAATCTACCGCCAGGTCGAGTAGCAACATCTTATCGTTTGGTACCTTGGAAACCAGTGATTGGAGGGTCTCGTAGTCCCAAATGTGACGTTGGTATCCAAACATCCATCCCTGCATCACCCATACAGCATCTGGATTTCCTGCCTTGATGGACCGATATACCTTTTCTCCATAATCTGCCAATAGAGCGTAACGTTCTTCTGTCCCTTTTGGAGGAAAAGGAATATCCATTTCATTGAAGCTATCAACTAGGTAATAATCATTCTTTCCGAATTCCTTTTCCCATTCTTCAATGAACATTTGTCCTATGCGAGTAAACAGATGGTCCTGAGGAGATAGCATCCAATTGTGAAATGCGCCATCGCACCATGACGTTTCAATCAGTTCTATATCAGGGAATATACGTTTCATAGCTTTCGGAACGAAACCTGCAAATCCAGGGCATATAGGTTTCATACCGAGGCTGCGCATACGGTCCAGTATCTTGTGCTGCAAGGCCACTTGTCCTTCGTGCCAATCCAGTGGCAATGGACCGTCTATGCCACTGATATTACCCATGCGCATCCAGGGAAAGTGTGCTGGTCCAACGAAATAATCAGCTATTTCCTCGTCGGTCAGTCCCAGTTTTTTCCATACACGAGCAGAGATGGCCTCGTTGGCAACCAAAGCTAGTGGCATATCCATACCATGCAATGCCATCCAGTCGATTTCTTTTTCCCAACGTGCCCAATCCCAATATGGCATAGTATAACCATAAGTCACCGTATTGAAATAATAATGATGCTTGTATGGAGAAATAACCGTATGCACAGGGCTATCCTCCATATTGACAGGCCACTGCAGACGATTTCTGCTCCAGGAATAAATGCCGGCCTTTTGTGCCTTGACATATTCATAAAAGCCACGACAAGCCGCAACACCGCTACTGGCGTTTATATATAATGTGCCATTTTTGACAGAGGTCTCATACACATCGCATCCGTTCTGCTTGTCAAGTGTTACAGCTATTTCTACGGGCAATGATTGTCCCTCGGCATATCGTTTTATAACATCCATAGCTTGTTTAGCCTCATTTTCTCCTACACTCGGTTTGCTACACCCAATGATGGTTGTAACCAAACAGAGCATTAGTCTCACAAATACTTTATATTTCATACTATTTTTTTATTGATTACTTAGCGTATTTTGCCTGCAAATGCAACCAATTTCTGTATTTCAGTAATAATTGAATAACAATCGCAGTACAAATATACAAAAATATTTCAAGATACATACATGCCAGCATAATATCATACAACATAAAATGGGATGTAACTCATTGAGCTACATCCCATTCGATAATATTTTTTTGTTATCTGTTATTGTGGATTACTTGACTTCTTCAAAGATAAACGCTATTGTGTATCAAATAGATAAGTGTTTAATGGTACAAATATGGTCTCTAAAATTTATCAAAAGCATCTTGGATGTTATCTATGTCGGCTTTGACAAGAATCCGTATGACTATCTTCATATTCTTCTTTGTTCTTTTCTCCGTATTTCTAACGGTGCAGAGTTACTCATTATTTTCGTATCTGCAAATTACTTTTGGCTATTTTAAACAAATACGCTCATCGGATCCTCCACAATATCAATAGAAGAAAGGAATGTGATATCATTCTCCATATCATGTTCAAAGTACTTATATGCATTCTCATGATAAGTTAGGAATATTGTCTTGACAGAGTATTGATCATCAACTTCCGGCACATAGAACTTAAACTTATCAACATTACCTTTACACCAGGCATCTCTGTCTATTACATGTGATAATTCTTTTGTCACAATCTTTTTATTTTGCTGTATCAGTTCGTATGCTGTTCTACTTTCCGAGAAGTTCTTAGCCTCTATACAAACAATCTGTTTTGCCATTTTATTAATAAGCAAAACATCAATATCTCCAAGTTTCTTTGGAGAGTTAAGAGGCTTGCCTGGCATAATTTCTACTTCAGCACCAACATATATATAGTCCAAAGATAAATTTTCGTATAATCTCTTTACATTCAAGGTAAACTCATGTCCTTTTTCATTATTCACCTTAGATACAAGAGCCTGCATTTCAGGGGTCGTATTAAATATGGTTCCGTTATTCAATCGTTCTACACGAATCATCCAACTTTCATAAATAGTTTTTGTCGAATAATATATGTTATCTTCAAAGAGTATCCAGGGTCTTGCTGTAATCTGTACAGGACGATTGAATCTCTGGACCCACTTATCACTAAACTTAAGTCCCTCTTTGTTGAGTTCTTCCTTGAGGACAAAGTTCTCCTTGAATGCATTCTTCTCTTCTTCATCAAAAATAAAGTAACATACATTCTTAAAAAACTCCTCCTCAGGTAACACCATGACAGGCTTTCCTTTTGTTTTGGCGTAATCAATAGAAGCGGTAATAATTTTGCAATATTTCTCAAATGAAATACCGAATTGTGCTTTGTATGCATTGACAAATGTGTCATCTTCTATGTCAACGGTTGATGTGGGCATCAGTTTATACAATTTTGTGTATAGCCCAGGATTTGTCATTGACAGTTCTCTCAAATTATAGAAATATGAATTGAGTTTGTCAATTACTGGTCTTGGCATTACCAATCTGCCATTTTTGAGAATAATCAACTCTGAGCCTTTTATCTTCTCGCCTAATTGGTCATATACACCCCCATGTCCAAGCAAAAGTGCATAAGTGCAAACAGACGGTCTAACTTCTCTAATCCTGGCTTTCCTCCTGTATTATGAATGCCATTCAACACAATCGTTTCAATCATCCCTTGCGTCAAGGTGTTCATTTCTGAATATTCGTTAACATATTTGAATTGATTATCAAATGTTGCATCCAAGATTGAATAGGCATTGCTTAAGGCTTCATATCTTCGCTGGGTAAGCTTCGACCAATAAATCATTGCATGATGTAGGTCAAGCAAATTTGTAAGCAGTAGTTTGGTATCTATTTCTGCCAACAGTTTCTTCACCTCTGCAAGAATATAATCGGATACCATAATCATTATCTTCTTAGACTCCACGAAATCAAATGATTGTTCTGACCCTTTTATGTTTAGGAAATCCGCTATCTCAGAGAGTATCTTATCACAATATCTGGAATTGACATAATAACATGAATCCACACCGTCTCCCTCATCAATAACGGTTAGGTTTTCTGTGTTACCAATCTGAATAAATCTGCCTGGTGCAGAATCCAACATTCGTAATCCCTCAACGGTTAATGACTCATATGAAGAAAAACCACAATCTTGAATTGCATTTAGAAACTGCTTAACTAAGTTTCTTTCCAAAGTAGAAGCATCCGAGTTCATAATATCTTCTGGAATACAAAAGACTATTGTATAGTCATTTGCTTTTTTCCAAACATATTCTTTCCCTGGTAATATACATAATTCTATGTGGAGATTTTGATTAAGGCTTGTAATACAGAGTTTCTTCTCAACAGCTAATAACCAATTCATCAATGCAATTGTAGCCTCTCTGCCAAATACTCGAAGCTCCTCTTTACAATTCACATGAAACCATAATTCGTGATTCTTCAATTTGAGCATGAGCAATCCTTTTGCCAGCATGTAAGGTGCGAAGATGGGAACCTGTTTGGGAATGTCAGCAAAATGCCTAACCATAACAAAGCAACCTTTCGGTGCATAATTAACCATGTGTTCATCCAATCCGCACAAAAAATTCTCACGCATTGATAGCGCGCTACCTATTTCAACGAACATAATATCTGGCATTTCATCACGATAGAAAGAATAGTTGCTTGAACTATAATATGCAAATCTATCTATTTCTTGTGTGACAGGTACGAATCTAAGGGATCTTCTATCTTGATCATAATAGTATAAATTTAGCAGATTCATTCTGTCCTGTCCCATTGCTATTTTCAACTCCTCGACAGAAAAATGTATTACATCACGACTAAAGGTCATGAATAAACCATCTTCTGCCATCTGTTGGGTTACAAAAAAAGTAAAAATGGATTTTGCTGGGAACGCATGATTTATGGCAGCCTCAGAGTCTTTAACTGCTTGCTCTAAATTAGTTTTCTTGTCGGCTAAAACAATTGCGACATTAGCTACTTTGTCTTCATCAAAGCGAAACCAAAGAAATAGGGTGCCATGATATGTTTTCTGTTCTATAAATGCCCCATGACAGTTTTGCAAGATAAACCCTGTTTCTTGAATCATTTCTTGTTCAATTAGAGCATGGAGACGCTTTTCACCCAAATCCTTTGCCATGATACCATAGCAAAGTCTATATGATAATCTTAAGAGATTTGCTGGAAACAGAACCAAGTAATCGCCATTGTCAAATTGCAGGAATGGATGTAACTCGAAGATATCACTATGTCCTAATTGATATAATTCTTTTTCGTATTCCTTCTTACTCATGCACAGAATAAGTGATTGCAGACACTTTACATCAACTTGATATCATTAGTGTCCCATAAAAATTAGGGACTGGTTAAACATTAAATAAATTAGGCCCATTTGGTCCGAAACGGTCTTTGTCATATTGAAATTTAGTTTTGTCGAAGAGGTCTTTCAAGTGCGTTTTATCAGTCAGCGAAATGCTTAAAATCTGCAAGACTTCGTATGTGCTTCTCTCCAATTTCATGTCGTTCTTGACGATAGTAACAAGTAGGTAAGTACAAATGGCAACATAGATTTGTATTCTAACGGCATTCTCGGTAGTCCCCCAAAACTTCCTAATCTTGAGGTGTTGCTTTAGCCATTTGAAGAACAGTTCTATTTTCCAACGGTTCTTGTAGAGTTCAGCAACCAATGAAGAGGAAATATGCGTTGCATTCGTAAGAAATGCTAATTCTCTACCTTGCTCTTCATCGAAGAAACGTACTAGTCGCATTTGCTTAGGATAGTCCTTCGTTGCCTTGTATTCTGTAAACTCAATGATACAGTCAGAGAGTACATTTTTAGGCAGTCGACGTTTCCATTTTACAACTTTGTACTGTACATTCTTCTTTGCACGAACAACGAAATATGCTCCTATTTGATTTATGCTGAACAGTTGCGAAAACTTATTGTAAGCACGGTCAAAAATGTAGTAAGAGCCTGTTTCGTAAGGTATTTCGCTCATTGCTTTGGAATCGTGAGTCGATGCAGTTGTTATATGAAAGAAGGTCGGAATCTGTATTTCCACATCATACAATGTATGTACCTTGATACCACCTTTCTTCTTTCTGAACTTCGCCCACCAGAAAACTTCCAAACACAAGTCTATCGTGGTTGAATCGAAAGCGTATACATTGCCATCAAGTTTGAAGATGTCAATGCTACATTTCTTTTGCACCTCGCTTACAAGATAGAAAGCATATTCCTCAAATATGCGGTAGTCTCTATCCTGATTAGCTCGTGCAAGCGATGATTTCGATACATTCTTGCCCATACCCAAGTGGTAGCATTTTGAGTGATGAGCTTCTAGTGCAACAATCAAATCACGCAGGCTTTCTCGGTTGGAAAGTTGTCCAAACATCATTGCAAGGAACTGATTCCAACAAGTCAAGTGTTTGACGTAACGGTCTCCATTATATTTTGCAACGATACGGTTAAATTTACTTCTATCGAAGAATGCGACTAACTGAGCAAATACAAACTTGTCTTGAAACATATGCGGTCATAGTAAAACTACCGCAAAGATAAAATTTCAAGTCCGTTCGCTCGAAAAACCTCTGTAACTAACTATATTTCAATAATTTCAAAGAACTTTTTTAGATTTTAATGGGACAGTAGTGACTTGATATTTCGACAATATGGCATTTAGCTCAGCTTTACAAAAACAGTTATAAGATTCATGCTTACTATATTCCTTGTAGTTCGAGTAATATACTGATTCTGCATCATATTTGCCACAAACATTACGTCCATAGCTGAATCTGTCAGCTATTTCATTGGACAATTCTAAGATAACATACACCAAAGCTAACTTGCTCTGTTCAATTTTTTCTTTGCGAGCAAGAAAAAGCAACTGACTGAGAAGATTCTTATGAGTCAAATAAAAAGCAGAAAATACCTTGTAAGAACCTATCGGAGTATTTACCGTTTCTACAAACAATCTCTCCTGCGGATCTTCCAATTGCAGACAACCTTTCTCAAGAATTCCATCAATGAGTTTCCAATCATATTTTCCACGTTTCCACATCAAGTATGCTTTGGCCAAGGCCATTTCTAACCTATAGCAGAAACTAGAATTTTCTTGCTGCACGGATAAATAGGAGAGATATTTGAGCATTTTATCCCCCTTTAGGTTATGATAGAATTTATATTGCATATAACATTTTAGTCTAACATCATGACTTATTAATAAAAATTTCTAGCAGATTCAATTATTTTCTTTGTTTCATTGTCTGTAGAGTACAGACTTGCTTGATACAAAGAAATATTTTGTTTGCATCTGATATACTGTCTTAATAAAGAAAAACAGCAGGAACCATATGGATAGGACGTTCAGTCTGTTCTTTTCGGTCATTATTTGATCTACAGGCACCTACATCCATTATAAAGTCGATATAAGGTGTGAGCTATAACCCATGTTTCTTAACCACTTATAGCTCAAACTTTCGGTGGAAACTGCTTATATTCATCTTATATCCGAAAATAAATGTTCCAAATTAACGGTCTGTCCTATGATTCCTGCATTGGCATTAAGTTTTAATCCCCAAGGGGTAACCAATGTTATATGCAAGGCATGTCGAGTCTTCGTTACACTACGGAATGTAGAACAACGTTCACGTAACTCCTTATTATATTTAGGAGTAATCTCATAGTCGTATGCTGAATATTTCATCTCACAGAGATTGATTACTTTATCGCGACGAGTTATAAGCATATCTATCTGTGCCCCCGCAGTGTATTGGTCACCTGCAAAACGCCATGAGCTTACTTCTGTTTGTACACCAGCAATACCCAAGGCTTGTTTGATCTGTGGGACATGCAATAGGCACACTTGTTCAAATGCAATGCCAGTCCATGTACGTCTTGAGGGACTATCAATAAGATTTGTCCAATGGTGCTCATCTTTGCCGTTATATTTTTCGACAAATCTTTTATAGAAAAGGATGGAAAGATCTGTAAGTTGATACAATGCATCACGTTCCTTCTTGCCAAATGCACTATATTTTCTTATAAAATCGCAACTTATAAGATTCTTAAGTGCTTTGGTAAGTGCCCCATTTGCATTCACTTTAGCCTGTTCTACAATCTCTTGCCGAGTAATGCCCATATTCTTTTTGCTGATAGCATCTATTATGCGCATATAGAAATCAGAATCCTTGAACAATGATCTAAAGAGAAATTCATATTCATTATGAAGTGGTGCACCTTCACGGAAGAACATTTCGTCAACATTCGCATCAAGACTCAGATTCTTTTTTAACATACTCAGATAAAGAGGTACACCTCCAAATACCATGTAAGCATCAAGTATCAGAGAACGATCCCAATCCACACCGTTTGATATTAATAAGGCTTCTGATTCATGAAGATTAAATGGAGCTAGATAAATACGTTCTGTTGTACGATTATAAAGTCCACCCTTACTACTTATAAATTTGTCTGTCATCCATGTTGTGGCACTTCCGCAAACAATCATTTTTAGATTATCTTGTGTAGAGCCCCAACTATTCCAAAACCATTCAAATGCTTTGAGGAATTGTCCAGATGGGACATCGAACCAAGGCAACTCATCGAGGAAAACAATAATGCGTTTCTTTCGCAACCCCTTTAAGTAGTCGCGTAAAGCTGCGAAAGCATCCATCCATGTTTTAATAGGAGGTGGATTTTGGCCATTTTGGGAATTTTGACGGAGCATATCACAGAAAGCATCCAGTTCATCCTGCTTGCTGCCTTCGAAGATACCTGTAGCATAAAAATCAAACTTATCCTTGAAGAATTCTTTTATAAGGAAGGTTTTGCCTATACGCCTACGTCCATATACAGCTACCAACTCTGCCTTATCAGAGTTGAAGATTGAATTCAGTTGTTCGAGTTCTTTTTTTCTTCCAATGATTTTCCGTGCCATAACTTATATATTTATGGGTACAAAGATATAAATTTTAAATTCAGCAAACGAAGAAAATGATTTTTTTTGAGCTATAAGTCTAAAAAAAATCGAGTTATAGCTTAAGGAAAAAACCATCTTAATCCACAAATTCTTCCACATACACATATGAGAAACTTTTTACGGGTTTACAATATAACCATTATTTTAATAATGCAAATCTATATAAAAGTCACAAAAAACATTGTGATTTTAGCTAAAAATCTCCCTTCTTGGATATTTAATAAACTTTAACTTATACTGAATTTTGTTTGATTTCTTTTCAGTTGTTATCATTTTCTTATGATTTCTTTTTCACTTGTCTTCTTTCTTTTCCTTTGGTTTCCCATACTCCTGATTAACAAGACTGTTAGCCTATTTTTGTCTTTCGTTATTTACGAAAATTATCTATACCTTTGCATGTGAAATAAACAAAAATAGGTATGAGTAAGAAACAATATACATTGCAGAAGTTGACAATAGAATTAGTCTCGGTGCTATTGGCGTCGTTGGTTGCCTTTCGAATTTGTGAGATGCTATCTATAAAATTGGCATATCTTCCAATAGTGTTGGTTGGCTGCTATATTGTACTCAAACTACTATATAGTCTTATCATTATTATGGTAGGATATGTGATGAAGCTTATACCGATAATATATAAAGGGGAGCCTAGGCCAATCTTGACCACCAATATGGGCGCTGTGGCGGAATACGGTTCTTCTGAAAAGAACAATGATGTTTTGAAGAAACGCATGGAGCTTTTCCATTATGAATACCAAAGCGAGCAACAAGAATATGCAAAGCGAAAAGAACAGGAAGATGATGCGAATCTTACTGCGATGTTAAAATACACGCGAGATACATTTTTTCGTTTGGGGTTTGATGAAGCTGAAGTTTTCCAAATCTGTGAATGTGTTAGATATTTTTTGACTAATCGCCAGCCTCTATCTAATACGGAGATTCGCATAAGTAAACGTTCTACCGTAACTCAAATAGCATTGAAGAATTTTGCATGGAATATCGCATACCCATATAATATAAGTGGTGATGCAACCGCAGCTTTCGTGTTCAATACATTCAATGAATGGTTTGTTAATACTACAATTGCAACCATCAAGAAAACTTTGCGAACCAATAATGGAAGACATAAAATTGAAATAGACGTAAAAATATTATCAAAGTACCTAGTTGATAATGCAAAGTAGCCAAACCAATATTCAATCATGTTTTAAGTCCCATTTTCGCCACCTTCTTACAAAAATAGAGGTTAAAATACTTTTCTTGTAGTGTTTGTCGTTCATGAAAAGTAGTTCAAGAGGTAAACTTAAAATATTGTTTTGTTCAATAAATGACATGTTCAATGCATTGAACATGTCATTTATTGAACAAAAGCTTTAGAATTACCCTACTTGATGATGTTGTTAGTCATAAAAACAACTATATCTCAATTGTAACATTGACCATCATTTATATAATTCTGGTCGTCTGGCTTTATTGTACTCTGTTATCCCTTTACTCTCCTCCGAATCAGATTGGATAATTTCATAAGAAGAACGATTGGAATTCATCTGTGCGTAATGCTCATCAATCAATGTTCGGGCTTCATCCATTGTGATTTTTCCTTCAATCTCTTGACGAGCAACTTGAATTAGGAAGTCAGATACATTAAGCCCATCGACACGTTGAAGCCCGATTGCAATTGCCCAATTATTAGCTCTTTCCCTGACAATTGGGTCTGGATGGTTCTTATATTCTTCGAATAATGCCATATTTTTCTTTTAAAGATACGAAAAAAGCACGAGATGGACAAATCATGACCATAGAATTCTTTATTTTGGAATAAATTTAATAAATTTGTGTTGAAATTTAATATATTAGACATCAATGGCAAATCTTAATCGTATAAAATTAGTTCTAGTTGAACAGCAAAAGACTGGTAAATGGTTGGCAGAACAGATGGGAAAATCTGCTTGCACAGTCAGTAAGTGGTGTAGCAACTCTAGTCAGCCAGATTTGGCTACATTGGATAAGATTGCTACGTTGTTAAATGTGGATAGACGAGAATTGATTGCGCCTTCAAAATAAATTATGCCAAGCAAAAGTCTCGGATATGAATAAAGGGAATTGTTGTGGCCGAGAGATTTAATAAAATAATCATCTGTTCAATATTAGCATCATGTCCTTTTGGAATAAAATTATAAACTCAGTAAGTGCTACAGGGATTCATTCTGTCATTTCCGAATCTAAGAATAGTTCTCGCTATGCGTTTGTGGATGTAGAAGTAGGCGTTAAGGACCATAAAATTCACGATATTGGTGCATTGAGATGGGATAGAGCGATTTTTCACTCCGCCAACAAACGTGAACTGATGGATTTTCTAAAAGGAGTTGATTATATTTGTGGACACAATATAATTCACCACGATGCTAAATATCTTTTCGGAGAGAGCCAAAACAGATGTATGTTGGTAGATACTCTCTATGTGTCGCCGTTGCTTTTTCCGGAAAAGCCATATCATCGGTTACTGAAAGATGATAAATTAGTTAGCGAGCAAATGAACAATCCTGTCAATGATTGTGAAAAGGCATATGACTTATTGATGGATGAGGTTGCTCAATGGCATGTTTTGTCTAAAGAAAAGAGAATCATTTTTGCGTCACTATTACAAGGTATATCGGAGTTTGAGGGATTTCTGGAATTTGTTAATGCCGAAAAATACGACAAGAGTAGTATAGGCAATTTGATACATTCCGAATTTTATGGTAAGATTTGTGAAAATGCCAATATAAATGACTTGATTGCTCAATGTCCATGTGAGTTGGCATATGCTTTATCTTTGATAGATACTACTGATTATCGTTCCATTACTCCTGCCTGGGTCTTATACAAATACCCCAATGTGGAATATGTTATAAGAGCCTTACGACAAGTAAGATGTGAAGGCGGTTGCAGTTTTTGTGATAAGTCTTTAGATGTGCATTATAATCTGAAGCAGTTTTTTGGATATGACCAGTTTCGTACTTATGAGGGAGAGCCACTACAAGAAAACGCAGCGCATGCAGCAGTTACAGGTAAGTCTCTTCTTGCTATTTTCCCTACTGGTGGAGGTAAATCGCTTACATTCCAACTGCCAGCCTTAATGGAGGGACGCACTGTGCATGGTCTCACGGTTGTAATATCTCCACTACAGTCGCTGATGAAGGACCAGGTTGATAATCTTGCAGAAAGGGGTATTACAGATGTAGTGACTATAAATGGTTTGCTAGACCCAATCAGTCGATCGCTTGCCATTCAACGAGTTTTGGATGGTGATGCCTCGTTGCTGTATATTGCTCCAGAAATGCTACGTTCCAAGACGATTGAGAAAATATTGTTGGCACGCCATGTTGTGCGATTTGTCATTGATGAAGCCCATTGCTTTTCGTCGTGGGGACAGGATTTTCGCGTGGATTACCTTTATATTGGTAAGTTTATTCGTGAATACCAGAGAAAGAAACAACTCAAATATCCCATACCAGTTTCCTGTTTTACGGCTACGGCAAAACAAAAAGTAATACAAGATATATGTGATTACTTTAAGCAAGCACTAAACATAGATTTTCAGCTTTTTGCCTCAACGGCATCGCGAACAAATCTTCAGTATTCAGTCATTCATGCTGATACAGATGAAGATAAATATATGAAATTACGCTCTTTGATAGCTGAATCTTCTTGCCCTACAATAGTATATGTTTCAAGAACAAAACGTACCAAACTATTGGCGGAGAAATTGTCTCGCGATGGATACAAGGCATTGCCTTTCAATGGACAGATGGATGCTGACAATAAAATAGCTAATCAGGAAGCTTTCATGACTGATCAGGTGCGTATTATTGTTGCTACTTCTGCCTTTGGAATGGGGGTTGACAAAAAGGATGTAGGCCTTGTTATACATTATGATATTTCAGATTCCTTGGAAAACTATGTGCAGGAGGCTGGGCGTGCAGGTCGCGACCCAAATCTCAATGCACGATGCTTTGTGTTGTATAGTGATTCTGACCTTGACAAACATTTTATTTTACTAAATCAGACCAAACTAAGTATCAGTGAAATACAACAGGTTTGGAAGGCTGTAAAAGAGATGACTAAACAGCGCATGCGCACTTGTTGTTCTGCTTTGGAGATTGCAAGAAGAGCAGGTTGGGATGATTCTGTCTTAGATATAGAAACACGTGTTCGCACCGCTTTGGCTGCCCTTGAACAGGCAGGTTATATTGAACGTGGCAATAATGTGCCACATGTATACGCCACCGGCATTACCGTTAAAAATGTAGATGAGGCACGCAAGCGCATTACCGAATCATTGCTGTTTGAGAATGAAGAGGTTGATAAAACAGTACGTATTATTAAATCGCTGATTTCGCAAAAATACATAGCCAAGGCACAAGACGATGTGGCAGAATCACGTGTAGATTATCTGGCCGACATACTGGGATTGAGCAAAAGCGAGGTCGTGTCTGCTGTTGAGCGTATGCGCCAGGAAGGAATATTGGCAGACACAAAGGATATTTCTGCTTACCTGAATGATACAGGAGATTCAGAGAATAAATCTAAGCGTTTGTTGGAGCGATTTACCAAATTGGAACGATATATTCTAAATACAATTCCAGATGATGTGCTGAGAATTTCGTGTAAGCAATTAAACGACAACGCACAGAATGATGGTATTACAACGGCTACAGAAAAGGATATTCGCACGCTATTATATTTTTTGGCTGTTAAGGGATATGCCAGAAAGAAAGAGGATGCGGCACATAATTTGGAGGTATTCCGTTTGGCCGATATTGAGTCATCCATAAAACGCTTTGAGATACGTTTGGAAATATGCCGATATACCATCGAGTGGCTTTACAGACTTACCTCATTAATATCTGACGATGAATCTAAAACTAAGGGTATACAATTTTCAGTCGTTGAGTTGTTGAACGATTTGAAATCCAGTGAATTGAATCTATTTGTCAATTTAAGGGACATACAACTTGAGGATGTGGAGGAGGCATTGCTCTATTTGTCCAAAATAGGTGCTTTAAAACTTGAGGGTGGTTTCCTCGTTCTGTATAATGCAATGGATATTCGACGTATAAAGGACAACAAATTGCGTTATAAGCAGGAAGACTATCGTATGCTTAATGAGTTTTATAAGCAGAAAATTCAGCAAGTGCACATTGTTGGTGAATATGCTAATCTAATGGTAAAGGATTACAGCGCAGCTTTGCAGTATGTGCAAGACTACTTCCAAATGGATTATAAAAAGTTTGTGTCAAAGTATTTCAAGGGTGAACGTGTACGCGAGATAGAACGTAATGTCACGCCCGATAAATACAGACAAATCTTTGGCTTGCTTTCAGACAAGCAGATGGAGATAATATCCGATAAGGATTCACGCTGTATTGTCGTTGCGGCAGGACCCGGAAGTGGAAAAACAAGAGTACTGGTACACAAATTGGCATCTTTACTCTTGCTTGAGGATGTAAAGCATGAGCAACTGCTAATGCTTACTTTCTCACGAGCCGCTGCAACGGAATTCAAGCAGAGGTTAATGGCTTTGATCGGTAACGCAGCACACTTTGTTGAGATAAAGACCTTCCATTCATATTGCTTTGACTTGCTAGGCAGAATAGGAAATTTGGACGAGGCAAAAGATGTTGTTTCGCGTGCGGCACAGATGATAAATGAAGGAGAAGTAGAACCTAACCGCATTGCCAAGACAGTTCTTGTTATTGATGAAGCACAAGATATGAGTGCAGAGGAATACGCTTTGGTAAACGCCTTGATGAAAGCAAACGAGGAAATGCGCGTTATTGCTGTTGGTGATGATGACCAAAATATCTACGAATTCCGTGGTTCCAACTCACAGTATATGAATCAGCTACTCAAGGAATCAAATGTCAGATTCATTGAAATGACTGAGAACTATCGTAGCTCAGGAGAAGTTGTAGAATATGCCAATGCCTTTGTTGGCAGAATAAGAAAACGAATGAAAAGCACACCAATAAAGTCCACGAGTAAGCATGCAGGCTTGGTTAGCATAACGCATCATCGGTCGGCTTTTATGTATGAGCCGCTTGTTAAAGATTTAGTCACTCGCAAGGGGCAGGGGACGATGTGTGTACTGACACAAACGAACGAAGAAGCTGTTATTTTGGTGGCACTTCTGAGGAAGCAAGGCTTGAATAGTAAACTGATTCAAAGTATGGATGGGTTCCGTTTTTGGAATATGGCAGAAGTTCGTTTTTTCTTGAAACTCATAGAGGCTGATACCCATTCCTCCATTATAGTAGACAAAGTGTGGGAAAATGCTAAACAAAAGACATTCTCGGTCTACATAAATTCATCAAGTATTTGCTATTTGCAAAAGTGTATCCAATTGTTTGAAGATACATATAAGGCAAAATACCTGACTGATTTCAAGGAGTTTGTTTTTGAATCCTCAATAGAAGACTTTTGTGATGTAGAAAATGCAGATGTTGTTGTATCAACCATCCACAAATCCAAAGGTATGGAATTTGACGATGTCTATATGCTTATATCTGAGCCAAGACATATTACTGACGATGTTCTTCGCCGCTATTATGTAGGTATAACACGTGCCAAGCAACGATTATTCATTCATACCAATTCTTCTGTTTTTGATGTATTAAATGCGGTTCAAAGGAATGTTGATCATACCCAGTACGAAATGCCTAATGATATAGTACTTCAGTTATCACATAAAGACGTAAATTTAGGATTCTTTAAATCCAAAAAGAAAGAGATACTAGCATTACGAGCAGGCCAATGTCTTATTTTTGACAACAACTATTTACTGGCCAATACGTCAAATACCCCAATCTGCCAACTTTCACATAAAATGCAAGGAGAACTTAGCGTATGGTATGAAAAAGGTTATGTTGTTTCATCTGCATCTATCCGCTTCATCGTTGCATGGAAACCAAAGGATGCTCCGAAGGAAGAAAAGGAATATGCGGTAGTACTTTTGGACTTAACAATGAACAGGGACTTACATACTCGGGATACAACCTAAATATATCTTGTATATTAGATGCTTATTTTTCAAGAATGTAGCTAAATTAAGTATATCACTCATAAGATTAACAACATTTCTTAGCTATTTTAACAAACTATGACCAAGAAATAAGCGATACATTTATTTGAAGAACGTAAGGTGCGTAAGAAGAAGAAATCAAACGCCAACAAATTGTAACGGACTGACAATTAAAACAAATATATGGCAAATCGAAAAGAAATAAGAAATAGTACAGCAGAGTTCCTAATCTTTCAAATTGAAGGGAAGGAACAAGGTGTTGAAGTGTTCTACAAAGATAAAACAGTGTGGTGTACACAGAAAGCTATGGGTATGCTGTTTGATTGCTCTACAGATAACATCGGACTTCATCTAAAGAATATCTTTGCTTCTGGGGAACTTGAAAAGGATTCAGTTACCGAGAAAATCTCAGCAACTGCTTCTGATGGCAAAAAATATATGACGCAGTTCTACAATCTCGATGCAGTCATTAGTGTTGGCTATCGTGTGAACAGCATTCGTGCAACTCAGTTTCGTCAGTGGGCAACAAGCGTATTGCGAGAGTTTGCTATACGTGGATATGTTTTGGATAAGAAAAGAATGGAGAATGGTGCGTTCCTTGGCGAAGATTATTTTGAGCATCTGTTAGCAGAAATACGGGAGATTCGACTATCGGAACGTAGATTCTACCAAAAACTGACAGATATCTATGCCACCGCCGTAGACTACAATCGAGATGCACCGACCACACGATTATTCTTCAAGATGATGCAAAACAAGATACATTATGCTGTTCACGGACGTACAGCCGCAGAACTGATTGTAGAACGAGCCGATGCGGAACAAGAGCACATGGGGTTGACTTCGTGGGAGAATGCGCCCGATGGTAAAATCGTAAAGACAGATGTGGTGATTGCCAAAAACTATCTCAATGAAGTTGAACTAGCTGACATGGGACAGTTGGTTAATGGTGTGCTTGAATTGGCTGAAAGAATGGCGAAACGTCATATTCCTATGACCATGGAGGACTGGGCCAAACAGATTGACACCATTTTAGCTGCTGGTGGTAATGAAGTTCTGCAAACGACAGGACAAGTGTCTGCCGAACAAGCAAAAGAACATGCTGAAACGGAGTTTGAAAAGTATCGTATCATACAAGATCGCCTATTTCAAAGTGACTTTGATAGGTTTATGGACGCTCTTCCTTTTGAGGAAGATCCTAAAGAATAAAAAACAAGACCATTTGTCCGATACTATCCGAAAAATCTTGATACCTTCGGACAAATGGTCTAACAAAGTGGATGAGTCTATTTTGTACACCACATTTATTTCCTCCATTGCAATTCTATCAGCTGCATATGTTCATGCAGTGCAACATTAACCCGAATAATTAATCCAGTTAGCCCAATGGAAATTGCCCATAGACATATCAGGATAATGAGTATAAGTTTTTTAACATGTTTGCTATGTCAAATCTGTTTGGAACGGAGCTTTCAAACGCTTTTTTTACCTTCATTTTGTTTGATTTGAAGGTTTCGGCGCAGTTTACACCTTCATTTTATCAAAATCGGAGCTGTCAGCAATGTTTTGCAATTTGCGCTGACATTTCTCAAAACTGAAAAATGGCTTTGCAAAATGTGCTGACATTTCTCAAAACTGAAAAATGGCTTTGCAAAATGCGCTGACATTTCTCAAAACTGAAAAATGCTTTTGCAAAATGCGCTGGCATTTCTCAAAAATGAAAAACGTCTGTGCAATTTGCGCTGGCATTTCTCAAAAAAGAAAAATGGCTTTGCAAAATGTGCTGACGTTTTTCAAAAATGACAGATGATATTATTTCTAATGGTTTTATTTCTTCCTGTTGTTTAGCTTGTTTTCAATTCAATAAACAAATTCGTTGAGCACGATTGATAAGCTCAATGCATGCTTCCAATACATTGTCATATGAGGTGAATTCGGATAAACCGCGTTTTTCTCTACCCATGTGCGTTACCATCGTGCCCAAACCCAATATGGCATAGTATAGCTATAAGTCACCGTATTGAAATAATAATGATGCTTGTAGGGAGATACAACTCTCTGCACTGAGCTATCTTTCATATTATCTGTCCACTCCAGACGGTTTCTCCTCCAAGAAATAATGTCAGCCTTTTGAGACTGAACATATTCACTTTATATTTTATACTATTTTCATGGATTACTTAGTGAATTAGTTTGTAAATGCAATTGACTTATGCATTTTCAGTAATAATTGAATAACAATTGCAGTATAAACATACAAAAAAATCAAGGTACATGCGTGGCAGAATAAAATCAGACAAAAGAATTAGGGCGTAACTCATTGAGCTACACCCTAATTGTCAGTTCTTCGTTATTTATGATTTCCGATTACTTAACTTCCTCGAAATCTGCATCCTGGATGTCATCCTTGCCCCCCTGAGGCTGTGCGCCAGCATTACAACCACCATTGCAACCGCCGTTCATGTCGGGACCAGGACCTGCCTGCTGCTGTGCCTGGTATAGCTTAGCAGCTGCATTTTGCAACTCTGTCATTGCTGCATCAATAGCAGGGATGTCCTGTGCCTTGTGAGCATTGCGCATCTTCTCAAGAGCTGCCTCTACCTCGGCCTTAACGTCAGCAGGAATCTTGTCGCCAGAATCCTTGAGCATGTTCTCTGTCTGGAAAATCATTGAGTCAGCCTGGTTGAGCTTGTCAATCTTCTCGCGCTCCTTCTTGTCTGCATCAGCGTTTGCTTCAGCTTCTGCCTTCATGCGCTCGATTTCTTCCTTAGAAAGACCAGATGATGCAGTGATGGTGATGTGCTGCTCCTTGCCAGTAGCCTTGTCCTTGGCAGAAACATTGAGGATACCGTTAGCGTCGATATCGAATGTTACCTCGATCTGGGGAACGCCACGACGTGCAGGTGCAATACCGTCTAGGTTGAACTGACCAACGCTCTTGTTTTGGCTTGCCATGGGGCGCTCACCCTGAAGAACGTGGATGGTAACAGCTGTCTGATTGTCAGCAGCAGTAGAGAAGATTTCGCTCTTCTTGCATGGGATGGTAGAGTTGGCGTCGATAAGCTTTGTCATTACGCCACCCATAGTTTCGATACCCATAGATAGAGGTGTAACGTCGAGCAATACGATGTCATTCTTCTCACCAGAAAGAGAAGCACCCTGGATAGCAGCACCAAGAGCTACAACCTCGTCGGGGTTAACACCCTTAGAAGGCTCCTTGCCAAAGAAATCAGCTACCAACTTCTGCACTGCAGGGATACGTGTAGAACCACCTACTAGGATTACCTCGTTGATATCGCTGTTTGAAAGACCTGCGTCGCGCATTGCATTCTGACAGGGAACCTTACAAGCCTGGATGAGGCTATCTGCCAAGCGCTCAAACTCGCTGCGGCTCAATGTCTTAACCAAGTGCTTGGGTACACCGCCATCAGCAGTGATATAAGGTAGGTTGATTTCTGTAGATGTTGTGCTTGACAATTCAATCTTTGCCTTCTCAGCAGCCTCCTTCAAGCGCTGTAGAGCCATGGGGTCCTTAGAAAGGTCGATACCCTCTTCAGCCTTGAAACCATTTACCAACCAGTCGATAATTACCTGGTCGAAGTCGTCACCACCAAGGTGTGTGTCGCCGTTAGTAGAAAGAACTTCAAATACACCGCTACCGAACTCGAGGATTGAGATATCGAAAGTACCACCACCAAGGTCAAATACAGCAATCTTCATATCCTTGTCACCCTTGTCTACACCATATGCCAATGCTGCAGCTGTGGGCTCGTTGACAATACGCTTAACCTCTAGACCAGCAATCTGACCAGCTTCCTTAGTAGCCTGACGCTGTGAGTCAGAGAAATATGCAGGAACGGTGATAACTGCCTCTGTTACTTCCTGACCAAGGTAGTCTTCTGCGGTCTTCTTCATTTTCTGAAGAATCATAGCACTAATCTCCTGGGGAGTGTACTGACGGCCGTCAATATCTACACGAGGAGTGTTGTTGTCGCCCTTAACTACACCATAAGGTACGCGACCGATTTCCTTGCTCACCTGGTCGTAAGTCTCACCCATGAAACGCTTGATAGAGAAGATGGTCTTCTTGGGGTTGGTGATAGCTTGACGCTTAGCTGGGTCGCCCACCTTGCGCTCGCCACCATCAACGAATGCTACGATAGAAGGTGTGGTGCGCTTGCCCTCGCTGTTGGTGATAACAACGGGCTCGTTGCCCTCGTAAACTGAAACACATGAATTAGTTGTACCTAAGTCAATACCAATAATCTTTCCCATAATGTTATTCTTTTTTTAGTTTATTATTCTTGTTATTTATTATAATATATAATGTAGTGTATGTTTTATGGAGTTGGTTTAATATTTTTTAGATGCTCACTTTGGCATACCCCTACATAAATAGATAATCAAGGCTCGTGCCAAACATGCCACGAGCCTTGATTTTTGTCAAATGTCTGCCAAATTGGCAGATTTATTTTTTATTTGGCAGACTTTCTGCCACTTTTTGCGTAATTTCCTCGAGTAATTCCTGGTTGTCTGCCAAAATTGCCTTAACGGTTTCGGTACCTTGGCCTAATTTACTATCATTGTAGCTATACCAACTGCCGCTTTTCTTGATAATGTTCATATTTACGGCAAAATTTAGTACTTCGGCAACTTTGCTGATACCCTCGCCGAATGCTATTTCGAATTCGGCTTTCTTGAATGGGGGAGCCACCTTGTTCTTGACAACCTTTACCTTTACCTGGCTACCTACTACTTCTTCGCCATTCTTCACATTGGATGTTTTGCGAATGTCTAGGCGTACGCTGGCATAGAACTTGAGCGCATTACCACCAGTGGTGGTTTCGGGGTTGCCAAACATGACACCAATCTTTTCACGCAATTGGTTGATGAAAATACAGGTGGTATTGGTTTTGGCAATAGTGGATGTGAGTTTGCGCAATGCCTGGCTCATCAAACGTGCCTGTAAGCCAAGTTTGTTCTCGCCCATATCACCCTCGATTTCAGCTTTTGGGGTAAGAGCAGCTACAGAGTCGACAACGATGATATCTACGGCAGCAGAGCGAATCAGTTGTTCTGTGATTTCAAGTGCCTGCTCACCATTGTCGGGCTGTGAGATGAGAAGTTCGTCAACGTTTACACCAAGTTTTGCTGCATAGAAACGGTCAAAGGCGTGCTCTGCGTCAATGAATGCTGCAACGCCACCATTCTTTTGTGCCTCGGCAATAGCATGTATTGCCAATGTGGTCTTACCAGAACTTTCAGGACCAAAAATCTCGATGATTCTACCCTTGGGATATCCTCCTACACCAAGTGCGTGGTCAAGAGCGATAGAACCAGTGGGGATAACCTCGATGTCTTCTATCTGCTGGCTACCGAGTCTCATGATGCTGCCTTTGCCAAAATCCTTTTCAATTTTGCCTAGAGCTGCCTCAAGAGCTTTCAGTTTTGCAGCTTTGGGGTCAATTTCTATTGTTTCTTTATCTTTTGCCATAAAAATTTCTTTTATATGATTAGAGTTCCAAATCGCCATCGTGGATTTCATGCCAGGGCAAACCATGCTTGTTTAGCTCGTCCATGAATGGATCTGGGTCGAATTCTTCTACGTTATGCACACCTGGCTTGCTCCAAATGCCTTTGAGGAACATCATGGCACCAATCATAGCGGGTACACCGGTGGTGTAGCTTACGCCCTGCATGCCTGTCTCTTCGTATGCTGCCTGATGAGAGCAGTTGTTGTATACATAATAGGTGTGTTCCTGACCATCATTGCCAATACCGCGGATGCGACAACCGATAGATGTCTCGCCATCGTAGTTCTCGCCCAGGTCTTGAGGATTGGGAAGAACAGCCTTGAGGAACTGAAGGGGTACAATCTTAACAACCTCCTCGCCAGTGCCATCAGCCTTGGGAGCCTTGTATTCCACCTCGTCAATGCGTGCCATACCAATATTTTGAATCACATCAAGGTAGTTGAGATACTGCTGACCAAATGTCATCCAGAAGCGAGCGCGCTTGATGGTGGGGAAGTTGATAACCAATGATTCGATTTCCTCGTGGTGAAGGAGGTAACTCTCCTTGGGACCAATGTTGGGGTAGGTGAGAGGCTGGTGAATCTCCATGGGTTCTGTCTCCACGTACTGGCCATTCTCATAATATAGACCCTTCTGAGTGATTTCGCGAATGTTGATTTCAGGGTTGAAGTTGGTAGCAAATGCTTTGTGATGATTACCGGCATTGCAGTCCACGATATCAAGATAATGCATCTCGCGGAAGTGATGCTTAGCTGCATAAGCAGTGTAGATACTTGTTACACCTGGGTCGAAACCGCAACCGAGGATGGCGCAAAGACCAGCCTGCTCGAAACGCTCGCGATAAGCCCACTGCCAAGAATATTCAAAGTGTGCCTCGTCCTTGGGTTCGTAGTTGGCGGTGTCGAGATAGTTACAACCAGTTTGCAAACAAGCCTCCATGATGGTGAGGTCCTGATATGGCAAAGCAAGGTTCATTACAATCTCAGGCTTGTAGCTAGAGAATAGTGCAACCAATTCCTCTACGCTATCAGCATCCACTTGAGCAGTGGTGACGTTGGTGCCGTATTTCTTGTTGAGAACCTCTGCAAGAGCATCACACTTTGACTTAGTGCGGCTAGCAATCATAATCTCTGTGAACACATCAGTGTTTTGGCATACTTTGTGAGCAGCCACTGTAGCGACGCCACCGGCGCCAATGATTAGAACTTTACCCATATTGTAGTTTTATTTTATTGCCTTGCAAATATACGAAAAAAGGCAGAACCAACAATGTTTTCTACGATTTATTTGCGTACAGAGGCCCTTGTGGGGAGAGTATTCGAAGATTTGTGGCACAGAAGGCAGAAACTTTTAGATTATATTAATATATTTGTGTGGGAAAAATGAAAAAATGGTAAAAAAACTTATTCACAAACTAAATTAAAAACACATTATTAACGATGAACAAAAGTAAAATAAGACATCTTTTGGCATGTCTTGCCTTTATGGGGTGTGGAGTGGCCTCGGCACAAAATGCTCTCCCAGTCAACATCATCCCACAGCCTGTGCAAATGGAACAGACACAGGGCGTCTTTGTTCTGCCGCAGAAAATCGTAATCGCCTACGATAGTTCTCTTTCCGAGCAAGCCAAGTACTTGCAGGACATTCTGGCGCAATCCACTGCACGTGTGGCAGTGTTGAAGGAGGGTAAAACCAAGGGCGACATAGTCCTCACTATAGATGCCACAGGTCAGATGAAGGCAGAGGGATACAATCTGTCCGTTACCACCAAGGGAGTCAAGATTGTTGGTGCCGACGTTAATGGCGCGTTCTATGGAATACAGTCGTTGTTGCAGCTCTTCCCTGCCGAGATTTACAGCAAGAGTTGGGAGCGCAACACCCAATGGCAGGCACCATGCGTGGAGATTAGTGATGCTCCCGAGCGTCCCTGGCGTGGTATGATGCTTGATGTGGCCAGATATTTCTATGACAAGGAGTTTGTCAAGAAGTATATCGACATGATGGCGATGTATAAGATGAACAAGTTGCAGTTCCATCTGATTGATGATTCGGGTTGGCGTCTGGAAATAAAGAAATATCCCCGACTCACAGAAGTGGGCGCATGGGGTGGCCCAGATGAGAAGCGTTTGGGTGGCTACTATACACAGGACGATATCCGCGAGATGGTGGCTTACGCCAAGGTACGTGGTGTGGAATTGGTTCCCGAAATTGAGTTTCCAGCACACATTCTATCTGCTGTGGTGGCTTATCCTTGGCTCAGTTGTACTGGTGTTCAGCATGAATTGCCCACACAACATTTCATCAGTCGTGACCTTCTCTGTGCTGGCAAGGAGACTTCCATGCAATTCCTGAAGGATGTATTGGATGAAACCGTAGAACTATTCCCTTCGTCCTATATCAACATCGGTGGCGACGAGGCAGTATATGTGCGCTGGGAGCAATGCCCCGATTGTCAGGCTCTGATGAAGCGCGAAGGGCTGAAGAAAGCTTCAGATATCCAAGGCTACCTCACCAACGTTGTAGCCAAGATGATGAAAGAGAAGGGACGCACCGTCATCGGTTGGGATGAGATTATACAGCGTGGCAAGATAGACGAACCCGTTGTGGCTCTGTCATGGCATCATGTCAGTGACTCACTCCGTGCCACCAAAACTGGTCACAAGGCTATCCTCACACCAGCATCGCACATGTATCTGGACTTCCCCGAAATGAAAATTCCCGGCGAGGTGCAGGCAGCCACTTGGTGTCCTCCCATCTCTCTGGAGAAGTGCTACTCTATGCCTGTCAACGACTATTCCGAGCAGTCCACCGTTATCGGTGTGCAGGGATGCTTCTGGAGCGACCAGTTCATTCATGGTACTGTATTGCAAGAGATTGCATGCCTCAACGAGAACCGTTCTGAGAGCTATGCAGAATATTTGACTTTCCCTCGCCTCTTGGCTGTCAGTGAGGTAGCTTGGCAGAAACAGAGCCGTCGCAATTGGGAAGACTTCCGCACCCGTATTGGCACACATTATGCACGTTTGGATTATAAGGACTGCCACTATCGTCTGCCACAGCCTCGTATAGTCAAGGAAGAGAAACAGGCCGATGGCAGTATCAACTTTACTCTAGCCTGCGATGTGCCCGGAGCTGTTATCCGCTATACTACAAATGGCAAATATCCCACCGTACACTCTACCGTTTACAATGGTCCCATCAATGTGGCCAAGCGTGACGACCTGCGTGCCATGATAGTTGTGTCCAATACACAGTATTCTCTGCCCCTCTACTTTGCTCCCGACTACTCTGCCTATAAGGCTTACGGAGAGCATGTTTACACGTGGGAACCACTACGCATACAGACCAAGCCTTCAAATTGGCGTTTCGAGGTAACTGGTAAGGTTAGTGGTAATGGTACTTACGAACTCACCGTTATTCCTACACGTGGTGAGAACCCTGTGCAAGTGGGCACACTGAAACTTTGGAAGCGTAACGAACTGATGGCAGAAGTGAATGCCACTCATACAGTTAAGGTAGGCCAGTCTCCCGTGACTTATCGCTTCACTCTTGACCAATTCGAAGCAGGTACACCTTTCCACATCGAACTACAGGGCTATGCTCCACAGGGCAACGATACTTCTGGCATGGTGTTCCTGAAGAAGCTGCCTTAACAAGATTACAATACTGATGCAAGGGTGGGGGATTATCAGTAAATAAATCAAACTCCCAACAGGAGGGTGTGTCTATTCTGGCACACCCTCCGATTGTTTGTACTAAAATGTTTTCTCTGACATCAGTATTATTCTTTCTCTGATATCACAGTGCTCTCTTGTTACAATAGTCTCTCAGACTACAAGGTAAAGGTGATATTTTATCAAAAAGGCGTTTTTAGTTCCTCCCGAGGGGTCGGATTCCATCAAAAAGGCGTTTTTGGTCCTTCCCGAGGGCTCGGATTCCATCAAAAAGGCGTTTTTGGTCCTTCCCGAGGGGTCGGATTTCATCAAAAAGGCGTTTTTGGTCCCTCCCGAGGGGTAGGATTTCATCAAAAAGGCGTTTTTAGTCCTTCCCGAGGGGTAGGATTCCATCAAAAAGGCGTTTTTGGCTTCAGAGTCAGAGTATGTGTTGTTCAATATTAATGCTTTAGCAGAAAGGCAAATATACAAAGGCATGTTTTTGCCCACCATCAGAAAAAATATCCGCAACACCTCGTCATGAGATGCTGCGGATAAGTTATTTTAGCGTTGACAAATGCTAAACGTTCGATGTCTGTCGCTTTTAATCATTAACCACCTTCTTGCCATTCTGGATGTAGACCTGGCCAGCAGAGGTTTTCTTGATGCGACGGCCACTGAGGTCGTACATGGGAGAGTTAGCATTTTCGCTTTCTGATTTCACGTCGCTGATTGCTGTCTCGGTGGTGAAGTCAACTTCTACGATGTCGTCCTTCTCGCACTTGATAGTAGCAATATTGTTCTCGTCTACAGAAACCCATACTTCCTTGCCATTAACCTTAACGCTAGCCTGGTCAAGTGAGATAGCACCCTTCTGACAACGTAGTTTCAAGGGAGCACCTGCATGGCTTTGGATGCGAATATTCTGACACTTGCCTGCTGACCAGCTGAAGTCAACGGTAAAGTTGCCAATAGCCTTCATACCCTTAACCTCACCCTGCTTGTTCCATACCTTGGGAAGTGCAGGCAATACGTTGATGTAACCATGTGCACTCTGCATCAAACATTCTGCGATACCAGAGCATACACCGAAGTTACCATCAATCTGGAAGGGAGCGTGAGAGTCAAATAGGTTGTAGTAGATACCACCCTGACCCTGGTCAGTACCATAAGTGGTAGAGTGCTTCAAGGCATTCTTAATAATAATATGTGCATGGTCGCCATCCTGAGCACGAGCCCATAGGTTGACCTTCCAACCCATTGACCAACCAGTAGCAGCATCGCCACGGTGCTTAAGAGCATTTACGGCAGGTGTGAAGTATTCACTCTCAGGTGTAATCTGGTCCATGGGGAAGAGTGCCATCAAATGAGAGATGTGACGGTGACCTCTTTCACCTACGCTATATGGAGAGTATTTCCATTCGCGAAGCATCTTGTCGCCAGTCTTCACGCCATTGAAAGGATTGCCCCAGCCACCATCGTAGGTTTCTACATGCAAGCCTTTGTCGGTCTTCTCTAGGTATTCGTTTAGCTTAGCAACGTCTTCTGTGGTCAAACCAGTATTCTCAACACCAAGAATGCCAATAGCATCGGAAAGGTTCTGGAATAGGTAGCTAATCATCTGCTGAGCGTGAGCTGTACCATCCTCCTTCTCATTGCCATGCTGCTCTGCACTAAACTCGTCAGGAGCTACATAGGTGCCATCCTTGACCTTGCGGTCCTTGATAAGGCGGTGGAACCAGAATTCTGCGCAATCCCACATTACGGGGAAGGCCTTCTTAAGGAATTCAATGTCCTGAGTGTAGCGCCAGTGTGTCCACAAGTGGCTGGTGTACCATACGTTGGCAACTAGGTAGTTGTCACCCCAGGTACTCATGCTATTGTACAATGAAGACTCGGTTAGTACGCTCCAACCATAACCACCGTTGTAGCGGTTAGCAACTTCCTTCCAACCAGTGCTCTTAGCACCACGGATGATGAAGTTTACGAAAGGCTTATGGAGGTCAGAAAGGTTGGTTGCCTCTGTTGGCCAGTAGTTCATCTGAATGTTGATGTTGGTGTGGATGTCAGAGTTCCAGGGAGAGTCAGCACCACGGTCATTCCAAATACCTTGTAGGTTGTTGGGAGCAGCAATGGGTTGACGGTTAGAACTGATAGCCAAGTAGCGACCATAGTGGAAATACAATTGCTCTAGGAACAAATGATCGTTGGCTGTGCTAGATGCATTGGAGTTGTTGGGATAATACTTGTCAATCAAGGTCTTGGTGTCAACGGTAGGAGTAGTCAAACCAAGATCGAAGGTCATACGCTTTGTGATAGCAGTAAAGTCCTCAACGTGTGCCTTTTCCACGGCTTCAAAACCCTTGGCAGCAGCTTCGTCAATCACAGTCTTAATGCGCTCGCTTATAGCAGCAGGAGTTTCAGAGATGAAATAGCCCTTGCTGTCCATATCGCCATTGAAGTTGGTTGCACCCTTTAGGTAGAAGGTTACCTCAGTAGCATTGCTTACGCTGATACCCTTGTTTGATGTAGTGATAGTTGCACCATCGTCAGCAAGTACGTGCAAGCGAGCAGCATGCTTAACGGTCATCTTACCATTAAAATGAGCCATGCCATTTTCGTATGTAACGGCTTCTGCACCAATGCCATCGCCAGGTACAAGTGTGAAGTTAAGGTTGATTTTATCTTCACCCTCCACCTTGTACTGAGCAGCGATAACCTGGTCAGGAGCTGAGCTTAGGTATTTGCGAGTGAATTTGCTGCCATTTGCATTCTTGAATTCTACACCAGCGATACCTTCTTCGATGTCAAGATAGCGAACATAGTCGGTCACACCGTCCATGATAGCCTTGTCTTTGTTCTCTACGAATACTGAACCAAAGTTCATGAAAGTACGATTGCCGCTAGCTGCACCAACGGTGTTTGCAGGGCCGCT
This sequence comes from Bacteroidaceae bacterium, assembly GCA_045613565.1. Taxonomy (GTDB): domain Bacteria; phylum Bacteroidota; class Bacteroidia; order Bacteroidales; family Bacteroidaceae; genus Physcousia. The sequence goes on from JAZLBF010000040.1 coordinate 52,172, forward strand.
CCAAAGAGTCTTTTCATTGAATTGCAATTCTTCGTTGTGCACGCCACCAAATACCATGCAACCCAGTTCACCATTACCCAAAGGAAGAGCATATTCCATCCAGGGATAACCTACACCGGCAGCCTCAGCAGAGGTCTTGTACCAAAGGGTGTTGGGGTTCTTGGGAGAGTATGAAGAAACGCCAGTGATGTTCTGAACCTCATAGTAGTAAGACTCGGGATAATCGGCAGGGTCAACTTCTGTGATATAGAACTTACAACCAGTATCGCCCAATGCGGTGTTTTCGGATGTTTCCCACAAAGCGAAGTAATTGCCGCGCTTGTTCCAATAGTGATTTGTGCCATTAATTCTGATTACAGAGGGGCTTGAGCTGTTGAAATTGAATACACCAGAGAATACGGTTTTGTATGATGTATTGTCAGCATCCACCATTGTTGTGCGAGCATTAGCTTCAGTACCGGTGATACCAAGCACCTTGGAAAGACCTGTGGAATAGTTGTAAATCTTGTAGGTATTGGTACCTTCCTTGACGAATGCCCAAAGAGCCTTGTTGTCGCGAGGCTTGTTGGAGTTGCTCAGTAGCATGTTGCCACCATCGGTGTAGTCGCTGTTCATGCTTACATATCCACCATGACCACCCTGAAGAGTGTAGAACTTGGTGTCCTCTGCCATGTAGCTGACATAAATCTTGAGGCCATCCACGCTAACGATAGCAATCATGCCTTCAATGGCATTTGCAACTACGTCGGAAGCCTTGATTACGTCATTCGTTTCGATTGTAGCATTATTCTTGTACTGAGCATCATTATAGGTGAAACCAGCATCTGCATTGTCGGTACCAAGAACGATAACGTTGTACACTTTATCCTCGGGGATAGCTTCCTCGATGTAATAACAGTTACCAGCGTCTGGAGTATCCCAGTTGCTAACGGTGATACCAGATGGCATCTGTCCTGGTTCCTGTGAATTTAACTCATTATTATTCAAACTGAGTTTCCAAGGATAAGATGCATTGTTGACCTGCTCAATTTTTAATACACTGGCTGCAGAAGCTTCATAACTACCATTACTGCTGACATACTTCTGAGCGCCTACGCTATAGAGATAGTAGTTGTCGCCATTCTTCTGAATGTTGAACTGTAGATTGGGGTCGTTCAAACTGTAGGTGACACTACCCACGCTCTTGCCAGTGCTAGAGCATAATTGATTAGGCACCTTGTCGCTGAAGAGCAAGAATGCACGCTCGCTACGAATGGTGTACACCTTGTCATTGCTAAGCTGCGAAAGCTCAGTAACCTTGTCTGCCCACGTTGACACAGCTGTGCAAATCAGGGCAATTGCTGCTAAAAAGGTTTTCTTCATTTTACTTAATTTTGTATAGGTTGTTTGTTATTGTTTCAATAGAGATGGGTACGTATACCATTGAGTACCAACCAGGTTCTTCCTCATAGAAGAAACCGATGCGGCCATCCTTCTGAAGGGTCATAGTGCTGTATGCACTGCCAGTATAACTTACCTGATATGGTTGTTGATTCCAATTTTCGGCAAAGTTTTTGGGAGAAGAATAAGATTCAGGATTGGTTATGTCTTTCCAATAGATTTTAACGTCAGTACGGCCATCACCTGTGGGTAGAGATTGAAGTGCCAGAGTGGCTTCTGAGCCATCAGATACCTTGCGAGCCTTAATGATAAGGATTTCGCCATTAGTACTGTTTCTGCCACACTTGATGCCACCCTTTTCTTGGTCACTAGCCACACAAGTACCCCATGCGCCATTAACCTTGTTGTCGTCAGAATACTTGTAGATATTGAAGTAGCGACCAGCGCCCTTACGGCTGCTCAATACCACGCTACCATCAGGCAATTCCTCGCACTTGGGCTCGTCACCACCAGGGCAGGGCAGGGCTGTCTTGCCACCCAGGGCATGCCATGTCTGGCCAAAGTCGTCAGTGTACAATACACGATTGCCATGATTCTTTGTCCAAACGGGAGCATAAACTCTATAGTGAGTGCCAACTTTAATAGTCTTACTCTGAGTTAATTTACCGCTGCCTACGAACAGGCTCTGTACGCGATACTTGTCAAAACCCTCTTCGCCACGTTGCATAAATGCGCTATAGAAGATATTGGTGATATCTGACCAAGAGCACATTGCGCCTTGGGGAGCAGGAGAGTGTTTGCCATTGAGAGCATCGCCCCATGTCTTGCCATTATCGGTACTGTAAAGACGTGCTACGGGATTGGGCTCTCCATCGGGCCAATTGCCATGCCAACAAACGGTATGTCCGCACACGTCGATTAGAAGAATTGCGCCAGATTCGCGGTCAACAACCATTGCAGGGTCGCCAAAGCCATCGTCGCGAACGCCTTCGTTAGAGTAGCTACCCTGAATTACGTATTTGCCTTCTGTCCATTTGCTGCCATCCTTAGAACCAATGCGCATCACCTGGTCAACGCGGCCATAACCGATATCGTTGCCACAAGGACGTGCATCGTTGATGGCCAGCAATTTGCCATTCTTCATTGTTACGATACTGGGTATGCGGAAAGGTTCCTTGTCATTGTGAAACCATAGATACTGATATTCACTCTCCTTGTCGGCATCGTAAGTGACAATCCATTCGCCATTCTCCTGGCTGATAGAATTTAATTTGTAGCCGTGTAGCTTCCATGCCTCTTTCAGTGCAAAAGAACTGCCATCGGGGATGTTGTACTCGATGGTGGAGCCTGCTTCTTTACTTTCGATGGTGCGCTGGCTCTTCTTGTCGCCAATCTGCACCTCTAGGACACCCATCCATTTGTTGGTCTTTGGGAAACGTGTCTTGCCATTGAGGCGAACATTCACTTTGACTGTTTCGGCAGATAAGTTTTGTGGTAGGCCAATTGCCATCAGCATAGCTGCTGAGAAAAATAGACTTTTAAAGTTCATCACGGTTTATAGGTTTTTTATTGATTGATTTCTGCTATTATCGCACACAAAGATAGCATTATTTTTTTGTAATCGTGCCAAGTTGGGTGCTTTACTTGCTTGCAGAAATACAAATCCATGATTTTTACGTGCTTTTCCCATTTAAAATCATTGTCTCTCTGCCGATAATCGTAAAAATCATATCTCAAATGGTGATGGTGTTTCCTGAGTTTGTGAAATGCATTTTTGTGTGCAGAAAGTGATTTCCGAAGCTTCGGAAATGCGTTTTTGGGGTGGGAAATGGATTTTGGAGGTCTTGAAAATGCGATTTTGTGTGCAGAAAGTGATTTCCTGGATTTCGGAAGTGCGATTTAGAGGTGGTAAGAGGGCTTTCGAAGTTTGGAAGGTGTTTTTCTGAGTCAAAAAATCCTATCCCCTTTTGTTTGTGTGCTATTTGGGGATAGGTATTTGATGTGGATGGGGTTTGTGTAAGGGTTTATTTTTTTGCAAGATACATTGTGCAGATGCCAAAGGTGAATCGCTTCCATTCTACGGAGCTGAAACCGGCTTTGTGCAATATTTGCTCCATTACTTCGCCTTGTGGAAAGGCCTCCATTGTAGCTGGTAGGTAGGAGTATGCTTTGCTGTCTCGGCTAATAATTCTTCCCACGAGTGGCATCACTACGTGCGAGTAGAGCCAAAAGAGTTGACGCATGGGAAAATGTGGCGGAGTGGCTAATTCCACTATCAATAGGTGACCCTCTGGTCGGAGTACTCTGCACATCTCTCTGAGGCCAGCGTCGAGGTCTTGAAAGTTTCTTACACCATAAGCTACAGTAACGGCATCAAACGAAGAGTCGGGAAAGCTCAATTGCAGGCAATCCTCCTTCTGAAAGGTGATTTTGGTGCTGCCAAGTTTGCTTTTCTGCTCTTCCACCTTGCGTCTAGCAACCTCCATCATACCCTCACTAATATCAGCACCGATAATGCTCTCTGGTTGAATTAGTTTGGCTGTGAGGAGGGCAAAATCGCCAGTGCCAGTAGCTACATCAAGTACGTTTTGTGGTGCGTAGATGCCAAGCCTCTTGACTGCCTTTTTCCTCCACCCTTTGTCGATGCCCATACTGAGGGCATGGTTAAGAAAATCATAGGTGGGGGCAATGCCGTCAAACATTGCCTCCACTTGTTCTACCTTTTCGCCTTGTTGCGAGTATGGTTTTATGTTTTCTTGGTTGTATGCCATTCGTTTACTTCTGGCTTTGCAACCACTCAACTACATTGCGCTCGATACGCTTCTGGATGTCACCCTCGCTATCAGCAGGTGCGAAAGTTGTACCAGTGATGTGCTCGTACAATTCGATGTAACGCTCGCTTACGCTTTCTGCGTATTCGTCTGTAATCTCGGGCATTACGTCGCCTTCGCGGTTCATGAAGTTGTGCTCAATCAACCACTGACGAACAAACTCCTTAGAAAGCTGCTTCTGAGCTTCACCCTTTTCGAACTTCTCCTCATAACCCTCTGCGTAGAAGTAGCGAGAGCTATCGGGGGTGTGAATCTCGCCGATAAGGATAACCTTGCCGTCATACTTACCAAACTCGTACTTAGTATCAACTAGGATAAGACCCATCTTAGCTGCGATTTCAGTACCACGCTGGAATAGAGCGCGAGTGTACTGCTCCATCTGCTCGTAATCTTCCTTGCTTACGATACCCTGAGCGATGATTTCTTCCTTGCTGATATTTTCGTCATGACCTTCCTCTGCCTTGGTGGTGGGAGTGATGATGGGCTCGGGGAAACGCTCGTTTTCGCGCATACCATCAGGTAGACGAACGCCGCAAATTTCACGACAACCATTTTTGTAATCTCTCCATGCAGAACCAGTTAGGTAGCCACGGATAATCATCTCCACACGGAAACCTTCAGCCTTAAGACCAACTGTTACCATGGGGTCGGGAGTAGCCAACTTCCAGTTGGGTACGATATCAGCAGTTGCATCTAGGAAAGAAGCTGCAATCTGGTTTAGACACTGACCCTTGAAGGGAATACCCTTGGGAAGGATTACGTCGAATGCAGAGATTCTGTCGGTAGCAACCATAACTAGGAGGTTGCCCTCGATGTCATACACATCACGAACCTTGCCGTGATACACACTTACCTGACCTGGTAGGTTGAAATCTGTACGTGTTAATGCTTTCATAATCAATTATGTATTTGCTTTTTGTTTTTCTTCTTTCTGTTGCTCTATTTGCTTTGTGTGCTTATCGTAAGCATCCACAATGCGCGATACTAGTTTGTGGCGAACGATATCCTTCTTGTCCATGTGGATGAAACCAATGCCTTTGACGCCATTGAGGATTTCGAGAGCCTCGGACAATCCGCTACGCACACCTCGGGGCAGGTCCACTTGCGAGCAGTCACCGGTAATAATCATCTTCGTATTGTTACCCATTCGAGTGAGGAACATCTTGATTTGCGCAGATGTGGTATTTTGCGCTTCGTCAAGGATAACTACGGCATCGTTCAGTGTTCGTCCACGCATGAATGCCAGAGGAGCTATCTGTATAATGTTTTGCTCCATCATCTCGCGTAGCTTCTGAGCAGGAATCATGTCTTCCAAGGCATCGTAAAGGGGTTGCAAGTAGGGGTCGATTTTATCTCTCATGTCTCCAGGTAGAAAACCTAGCTTTTCACCTGCTTCTACGGCAGGACGAGAGAGAATAATCTTGCGTATCTCTTTGTTTTTCAATGAACGAACGGCAAGAGCTATACTCATATATGTCTTGCCACTACCGGCAGGGCCAGTGGCAAAAATCATATCGTGCTCTTGATATGCGTGCACCAACTTTTGCTGATTTTCGCTACGAGCAGAGATTGGTTTGCCGGTTACGCTATATACCACAACGCCCTCTATGCCTTCCTTGCTGACGCGCTCGCCTCTGAGGATGTGTAGGATATCTTCCTCAGTAAGGCTATTGTATTTCAAGCAATGTTTTTGCAACTTTTCGATATTCTCCTCCAAAGCGCACATCTCCAATTCGTCGCCCATCACATGGAGTACATTTCCTCGAGCCACGATGCGTAGTTTTGGGTAGAGAGCCTTTACCATTTGGATATTAACATTGTTGACCCCATAAAAAATTACAGGATCGACGTCTTCCAGTATGATATGCTTTTCAATCATTTGCCAATTATTTCTGCGCAAAGTTAAAAATATTATTTGGAATATGCATCATTTTTACTAACTTTGTCCACAAAAATATGAGACGACTTAAGAAAAAATATTTTCTATCGATTTTCTGCACCTCAGTACTTCTCTTGGGATTAGTGAGGTGGATTAATGGTATGCCTAAGGGTAGTGCTCAAGAATCCGTAGTGGAATGCGGTATAGAGCAAGCAGTGTCGGATGCACAAGAAGACACCACGCAGGTGCTACAAGATGTTGTGGAGGTTGAGGATGATACTCTAGCGCCTTATATTAATAATGTAGTAGTGAAAACAGATGGTAAGCCACATCCAATCTACTCGGTACCATCTTTTAGTCGCACTTTCCCCGATTTGCAGAGTGTGCAGATAGTGAGTGCGAAGAAATTGGGTGTAGAGCCAGTTAGAAACAGGCATGCGGCAGAGGAGAGAAAGTCGGAATTGGTGTACGTTGGTTCTAATCCCTATTTTAATATAGACGAGGAGATGACCAGTAGTATCCCATTTTTGGTGCCACGCGCGGCAGAGGTGCTAGAGATGATAGCAAGGAATTATCTTGACTCGCTTTATGTAAAGGGTATCCCTATGCACAAGATATTGGTGAGTAGTGTACTTCGCACGGAAGAAGATGTTGAGCGCTTGCGCAAAATTAACGTAAACGCTTCCCCTGAGTCATGTCATAGATATGGAACTACATTTGATATCCCCTACAATAGGTATCACACTGTAATGCCACCAGATGAGGTGTGGCCAACCACTCAAAATGACACCTTGAAATGGGTGCTAGCTGAGGTGCTTCGTGATGTAAGAGAGGCAGGGCATTGCTATATAAAATACGAGGTTAAACAAGGTTGCTTTCATATTACAGCACGATGAAGGAGTACGGACTTATAGGCTATCCTTTAGGGCATAGTTTTAGTAAAAGATTTTTTACAGATAAATTTTTCAAAGAAGGTATAGAGGCAGTTTATGATAATTATGAATTGCCAGATGTAGGTATGCTGTTGGATATAGTGGCAAAGCATCCTAATCTTGAGGGTTTGAATTGTACTATTCCTCATAAGCAAGCTGTTATGCCATTGCTTGATGAAATATCTCCTGATGCCAAGAAAATAGGAGCTGTAAATGTAATTAAAATTCTACGCGAAGAGAATTCTTCACCGGCTGATGAGAAAGGTTTTAAACTCGTGGGTTATAATAGCGATATTATTGGATTTACGGAAAGTATAAAGCCATTATTGAAACCATGTCACAAGAAGGCGTTGGTGCTAGGTACTGGTGGTGCTGCTAAGGCAATTACGGTGGCTTTGGATAATTTGGGAATTAGTTGGAAATATGTCAGTAGGTCTTTTGCGGAAGATAGATTTTCTTATGCTCAGATTACATCGGAGGTTTTGCAGGAATATCTTGTCATTATTAATTGTAGTCCTGTCGGGATGTTTCCACATACGGATGAAGCACCTCAGTTGCCCTACGATGCTCTTACATCAGAGCATTTGTTGTACGACTTGGTATATAATCCATTGGAAACAAAATTCCTAAAATATGGTGTCCAAGCAGGTGCTACCACAAAGAATGGTTTGGAGATGCTAGAATTGCAAGCTTTGGCTAGTTGGGACATCTGGACAAGCAAATTAAATACAGTATATTTGCGTAGCTGATTTTTTCTTCGTATCTTTGCGCTCGTAATAATTAATAAAGATTCAACCCTAATTCATTATGAGCAACCAAAGGTACATGATGCGCGGTGTTTCTGCCGCAAAGGAGGATGTGCATAACGCTATCAAGAACATTGATAAAGGTTTGTATCCCCAAGCTTTCTGTAAAATTATTCCTGATATTCTAGGAGGAGACCCTGAGTATTGTAACATTATGCATGCTGATGGCGCAGGCACTAAGTCGTCGTTGGCGTATATGTACTGGAAAGAAACTGGCGACCTAAGTGTTTGGAAGGGAATTGCTCAGGATGCCTTGATTATGAATACCGACGACTTGCTTTGTGTAGGTGCTGTGGATAATATCCTGGTTAGTTCTACCATTGGTCGTAACAAGATGCTAATTCCTGGTGAAGTAATTTCTGCAATTATCAATGGCACAGACGAGTTGATGGCAGAGATGCGCGAGATGGGTGTAGGTATCTATGGTACTGGTGGTGAAACTGCTGACGTTGGTGACTTGGTGCGCACTATTATCGTGGATAGTACCGTAACTTGTCGTATGAAGAGAAGCGATGTTATTGACAATGCTAATATCCGTCCCGGCGATGTGATTGTTGGTTTGTCAAGTACAGGTCAGGCAACATACGAGAAGGAGTACAATGGTGGCATGGGTAGTAATGGTTTGACATCAGCTCGCCACGATGTATTCAATAAGTATCTTGCAGAAAAGTATCCAGAGAGCTATGACCATCAGGTACCCGATGAATTGGTGTATAGCGGTAAGTATAAGTTGACTGATGAGGTTGAGGGTGCGCCAGTATCTGCTGGTAAGTTGGTGCTTTCTCCCACTCGTACTTATGCTCCCGTTGTCAAGAAGTTGCTTGATGAGATGCGCTCAGAGATTCATGGTATGGTACACTGTACTGGTGGTGCACAGACAAAGGTGTTGCATTTCGTTAGCGACAATTGCAAGGTTGTTAAGGATAATATGTTCCCCGTACCTCCATTGTTCCGTGCAATTCAGGAGGAGAGCCAGACAGATTGGAGCGAGATGTACAAGGTGTTCAACATGGGACATCGCCTAGAGGTATACGTTTCTCCTGAAATGGCAGAGAAGGTAATCGAGATTTCTAAGTCATTCAATATCGATGCTCAGATAGTTGGTCGCATTGAGGAAGGTAAGAAGAGCTTGACCATCAAGAGCGAGTTTGGTGAGTTTAATTATTAATATTCGTTTTGAGAGAAAATGGCAAATAGTTTGCTCGAAAGACTAGAAGGACTTGTTTCTCGCTTTGAGGAAGTGTCTACTTTGATTACTGACCCTAGCGTAATTGCTGACCAGAAGAGGTATGTCAAGCTTACAAAGGAGTATAAGGACCTTGGTAAGATTGTTGATGCTCGTACGGAATATGTAGGTTGTCTTCAGAATATCTCTGATGCCAAGGAGATGCTTGCAATGGAAGACGATGCAGAAACTAAGGAAATGCTTAGAGAGGAGTTGTCAGCAAGCGAAAAGCGAATTCCAGAGCTGGAGGACGAAATCAAGTTGTTGCTAGTACCTGCTGACCCAGAGGATGACAAGAATGTCATTATGGAAATCCGTGGAGGTACTGGTGGTGATGAAGCTGCTATCTTTGCAGGAGATTTGTTTCGAATGTATAGCAAATACATTGAAACAAAGGGCTGGAAGATGGCCGTATCTAGCTTTAGCGAAGGTTCTTCTGGTGGATACAAGGAAATTATCTTTAGTGTAACTGGCGAAGGTGTATATGGCATAATGAAATACGAAAGTGGTGTGCATCGCGTACAGCGTGTACCTGCTACAGAGACTCAAGGTAGAGTGCATACCAGTGCTGCTACCGTAGCCGTATTGCCTGAGGCTGAGGAATTTGATGTAGAAATCAACGAGGGTGCTATCAAGTGGGATACCTTCCGTTCGAGTGGTGCTGGTGGCCAGAATGTGAACAAGGTTGAATCTGGTGTACGTGCTAGATATATGTGGAGAAATCCATTTACCAACGAGGACGAGGAAATCTTGGTTGAGTGTACCGAAACTCGTGACCAGCCAAAGAATAAGGAGCGTGCTCTTGCTAGATTGCGTACCTTCATTTACGACAAGGAGCATCAGAAATACTTGGATGACATCGCTTCTAAGAGAAAGACTATGGTGTCAACTGGAGACCGTTCGGCTAAAATTAGAACTTACAATTATCCTCAAGGCAGAATTACTGACCATCGCATTGGTTATACCATTTACAATTTGAATGCGTTTATGGATGGTAGCATTCAGGATTGCATTGACCACTTGATTGTTGCTGAAAATGCAGAAAGACTAAAGGAGGCAGAGTTGTAATTCTGGTACTAATGCGAAGCGAATAAGATAGTTAACAAATTAATAAGCTAATAACAATGACAAGACAAGAATTAATTCAGAATATAAAGGCAAAGCGCAGTTTTCTATGCGTAGGTTTGGATACTGACCTTAAGAAGGTGCCTCAGCATCTACTTTCAGAGGAAGACCCTATCTTTGCTTTCAATAAGGCTATTATCGATGCTACTGCTCAGTACTGTGTTGCATACAAGCCAAACCTAGCTTTTTATGAGGCTTTCGGCGTGAAGGGTTTGATGGCTTTTGAAAAGACAGTTAAGTACATTCAGGAGAATTATCCCGACCAGTTCATTATTGCTGATGCTAAGCGTGGTGATATTGGTAATACATCTGCAATGTATGCTCGTACTTTCTTTGAGGAGTATAATTTGGATTCTGTTACCGTAGCACCTTATATGGGTGAGGATAGTGTAACTCCTTTCTTGGGTTATGATGGCAAGTGGGTTATTCTTCTTGCATTGACTAGCAACAAGGGTAGTCACGATTTCCAGTTGACAGAAAGTACTGAGGGTGAGAAACTCTTCCAGCAGGTTTTGCGCAAGAGTCAGGAGTGGGCAAACAACGAGCAGATGATGTACGTAGTTGGTGCTACTCAGGGTAAGGCTTTCGAAGAGATTAGAAAGATTGTTCCTTCTCATTTCTTGCTTGTTCCTGGTGTTGGTGCTCAGGGCGGTTCTCTTTCTGAGGTTTGCAAATATGGTATGACAGACGAGTGTTGCCTTCTAGTGAATAGCTCTCGTGCCATTATTTATGCAGATAATACTGAGAATTTTGCACAGGCAGCAGCAGAAGCAGCTAAGGCTGTTCAGTTGGAAATGGCTGTAGAGTTGGATAACAGAGGAATTTAAGTTATAGAGTTATCTCCACAAATTATTAATATGGAATTTAGCGCACAAATGATAGCAGAGCTCATAGGGGGTACCATAGTTGGTAATCCCTCGGCTGCTGTTTCCAATTTTGCTAAGATAGAAGAAGGTCGTCCTGGTTGCATTAGCTTTCTTGCAAACGAAAAGTATGAAAACTATATCTATTCTACTCAGAGTACAATAGTTTTAGTGAACGATTCGTTTGAGCCTAAGAGTGAAATTCAGGCAACTCTTATTAAGGTTCCAAATGCACGAGAAGCTGTGGCAAAGCTTATTACTATATATGATAGTATGAAGCCCAAGCCAAAGGGTATCGACCCTACTGCTAGCATTGACCCCTCTGCTTCTGTTGGTGAGAATGTATACATTGGTCCTTTTGTTGCGATTGGTCCTAAGGCAGTTGTTGCTGATGGATGTATCCTTCATCCTCACGTTACTGTTGGTAGCGGTGCTCGCATTGGCAAGAATACTATAATGTATCCCAATAGTGTGGTATATCATGATTGCAGAGTTGGTGAGCGTTGTATTCTTCATGCAGGTTGTGTAATCGGTGCTGATGGTTTTGGATTTGAACCAACAGAAAACGGTTATGAAAAAATACCTCAGATAGGTATTGTAGTGCTTGAGGATGATGTGGAAATTGGCGCTAATTCATGTGTTGACCGTGCTGTAATGGGTGAAACCGTTATTAAGAGCGGTGTCAAGATTGACAACCTTGTTCAGATAGGTCATAATTGTGAGGTTGGTTCTCATACCGTGATGTCTGCTCAGGTAGGTGTCGCTGGTTCTACCAAGGTTGGCGAATGGTGTATGTTTGGTGGTCAAGTTGGTATCGCCGGACATGCTACTATTGCTGATAGAACTCAGGCAGGTGCACAATCAGGTATTCCTAATTCAGTAAAGAAACCTGACCAGCAGCTAATGGGTTCTCCTGCCATTGAGCCTCGCACTTGGTGGAAAGCGCAAGCTGTTGTGAAGCAGTTGCCTGATATGTATATGACTCTTAATCGCATGAAGAAAGAGATAGAGGAACTGAAGAGTAGATTAAATCAGCAAGAAAATTAAGTTATATTATATGAAGCAACGCACTTTGTCATCGTCCTTTACGCTAAAAGGCAAAGGATTGCATACAGGACTTGAACTTGAGGTTACTTTTAATCCAGCGCCAGACAATCATGGATACAAGATTAAGCGTGTGGATGTAGAAGGTCAACCAATTATAGATGCGGTAGCAGAAAATGTTGTCGAGACAACCCGTGGCACTGTGTTGGGTGCTAATGACGTAAAATGCAGTACTGTGGAGCATGCTTTTGCGGCTCTATATGCTTTTGGAGTAGATAATGTATTGGTAGAGGTAAATGGTCCTGAATTTCCAATCCTAGATGGAAGTGCTACGCCTTATGTAAATAAACTGAAAGAGGTTGGAGTGGTTGAGCAGGAGTCAGATAAGGAATGGCTCACTGTTTCAGAACCAATAGAATATACAGATGAGGCTACTGGCTCGCATGTGGCAATTCTTCCTGCTGACGATTTTGCTCTTTCTGTAACTATCGATTTCAATTCTCAGATGATGCCAATCCAAACGGCTACTCTAAAGGATATTAACGAGTTTGAAACTGAGATTTCTTCAGCAAGAACGTTTGTTTTTGTTCGTGAGATTGAGATTCTTCTATCTTTAGGCCTTATCAAGGGTGGAGACTTGGATAATGCTGTAGTGATATATGAAAGAGAAACCACTCAGGAGAATATGGATAAGTTGTGCCAACTTACCAAGGCAGAGTGGCATGATGCTAGAGAATTAGGTTATATCCAACATAAACCTCTTGTTTGGGAAAATGAGCCAGCTAGACACAAACTCCTAGACTTGATTGGTGACTTGTCTTTGGTAGGAAAACCAATAAAAGGCCACATTGTTGCTACCAAACCTGGACATACTATAAATAATAAATTTGCTAGACTTTTAAAGAAATGATTAGCCCTTTAGCTTATATACATCCCGAGGCAGTTATCGGTGAAAATTGTGAGATAGGTCCTTTTTGCTATATTGACAAGAATGTAGTAATAGGTGACAACAATGTATTGATGAATAGCGTAACCATTTTGTATGGTGCTAGAATCGGTAATGGTAATAAATTCTTCCCTGGTGCTGTTATTAGCGCAATTCCTCAGGATTTAAAGTTTGTAGGCGAAGAAACTACAACTGAGATTGGCAATAACAATACATTCCGTGAAAATGTTACTGTAAATAGAGGTACTGCTGCAAAGAATAAGACTATTGTTGGTAGTAACAACCTATTCATGGAAGGTGTGCACATTGCTCACGATGATATTGTTGGTAATGAATGTATTATTGGTAATGGTACTAAACTAGCAGGCGAGGTAACTATTGATGATAAGGCTATATTGTCAGCGCATGTACTAGTTCATCAGTTTACAAGAATTGGTAGTTATTGTATGGTAGGTGGCGGAACCAAAGTTGCTCAGGATATTCTGCCATATGCGCTTATTGCCCGCGAGCCAGCTGCATATTGTGGCTTGAATGTAGTAGGATTGCGTCGTCGTGGCTTCGAGCGTGAGATAATTGATAATATTCACAAGACATATCAGATTATTTTGAACGAGACAGGTCTGCTGAAGGATTCGCTAGCACGTGTGGAGGCAGAGATTCCGATGTCTTCAGAAATTGAGTATATTTTGGATTTCATTAGAACAAGTAAACGTAGCTTTATTCGTTAATTTTTATGACATACAGATTCTTGCTTTTCTCTCAAGAGGTAGAGGATTTTGTGATGGAGATTATTGCTCCAGCTAGTTCTTCTTTCCTAGATATTCATAATCTAATCCTAGAGAATTGTTCGTATTCGCTTACAGGTAACCATAGGTTTTTCCTGTGCAATGAGGGTTGGAAAACTCAAGCTAGAGTATATCTAACGGATGATGTCCGCTTGTCATATGATGAGGACCTATATTTGATGGAAGATGCAATTTTAGAAGATTTCATCGAAGAAGACTATGCAAGAATTGCCTATGTTTATAATGTTGATGAGAAAAAGACTCTTTTACTCGAATTAGTTGAGAAAAAGTTCGGTGAAACCGTAGAAAATGCACTAGTTAGCAGAAAGAAAGGCACTGCTCCTGTACAGTTTGATTTAGAAGATGAGGAAACTCTGGAAGTTGTACAAGATACATCTAAGGTAATCCCTGTAGAAGAAGATAATGACGATGAAGATTCTGATGCTTCTTTTTCTGAGGATGAATTAGATATGGAAGGTTTCGAGTTTTCTGAGTAGTACATATTTTTCTCTCGTTTAATCTTTTTCTGTTTTTGATGAGGCCATTACTAATCGTAATACTAGGTCCCACGGCGGTAGGTAAGACGGAGCTTACCTTGTCGCTTGCGGAGTATTTCCATTGTCCCATTTTGAATTGCGACTCTAGGCAAATCTATAAGGGGATGGAAATTGGTACTGCCTCGCCGACGGAGCAGCAGAGGAGTAGGGTAGAGCATTATTTCGTAGGCCAACTAGAGTTGGATGCTTATTATAGTGCTGCTAAGTATGAGCAGGATGTTCTTGCTTTGACAGAAGAATTGTTCAAAAAACACGACACCTTGATTCTCTCTGGTGGTAGTATGATGTACATTGATGCTGTGTGTAATGGTATTGATGATATTCCTACTGCTAGCGAGGAAGTTCGTACTTCTTTATATACAAGGCTTAGGGACGAAGGATTAGAACCACTACTGGCAGAACTAAAACTAGTTGACTCCCAGCATTATGAGGTGGTTGATCGAAAAAACTGGAAGCGTGTGGTACATGCGTTGGAGATATACTACACAACTGGTCAACCATATTCAGATTTCTTGACCCGTAAAAGTTTACGAAGTCTTGGTGATGATGATGTTGAAAATACAAGACCGTTTGATATTTTGAAGATTGGTCTTGAAAGACCGCGCGAAGAACTTTTCGGTAGGATTAATGCTCGTGTGGATGATATGATTAACTCGGGTATGCTACGAGAGGCAGCTACACTATATCCGTATCGTGATTTGAATTCTCTTAACACGGTGGGATACAAGGAGTTGTTTAAATATATATCTGGCGAGTGGGAACTAGATATGGCTATAGAGAGAATTAAAAAAAATACACGTGTTTATGCCAAAAAACAATTGACCTGGTTTAAGCATGATAATAGTATAACTTGGTTTCACTCAGACGATATGGAGGCTATTTTAGAGCATATTTTGTCGTCTCGTGAAAATTCTTAATTTATTTCTATGCAGGAATAATCTTGTCATGATTATTTGTGTGATTGTTTGCTTACAAAAGTTTGTTAGCTCAAAATCCTTTCTCTGTTTTTGAGATGCAGATATTTTTGTCAGAAAATAGCTGCTTCACATTTGCAAAATCAACTTTCTCGTTGGAAATTCCATTTTTCAAGTTTGCGAAGCCACTTTCTCGTCAGAAATTCCATTTCGCAAGTTTGCGAAGCCACTTTCTCGTTGGAAATTCCATTTTTCAAGTTTGCAAGGCCACTTTTTCGTTGGAAATTCCATTTTGCAAGTTTCCGAAGCCACTTTTTTGTCGGAAATTACGTTTTGCAAGTTTGTAAAGCCTATTTTTTGAGACGGGAATATGTTTTTTGCTTCTTATCAGTCCTGTCCCTTTGTGTAAACGTTGCTTTGTGATAGATGAAAATCTGTTCTGAGAGCAATAAATACTCATTATGTTTTTGATATGCTCTAATGTGCTGATTTTTAATGAGTATTAATTAATATTAATAGATTTTTGTGAGCTCTCTGGAAAATGCTAATAAGTGTTAAATTTACACGTTTGTTAAGGGGCTTGTTACCTGTGAATACCCCGATGTATTGGACGGTTTTCGGCACTAATATGACTTCTTCCCAAAGTTTATGCTAACCAAAAGTGTTAAAATTCGTTAAAAAATCTTAAATTTGTTTTCGCAATAGTATTATATGCGCGTCAAAGAGGCGTATTGTGTAGTAACGTGAATTAATAACATAAAAACAACTTAAAAACTAATATCAGAAAAACGTAGAATTAATAAAAGCAAAACAAAGTTCAATTTTAAATCTAATCATTAACAGAGAAAATAATTTTAACTAAACAATTAATAAAAACCAAAAATTATGCGTATGAGAAACCGTTTAAGCAAATGTAGCAAGCATGTGGCTTTCGCCGCTTGCATGCTAGCTCTCGGTGGAAGCTTCTCTTCATGCACAGACGACTATGTTTGGGACGATGCAAAGCCAACATGGTTGAATTCTAGCATTTATGAGACGCTAGAGAGCGACGGAAGTTACCAAAACTACTTGCGCTTGATTGCTGACCCTGATGTCAATTCAGGTGACAGCGAAGAAAGCTCCTTGGTCACGATTTTGTCTCGTACAGGTTCAAAAACTGTATTCGCGGCAAATGATGAAGCATGGGAGAATTTCTTTAAAGCCAATGCAGAGTTGCCAACTACTAATCCTTGGTACTACGCTCAGAGCTATGAGCAGTTGTCAAAGAATCAGAAGAAGCTTCTGCTCCACACCAGCATGTTGAACAATGCTATCGTGATGGAAAACTTGGCAAGTAATTCTCCTAGTGATCCTAAGATTAAGCCTACACGTGGTGAGTACATTCGTAGATACACCGACGTTGAGGTTGTTGACTCTGTAACAAAGGTTGCCGTAACTGACCTACCTTTCAGCTACTGGACAATTGAGAAACAGAGAACTGAAGAGGGTAAGGAAGCTCCAGAAGTTGACCAGTGGAGCCGTATCCGCAATGGCGGTTTGTTAGGTTACGATTCTATCTACATGGTATTAGATAGTTCTCTAACAATGATGGTTCACTTTACCAACGAGTACATGTCTCGCAAGCAGATTACTGACGAGGATTTCCGTGTAATCATGGGCCGTGAGCGTGTCACTAGTGATGTTCATATCTATGACGCACTTTTGGATAGCGCAGACATCGTTTGTGAGAACGGTTATTTGAATATGACTGAGAAGCCTCTTGTTCCATTGGCAAACATGGCAGAGGTTATCCGTACAAATGGCCAGACTAACATATATAGCCACATTTTGGATCGCTTCTCTGTTCCTTTCCAGAACAAGACTGTAGGTAAATTGTATTCTAAGTTGAATCCCGATTTCTTAGAGACTGATACACTTTATACAAAGCGTTATTACTCAAAGAGAACTTATGGTTCAACTGCTGATAGCGACAAGTCTTTGGTAAATGACGAAAGAGGTAACCTATTCGCAACTACTGGTGAAGCAACTCTAAAGTTCGATCCAGGATGGAATGGTTATTTCCCTATCGGTTCAAGTCCACAGGAGGATATGGGTGCAATGGTTGTACCTAATGACGAGGCTTTGTTGCAGTACTTTAACGAGGGCGGCGGTGGTCGTGACTTGATTAAGGAGTTTACAAAGGATCCAGCGCCTCAGTATTCTATTGATGATTTGGAACCCTTGTATCGTGATATCGACCAGATACCATTGAAGACCATTCAGTCTATCCTAAACCATGGTATGTTTACAAGTTTCGTTACATCTGTGCCTAGTAAGATGTTGAAGCTACGTGAGCCTGTAACTCTTATACAGATGTTCAATGAGGAAGATACCAAGTTGGCAGTCGATGGTGGAAATATCGTTAAGACCGAGGTTGCTTGTAATGGTGTGGTATATATTATGAATAAGGTATTCTCTCCCTCAGATTACAACTGTGTGGCAACTCCTGCATACATCCGTTCTAACAACAGAATTATGCGTTGGGCTATTTACAGTGACTATGATGGTCAGAATTACATGGGTCTAAACTACTATGCATACCTTAAGGCTATGCAGAGCCGTTTCACATTCTTCTTGCCATGTGATGATGCTATGCAGTACTACTATGACCCCATGAGCTTCACCAGTAAGTATCCTCGTGTGATGCGTTTCCTTTATACCAAGGGTAATTTCCCCTTCGCAACCAAGAGCTATCAGAACAAGGCAGTTTTGGCTGAGTTTGATGTAACTACTGGTACTATTGGTAAGGATCGTACTACACAGACAACTAACAATGCTGAGATTATCAACCGTTTGCGTCAGATGCTAGAGCACCAGACTATTGTACATGATGGTACTGAGAATACAATCAATACTGACGAGGACGAATACTACCTTTCTAAAAATGGTATGGGTGTGAAGGTTCTTCGTCATGAGGAGGTTGACCCCAACACTAACGAGAAGGTACAGCGTGTATATCGTGTTCAAGGTGGTTTCCAGATTGAGAACGAGCGTGAAGGTCTTGAACACAATCACCCAGGTATTTTATATTGTGGTGTAAACGAAAAGGGTAATTATAAGAATGGTTGGACTTTCACTCTAGATGCTCCTGTCATCCCTGCTGCACGAAGTGTATTTAGCGTGTTGTCAAACATCAAGCGTGGTCAGAGAGGTGAGGAACTTGAGTATACCGATCCCGCAGTTGAGGCTGCTAACCCCTATTTGGAGTTCTTCAAGCTTTGTAACCAGGCAGACTGGGATCTTATCGTTAAGTCTGGTCTTGTTGACGAAAGCGATCCTAAGTATGACGTAAGTACTAGCGAGGGTGAGCGTGCATTGCAGAATGCAGTTAGCACATATATGACATTCGTAGATAACAATGCAGTTGACTACAACGTTAAGTTCTTTGACAACTATAACTATACTGTTTTTGCTCCTACTAACGAGGCTATTAACGAAGCTATTGAAAAGGGCTTGCCCACATGGGAAAGCATCAGAGAAGACTTCGATACATGTCTAAACGAATATGGTAATTTGCGTACACTAGCTGATAGTACGCGTATTCAGGCAAAGGTTACCTATTTGACAAACTTCATCCGTACTCATTTCGCCGATAATTCATTCTTCGCTGATAAATCAGAGAAGAATGCTGAGATGATTACCAGTAGCTACAATCAGGACCTTGGTTTGTTCGTTAAGGTATTTGCAAAGAGAGAAAAGACTGGTAACGAGACAGTTCTAAGCGTTAAGGATAATACCAATGCCGGTAAGTGGATTACCGCACTTTCTGAATACAACGGTCGTGATGTGAAGAACATTATGGTTTGTGACAGAGAGTGTAACTCAAAGGTTAAAAACGAGTCAATGAATGGTAAGACTACTGACGCTTCTAGCTATGCAGTTATCCATCTAATTAATGGAGTTCTAAATCATGAAAGTCTGAATGCAGACGGCACATATCCCACATTTGAGGATCAAAATGCTGCACGCCAGTACATTCAGAAATTTGCAATCCGATAAATACATAAGCCATGAATAAAATCATAAAGCTATTTTTGCTGTGGGCCGTGGTTATGATGGCCCTGCCAGCTAATGCACAACGCCGTATCTCTGGTACTGTATCGGATGATATTGATGTTGTTATCGGTGCCAACGTCAAGGAGGTTGACAAGAACAACCGTATCCTTAACGCTGTGGTAACTGACTTTAATGGTAACTTTACCATGACTCTAAAGGACGACAAGAGTAATCTTGTTATCAGTTACATGGGTTATCAGACAATTACTATTCCTACTGCTGGTAAGACAGTCTTCAAGGTTACTTTGAAGGACAATTCTACAACAATGAAGGAGTTGAAAGTAGAAGGTAAGAAATTGTCTCCTGTTGGTGGTCTTGAGATTCCCGAGCGTGAGTTCTCTGGTTCTGTGCAGAAGTTCGATATGGCAGATTTGGATGGTCTTTCTTTCGCATCTGTTGACGAGGCATTGCAGGGTCAGATTGCAGGTTTGGATATCGTTGCTAACTCAGGTAATGCTGGTGCTGGTACAACAATGAAGTTGCGTGGTACTAGCTCTTTGAACGGTAACACTCAGCCTTTGATTGTTGTTAACGACCACATTTTCGAGGTTCCCGAGGAGTCAAAGGGTAACATTGACTACGCTAACCTTGATAATGAGGAGCAGTTCTCTACATTGTTGAACGTTAACCCCGAGGATATCGAGAGCATTACCGTATTGAAGGACGGTTCTGCAGCTAAATGGGGTGACCGTGCAGCTGGTGGTGTTATCGAGATTAAGACCAAGCGTGGTAAGCGCGGTCCTACAAACGTAACATTCACTTATAAGTTCAGTGGTAAGTGGCAGCCCGCTGGTTACAAGATGCTAAACGGTGACGAGTACACTATGTACTTGAAGGAGGCATATTACAATGCTACCAACACCTCTAAGAGCATTCTTGAGTTGGACTACAACAATACTTATGGTAGTATCTTCCACAACTTTAATAAGAATACTGACTGGGTTAACGCAGTACAGCGTTTCTCTAAGGCACACAACTACTATTTGACACTTTCTGGTGGTGGTGAAAAGGCTACTTTCCGTATCGGTGCTGGTTATGACATGGATAACGGTACTGCTATCAATCAGCACTTTAGCCGTTTCAGTACTTCTACTGCTTTGGACTATTGGGTAAGTGATCGTATTAAGTTCAGCTCTAACATTAATATGACATTTTCTACTCGTTACAACAACAGCGTAGCAAATACTGCTAACAGCAACGCTTATAGCGCAATGCCCAACATGACCATCTACGCATATGATAGAAATGGTAACCCCGTTTACAATGAAAATGGTGACCGTGAGTACTTCTACATGTTGCCTCTTTCAACCAACGCATCATTTAATGGTGGTAGCGCTAACGATGGTGAGCATACTTCATACGAGTTGCGCGATATGTATGGTATCGGTAACCCTGTTGCATTTGCTAACATGAGCGAGAACAAGCAGAATCTGTACACTCTTGCGCCTCAGTTCAATATCGTTTATAAGTTGCTAGGTAAGAGTGACGATGAATGGCGCTTGGACTATAATGGTGACGTTTATTTGAGCATTTCAAACCAAAGCGACAATACCTTCACTCCTTCTAAGTTGGTTAACATGCCTTGGGAATATGGTGGTTCTAATAGCATGAACGGCTACAACAACAACCGTAACAAGGTTACAAACTCAGAGAACAAGTCTATGTCATTTACCACTCGTCACGAGTTGCGTTTCTATAGTGGCTTTAAGAACACTAAGCACAAGTTGAGCGGTACTGCAATGTTCGAGATGAACACTGGTACTTACAGCAGCCAAAGCATCAGCAAGTGGAACCTTCCTGATGGTGTAGAGGATGCTACTTCTCCAGGTATGCTTTATTCTGCAGCTGCTAGCACTGGTGAGTCCCGTGGTCACAGCTTCTTCTTACAGACTCACTATTCTTATGATAGTAAGTATAGCTTGACTGGTAGCGTACGTATCGACGGTAACCCCAATTTCGGTAGAGACAACAAGTATTCTATTGCTCCTTATATCGGTGGTCGTTGGAACGTGTCTGATGAAAAGTGGATGGAGTTCTCTAAGGATTGGTTGGAAATGTTCGGTCTTTCTGCATCTTATGGTATTACTCCTAATGCACAGATTGGTTCAGGTAACCAGTACAACCGTTATGGTAACAGAGGTACTTACCTAGGTCATACCGTTATCGTTCCCGAGAACCTTTCTTTGCACAGCATTCGTCGTGAGATCGTAACTAACTGGAACTTTGGTGCTAACTTCGGTTTCTTTGATAACATGCTTACTGCTCGTTTCGACGTTTATGGTAGAAAGTCTACTGACCAGTTGATTTCTGGTATCAATATTCCTTCTGCTAACGGTTTCAACCAGCTTGCTTACACCAACGGTGGTATCATGAGCAACAAGGGTTGGGAATTGTTCCTAGAAACTGGTAAGTTTGCTAAGGTTGGTAAGTTCAGCATGAAGGGTCGTCTAAACTTCTCTCAGACTTACAACAAGGTTATTGAGTTGAATAGCCTATACTTGGAAAATGCTAATGGTCCCGAGAACCTTCAGCCTTCTAACTTGTCATATAGAGGTCGTTTGCAGCTAGGTAACTCAGTTGCTTCTATCTATGGCTTGAAATATAAGGGTGTATATCGTTATGACTATGAGCACAATGGTCACACTCTTAACAGCTGGAGTGACTATGGTTACAATGAGACCATTATCGTAGATGGTCAGGAGCGTACTGCTAAGGATTACAATGAGTTCCTACAGTATCAGCACACTGCAACAGGTAAGGACCTTAAGGGTAATCCTATCAATACTGCTGCTGCTGCTCAGCGCCGTGGTGAGGATGCATCTTGTCCTATCGCATACGATAAGAATGGTAATATGCTAACTGATGCTAAGGGTAACCCATTGCCAATGTACTTCTGCTACACCAATGATGGTGGTACTCGCTACAAGTTCGATGGTGGTGACGTTATGTATGAGGATATCAATAGCGATGGTCAGATTGACCGTTATGACTTGGTTTATCTTGGTAACTCTAATCCTACCTTCTATGGTGGTGGTGGTTTGCAGTTGTTCTATGACAAGTTGAGCTTGAACATTGGTTTCAACTTCCGTGTTGGTGCACAGGTTGTAAATGTTAAGCGTCAGGAACTTGAGCAGATGAGCTCTAACATCAACCAGTCATACGCTACTACATGGCGTTGGAGAAAGAATGGTGATATCACCGAAATTCCTCGTGCAATCAGTACTTATGGTACAGGTGCTGTAAGCTACAACTCATTGCCTAACGATCGTTTCGTAGAAAATGCTGATTACTTCACTTTGAACTACATTCAGCTTAACTATAGCATCGATCCCAAGAACTATGAGTGGCTTAAGACTTGTGGCGTAAAGAGATTGAACTTCCATGCTTCAATTAATAACTTGTTCACTTGGAGTAAGTATTCTGGCCTTGGTCCTGAGGTAAGTGGTGGTTCTTGGACTCCCGCTCTTGACTATGCAAAGGTTCCCAAGCCAATTTCATTCACATGTAGTGTAAATCTCGGTTTCTAATATCATAAAGATAATGAAAACAAATAAAATATTTAAGGCAGCAACCCTTTTAGCAGTGATGTCTATTGGTATGACATCATGTAACGATTGGTTGACAATTCCCCCACAGGATTATATTGTGGAAGAGAACTTCTGGGAAGATAAGAATGACCTTGAAGGTGTACGCTATGGCGTATACCAGAATATGCGTGGTCACGTAGATAAGTTTATTATCTGGGGTGACTTGCGTAGTGATGCTTACAAACTAAAGACTGTAGCAGCTAATAGTACTGCACGTGAAGACTATCGTAATATCATCCAGGCTAACATCGATACAACTTGGACATATTATGATTGGAGCACCATTTACAACACTATTGGTTATTGTAACAAGGTTCTTTCTCACGGTGACCAGGTTCTAGAGAACGATAAGCAGTTCACTGCTAGTGAATGGCGTCAGATGAGAGCTGAAATGGTAACTCTTCGTGCACTTAACTACTTCTATTTGGTACGTGCATTTAAGAGCGTTCCTTTCACAACCAAGATTGTAAACTCTGATACAGACGTAGAGTACTTCCCTCAGCTTCCTGCTTTGGCAGTTATGGATAGCTTGATTCAGGACGTTGAGTCAGTTGCAGGTCAGGCTCGTAACCGCTTCGTCAAGAAGGAGGAAACCAAGGGTATGATTACCAATGCAGCGATTTATGCTTTATTGAGTGATATGTACCTATGGCGTGCAAGTTTGCGTGAAGGTCGTTCTATTAATGATACAACTATTACTCCTGCAATGGTTGCAGAAGACTATCAAAAGTGTATCTTGAATAGTGAACTATCTGTTGCTAAACTTCAGGACCAGTTTGATGAGGAAAGAAAGAGTATCGGTCGTGGCGAGAATATGGACGACTTTATTACATGGTCTAGCGCTCCTCAGTTTGCTGGTAAGAACATCACATTCATGTATAAGAATGATATTGATGAGGCTCAGCGTGGTGTTGTTAACTTGAAGGCTTATGAAGAAATCTTTGGTAAGGGTAATAGTTACGAAAGTATCTTCGAGATTCAGTTCAACAAGGAGGATAGCAAGTCTAATAGCTATGTTAATCATTTCTGGGGTCCCTATGAGAGCAGTCAATTGGTGACAACATTCTCTGATGATAAGAAGGATGATGCTCGTCACTGGTTCAGCGCATGGCGAAATGTTGATGATGAAGCTATCGCTGCTTCTGACTTCTACTGTTTGAAGTGGATGAAGGCTAAGCCAATATTTGGTACACCTCTTGCTTCGCTTGAGGTTGAAATCAAGGTTGCTGTAGAAGAAGAGCCCTATAACAATTGGATTGTTTATCGTTTGAGTGATGTTCTTCTTAACAATGCTGAGGCACGTGCATGTCTAGTGAAACTTGGTGTTGATAAGGCTGAGAATAAGAAGGTTTGTTCACAGATTTTGCGTATGATTAACCGTCGCTGGTGGGTAGACGTAGTTAACGGTGGTGATGTTTCAAATGATGTTTCTATAGCACAGAAGTATGACATCGACTACACTACTAATACTGACGAGTCTTACTTGAAGCACGTTATGGATACTCGTAAGATTGAACTTGTTGGTGAAGGTAAGCGTTGGTTTGATCTCGTTCGTTATACAGAGCGTTTGAGCGCTGCTGATGATAGCGAGGATGCAATGCGTACTATGTACAATGAGTTCATGAACTCTATTACAGGTTATGAGATGGCAAGAAACCGTTGCGAAAATCTATGGGGTCTATATTCTCCAATTTATTACATGGAGTGTAAGGCTTACCGCGCAGGTGGTTCCAACATTAATCAGAATCCTGTTTGGAATAAGTCTAAGTATGATAGATAATGGAGGAGGAGTTTATATATGAAAATCGTATCTAAAATCAAAAGTTTCATTCTTCTACTTCCCTTGATTGGTGGTTTGGCTCTTACTCAGAGTTGTACTGATTCAATCGACGAAGGTGCAAGATATACTTTTACTGGTAACACAGTTATTAGTTATTTGGAGAAGCATGATAGTGTTTATAGTGAATATTTGGCACTATTAGATAGTGTGTATATTAGTGATTTCTCAAAATCTACTGTAAGCCAGTTATTGTCTGCACGTGGTAACTATACTTGTTTTGCTCCTACTAATGAAGCAATTTACAATTACTTGGCAGAATTAGCTGAAAATGGTGAAATTGAAACACCATCTTGGGATGCTAAAGAATTTTCTGAAGTTAATCCTGAGACAGGAAAGCGTGATTTCTTAGAGCAAGTTCGTAAGACTATTGTGCATAATAGTCTTATTGATGCAGGTGACGATATGATGCCTTATCAGACAAGTGACTTTAGTGAGCGTGTTGAGAGACAGGAGATGCTTGGTCTTGCAAACATGTTGAACAACAAGCTTCAGATTACTCCTGGTACTAATACAAGGTATGCTATTAATGGATGTGACATTTCTGATAAGAACTGCAACATCTACACAATTAATGGTTATATTCATCAGGTGGCTAAGGTAATTGCACCAAGTACACAGACTGCTGCAGGTTATTTTGAGCAGATTATTGAGGACAAGGTTCATGGTTTTTATACTATGGCTACTTTGTTACAGGCTTGCGGTCTAATGGAAGAACTTCAGAAGGCAGAAGACGAGGAGTACTACAATGCACTTATGAAGGGTGAGTTGAAAGACCTACCTTTGCATCCCACATTCGGTGGTAGTGGCGATAGCGGAAAGTCTCCCGGTCGTTTGCCCGAGCGTCGTTACTATGGTTATACCATCTTTGCTGAGGATGATGCATGGTGGGAAACTGCTCTTATGTTGCAGGATAGCACAATTCATACATTGACTCCTAAAGAGGTTGTTGAGAAGGTTGCTGAGTATGTTGTAGCAAATAACTTGTATATGTCTGGTGCTACAACTGGTGATAACTATACTGATGAGAATAATGCTTTGAATCAGTTCGTTACTTATCACGTATTGCCAGCTCGTCTAGAGCCCAACAAGTTGGTTATTCACTTCAATGAGTTGTGGTACAACTTGACAACCAAACAGAAAACTGCTTCTGTATACGATTTCCATACCACAATGGGTAAGCGTCGTCTTTTGAAGACTTACGAGGCAAACAAAACATTTGATGGAAAGCGTAATGTAATCTACTTGAATCGTTTCCCAATTTTGAAAAATGGTACAAGTGATGCTGACGACTATACAGAGAAGGGCTGTGAACTTGGTAAGGAAGGCGTTGAAATTTATAACGATAGTACCATGCAAAAGCCTTATAATGCATACATTTATCGTATCAGCGATTGCTTGTATTATAATGATGAAATGGCTGAGACATTTGGTAAAGAACGTATCCGTATCGATGCAGGTACAATGTTCAAGGAGTTGATGACTAACGATATTCGTTGTAATGAGAACTTCTCTGCTAAGTACCAGTGCGTAGGTATGCCTTGTGATAACGATTACCGTTATCTTGAGGATTGTGATATCGCAGAAGGTACTAACTTCTATTATTTGACAGGTCGTATTAGTAACACTTCCAGCTGGGCTAACTATCAGGGTGACGAGTTGAACGTAGTAGGTAACTACGAGATGACTATGAAGTTGCCTCCCGTACCAAAGGATGGTACATACGAGTTGCGTCTTGGTATTAGTGCTAATGACCGTCGTGGTATGTGTCAGGTTTACTGGGGTACTAACAAGAACGCTCTTCCTGCTGCAGGTATTCCCTTCGATATGCGTATGGGCGGTGAAGAATGGTATGTAAAGGGCGGTGCTTCTATGCAGAGTATTGTTGGTTGGGAAGCTGACGTCAAAGGTGATGATGACGTTAATGCAGAAATCGACAAGAAGATGCGTAACAACTGGTACATGAAGGCTCCTCATTACTTCTATTGGTATGGTCAGTCTACTTCATTGCGTGCACGTTCTGCAACAATGAGACGTATTGTTCTTCGTGAACATATGGAGGCAAATAAGACTTACTACATCCAGTTCAAGAGCGTATTGGAGGATGCAGAAACCGAGTTCTACATGGACTACATCGAGTTCTGTCCCAAGGAAGTGTATGACAACCCACAGACTCCAGAGGATATCTGGTAATCTAAAAGGTTGAAGATACAAAAACAAATAATAGAGAATTTATAAACCTAAACAATTCACTATTCATATTTTATATATATGAAAAAAGGAATCAATAAATATCTCGGAGCATTTTTGATGGGTACTGCCTTATTGGCAGTCCCCTCATGCACCGACACATGGACTGAGCACTACCAGACAGAGGATGCTTACACAGCTAACGAAACTTTGTGGGAGTTGCTTGAGAGTCGCGAGGATTTGAGCAAGTTTAGCTCTATTGTCGCAAAGGCTAAGTTCTATCGTGATGAGCATCATCCTGCTATTTCAGTTGTCAATGGTGATACCTCATACTACACATTCAAGGATATCTTGAGTGCCAATGCACCTATTACAGTGTGGGCTCCCAAGAATGAAGCTCTTTCCGACGAAGATTGGAATAAGTATGAGACTATGGCTGTGAATGATGGTTACAACCTTCAGCAGCAGTTCTTAGGTAACCATATTGCTCTTTATCGTAAGACAATGACCAAGACCGGTAAGGAAACTTTCCGTTTGATTAATAGCAAGTTTGCTACAATTGACTACGACAATGCATTGTTGCAGAAGGCTGAGGTTGTAGAAAAGAATATTGGAGCACGCAATGGTCTTCTTCACGTTCTAGAGACTAAGAATGAGTTCCTCTATAACCTGTATGAATATATTAAGTTCAGTGGTGAGGTTGAGACATTCAGCAAGTACTTGGTAAAGAGAGATACTACCTATTTCAAGGAGGATGCTAGTATTGAAGGTTTGCCCGATGAGAATGGTAATCCTACTTATGTAGATAGTGTATATTTCCAGGACAACATGATGTTCAATCGTGATCAAGAGAATCCTACAAGTATTGATGCTACTGATGCATGGATGAATCCTTTGAAGATGTTCAGAGCTCAGTTAAATACCGAGGACTCTGTATTCGTAATGGTTGTTCCAACAGACCTTGCATGGGAAACAGTTACTAATAAGTTTAATTCTTATTATCAGTATGTTTCTACATATCCCCGTATGGATAAGGTTAATTTGACAGCCACTAAGGGAGTGTTCTCATCTATCTATGGTGCAAGACATAGTTACACTACAGAAAAGGGTTACGAAACTGTTGACTCTCTTCAGAATGTAAATATCGACATGGATATTATCCGTCCATTGGTATTCAACTTGAACTTGCAGCCTCAGATTGCTGGTAAGGTTTGGACTATCAACGACTTTATCAATGAAAAGGGTTATGAGGATTGCGAATTCTTGTTGACCACAGTAGGTGATACCATTCGTGACGTATATGAGGATGGCGTATTGGTATGGAGCAAGAACTCTTTGTTCGAGAACGTAGAACTTAAGGAAATGAGTAATGGTTATGCTCTTATTACTAAAAAATGGAACTATCCTCGTCAGTATTGGATGCGCGATATCGATGTAGATTGTGGTGTTAACAATATGTATGAAAAGTCTACTGCTACTCGTCTAACAGACAGAGATATGAACAATACTCTTGCTGCAAGTTGGATTGATGAGTATGGCCGTGTTAGCGAGCAGAGATATCTTAGCGTAGCTGGTCAGGCAACAAGTACTAATCCCGAGGTTACTTTTGGACTAAAGGGTAGCAAGCAGGGTGATGCTCATGTAATGAGTGGTAAGTATGACGTTCAGATTGTTTTGGTGCCTCGTTGGTATGAAACAAGTGAGGCAGAGCGTGATACAACAGCTGCTATTCAGAAGAACAGACTTGTATGTACTTTGTATTACTGGGATGAGACATTGGCAGCTAAGGCAGATCCTAAGGATAATCCTGGTGCTAAGTTGGATCTTAAGTATACTAAGCAGATTAAGTTGGAGAGTGCTAAGATAGAGTATAGCGGTGAGAAGGTAGACACCATTACTGTTTTGACAGACGTTGAGTTCCCCGTATCATACAAGAACCTTATCGAAACTTATCCTGTACTTAACATCAAGTGTGATAAGTTAAGCAATACCGATGTTAAGGACGGTTATTCAAGAGCCTTCAATATCGATAGAATTATTCTAAAGAGCAAAGAGCCTGAGTTATAATAGGTGTCAAAAACAAAAAGCAAATAGAAATGAAAAATTCAAAAAGCAATAACATTATGAGCAAAGCGCACCGCGTTTGTCTTGGCTTTATGGTACTTGCAGCGTTTGGCATCAACACATCTTTCGCTCAAGATACTCAAAATGCAGAAAACGTAAAGGTACGTCCTGCTAGAAAGGCAGCAGCCAAGTACGAAACTCGTACTGTTAAGGGTCGTGTTATCGATAGCGCTACAGGTGCTCCCATGGGTGGTGTACGTGTACAGGCTTTGGGTATGAGTCGTTACTCTACCTTGACAGCAGAGGATGGTACATATACTGTAGAGATTCCCGTATTTATCAATACCGTTTATGTTTACGCTCCTGAGTACAACCCATTGCAGGTTGTTATTAACGGTAGTCAGACTAACGCAGAATTGATGAGTACAGCATTTGGTACTTTCTATGGTGAGGGTAATGATATTACCGCTAAGGCTACTGCAGAGTTGAAAGA
Organism: Bacteroidaceae bacterium; assembly: GCA_045613565.1. GTDB lineage: Bacteria > Bacteroidota > Bacteroidia > Bacteroidales > Bacteroidaceae > Physcousia. The sequence continues at coordinate 81,725 of JAZLBF010000040.1, forward strand.
GACCAGCAGTTTGACTGTTGAAACAGATATGATGAATAAGTTAGCTGGTGATATTAACATCGTTCGCAAGAATGGTCTTCCCGCACAGGGTGCATACATGAACATTCGTGGTGTAAATAGTATTAATGCAGATGCTCAGCCATTGGTTGTTCTTGATGGTAACATCATTGATATGCAGTATGACCGAGTGGCGCAGCACGAAGGTTATTACAATAATGTACTAGCTAATCTTGATCCTGAGAATGTTGAGAGTGTTCAGGTATTAAAGAATGGTACCGCTCTTTATGGCGCAAAGGGTGCTAATGGTGTAATTATCATTACTACTAAGCGTGGTAAGAGTCAGGCTACCAAGATTAATGCGCGAGTGTATGGTGGTTTCGAGTTGATGCCCAAGAAGCTTAGTGTTATGAGTGGTCCTCAGTATACCACATATCTTGGTGACTTGATTGCCACTATCCGTGATATGGATCAGAACAAATTGAACTCTTTCGTGTTCTTGGATCAGAGCCCCTCAAATTTCTATCGCAATGTTTATAATAACAATACTGATTGGCAGGATGGTATGTACCGTACTGCAGCTACTCAGAATTATAAGATTAGCGTAGAAGGTGGTGATGATGTTGGTATGTACGCATTGTCTTTGGGTTATGCAAATGCTCAGAGTACAATGAAGAACAACGACATGGATCGTTTGAATCTTCGTTTCAACACCGATCTTAAGATTGGTACTAAGATTGTAACTGCTCTTGACATTGCATATAGTCAGACATCTTACAATATCTTGGATAATGGTTGGAGCGAGAGCTACGAAACTCAGAATATTGGTTCTGTAAACACCTTGGGTCTAGTACAGGCACCTTTCATCAGTCCTTATAGCTACTATGTACAGACTGAAGCTGATGGTACATCTTCATTGCAGTTGTCTAAGGCATGGGCTGGTAAGTATGCTTCTACAGCTACCAAGAGTGAGTATATCAAGAACCCATTCATGTTCTCTCAGCATCTTAGCGATGTAAACGAGGTCGCTCGTAATCCCTATTGGATTCTTGAGAACGGTAAGGGTCCCAACAAGAACTATGCTGAGTTGTCTCAGATTAACATTAATGTTCGTCCTAAGTACCAGATTAACAAGAATTGGGCTGTATCAGACCGATTCAATTACACTTTGAATCGTAACAACGAGGTATATTTCTTGCCCGTATCAGGTGCAACACCTTATTTGATCGAAGACCAGGGTAACATTACTTCAGTACTGAAGAGTCAGTTCACCAATCAGTCAAGCGTGAACAATGATTTCCGCATTGAGTATGCAAATCAGTGGGGTGCACATACTTTCGACGCGTTGGCAGGTTGGCGCTTGAATTCTTACAATTATAGCTATTCATACTTGAACGGTTATAACAACGAGAACGATAAGTTGCCTACTATCTCTAAGAGTTTGCAGTACATCAGCTCTGATGGTGTTAACGATAGCTGGAAGGATATGACCTACTATTTGCAGGCAAATTACAACTATGCAAATCGTTACTTCGCTGAGTTCGCAGCAAGTGCACAGGCAAGTAGCCGTTTCGGTTCTCACACTAAGGAAGGTTTCCGTCTTGCTGGTGTAAGTTGGGGCTTCTTCCCCTCTTTGCAGTTGGGTTGGATTCTTACTAACGAAAAGTGGTTCAAGCCTTCTAACGAGGTTAACTACTTGAAGATGACTTTAGGCCTTGAGAAGAGCGGTAACGACAATCTTGATTACTATGCAGCTCGTACTTACTGGGCTACTAGTCAGGTATTCGAGAATGTATTTGGTAAGTACTTGAGCAATATTGCTAACAGTGAACTTCAGTGGGAAACTGTACGTAAGATTAACTTGGGTCTCGAAGGTTCATTCTTCAAGAATCGTTTGAATGCACGTGTTGATTTCTTCTGGAACAAGACCAGCAATATGCTTTCTATGCGTGACCTATCTGACCAGTACTACTATTCAGGTATTACAGACTTCTGGACCAATGAAGGTGAGATGGTTAACAACGGTATCGATGTTAAGCTAAATGGTGCTTTGGTTAATACCAAGAACTGGAAGTGGGAACTAGGTGCTACTATGGGTAGCTACAAGAACGAAGTAACAGGTCTTCCCGTATCTCGTGACAACACTATCGAACTGTATAAGCGTGATAAGGATGGCAAGCAGTATGGTGAGCCAGAAATCATCCACGGTTACACTTCTAGCGTATATGGTAAGAACAACATCTTGACAGCTGTTGGTTACAGTGCAGGTACATTCTACGGTTGGGAAGTTAATAAGAACAACGAGAGTGGTACTGGCGTATACGCATCTGAGGATGAGGCTAGCCGTGCAACAACCGCATTTGGTGCTCCCAGCAAGCTACGTTACTACACTGGTGTAGCTGGTAGCTATCGCGAGTTCGGTGCTGGTGATATGGCATTCGTTGACCAGAATGGTGACGGTTGGATTGACGATAGCGATAAGGTTGCTCTTGGCAATGCTAATCCCACAATCTATGGTAATATCTTCACAAACTTGACTTGGAAGGACCTTCGTTTGGATGTTATCTTCAAGTACAGCGTAGGTAACGATATTTACAACTATCAGCGTTCACAGTTGGAAGCAGGTAACACTACTTACAACCAGACTACAGCTTTGGCACGTCGTTGGGCATACGAAGGTCAGGTTACTGATATTCCACGTGCATGTTACACCAACAACCTAGGTTATGTTGATAACGCTCGCATGAGCAGCCGTTGGATTGAGGATGGTAGCTACTTGAAGATGAAGAATATTCGTCTTACTTACACTATACCTTACCACAACACATGGTTGCAGGGTATTAAGGTTTGGGGTGAAGCTAACGACGTATTCTGTCTAACAAGATATCTTGGTACTGATCCTGAAACTAGCGCACAGAATGGTACTCTATATCAGGGTATCGATGCTGGCCGTATTCCTAGTGGTCGCAGCTTCAACTTTGGTGTTTCACTTAACCTGTAATTATAAATATGAAGAACAAATCAATATTAACCATTCTCAGCCTCTGTATGGGGCTGAGCATGGCCACCACCTCTTGTCAAGACATGCTAACATCTGATAGCAATCGTCACTCTTACGAAGTAGCAGGAGATACTCTTTATTCATACTGGGGTATTCTTAATAGCCTACAGTACATTGGCGAGCGCTATGTTATCTTGGGTGAATGTCGTGGTGAGCTAATCGATGGTGGCGAATTTGCTACCGATAGTGTGAATGCTATTTTGACCTTTGGTTTGAATGGCGACAAGGAGAGTATTCGTGATGGTGCTAACCGTTACCTTAAGGTTAGTGACTATTACCATACTATTAACTCTTGTAATGCTTATATCGCAAGCGTAGATACCATTAAGGATAGAACAGATGGTGACCCCTACATGCTTCGTGAGTATGCACAGGTAGAAGCTATCCGTGCGTGGGTATATATGCAGTTGGTAAACAACTATGGTAATGTTCCTTTCTATTTGGAGCCCATGCTTTCTACCAACGATATTACCAATTTCGATTCTAAGAATCCCGAAAATCGTGTAGACGCTAGCACATTGTGGCAGAAGTTGGAGAGCCGTTTGGTTCGTGCTTACCAGATTGAAGAGCAGTGGGGTTATCCCGAGTACAGCAAGTATGGCTATACTGAGGAGGTTTGTCACTCAACAAAGGCAATGTTCCCCACATCTGTAGTATTGGCTGACCTTTACTTGATGGGTAACCAATATGATAAGGCTGCTGCTTACTATTATGAATTCTTGGATGGTAAGTATGGTGGTGCACTTCCCGCTGGTTACTATTCTTACGCTTACATTCCTCAGGGTGAATCTACTCCCAACGTGTCAAACAATGGTTATCCTTGGAATGAAACTGGTATGACAAAGAAGGACGAGGAGAGCTTGACTGCAATTCCTTCATGTAACAACGCATTGTGGGGTTATGTTCAGCGTGGTGTAAACGACCTTTACGGTTTCCAGGCTACTATTCGTCAGTCTACAGGTAATGACTCTACTGCACGTGCTACTGTTAAGTTGGGTCAGAACTGGGAGCGTCAGCTAGGTCCTAGCGCTGGTTATGATGCATTGCGTCTTTCTCAGAAGTTCGAGGCTTATGTAGCTTCTGATTTCGCTAATATCGATGATGAGACTAAGACTGATCTTGTAGTATTGGATTCAGTAGGTGATGCTCGTGGTTGCGCAGCAGACAAGAACGAAGGTTACATCTGCCGTATGAACTCTGGCGATTACTATATCGATGAGGTTAAGACTGAGCGTTACATCATGAAGGCTAATCCCAAGATGAAGTTCAGCACCGTATTCCCCATGGTATATCGTAAGAGCATGATATGGTTGCGCTTTGCTGAGGCTTTGAACCGTGCAGGTTTCCCCGGTTATGCATTCGCTATTTTGAAGAATGGTTTGACCAAGAATTCTGATTGGGTCCCCAGCACAGAAGCAGATTTCGCAGCTAAGACATATCGTGTACGTTACGAGTATATTGGTACTAAGTTGGATGCTAACGGTGAGTCAGTACCTGATACTATTCTATTGCCTACTGACTGGGAAACCAATGAAGCATGTTTGATTACCAATGACGAGTATGATGCAGATGCTTATCTAGCAGACAGCACTATCTTTGCAGATTATATCAAGACTTTGTCTCCTGAACACTTGGATACCATTGAGAACGCATTTGACTTTGTTGTTGCTGAGGTAGAGGAGTACTCTAACTTCCAGCCTGCTAAGACATCTGTTGTTTGTGACTACATTAGCAAGGACGAGTACGAGAAGGCACAGGGTTTGATTTGGCTTGACTTCAACAAGGGTCAGTTCGCTGGTACTCAGGATATGCCTGTAGGTTTCGTTAAGGACTTCCCATTGCTTAAGGATACTCGTTTGATAACTAATCAATATCCTACAATTCCTGTTACCAACGAGTATGTTACTCGTGGTATTCACCAGAAGGGTTGTGGTTTGTTGAAGTACAACGAGAAGCGCAGTGTTTACAACTATGTTGACCAAATCAACCTTAAGTTGGCTGCAGCTGGCAAGCCCACTCTTTCTAAGGTAGAGATTTATGATGCTGCTAACCTAGCTGACGTACAGGAGGCTATCGAGGACCTTATCCTTGACGAGGCTGGCTTGGAGTTGGCATTCGAGGGTTCTCGTTTTGCAGACTTGATGCGCGTTGCTAACCGTCGTGCTAATCCTGCTAAGTTCATGGCAGACAAGATTAGAACACGTGGTGAGAGCACTAGCTCATGGATTGATGCTTTGGAGAACGATCCTAAAAACTGGTTCTTGCCTCTTCCTGACTATAGCAACCGTCCTCAGTAATCTCTTTGAGTTACAAATAGGAATTTCGGTTCCTATGAGGTAATATAAAATACTAGACCTGAGCCTTTTTATTGGGCTCAGGTCTTTTTGTTGCTTATAAAAATGCTTTGTATTTCATTTATTTGTTGTATATTTGCGTCCGAAAACCGATGTTTAACTCATTTTTTAATACTATTCTTATTGAATTTAGTGCTATGATGCTAGTCATAGCTGTCATGTAGTGACTAAAATATAGAACAATAATTATATAAATAAATCATCAACTTAAAACAAACATTAATTTATGAAAAAGATTACTTCTTTTCTTACATTAGTAATGTTTTGCTGTATTAGCGCAGTAGCGCAGTATAGTCCTGGTGATGTCATTGGCACAGAAAAGCCAGTAAAGACAAAAATCAGGATTGGTACAGCACAAGCAGAAATGGTACCCAATAAGTGGTACTTCTTACATTCTCCCCTGGAGGTTGGTTCAAGTGCAACAGAATTTGTAATGCCAGGTGACCCAATTCCTTATGCAGGTGGTCTTATGTACGAAGATGACTGGAGTACATTGGTAACATCAACTGTATCTGAGATAGATGCCCTTTCTTCAGAGGAAGGTGTGCTTTCTGATACTTGGTTTAGCTATATGGTACGTTTTGTTCCTGTTAGTGGTAAAGAAGGCGTATACAATGTAGAGCTGGGTAATGGTAATTGGGTTTACAAGAACCCTGTTCAGGGTACAACAACCAAGGTTAGCAGTGCAGGTCAGTTCAATTTCTATTTGGTAAAGAATGCAGATGGCCAACCTAATACCGCTGGTCGCTTTGCTTGGAGCCAGAATTACATGTCACAGTATATCATTACATATGGTGCTGGTGATTACTGGGGCCTATATTGCGATGGTGACGGTGAGGTAACAGCTGAAAATGCAGGAAACTCAGACCTTTCTTTGGGTGACGAGGGTATTCGTGGTGATATGCTTTGGCAGCTATATGATATCGTTGTTGCTGGTAACGCAGACCCCTATGCGGAGATATTCAATATCCTTGTTGAAAAGTTTGTTGAGATTGACTGCCTAGAGGATTTGATGTTTGCTGATAATTTGGCTAATGGTGTTAATGTTGGTACAGCTCCAGGCAACTATCGTCCTGAGTATGTGAATGCATTCCTAGCATTTCACACAGAGGTAGAGGAATTGCTTGACGCATCAGAGCAGAGCATGGACCTCGTTAAGGAGAAGTTCCCCACAGCAGAGTCTCTAGAGGCTTACACAAAGCAATATGTCGAATCTTACGAGGCGCTAATTGCAAACAAGGTACCTTTGGCAATGCCTAACATTGCACCTGGTTATTATACCATCAACAGTATGCACACTTGGTACAATACTGTTAAGGATACCGTTTATTATACACAGGAAGAAGCAGATGCATACAATGCAGAACAAGGCTTTACAGATGGTGAAGAAGGCTTCGTTAAGGAAGGTGACATCAAGAAGGTATCTGATGTATATGTTCCTGCACCTATCCGTTCTCTTTGCTCATTGGAGCAGAATGGCGATTCTTACCTCGGATGGGCACAGCTAGATTCAGTAGCTGAGTTCTTGTGGAAGGTAGAGGCTGTTGAAGGCAAGCCAACACAGTATCGCCTTATCAACATGTATCAGGGTAAGGTGTTCAATGGTATTACCACTTATTCTAACGCTAAGTTGGTTGAGCCCACAGATACCAACTCCACAGTATTCGACTTCAAGGCAACAACCGTAGCACCCGTAACCGAGAAGGAGGTTACCGCTGTAAATATCCGTGCAAGAAAGCATAAGGAGTCAGGTTACAACTACATCATGATTAGCAACACCAACGAGCAGCGTGGTCTTGTTATGGGTTGGGAAGGTAGTTCTGATGCAGCACAATGGTATCTAGAGCCTGTTGATGAGACAACTGCCGACCTATGGCTAAATGGTCCTGAGGCACAGTTGAAGAAGATGATTGAGTTTGGTGACAGCATCAAGAATGCATTCCCTGCACAGTTGGCTATTGCTAAGGATTTGGTTAAGCCTGCAAATGTTGCTAGCACAACAACATTCTCTAGCCCTTACCACTGTCCTATGGAAGGTTCTATTGCAGGAATGTTTGACGGCAATGCATCAACTTTCTGGCATGCAAACTGGCAGTCAGGTGTAGGATTTGGCTACAATACTACAACAGGTACCAACTACTTTGTTGTAAATGACGTTGCCGAGGTACTTAATGGCAATCTTTATGTAGAGGTTACACGTCGTAATGCACAGAACGACCATCTAACCGAGTTGACCGTATACGGAACAAATGATGCTTATGATGCTGCAGCAGACAAGAGCAGAGTTCTTGCCGAGGGTGATGAGCTATACCAATGGACAGAACTTGGCGTATTGCAGCTTCCTTTTGCTAGCACTACAGAGACTGTTAAGTCAAATGCTATTGAGTTCGAGGGTAAGTACAAGTACTACAAGTTTGTTGCTACTGCTACAACTACTAACCGTGGTTACTTCCACATGGCAGAATTCAGATTGTATCCTGCTACCGAGACCAAGCTCTATCCCACAACACAGTATGATGTGCGCAAGGCAGAGGCAGATGCTCTTCAGGCAGCAGTTGATGCATGGACAGCAGCAGCATTCAACTACGAAAACGTAGAGCTACTCAACGACAATAACTTTAAGACAACTTACAACAACCTGGTTGCTGCAGCAGAGGCTTGGAGCGCAGTATTTGTTAACCCAGCAGCTCTTCGCAACGCTATTGCTAGTGCACCCAGCAGCGAATACTTTGTAGTAGGTAACAATCCTGGTCAGTGGAAGGAAGGTTCGGCTACTCCCGCAGCTATCGTAGCAGAGGCAGAGGCATACAATGCAGCAGGTGCTTACACTCAGGCACAGTCACAGGCATGGATTGACGCTATCAGTGAAGCAGTTGCTAATGTATATGACATTGCTAATCCCATTGAGACCGATAAGTGGTATCGCATTAAGTTCCCCACAGAGCAGATGTTTGATACTTATGGTTGGAGCAAGGCTTATGCACAGGCTACCACCGGTACTATGACCAGCCCCTATTCTTCTCCCGCATTGTTCGGTAAGAAGTTGGCTACAGGTACATGTTTCGTTACTAGCACAAAGCACGTAAACAAGTGGGGTGATAGCTACGTAATTAACGAGTATGTAGTAGAACCTGCTGACCAAATTTTCGAGGGCGACGGTATTTACTTCCTAAGCTCCGATGAGGTGTTTGAGAACGGTGAGGACCTCTTCCGCTTTATCAAGGCATCTGATTCAACCTTCATGATTCAGAACAAGGCTACTGGTTTGTTCATTCGCTCTGGTTATCCCACCAGCTTCAGCGCAGTTCCATCATTGTTCCAGCAGTTTGCTATCGGTGCAGGTGCTAATGTACTGTATGCTAGAAACGTACTAGGCAATGCTGACGAAGGATATGGCTACCTATATGCTCTAGGCACAGATAATAGCTTGACAACATGGATTTCAACTAGCTTGGGTTCTAATGCAATGTTCATGATTGAGGAAGCTATGGATGTAACAGAGGAGCCTGAGACATCATACACTACTAAGATGTGGCCCGGTAAGGTTTACACTTACACAATGCCTGTAGACTTCAAGGTAGTAGAGGGCGCTACAGCATATGATGCAGCTTTGGTAGTAGACGAGAACGACACAACAGTTGTACTAAAGAGCTTCGAGGCAGGTGCAACCATTGCACATGGCACACCTTTCGTACTTATCGCAGATAGCGGAGATGATTATATAACTCCATCTGCTTTGCTTGAAGCATTGAAGGAAGAGAAGAAGGCAGAATTGGGTGTTACCAGTCTTAATGACTCTATCGTCAATGAGCTTAAGCAAATCGTAGAGTTTACATATCTCGATGTAGTTATGGAGCACGGTACCGAGCTGGATGCTGAGGTTCATAATGCAGGTGGTTTGACTGGTGTAATCGAAGGCTTCACCGCTAAGGCAGGTAAGGCAGTTGTTGCTAAGGAGAATGGCTTTGCTCACACAGAGGCAGACACCTATGTTGACAGCTACACAGCATACATCGCATCTGACTTCGATGCTAGCAGCTCTGACGTCAAGGGTTCTATCCAGATTAGCTTTGGCGAGGGCGAGAGTACCGGTATCAACGAGGTATTGAACAAGGTATCTAAGAATGGCTACATCTACAATGCAGCTGGTCAGGTAGTAGCTAAGGGTAATATTAATACAATTAACAACTTGCCCGCAGGCGTTTATGTTGTTAACGGTGTTAAGGTTACAAAGAAGTAAGTTATTCTTCTGAATAGAAAGAATATCTTTGATATAAATTAATTGAGGATGTGACAGCATGCAAATGTTTTGTCACATCCTCTTTTTCTTTTCCCAAGAGTTTTCCAATGCTATAGAACAACTCCTATACCATCTGTGATGTTTTAGGGAAAGTAAAAGCCTCTGATGGCTCGGTCCATCAGAGGCTTCATTGTTTTGTAATGAGCTCATAGCCTAATCATATATAAGGTACCATGGAAGTGATGGTATTATACAGATCTCTATTGAGCCATTAGCGAATGGCATGGCGTATGGATAGAAGATATCCTGACGCTTTGATGCCCATGTAGGGGTTACTCGTTGTCAGTTCCCTCTTCTTCGCTAGGCACTTCTTCATCAGTGGGGATGTCCTCCACTTCTGATGATTCCTCGTCCTCCTTGCTGTTTTTCTGTGCCATACGCTGGTTGTAGGCCGTTTCTGCTTCAGAAAGTATCTTGTTGATAGATTTGATGTAGGAAGATATTTCCTCTGAAGAGTTGGTGAAACTGTGTACCCAAATAGCAGCAATTATCATTTCGAAGAGCTGGTCCATATCCTGACGTACCAGGATGACTTTCTCTTCTGCGTGTTGTATCTGACTATTGGTCCTGTTTTCCAGTAACACCCCAAACTGAGCGTGTAACAGAGTCAGCTGCTCTAGTTCTGTGTCCATACCCAGTGTGCTGATGTGCGCAGAAAGTCTGTCGCTGGTCAGGTCAGTGATCAATCCACCCACCATTGCCATTTTTTGCTGTTGAGGCAGTCTGTAGGTCTTTAGGTACACTGAGGTAGCATTGTAGAGTGATATCGCTGCCTGTTTCTTAGCTTCGATAGGAGTGGTCCTAGCGTTGCGAACTAGACCAAACATATACTTCAGCAGATTGTTAATCTTGATTTCAATCTCGCCGATTTTACCAGTCTCGTCGACTATTCTACTTTGTGCTACCAGATTGTTAAGAATCTTGTTCTTGGCCTGATACATGGTGAAATACTCTTCTGGTACTCCAAGGGTTTCTGTGCCACATGCAGTGGTTCGACCAATGAATCTGTTTGCAACATTTGCATACTCGGCTTTGTTGCACTTCTTCATAAACCCGTAGTCTCTAAACTTGCTAATTTCTAACATAGCATTAATGAGTTAAAATGTTAATAAATACTAGGTAGAAGCCCCCGCTATATCCTAGGCAAGATACCGAGCTCCAGCCATTTAGATATGCAGAGCTGCTAACTACCATTCCTCTATGGGGCAATCTCCTTCCTCCTTTGACCCTATGGTCGATTCCTTCCTTCCTCAGTGCCAGATGCCTAGCCTGGATGGTATTTTTCTCCCACCACAATACTCCCGTTTCTGATGGTGCCGAGATACTCGGTTTTCATAGTTGGATGTATTGTTATGCATACAATCAGTTCTTGCTATACATGTATGAGCCGCCACTGAGTTGTTATGTCTGGGTCGGGGGTGAAATGGGGTGCCCTCGTACTTTGGTCAGTGTTACGAATCTGGTATTTTTTACCATCTCGAAGTGATGCTGACCAATTGTGCTGCAAAGATATGAATTTTTATTCGTATTATCCAAACAAAAAACCAAAAATATTTTTATGTTTTGTCAAAAAGTCAAATAATATATCTGATTATCAGTGAGATATTCTGCTTTTGCCTGGTGGTACTGTCAAAATAAATAGTGCGATTGAGATCTTTTTTAATATTGTTTGTGTGAATAAAAATAACCAGGATTATTTTTTTTGATGTATTTTTCAAATAGAAATTACATTCTGCACTTGGTTCGGAGTGTATTTTCGGGATAGAAAATGGCTCTGCACTAAGTTCGGAGTGTATTTTCCATAAAGAAATTAGCTCTGTACTAAGTTCGGAGTGTATTTTCCAAAAAGAAATTGCCTCTGTACTAAGTTCAGAGTGTATTTTTCAAAAAGAAATTGGCTCTGCACTCGTTTCAAGGTGATTTTCCAAAAAGAAATGATGTCTGCGGTAAGTACGATATACATTTTCCAAATAGAAATTACACTCCGCACTATATACGAAGTGCTTTTGGGTAGTGGAAGAAATGATGTCTACGAGGTCGGAACAGTTATTCTGTGTGGATAAAGACGGCTTCAAGACGTAGAAAATGCTCTCTCCAGGTGAAAATGACCTCATAGAGCAATAGAAATAGTATCTGCAATTTTCAAACGTAATATATTTTTTGTACCTTTGCCTTGCGTAAGTGACAATTTTAGTGTGATTTTTGCATTGAAACAGAAACAAACTTAACTAATTTCAGTTTTATATGAAGAAAACTATTTTTACAAATGCGCGCAATCTGATGACACTAGCGCTTTGTGCCTTTGCTTCAGTGGCAATGGCTCAGACAGATGCTATCAAGGCATCGCAGTCAGAGGATGCACCCGAGCATCTGTTCACCATGCGAAATGGTAACGGATTGACAATGACCTCGTACACCTCTCCCACACAGACAGAGGACAACGCAGGTAAGTTTGCGTTCTATGCCGAGAGTGGAAAGTCAAATTCTTACTACATCTACAGCGTAGACAGAAAAAAGTGGGTATCATACACTAAGAGCTCTAGCTACTCTAGTGGTACAAACAAGGCAAAGCTAGTTGATGAAATGTCAAGTGCTCAGCCCTGGAAAGCTAACAAGGTAAATGTTAGTTCTGGTGCAGTGTATGAGTTTGCACCCTATACCACATCTGGTACCGCTGCATCTCAGTATCTAAACTGGTATGGTGGCAAGGATCAGAATCCATTGGACAATACCAGTATGACTGTTGGTTTGTGGCAGCAAGGCGCTGCACAAGATGCAGGTAGTTGCTGGATTATTACAGAGGTTAAGGTTTATTCTTATACCGTTCAGCTAGAAGATGGCTCTATTACCGTTAATGGCGAGAGCTATTCAAATGGTCAGTCGTTCGTCTTCACAGGTATGCTTTCTCCTAGCGATGTTGTAGCTCCACAGAAGGAGGGCAAGTTTGCAGTTGTTGTCGTTGACAATGAGAAGATGACAGTTTCTGTTAAGTATTACGACATGCCTGCACTTCGTGATAGCCAGCCATACACACAGGCATGGGTTTATCCCAAGCAGCAAGATGCTGTTGGTGCTGCTATGAGCGAGGTTGACAATAATGTCTACACTTTGTACAACAATGTATTGGCAGCAAGTTTCCTTTGCACAGATGATGCAGTTTACTTCCTCGGTAGCAAGGCAATGAATCTAGTTGCAGGTACTGAGTTGTTTATCGTAGGCTTTGGCCAGGGCGAAAAGGTAGCTGCTAGTCAGATGCAGTTGAAGAGTTTCGAGCAGAAGGACCTAGCAGCAAAGGCTGACGCTATTGGTGGTGCAGAGCACTATGCAGGTAAGGCATTTGAGGCAGTCTTCGGCTATACTCACAATGGTGAGGAAATTGAAATCCTATGGCGTGCTGTGCTTCGCGATGGTAGCCACTACTTGCGCACCGAGATGGAATTGACCGGCAAGGGCAATGTGGATATGTTCGACGTGATTGCAATGACCTACAATGTGGATGCTAAGGCAGCAGGTAGCAAGCCTGTAGCATTAGGCAACACTCGTGGTAAGGTTATCATGAACGATAAGATTTTCGCAGGCCTTGAGACTCCTACTGCTTATAACACCGCTGGAGGTGCAACCGAAGATGAAGACAAGTGGAACTTGGTAGCATCTCCTGTTAAGGCAACAGTTGCAGCTTCTGATTGGAAGGCAATGGATGCTAACAAGGTTCCTATGCGTGTCCAGGAGGTAGCAGGTTCAGATAAAACTTACTATACTTACACTGCTAATGTAGAGTTTAAGGCTAATCAGAAGGTAGTAGTTACTCTTACATACAAGAGCGGTGCTAAGCGTTTTGATATCGATGGTTGTGACCTTCTAGATGAGAATGGTTCTGTAGCAGCTAGTGACTATCATCATGGTTACACCGGAACTGCTAAGGAAAACAATACATATACCTTCATTGCTCCCAACGATGGCAAGTTCTCGGTACGTATGTTCTGTGACAACCGTGAGGGTGCAATCGTTTCTACTTCAGAATTCAAGGTTGAGGTTTATGAGGCTAAGGCTGGTGTAGATGTTACATCCGATATCGTTAATCTACAGGGTCGTTGGAGCCGTAACGTAACATTGAAGGCTGGCGAAACCTGGAAGGTATCTTCTGTAATCGGTTTGATAGCTCAGGATGGCAAGCAGAGCGAGGGTGATATCCGTAAGACTCAGAAGCGTCGTTCATTCCTAGCTTATAGCGAGCGCGAGCGTGCAGTGCCATGGCGTGCATTCCCCTGTTACATCAGTTGGTACGAGTTGAATATTGACCGCAACAATGCAGCACCCGGTCAGGAGCACACCAATATGCAGATTGGTCCTGTGATGGAGATTCTAGAGGTGTGGAAGTCTCAGATGTACGAGAAGTATGGTGTAGGCCCTGCTAGCTTCATCATCGATGATGGTTGGGACAACTATGGTACATGGACCTTCCATTCAGCCTTCCCCAACGAGATGAAGGATATGGCAGCCTATGCAGCAGATATGGGTGCTGGTGTAGGTGCATGGTTAGGCCCCGTTGGTGGTTATGGCCAGAGCGGTAACTATCGCCGTAACTATTGGAGCAGCCGTGGTGGTATGCAGTTGAGCAACCCCGCTTACTACGAAACATTCCTGGCAGCAGCTAAGAACCTTGTTGAGAATCAGCATGTCAATGGTAAGGGTGAATACAACTTCTTCAAGTTTGATGGTATCTCTGCTCAGTTCTCTGCAGTAGGTCCCGATAATGGCGATACAGGTAATGAGAATGCCGAGGGTATCATTCGTCTTGAGCAGTACGTTCGTGAGAATTTGAAGGAAGACATCTTCTTCAACACTACAGTAGGTACTTGGGCATCTCCCTTCTGGTATCAGATTACCGATGCTACATGGCGTCAGGAGAATGACCATGGCGAGATTGGTAACAATTCTAACACTCGTGAAAACTGGATTACATATCGTGATAACCTAGTTCATCAGAATTATGTAACCAATTCACCCATCTGTCCTATCAATACATTGATGACCCACGGATTCATGTTGACTAAGTTTGGTCCTCCAGCTAGCAATCCTCGTGATTACAAGTCTGTATTGAACGAGCTTCGTTGTGCATTTGCATGTGGTAGTGGTATGGTCGAGCTTTACAACGATTATGACTTGATGAATTCAATCAATGGTGGTCAGTTGTGGGCAGACTTGGCTGAGTGTATCAAGTGGCAGAAGGATAATGCAGACGTATTGATGGATGCACACTGGGTAGGTGGCGATCCCTGGACAGGTAGCAAGGCCGAGGTTTATGGTTGGGCTTCATGGAATGGTGTCAAGTCTACATTGGCATTGCGTAATGGTGCTAGCTCAGCACAGACAATCAAGATTACTTTGCGCGAGGCTCTTGAAATTCCTGCTAACTTTAATGGCTCTATCGTATTGAACAAGTCATTCAACAGCCAGGATGCTCTAAAGGGATTGACCGAAGGCGAAGCTATTGATATTGACCAGACCTTGACTTTGACCCTACCTGGTAGTAGCGTATTCGTTTTCAATGGTCTTGATAGCGAGGCTCCCGTCGTTAAGGTCGAGAGTGTTACTTTTGATAAGACTCAGTATGAGGTAGAAAAGGGAACTACCGTTGCTATTGTGGCAACGGTAAACCCTACTAATGCCACCAACAAGGCGCTTGAGTGGACATCAAGTGACGAGTCGGTGGCTACTGTGATAAACGGTGTAGTAAAGGGTATTTCAGCAGGTAAGGCAACTATCACAGCTACTACTAAGGATGGTAGTGATTTGACATGTCAGGCAGAGATTACCGTTACTGAAACACTAGTTGAAAGCATCACTTTTGATAAGACTCAGTACGAGGTTGAAGAGGGTGCTAGCGTTGAAATCCTTGCAACTATTACTCCTGCTAATGCAAGTACCAAGACCCTCAAGTGGACTTCAAGTGATGAGGCCGTAGCAACCGTAATAGATGGTGTTGTTAAAGGCATTTCTGCAGGCAAAGCTACTATTACAGCAGCAGCGATGGATGCTAGTGGCGTAGTTGCACAGACAGAGGTTGTTGTAAGCAAGGCTCTTTATCCCATTAACTTTGACAAGAGCTATACCGGTGGTTCTGACCGTGCAGTTACTCAGATAGTTTTTGCTACTGAAGGTGCAGACAATCAAACCATCAATGTTGCATCTGAGTTAAGAAAGTATCGTTATCTAGATTTAAGCAATCAGGATGATATGACTCTTACCTGCACACCTGGCGAGGAAATCAATGTTACTATCAAATTCAACGGTGTATGGATGCATGGTTATGTTTATGTTGACCTGGATGATGACAAGAAGTTCAGCTTCAAGGAAGGTAGCACCGACCAGAGTGGTACAGATCTAGTTAGTTTCTACTACTATAGTGGCGACTTCTACAATGCTGACTCTGGTGTAAACTCTCTTGGAGAGGCTCTTTCTGGTAGCGCTCTTAACCCCGGAAGCAATATTCGTTGCCCCAAGTTCAATGCTCCTAAGGCAGGAACTTATCGTATCCGCTTTAAGGTTGACTGGAACAGTGTTGATGCTGGTGGTCAGTTGGCTGCTGATGGCACTCCTACAGGTTCAAATGGTATCTTGGCCAATAGAGGTACTATCATCGATGCAACCTTGAAGGTTGTTGGCAATGAGACAGGTATCTCTTCTGTAGATTCTGATACTAATACCAATGTTCTATATGATTTGAGCGGTCGCAAGGCTAATGGTGGTCACGGCGTGTTCATTCACAATGGCAAGAAGATTGTAAAGTAATCTTTCGATACTAAAGAATAAATCCCCTTCTAGCTAAGGTACTAGGAGGGGATTTGTTATAATAGGGTGGGAGAGTATGTTGTTGAATTGTTTTTAGGATTAATCCTTCTTCTCCATCTCTTCTAATTTGTTCATCATGTGCAGCATCTCATCGCGCAACTGAGCAGCCAGGGTAAAGTCAAGCTTGCGAGCAGCCTCTTGCATTCGTGTCTTGGTAGTATCGATGGCTTTTTTAAGCTGTTTGGATGACATATAGTCTATGATGGGGTCTGCAACTTTGAGCGAAGGTGCTTCTACCTCTACGTATGCACGTTTGTCTCCAATTTCTTTTTGTATTTCAAGCAGATTGGTCATTGTGCGTGCTTTCTTAATCTGAGTAGGAGTGATATTATGCTCTATGTTGTACTTGATTTGCTTTTCTCTCCTTCGCTCAGTTTCTTCTATAGTTTTCTGCATAGAACCAGTTATCTGGTCAGCATAGAGGATAGCTAGGCCATTTACATTTCGTGCAACTCGACCAATAGTTTGTGTCAAACTTCGGTAGCTTCGCAGGAATCCTTCTTTGTCGGCATCAATGATGGCTACCAAAGAGACTTCTGGTAGGTCCAAACCCTCGCGGAGAAGGTTTACACCCACTAGTACATCATACACTCCACTACGTAAATCATCCATAATCCTGATGCGCTCCAGCGTGTCCACATCTGAGTGAATGTATGTGGTTTTGATGTTTAGCTTTATGAAGTATTCGGAGAGTTCTTCCGCCATACGTTTGGAGATGGTTGTGACCAGAACTCTCTCTTGGCGTTCGATGCGCAGATGTATTTCCTCTAGCAAGTCGTCAATCTGATTCTTGGAGGGTCGTACATCTATTTTGGGGTCTAGCAAACCGGTGGGACGAATGAGCTGCTCTACTACAATGCCCTCGCACTTTTCTAATTCGTAGTCGGCGGGTGTTGCTGATACATAAATAGTTTGAGGTGTAAGACTCTCAAATTCTTCAAAACGCAGTGGACGATTGTCTTTCGCTGCAGGCAAACGGAAACCATACTCTACCAGATTCTTCTTTCTGGCTTGGTCACCGCCAAACATTGCTCCAATCTGAGGGATAGATTCGTGGCTTTCGTCTACAACTAGGAGGAAATCTTCTGGAAAGAAGTCTAGCAAGCAATAGGGACGCTGTCCGGGTTCGCGTCCGTCAAAGTATCTAGAGTAATTTTCTATGCCAGAGCAGTGACCCAATTCGCGAATCATTTCTATATCATAGCGCACTCTTTCTTCTAGGCGCTTTGCCTCAAATGTCTTGCCGAGGTCTAGAAAATATTGCACTTGTTTGTCCAAATCATCCTCAATTTTTCTTATTGCAGCCTCTTGAGTGTCCTTGCAAGTCATAAAAAGATTTGCAGGATAGATTCTGTAGTCTTGTAAAGAATTTAGAGCTTGTAGCGACTGAGGATTGAGTTCTTGGATGGATTCAATTTCGTCATCCCAATATGTAACTCGAAGTACTGTATCAGCATAGGCAAGCCAGATGTCTACAGTATCACCAATGGCACGAACCTCACCGCGGTTGGGAGAGATGTCGTTTCTGACATATAGAGCGCCAATGAGTTTGCGCAACAGCTGGTTACGGTCCAATCGTTGTCCAACGCGTATGTCAATGCTGTTTTCACTAAGCGTGAGTGGGTTGCCCATACCATAGATACAAGACACAGAACCTACCACGATAACATCCTTACGGCCAGAGAGTAGGGCAGAAGTTGCAGCAAGCCTAAGTTTGTCTATTTCTGCATTAATGGCAAGGTCTTTTTCTATGTATGTATCTGTACTAGGGATGTAGGCTTCGGGCTGATAGTAGTCGTAATATGAAACATAGTATTCCACGGCATTGCGAGGAAAGAATTGTTTCATCTCACCATACAATTGAGCGGCTAGAGTTTTGTTGTGTGAAAGAATTAGAGTAGGTTTGCCTACGTTAGCAATGACATTGGCAATAGTAAAGGTTTTTCCGCTTCCCGTCACACCAAGTAATACCTGAGAAGGTGTACCGTTCAGTACCCCTTCTGTCAATTGGCGTATAGCATCTGGTTGGTCTCCAGTTGGAGCAAAATTGGATGTAAGTTCAAAATTCATTGGTACAAAATTACGAATAAGTGAGAGATTTACCAAATTTATTTGATTAAATCCGAACGAGAGTAATTTCGAGGCAAAGCCTCAAAGGTACGAATAAGTGAGAGATTTACCAAATTTATTTGATTAAATCCGAACGTGAGTAATTTCGAGGCAGAGCCTCAGAGGTACGAATAAGCGAGAGAAAAAGCAAAAGAAATTTGATTTTTCCGGGTGTGAATAATTTTGTGGTGTAGTCTCAAACATACAATTAAGTGAGTTAAAAAGTAAAAATATGCTTCATGATGCACTCTTCCTCATATATTTTTTGTATCTTTGCACGCTGAAATGTCGCGCGCTATGTGTGCACGAGACAAATAATCGTTTATGAAGAAATATTATTTACTATTAGCTCTTTTCTCAATAATACTCAGTTCGTGTGCTAGAATGACCGCTTTGCACAGTACTCGTGACTTTGAGTACAAGTATGAGGTGGCCAAGTCATATTTTGCAGAAGGAAGATATGGACAGGCTAGTATGCTTTTTGCAGAGGTGTTGGCAAGCATGAAGGGAACCGCTTATGCAGAGGAGAGTTTGTATATGGCTTCGCTAAGTAATTTCTACAACAAGGATTATGATGCGGCATCACAATATTTTCGTAAGTATTATCAGGTATATCCTAAGGGACAGTATGTGGAGTATGCACGCTACTTTTGTGGTTTGTCTTTGTACTACATGACTCCTGACCCAAGACTAGACCAGCAGAGCACTTACGAATCTATCAAGGAGTTCCAGGAATTTCTAGACCTCTATCCATACACTTCAATCAAGAGTAGTACTTTGGATATGATTTATACCTTGCAGGATAAATTGGTAGAGAAGGAATACATGAGTGCTAAGTTGTATTACGACCTTGGTTCTTACACAATGAATTGTGCCTACGGAGGTAGTAACTATGAGGCTTGTGTGGTAACAGCGCAGAATGCATTGAGAGACTTTCCTTATGCAACAGCCGATCGCCGCGAGGAATTGTCTATAATGATACTTCGTGCCAAGTTCAATCTGGCAGCAGAAAGTGTTGACAAGAAGCAGGTAACAAGATATCGCGATTGCGTAGACGAGTATTATGCTTTCGTAAATGATTTTCCTGAAAGTAAGTACTTGAAGGAAGCTGAGAAAATATTCTCCAAGAGTCAGGATTTCGTCAAGAAGTATGCTCCCAAGGACGAAATGGTAGATTAAGAAACTATAACAAGAGAGAGCATTTTGACAAGGTAAATATAAACTAGAAAATAGAAATAAAACAATATGGATTACAAGAAGACTAAAGCCCCCACCAACACTATCACTCGTGACATTATGAATCTTAGTGATGAGACAGGTAACATCTACGAGAGCGTAGCTATCATAGGCAAGCGTGCAAATCAGATTTCTGCTGACATCAAGCAGGAGTTGAATCAGAAGCTACAGGAATTTGCAACTACAAATGATACTCTTGATGAGATGTTTGAGAATCGCGAGCAGATTGAGATTAGCCGTTTCTATGAGAGATTGCCCAAGGCAACCTTGATTGCTATCGACGAGTTTGAGGCTGGACGTGTACATTATCGTAAGCTCGTTCAAGACTCTTCTCTTGATAACGAATAATACAATAATATACGGATAGACTATGATTCAGAGAATCCAAAGCTTGTATCTACTCATATGTTTCGTGCTCTCTGTAGTGTGCATGTACTTTGAGATAAGTGCAGAGTCACACCCTTGGGCTTTGACAACAATAATGGGCTTGACAGGCTTGTTAGAGCTATTTGCTATATTCCTATTTCGTCGTCGCGCTTTGCAGATGCGTATGTGTACCTTCTGCATTATACTCCTTGTAGGATGGTATGCAGCAATGGTAGCTTTCGCATATATCTTGGGAGAAGGATTAGTAGGTGAGTATCGTCCACAATTGTGGGCTTCAATACCTGCAATCAATGCTATTTTGCTCTACTTGGCATTCCGTGGCATTTTGCACGACGAATTATTAGTAAAGAGTCTTGATAGACTAAGATAATAAAAAAGTAGTAGTTTAGGAAATGGATGTTCAACGTAATTGCTGGACATCCATTTTTTTTCTTTGTGTATCTACAGGGACAATATTTATTCTTGTTTTATCAACAGATTTAACGAGATAAAAACATGTTTTGTGATTAATCGTCTTTTATATGATGTCATGTCGCAGCTTTGCGCGAATGACCACAGATGAAAACAGATGTTGTTTGGGTAGTGGTAATCTCATCTTGTTTTTCTGTTGATATTTTTAGTTGATTAGACTTCGACTACAAATATATTTTTTTGTTTTATCAACAGATATAACAAGATAAAACATGATTTAGTTATTAGTTGTCTTTTTAGGGATGTCATGTCGCAGCTTTGCGCGAATGACCACAGATTAAAACAGATGTGGTTCGGATAGTGGTAATCTCATCTTGTTTTCATCTTCTCTGTGTCGTGAGAATATGCGACACAATCAGTATACCGAAGGTTTGCACTTTGCTAAAATCTGTTCTATCACGTTTTATCTGTTGATTAATTTTTAGTTGATAAAACACTATCCCAAATACTATTTTGTTTTATTAACAGATATAACAAGATAAAACATGATTTAGTTATTAGTTGTCTTTTTAGGGATGTCATGTCGCAGCTTTGCGCGAATGACCACAGATGAAAACAGATGTGGTTCGGATAGCGGTAATCTCATCTTGTTTTTCTGTTGATAATTTTAGTTGATGGACTTCGACTCCCAATACAATATTGTTTTTATCAAAAGACATCTCTAAGTTATGTGTTTTGTTAAAAAACTATTCAGATAAGATGTCTCATAAATATGGTTGTGGGAGATTATAATCAGTATATGTTGGCGGCAATCCTTTTTATTTGTAGTCTCTTTTGACCAAAATTTATCAGTAGGCCTATTTGAAAGCCTGTGGCTTTTAAATAATTGAGTATTTGAGCTTCGTGGAGGCTATCTAAATCTTTGACTGCTTTCAGTTCAAGAATAACTTTGTTTTCAATAACAAAATCAGCGATATAGTCACATTCCAATATTTTCCCTCTGAATTTTATGGGTAGATGTTTTTCTCGTTCATAATGTATTCCAATCTCGTCTAACATGATAGAAAGAGCTTCTTGGTATACTTTTTCTAGAAAACCTGTTCCTAATTCATTATGCGTTGTAAAGCACGCATTTATTATTTGTTTAGTTAGGTCTTCGTATAAATACATCTGAGGTTGTGTTTTTAGGAATAGAGTGATGTGATGTTTTCTTGTGTATGAAGCTACTTGATATTGTTGTTGGGTGTTTTCTTTAGGTCGATAAAATAGGAAAGCTTTACGATGATAGAAGAGTTGGCAGAGCGGGCAAATGGGTCTTTCTTGCCGTTGTTGAAGATATCAGATAGTCCAAAGTGGTATCTGCCATCAACTGCAAAATGTCCAATGCTAGGATGGCTGAATTCTATACCGGCACCAGCAGCTATACCATACTCAAACTTTTTCTGTACTGCCAGGTTGTAGTGCGAGGTTGGACCTTCGGGATACTTGGGAAGATTGTTGTCTGTCCATGTACCAGTACGTTCATCGCTCTCTCCTATACAGAAACCCAGTTGAGGACCTACGAGAAAGTATCCCATCAATCCTTTTCGCTCACGTCCAAATCCCATGCGAGCAAAGACGGGAATATGGATATAGTTCATATGGCGTTGGTAGGTGTATGTGCCATCTTCTTCTGCTTCTCTCCAACCCTGGCGAGAGAAGTTTACTTCTGCCTGAACGGCGCATACGGCAGCAAAGTATTTTTCGCAAGTGTAGCGAAAGCTAACACCAAATTCCTGACCATAGCTCATTACTTGCTGTACCTTGGGTGAGAAGGTGACGCGGTTCATTAATAAACCGCCATTCACACCGATGGCTAGGTCGGAACGAAATTCGCCCACCTGTGCCATGCTTATCATGGGTAACAGTATAAATAATAATATGTGTAGTATTCGCTTTTTCATGAGTCTAATATTTTCGAGGTGCAAATATAGTAAAACTGACTGACAAATTACTGCTTCTGTTCAAAAATTGCTCTTTGTGGTACAGATTTTTGTTGTATGTACTTAATTCTGGATAGGTATGCTTGACCAGAGAAATGGCTTTGTGATTGAAAAATAAAGTGTGATTCCCGCTCCTGGATAATGATTTTGTTGTGTCCCAGGAGTCGCCTTGTGTATTTTTGTACCTGCGATGAAAATTATTGAAGTAAACGTTATGTTTCTAGCTCTATTTTTTATATCTTTGCAAAGATGAAATTATGTTTATTATAAAAATATTTTGATTATGAAGAAGAGTTTCTTATTGTTAGTGGCATTGCTATCAGCAATGTTCCGTATGATTCCTGCAGTTGCGCAGAATGAGAGTGTTGTTACCTTGGCAGGTAATGCATATATTACTGCTAGTGCACAAAACAATGCGGAACAATGGAGTGGAAGGGGAATGCGTAGTGCATTTATTGACGAAGGTAGATGTGCGGTGCGCAATTGGAATGACAAGGAAACTGTTATTAGTTTCTATTTCAGAACTGCTAATGCTGGTAAGATGAATCTTGCTTTGCAGGCAAAGGGTAATTCCAGCATTGAGGTTAGCGTATTGGGAAAGACTAAGAAGGTAACTCTCAAGAGTGATGAGTTGGCACGATATGACTTGGGTAAGTTCAAAGTAAAGAAGGAAGGTTATGTCAGATTGGATATTCGTGGCTTGAAGATAAATGGTGGCAATGACTTTGGTTCTGTTGCATCTGTTATCGTAGGAGGCGAAGTATGTCCAGTAGTTGCTGTTAGCCAGGACTTCAGTACACATTTCGGACGTCGTGGTCCTTCTGTGCATTTGGGTTATAGTCTGCCAAAGGAAAATGTGGAGTGGTTCTACAATGAGGTTGTAGTACCTGAAGAAGGTGACATCCCCAGCAGTTATTATATGGCTTGTGGTTTTGGCCAGGGCTATTTTGGTATGCAGAACAACACTCCAAGCAAGAGAAGAATTCTGTTCTCAGTATGGAGTCCTTTTGAAACAGATAATCCTGCAGATATTCCTGATTCATTGCGTGTGACACTGGTAAAAAAGGGAGCAAATGTAACAATCAATGATTTCGGTAACGAGGGTTCTGGTGGCCAGAGTTATATGCACTATGATTGGAAGCCAGGTGAGCGTTGTCGTTTCTTGATGGGTGTAAGACCCGATAGCAATAACAGTACCGTTTACACTGCTTATTTCTATGACAATCATCAGGAAAAGTGGGTTCTTGTGGCATCTTTTCGTCGTCCTAAGACATCTACATGGTATACTGGTGCGCATTCATTCTTGGAGAACTTCAATCCTACTATGGGTTATATTAACAGAAAGGCTTACTATACCAATCAGTGGGCTCGTACCGTAAATGGTATGTGGGTGTCTGTGACAAAGGCTCGCTTTACTTGTGATGCAACAGGTAGCCAGAGAATGCGTCTTGACTACAAGGGCGGTTCTGATGCAGATAAATTCTACCTTTCAATGGGTGGCTTCTTTGATGAATATGTGAAGTCAGGAACTTGGTTTGAGCGTACAGGAAATGTTGGCGAAGCTCCCAAGATTGATTTTTCAACCTTGGAATAATGGTTCCGACAACTGGATATTAAGATTCTGACGTTAGGAAATACCATTGTTCTTTGTCAGAGGTGACTTGTTCGTGTCTCAGACACTCCTAATAAGTATTTTATGCACTTACGATACGTATATAGTATAGTTTTCTTTCTGCTTTGCTTGTGCATGGAGGCGCAGGTGATGCCATCGTTACGCCCAGAAGTAATTTACACAAATCCAGAGGATGCAGAGTTGACGGGTAGTTATCCAGATGATTTGGTATTGTCTGAGATACAGAATGCACCATTGCATGGACTTTTCTTTGCCAATCCACAGGATGCTGATGGATGGAATGTAAGTTACGATTGGGTGGTAATGGTGGATACGGTAACTGGTTCGATGGGAAATAACTTTTTCGAACTGGTTCATCGTTTCGAAGAGAATCTGGATTACAACTTCGTGCATAAGGGGCAATACAAAGTCATCCTGAAGGCTACATTTACCAATGGTGAGACAACGTGGCATTATCCTACGGAAGATATGGATTCGGTGATATTTCAACTGTCGATAAGCGGAAGTAAACTGGTATTCCCAAATACCTTTACTCCGAATGGTGATGGACAGAATGATATACTTCGTGCCAAGGAATATCAGAGTATAGTGGAGTTTAATGCTTCTGTCTTCAACCGTTGGGGACAATGCATGTATCGTTGGGACAATGTAGAGGAAGGATGGGATGGTAAGGTAGGTGGAAGCTACGTAAAAAATGGTGCGTATTATTTGGTGGTAAATGCCAAGGGGGCAGATGGTACCAAGTATCGCATCAAGAAGACAATAAATGTCTTTACGCATCGCAACCAGAATTATCTGAGTGATTAATCCTATCATTTCTCCAATACAGAAAGAACAAGCTAACGCCTTATGCCAAACAGCAAGATTATAGTTGAGGGTGCTCGCGAGCATAACCTGAAGAATATCGATGTAGAGATACCTCGTGGCACTCTGACTGTTATCACAGGATTGAGTGGTTCGGGTAAATCAAGCTTGGCCTTTGATACAATATATGCAGAGGGCCAACGTCGTTACATAGAAACATTCTCGGCCTATGCTAGAAATTTTCTTGGCGGAATGTCTCGCCCAGATGTAGACAAGGTGAGCGGACTTTCTCCTGTAATAAGCATTGAACAGAAGACCACTAACCGCAATCCTCGTTCTACGGTTGGTACAACGACTGAGATATACGATTTCCTTCGTTTGCTCTTTGCCAGAGTGGGCGAGGCTTTCTCGTATGTGACGGGAGAAAAGATGGTTCGTTTCACAGAGGAACAAATCGTTAATCTCTTAATCGAGAGATATGAGGGACGCCGTGTCTATATCCTGGCTCCATTGGTGCAAAACAGAAAAGGACATTATAGAGAATTATTGGAGAGTGTCCGCAAGAAAGGATATCTGTATGCACGTATCGATGGCGAACTAGAAGAACTGTTGCCAGACATGCAATTGGATAGATACAAGAACCATAGCGTGGAGGTGGTAGTGGACAGATTGCGTGTGGCAGAAAAGGATGTGGACAGATTGAGCCAAAGTGTGGCAACGGCAATGCGACAAGGTAGTGGCTTGATTATGATATATGATGCCGAGATAGGAGAGATTCGTCATTATAGCCGTAGATTGATGTGTCCTACCAGTGGCATTGCGTATCGTGACCCTGCACCTCATGATTTCTCTTTTAATTCTCCACAAGGTGCTTGTCCCAAATGTAAGGGATTGGGTGAGGTGTCTTTGATAGATGAGGATAAAGTATTTCCTGACCCAAAACTAAGTGTGCGTCAAGGTGGCGTTGCACCCCTGGGTAAGGCTAGACAAGCAATGATATTCTGGCAAATTCAGGCATTACTGGAGAGATATGACGCAACGCTTGACACTCCAATAGGAGAGTTGCCGCATGAGGCATTGGAAGAGATTCTGAATGGTGCCTCTGAGAGATTGCGTATACCGGCATCAGTTGCTCGTACTTCAAGTGATTATTTCGTTGAGTACGATGGTTTGGTGAAATACATCAGTCAGATGCTGGATTCTGATATGAGTGCTTCGGCTCAGAAATGGGCAGAGCAATTCAATAGGAAGGTAGTGTGTCCGGAGTGTGAGGGCTTGCGACTGAAGAAAGAGTCATTGCACTTCCTGATAGCAGGAAAGAACATTGCCGAGTTGGCACAGATGGACTTGAGTCAGTTGTACGATTGGTTGTGCAATTTGGGAGAGCATTTGTCAAAGCATCAGCGCAAGATAGCACCAGAGATATTAAAGGAATTGTGTACCCGTTTGCGTTTCTTGTTGGATATCGGACTTGGTTATCTATCTCTATCGCGTACTAGTGTTTCGCTCAGTGGCGGTGAGAGCCAGCGTATCAGATTGGCTACACAGATAGGTTCTCAATTGGTAAACGTATTGTATATCCTAGACGAACCTTCTATCGGTTTGCATCAGAAGGATAATAGCAAGTTGATTACCTCTCTGAAGTCATTGCGTGATATCGGTAATACTGTGATAGTGGTAGAGCATGACCAGGAGATGATGGAGAATGCCGATTGGATAGTGGATATAGGTCCTAGAGCTGGTAGAGCAGGTGGCCAGGTGGTTTATCAAGGTACTTATGCTGATATGATGAAGTCTGATACCCTTACTAGCGGTTATCTCTCTGGTAAACTAGCTATTGATGTACCTCAGGCACGCCGCATGGGCAATGGCAATTGTATCACTATTCGTGGAGCCAGAGGAAATAATCTGAAGGATGTTACTGCTAGTTTCCCCTTGGGCAAATTTATTTGCATCACGGGTGTAAGTGGTTCTGGTAAGAGTACGTTGATAAATGAAACGTTGCATCCCATTCTTTCACAACATTTCTATCGTTCGCTTACTGACCCCTTGCCTTATGATACAGTCGAAGGCTTGGAATATATAGATAAGGTGGTGGATGTGGATCAAACTCCCTTGGGTAGAACCCCAAGAAGTAATCCTGCCACTTATACAAATGTTTTTAATGATATAAGAAATCTCTTTGTTGATTTGCCGGAGGCTAAGATTAGAGGTTATAAGCCTGGTCGCTTCTCATTTAATGTAAAGGGTGGTAGATGCGAGACATGCTCTGGCAATGGATACAAGAGTATAGAGATGAATTTCTTGCCTGATGTGATGGTGCCATGTGAGGAATGCCGAGGCAAACGATACAATCGCGAGACTCTGGAGGTTCGCTTCCGTGGCAAGAGCATAGCCGATATATTGGATATGACTATAAACCAGGCAGTAGAGTTTTTTGAGAATCAACCAAACATTCTTCAGAAGATAAAGGTTCTGCAGGATGTTGGACTTGGTTATATAAAATTAGGTCAACCTAGCACTACGCTCAGCGGTGGTGAAAGCCAGCGTGTAAAACTGGCAACTGAATTGGCAAAGCGTGATACTGGACGTACATTATATATCCTTGATGAACCCACTACGGGATTGCACTTTGAGGATATTCGCGTTCTTCTTTCTGTTCTCAACAGATTGGTGGACAAGGGAAATACCGTGATAGTGGTAGAGCACAATCTGGATGTTATCAAATCTGCAGACCATATCATAGAAATGGGTCCGGAAGGTGGTAGAGCCGGCGGACAGTTGCTCTTCTCTGGTACTCCCGAAGAGATGGTTGAGAGTGGAGTAGGATATACCGCTCCTTATTTAGCTGAGATGTTGAAAAAAGGTGTAAAGGCTAACTAGTTCATTCTGCTTATACAATCCTAATTTAAGACTTTTTATCTCAATACCATTAAAGAATATAATCTAAACAAACACAATATAATAATGAAACAGTTAACAGTATTTTCATTAGCCACTATGGCTGCATTGGCTGCTCAGGCTCAAACTCAGCGCCCCAATATCGTCTACATTATGACAGACGACCATACTGCTCAGGCTTTGAGTGCGTATGGTAAGAGCCAGATTCAAACTCCGAATCTGGATCGTATTGCTCAGGAGGGTGTGCTCTTCCGCAATAGTTTCGTAGCCAATAGTTTGTCTGGTCCCAGTCGTGCTTGTATGCTAACTGGTAAGCATAGCCATATCAATGGTTTTACCAATAATGAGCACGGTATCTTTGATGGTTCTCAGCAGACAATGCCCAAATTACTTCAGCAAGCAGGTTATCAAACCGCATTGATTGGTAAGTGGCATTTGGTAAGCGAACCAACTGGATTTGATCATTGGGATATCCTTGTAGGACAGGGCGAATATTATAATCCGGTTTTTCATCATCAGGATGGTACAAAGACTGTAGAGCAGGGATATTGTACCAACGTGATTACCGACAAGGCTATCAGTTGGATGGAGAATCGTGACAAGGAGCAACCATTCATTCTCTTTGTTCATCATAAGGCATGTCATCGAAATTGGTTGCCAGAAATCAAGTACCTTCGAGAGTATGAAGACCAAACATTTGATAAGCCTGATAACTTCTGGGATAACTGGGAAGGACGTATAGCTGCTCAGCAACAGGAGATGGCTATAGCTTCTGATCATGATATGGATTTGGCGTATGATACCAAGGCATTCTTGCCAGGTGATAAGACACGTCTTTCCGGAGCTTATGAATCTTACGTAGAACGCCTTGAGCCAGAATTGAAGAAGGAGTATTGGACTTTCTACGATAGTATCTCATGCGATTTCAAGCGTCAGAAATTGACGGGTAAGGCTCTTGTGGAATGGAAGTATCAGCGCTACATGCGCGACTATGCCAAGGTTACTCGCACTATGGATGATAACATCGGTAGATTGATGGATTATCTCCGAGAGAATAATATGCTGGAAAATACTCTGGTGGTATATACTTCTGACCAGGGCTTCTATATGGGTGAGCATGGCTGGTTTGATAAGCGTTTTATGTATGAGGAGAGTCTTTCTACTCCCTTGTTGATGCGTTTGCCTGATGGATATAACCGTCGTGGCGAAATCACCGATATGGTGCAGAATATCGACTATGCTCCCACCTTCCTTGAGATGGCAGGTGTGAAGGTGCCTTCTGATATTCAGGGTAAGAGCCTTGTACCTCTCTTGAAGGGTGAAAAAACTATTGGCAAGTGGCGTGATGCTATCTATTATCACTTCCACGAGTATCCTGCAGAGCACTCAGTTAAGCGTCATTATGGTGTGCGTACAGAGCGTTACAAGTTGATACATTTCTACAATGATATAGACGTGTGGGAATTGTATGACTTGCAGGAAGATCCAAAGGAAATGCACAATGTGTACAATGATCCAGCTTATGCTAAGGTGCAGAAGGATATGCACAAGCGCCTAAATCAAATGCAGAAGATGTACAAGGATAATATTGAAGAGACTTTAAAGTAATATGTTATATTCTAGGCTATCCCTCCTAAAATGCAAGGAGGGATAGTTTTTAGATAAAGAACAGGGATGTCTTATGTCAGAGAAATTTAAACTTCCGCTAGGTTCTAACCTCGTTGTACTGACTGGAGCTGGAATGAGCGCAGAGAGCGGTATCAGTACTTTCAGAGACAACGGAGGATTATGGGATACATATAATGTAGAGGATGTGGCAACACCAGAAGGGTGGGAACGTGATCCAGAAATGGTGACGGAGTTTTATAATCTTCGACGTCAACAAATGCTTGATGCTCAGCCATGTGCAGGGCATAAATTGTTGGCTGCCTTAGAGAAGGCTTACAACGTGCATATAATAACTCAGAATGTGGATGATTTGCACGAGCGAGCTGGTAGTACCAATGTGTTGCATCTTCATGGAGAATTGATGAAGATGACTAGTAGTATCTCTCCTAATTCCCCTTCGCAAATCATTACTCTTTCTCCAGATGAGGCTGATGTAGAGTATGGTACGCCTGCCCTTGATGGAAGTCCTTTGCGCCCCTATATAGTGTGGTTTGGCGAGGAGGTACCTGCAATTGGTGATGCTGCGGAGATTTGTGCGCAAGCAGATGCAATGGTGGTGATAGGTACAAGTCTTAATGTTTATCCAGCAGCAGGGTTGACAAGATGTGTGCCACCAAACACTCCAATATTGTTGATAGATCCAAAAACTGTGCAATGGAATTCTAGTGCAAAGTTTAGACATCTGCAGATGGGAGCATCGCAAGGTGTGGCTCAATTGATGCTGGAATTATTGGGTGAAGAAGCCTGAATGTTACGGGAAAAAACAAATGTTTTTGCCAGACATCGGCATATATGTATTGATGGTATGGATTGATATACAGAAGTATAGATTTTTGAAATAAAAAAGAGAGGAAATACTGAGCCATAAAAAAGCTTTTGTATTTCCTCTTATTTGTCTGTTTCTGAGCTGCTACCGAGAGTTGAACTCGGGACCTCATCCTTACCAAGGATGCGCTCTACCACTGAGCTATAGCAGCGAAATCGGGTGCAAAGGTATGCTTTTTACTTGAATCTGCCAAATGAAAGCTTACTTTTTTTGCAAATATTTTCCAATGGTGCGCTTTTGCTGTACTCATTTTGTGGGTGAGGGAATAAGTTCGTAACTTTATGCATGAAATGTGCTCAAAATCGCACTTTTGAAATGTCGGAAATGCCTTCCCGGTGCGGGAGATGACTAAAAAGTGTTCGGAAATTGTTTTTCGATGTGCGAAAACGATTAGAGAACGAAGGAAAATAGCTTCTTTTGTGAAAGATTCTATTTCGTGAGCGAATAGGCTTACTGATGTGCAGAAGATAATAGTCGAATGTAGATTGATGGGTATAGATAGAGAACTAGAAAATAAACTTAAACTAAAATATTACATGATGATGAAAACCTTTAAAACAGGACTTAAGCGCTATGCCTTGGGTATGGCGGCTTTGATGTGCTTGTCGGCAAGTGCAAAGGATTTTACTCCAAAGAATCCAATGACAATGTGGTACGATGTGCCTGCAACTGCTACGGGTGTGAAGAACGTATGGATGGAGTACTCGCTCCCCATTGGTAACGGACAATTGGGTGGTAGCCTCTTTGGTGGACTTGCCAAGGATGAAATCCAGTTCAACGAGAAGACATTGTGGACAGGTACGCCTAGCGATATGCAGGGTTTTGGTAGTGGCTACGGACAGTACAAGAACTTTGGTAGCATATTCGTAGAGGACCTGAGCGGTGTATTCCAAGCTGGCAAGGATGGCGAGGTGAAAGATTATGTACGTAGCCTTGATTTGCAAGAAGGTATAGCTCGTGTGGAGTGCACCAGCAATGGTACTCTCTATGAGCGCACTTACTTGGCAAGCAATCCAGACAAGGTAATCGCTGTGAAGTATTCGGCAAAGGGTGATAAGAAGTTGCACCTGCTCTTCTCTTTCGCTCCTGGCAGAGATATCAATGCTAGCCCTGTGGTGTACAGCACTGATGCAGCTAGTCAGGTTTATGCTAACTTTAACGGAAAGTTGGAGACAGTGTCTTATCAGGCAACAATGCAGGTGGTAAACATCGGCACTGGTAGTGTACGTGCTACTAAGAAGGGTATCGAGGTTGTTGATGCTCAGGAGGTAGTGCTTTATTTGGCTGCTGGTACTGACTTTGCTCCCAATGCTAAGTCACGTATATCTGGTATTTCTTTGCAAGATTTGGGCAAGGAGATGAAGTCTCGCGTAGATGCTGCTTGCAAGAAGGGTTTCCCCAGCATTATGTCTGACCATAAGGCTAATTTCCTTTCTTACACCAGTCGTGTGGCTCTCAATTTGAATGCTAAGAGCAATCGTCCTACAAACGAGCTTGTTGACTACTACAATAGCCTTAAGAATTTGGACAATCCCGAGGCAAGATTCCTAGAGCAGTTGTACTTCTACTACGGACGTTATTTGGCTATCTCAAGTAATCGTGAGTTGATGGCTCCTAACAACTTGCAGGGTATTTGGAACAATGTGAGCAATGCTCCTTGGAACTCTGATATCCATACTAACATTAATATTCAGATGAACTACTGGCCCACAGAGCCTACCAACTTGAGCGATTTGCACATGCCTCTATTGGATTATATCATCCAGAATGCAGGTGACGAGAATTGGCACAATGCAGCTAAGAAATATGCAGGTGTAGAGAAGGGTTGGACAGTATTCACAGAGAGCAGCCTCTTTGGTGGTATGAGCATCTGGGGAACAAACTATTTCGTAGCCAATGCATGGTATTGCGCACACTTGTGGCAGCACTATCGCTATACTCTTGACAAGGAGTTCCTAGCTAAGGCATTCCCCGCAATGTGGAGCTGTGCAGAGTTCTGGTTTGAGCGCATGAAGGTGGCTCAAGATGGTACTTACGAGGCTCCTGATGAGTATAGCGCAGAGCAGAATTCTCACCCCAAGGAGGATGGTACAGCACATGCTCAGCAGTTGATTCATTACTTGCTCATGAGCGTAGATGGTGCTCAGAAGGTACTTGGTAGCAAGGTGACTGGTTTGACTAAGGCAGATTTGGCTAAGTTGAAGGATTACTTGGTTAAGACAGACAAGGGACTTCATACTGAGGTATATGACGCACGTACAGATAAGAATCGTGGTTGGGTAGACGGACGCAACGGTATCAAGAAGGGTGATATCATCCTTCGTGAATGGAAGTATAGTCCCTACCATGTGAGCGATGACCCTGACCATCGTCACATGAGCCATTTGATGGCACTATATCCCTTGACACAGATTGCTCCCACTAGCGAATATTTCAAACCTGCTGTTAACTCATTGAAGCTTCGTGGCGATGCAGCTACTGGTTGGAGTATGGGTTGGAAGGTTAACCTTTGGGCACGTGCTCTTGATGGTGACCATGCGCACTTGATTTTGAAGAATGCTCTTCGTCATTCTACCGACTATGGTTTGAATCAGTATGCAGGTGGTGTATATTACAACCTATATGATGCTCACGCACCCTTCCAGATTGATGGTAACTTTGGTTGCTGTGCAGGTATTGCAGAGATGTTGCTCCAGAGTCATACAGATACTTTGCAGTTGCTTCCTGCTATGCCATCTACATGGAAGGCAGAAGGACACGTTCATGGTTTGAAAGCTATTGGTAACTTCACCGTTGACCAGGATTGGAAGAGTGGTGAGTTGACTAAGGTTAAGGTTACTAGCCATGCTGGCAGTCCTCTTTACATTAAGTATCCTGGCATTGCTAAGAAGACTATCCGCAATGCTGCTGGTAAGAAGGTTTCTTTCAAGGCAAAGGATGCTAACACTATCGTCATCAAGAAGACAAAGGTGGGTGAAAGCTACGTGATAGAATAAATGGAAATTAGAAAGTTAGGAAAACTAAACAAACATATTCAGATTATGGAAAAGATTATTGGACTAATCAATGCACCATTTACTCCATTTTATGCTAATGGTGATGTAAATTTGGAACCTATTCCTGCATACGCAGCAATGTTGCAAAAGAACGGTTTGCAAGGCGTATTCATTAATGGTAGTAGTGGTGAAGGATATATGCTCACTGAGGATGAGCGCATGCGTTTGGCTGAGACTTGGGTAGAAGCAGCTCGTGCTTTGCCAGGCGACTTTAAGGTTATTGTACATGTTGGTTCTTGCTGTGTGCGCAATTCTCGTATGCTAGCCGAGCATGCTCAGAAGATTGGTGCGTGGGGTATTGGTGCTATGGCACCTCCATTCCCCAAGATTGGACGTGTTGAGGAGTTGGTAAAGTATTGTGAAGAGATTGCAGCAGGTGCTCCCGAGTTGCCCTTCTACTACTATCATATTCCTGCTTTCAATGGTGCTTTCTTACCCATGGTAAAGTTGCTAGAAGCTGTTGACGGACGTATCCCCAACTTTGCTGGTATTAAGTACACCTACGAGAGCATCTATGAGTACAACCAGTGCCGTTTGTATGCAGGTGGCAAGTTTGATATGCTTCACGGACAGGACGAAACTATCCTTCCCTCATTGGCTATGGGCGGTGCACAGGGTGGTATAGGTGGTACTACCAACTACAATGGTGTAAACCTTGTGGGAATCATCGACGCTTGGAAGGCTGGCGACTTGGAGAAGGCTCGCGAATTGCAGAACTTCTCTCAGGAGGTTATCAATGTGATTTGTCATTTCCGTGGCAATATCGTTGGTGGAAAGCGTATCATGAAGCTCATCGGTTTGGACTTGGGTCCCAACCGTACTCCCTTCCAGAATATGACTCAAGAGGAAGAGAGCGCTATGCGTGCTGAATTGGAAGCTATCAACTTCTTCGAGCGCTGCAATAAGTTCTAATGCTTAGTGATATTGAAATCTTGTACGATACAATTTTCCCTAACAAAATGTTGAGAAGATTATTTTTATTGATAATGCTCTGTCCCTTGCTCTGCTTGGGACAGAACCGTGTTACTGTCACCTCTGTTCCCCCCTTGCGTGATGCAGTGTCGGGACATTATGCAGGTTGGTTGGACAAGAAACTATGGACATGGGGCGGTTGCAATTTTCCAGGCATTCCCTGTGCTAATGGTGGAGCTAAGAAGTTCTATCCCATAGCCTATGGAGCTAGTGTACAAGCAGCAGGTGGAGTGGTAGTTATTGGTGGTACCGATGGCGTTACCTCTCAGGACAAGTGCTGGTTTATTAACTCTGGTTATAAGGAGGAGACGGATTTGCCCAACTTGCCTAAGGGACTAGATAACTTTGCTGCTACTTATCACGAAGGCACTATCTGGGTAGCTGGTGGACAGAGCAATGGAGTGCCCAATCAGGAGGTGTATAGCCTTCAGTTCCCTGGCAATGCTAAGGAGTGGACTGTGGTAGGCACCATGCCCGATGCATGCCGTTTGCAGCCTTGTCTAGCTGTTCAGAATACAGCCAAGGGCAATTCGCTCTTCATCTTTGGTGGTTATCAGCCCAAGGTGGATTCTCTGGGTTTGACTCCCATAGTACATAGCGATGCTTTGTATATGAATTTGGCATCTAAGCAGTGGAATCGCACCTCTCCTACAGGAGTGTGGGTAGAGGAAGAAGATGGTTCTCGCTGGTTGGAGCGTCAGGCTATCGTAGGTAGTACATGTACCTCTTCTGGTTATAGCCACATCTTGTTTTTCGGTGGTGTAGACTTTGACATATTCTTGAGTGCTATCTCAGGACGTCAGGATAGTCTGTATCTACGTCATAATCCCGAGTGGTACAAATTCCGCAAGGATGTATTGACATACCACACCATCACTGACTCATGGAGTCTGCTTCCTGGCGATAGCCTTTTGGCAAGAGCAGGTGCTTGTCTTACCAAGGAGTTGAATGGCACAGGATGGAGCTATAGCGGAGGCGAGTTGATGCCCGGTATCAGAAGTACCGACGTGAGCCATGTGGAGGTAACAAACGAGAAGAATTTCGGTTGGCTCAACTGGACAGTGCTTGCGCTCTATCTCTTGGCTATGCTTGGTATGGGTATTTATTTCATGAAGAAGGAAAACGGAGCCGACGACTTCTTTAAAGGCGGTGGACGTATTCCCTGGTGGGCAGCAGGTATTAGTATCTATGCTACCATGCTCTCTGCCATCACCTATATGGCTATTCCAGCCAAGGCTTATACTACTGACTGGACATACTATCCCATGCTGTGGATGATACTCTTGGTTAGTTTCCCCGTGATATGGTATTACTTGCCTTATTTCCGTAAGCTCAATGTCACCAGTGCTTACGAGGTGTTGGAACAGCGCTTCAATGTAGTCACACGTTTGATGGCATCAGCCCTCTTCTGTGTGTTCATGGTGGCACGTATGGCGTTGGTGTTGTACTTGCCTTCATTGGCATTGACAGCGGTTACGGGTATTGATATCTACTTGTGTATCGTGCTCATGGGTTTGGTAACTATCGTCTATTGTACCATGGGCGGTGTGGAAGCCGTTATCTGGGGTGATGTTATCCAAGGCTTGATTCTTGTAGGTGGAGCTATCTTCTCGGTTATCTATTTGGCAATAAATACAGAGGGTGGCTTTGGCGGTTGCATAGACATTGCTATGGACAACGACAAGTTCCGTCTCTTTGATTGGAGCAGTTCTTGGGCACAGCCCACATGGTGGGTAATCATCATAGGTGGTATTGCCAACAACCTGATTTCCTACACTTCTGACCAGACAGTCATTCAGCGTTATCTCACCACTCCTGATGAGAAGTCAGCTGGCAGAGGTATCTTGGTAAATGGTGTGATGAGTGTATTCGTCAGCGTAGCCTTCTATATGATAGGTACAGGCTTGTACACATTCTACAAGACTAATCCTGCCGAGTTGGATGTGACTATGACACAAGCCGATGCTATCTTCCCATTCTTTATGATGAGTCAGATGCCTGCTGGTATTGCTGGTGCACTGATTGCGGCTATCTTTGCTGCTACGATGAGTACTATCAGTAGTAACATCAACAGTGTCAGCACAGCCTTCTCTATCGACTTCTTCAAGCGCTTCCGTCCTTCTACTAGCGACTCACAGTTGCTCAAGGTGGCACGTTGGAGCTCTATGGTAAGCGGTTTGATAGGTTTGGTTATTGCCCTCTTCATGGCTACATGGAACATACAGTCGTTGCTAGACTATTTCAACACCATTCTGGGCTTGCTCACAAGCGGTTTGGGCGGTTTGTTCTTCATCGCTGTCTTCATGCCCAAGGTGAAGGGTTATGCAGCCCTCATCGGTTTTATTGCTGGCGAGGCTGTGGTATTCTGGATGAACTGGTGCACGGATGCCAACCTATTCCTCTTCGGAGCTACTGGTATGGTGGTGAGTATCATTGTGGCATGGATGGTATCGCTTGTCACTCGTGTGAAGAAGTAAATGATTTATTTTAAAGAGTTATAAACCTTTCTCTGGATTTCTTCCTGTGTACCCCTCAGTGACTATGGGGGAAATCTAGAGGATTTCTAAGTAAAAAACTTAAAAACACAATGGTAGATTTCAAACAATTGGCTCAGCAGTATAAGTCTGAGCTACTAGATAGAGTGATGCCCTTCTGGATGGAGAAGAGCATAGACAAGGAGTTTGGTGGCTATTTCACTTGCTTGGAGCGTGATGGTGAGGTATTTGATACTGACAAGTTTATCTGGCTTCAGGGACGTGAGGTGTGGATGCTATCTACTCTGTACAACAAGGTGGAGAAGCGTCAGGAATGGCTAGATGCAGCTATCCAGGGTGCTGAGTTCCTAAAGAAGTACGGACATGATGGCAACCTTAATTGGTACTTTGCCCTAGACAGAGAGGGCAATCCTTTGGTAGAGCCTTATAATATCTTCTCTTACACTTTTGCTGTCATTGCCTTCGGACAGCTCTCTATCGCTACTGGTAATCAGGAGTATGCTGAGATTGCTAAGAAGACTTTCGATATAGTTCTCTCTAAGCAGAACAATCCTAAGGGCAAGTGGTGCAAGGCTGCTCCTGGTGCTCGTGCTCTAAAGAGCTTTGCTCTGCCCATGATTTTGTGTAATGTGGCATTGGAGATTGAGTCACTTTTGGATAAGGAGTTCCTAGACAAGACTATCGAAACCTGTGTGCACGAGGTGACGGACGTATTCTATCGCCCCGAATTGGGCTTGATTGTGGAGCACCTTGGCACTGACAATGAGATGGTAGACTGCATGGACGGACGTCTCTTGAATCCTGGACACGCCATCGAAGCTATGTGGTTCATCATGGACTTGGGCAAGCGCCTTGGCGACAATGCCTTGATAGAGAAGGCTGTCAAGATAGCTTTGGCAGAGGTAGAGTATGGTTGGGACAAGGAGTATGAAGGTATCTTCTATTTCATGGACAGACTTAATCGCCCCATGCAACAGTTGGAATGGGATCAGAAACTATGGTGGGTACATATCGAAACTCTTATCACCATGATTAAGGGTTATGAGCTCACTGGCAATGAGCAGTGCTTGGAGTGGTTCGAGCGCATACACAATTATGTATGGAGCCATTTCATGGACCCAGAGTATCCCGAATGGTATGGTTATCTCAATCGCCGTGGCGAAGTGTTGCTCACCCTCAAGGGTGGCAAGTGGAAGGGATGCTTCCATGTGCCCCGTGGCTTGATGCAGGTGTACCAGTCACTAGAGCGCATTGCAGCTAAGCAGGCTTAGTGTGTATATAATATAAATAAGGTATATGAACAAGCTTAAATACATCTTGGCAGGAGCGGTGGTGGCTTTCGTGGCTGCCCTCTCTTCTTGTGGTAATGATATGTGCAAGAATAAGGAAGCCGTAGTGGAGACAATCATGTCGCGTCGTAGTATCCGCAAGTACAAGCCTCAGGCAGTGCCTCGCAAGGTGATGACAGAGATTCTGGATTGTGGTATCAATGCTCCCAACGGACAGAACAAGCAGTCGTGGGAAATCCGTGTGGTGGACAAGCCCGAATTGCTTACCGCCATCAAGGCTACTATGGCTGAGGCACATCCTCAGTTGGACTCTCAGATGGTGGCAGGTTGTTTCCGTGATGCACCCGTGATGGTGTTTATCGCACGTGATACTACATATGATTTCTCTGCCTACGACTGTGGTTTGTTGGCTCAGAATATGATGCTCTCTGCATGGAGTATGGGTGTGGGTTCTGTATGTTTGGGCAGTCCAGTGCGCTTTATCAATACTGACAATCCCGTTTGCACTCCCATCCACGATTTGCTCCATTTCAGCGAGGGTTACGAACTGTCGCTCTGCGTAGGTTTCGGTTACCCCGATGAGACTCCTGAGGCTAAGCCTCGTGACAAGGGCAAGTATCGTTTCCTAGACTAGTATTCCCTATATTTTTGTCTCCCCTCTCTCCCTCTTACTTCTCCTTTTCTCTTTTCTCTTTCTCCTTAGAGGGAGATGTGGGGGAGACTTTTCTAACGTTAATCTCAACACAATACACACACTCACATGATATTAGCACACATACAGGACAGTGCTCGCTATGAGAGCCTGCATCCTCTCTTCAAGCAAGCCTTTGATTACATCAAGGCTAACGATTTGTCTGCCTCTCCCACAGGGCGTATCACTCTGGATGGTGATAATCTCTTTATCAATGTGGTGGATGCCGAGATGGTGTCTGCTGAGGTGCAAAAGTTGGAGGCGCACCGTCAGTACATAGACATTCATGTACCTCTTGCTCAGGAGGAACTGATTGGTTACAAGCATCTCTCTTTCCTTGGCGCTAGCGATGCTCCCTTTGATGAGGCTGGCGATTGCGCCCTTTATACTGACTCTCAGGTGGCGTGGACTCTTGTCAAGCCCGGTGAGTTCCTTCTCGTCTATCCCGAGGATGCACATGCACCTCTGGTGGGCAAGGGCAAGCAGCGCAAGTTGATAATCAAGGTTAGGATATAGAATAAGGAACAGGAAAGGGTTACGGATTATATATAAAAAAGTATTCCCTCTTGTTAATACATAAGAGAGCGCCAGCCTAGTGTAATGCTAAGCTGGCGTTTGTTTTATGTGTTTTGTCTCCCGTCCCGTTTGTCATGGTTCGCCTAAAAACTTCTCTATTACCTTCACTTGTCTGGGTGAGAGTCGGCGTTGACGCTCGTTGTAGCCAGTATTTTTGAGGGCGCCGAGTAGTCCACGAGTTAGGGCTATTTCTTGGCGGAATAGGCGCAGAGCTGTGCTGTAGGCTTTGCCAGGGTAATACATCATGGCAAGGTTGCCAAATTGCTGCATACTCTTTTTAGTGGGCATTGCATACTTGTTTCTCGTCTATATTATTTTTGGTTATGCCCACTGCCATGTCCACCGCTCGTATTATTGTCTCTTGGTCAGAGACAATAATAGAGCTGTAGTCTTTGGGGCAAAAGAGTGAAAGTAAAAATAATGTGTCCTTCATTGGTATTATGTATTATTCAATATTATTTGATACTATTGATACTGATACTCTGTTTCAAGTTTCAGGTTTCAAAAGTTTCAGGGTTCAGGGGTTCAGCGCTCGATGTTGCCTCATGTTTCGCTAGGTACTCTTCTGTTTTGCGGTAGAGACTCTTGCCATCAGACTGTCGCTCCTCGGTGATGTAGCCACGGGCTTTCCAGTTCTTCAGTTGGTTGCGTGTGTCTGCGGCGTTCTTGCCCTGTTGTTCGCGCAGCTCTGCAGCATCCCTCAGAGTGAATGTCATTGGCAGAAATGCTAACATATTCTGGGTACCCGGCAACTTCCTTGTGCTATTATTTGTCATACTCTCTGCCCTATCTATTGCTTCGCCAAAGAAGTGCATCTTGCACCACAAATCATATTGCAATGACCAGCGGACAAAGTCTTCGATGCGCTTGTCCCACTTCTCGCCCTGTGCTACGTATAGCACCATAGCCTTGAGGTAAGCAATCACTACACCACGGAAGGAGAGGTTTTCGTATACACGGTTTTGTGATAGGCGAGCAATGTCCTGACACTCCTCTACCAGCTTGCGTGCTAAGGTACGAGCCTGTGGACATTCAATCATTCCACGAGCATTGTTCAGACGTTCGATGTATGGACGTAGCTCCTCGTCAAAGGCGTCGTTATACTCGCCATACACTGGCATTTGTGCTCCGATTTCGCGCTCGGGTATTGTGCAAAAGTTGATACGACTGATAGGACCATCGGTGAGTACCTGAGAGAAGTATTGCTTGCCTTTCTTGACGGTAGTAGTGGCGTTCCAATTGAAACGAGGCGTTACGCGTTCGCACACACTTTCTGCCCCCACTCTGTCCTGCCCGTACACTGCGCCGGGGTCAAAGGATAGACACATGATTTCAAATTGTGCACGACTGTTAACTGATGTCTTCAGAGCATCAAATTGCTCTATCTCGTTCATCTTGGTGTAGAGGAAACGTCCGTCAGCCTCTGCCCATCTTTGCACAAGGGCGGCATTGGTTATGTTGGTAGCGATGCGCTGGATGATAATATCCTTGGGGCGAT
The DNA here is from genome assembly GCA_045613565.1 of Bacteroidaceae bacterium. Lineage (GTDB taxonomy): Bacteria > Bacteroidota > Bacteroidia > Bacteroidales > Bacteroidaceae > Physcousia. Next base: position 122,823 of record JAZLBF010000040.1, read on the forward strand.
GGGGCTTCTCCTTGTTGGCTGCCTTCGTGCGTATCTCCTGTTTCCACGCTTTTTCTCGCAGTGTGCTCTCTGCATCACGTTCGTCAATGTCACGCATTATTCGCCTGATAGGCTCGTCTATGCAACTTTTACCAGCACCTGTGCCAGCCATCAACACGTTCATTAGCGTGGCCTCGTGCTCCACGTTGTCGATGTATTTGAAGCGTGTTTGCCATAGATGTGCTCCCAAGGCAGGGAAGACGGCGTGTGCCACGGCAGGCTTGTAGATGTCAGGAGTCTTGCTGATGAGGTGTTTGATGAGTGGAGGCAACTTCTTTGGCATCGCTGGTGGTAGGTTACCACCTTCCTCTTCCAGGGCGTTTTCCATCTGCTGACGACGTTTGCAGTTTTCCAATGCTCGACGGAGCACACTGGGCTTGTTTTGTGTGTGATTGCGACTGCATGCGCTACGGATGGTTGCCATCCACTTGTCACGGCTTTCGCCATAGGTGGGCAACACCTGCGCTACCCAATTTGGGTCATCGTTGCAAACGTAGCGAAGCTGGCACGCCATAGTGAAGATAAAGTTGTTGCGCGAGCCGTGGGAGGGGGCGCCGCCCAATTGGCTTTCCAATTCTTCTAGCAAGTCGGGGTAAGGCAAGTCGGGGTACTCCTCCAGATGTTCGGATGTGGGAGTGGAGGCAACTTCTTTGGTAGTACTGTTGGGCGTGAGATGTACCTCACGCTCCTTGAACAGTTCCGCTTCGTCCAAATATAGCACATAACTTCGTGGCACCAAGAAGCTGCAACGCGCCATGTCTTTTGTGCAGACATCGTATTCCTTTACGCCTATCTGCTGTGCCATCCATGCCTGTGCAGTGGCTATGTTCATACCTTCGGGGATGGCAAAGATGAGTCGAAGTCCCTCGGCAGATGGTGTGATGTGTGCCATGGCCAAGCCCAGCTCTTGCGAGCGTGGCTTGATGCTTTCCCATAGCGCCATGACGTCGGGGTGATGATCCACGTCGATAATGCTCATTCCCGAGGGCACAGCATCATCGTTCTTTCGATTACCGCTGGGAAAGTAAGCATGCGGTGTGATGATGGGGAGTTTCTTCTTCAGGTTGCCCTTGATGTTGTCGTATTCATCCTGGGTAATCTCTCCCTTGTTGCGTCTCTCTAGTGCCAGTTGCAATTGTGTTGCAGTTTCTGCTATCGCCCTGCTGTCTAGTGTGCGGTTGAGCAATTCTGGTGTGCAACGCATTACGGCTGACATGCATGTGGGGGCAATGCCGAAGCCCTGTGACTTATTTCTATTTTCTGTGTTCATTGTGAGATTAGTTTAAAATATTATTACTATCATTAGAATAGAGCAGGTTGAACATGTAGTTACCGGTAATTATCTCCATCATCTCTCCCTGCTGGCAGAAGATAATGTCCTTGTCCATCTTCCATAAAATGTAAAAGACTATTCCCCAGAATATCTGCTCATAGGAGTAATCATGTTTTGGGTTGTACAATTCGGTGTAGGTAGTGTACAAGTCATCATCATATCCTCCTATCACTCGGGCAGAGACGTATAGTGCTCGCTCCACCATTGAGGGGAGGAAATCGTCGCTGATGTAATGAGTAACTTTATTTTCTGTTTGGTACATATGTACGCAATATTTGATTTTATTAAACATTTTGTATTATTTTTAATTAATTTATTCCTCCTTGAGGTCATCACATCATCTGAGCGCTCATATATATAGGATGTGTGGGCACCTGTGTGAGGATTTCGATTACAAAGGTAAGTCAAAAAGTCTAAACGAAAAAAGACTTGCAACTATTTGTTTTGCAAGCCTTTAATTATATGAATAAATGAACTTTTTGTATGACTTTAAAAAGAACAAATGAACTTTTTATGTTATTTTTCTTTGGCAATCATTGCCAAGAAAAGCTTAGCAACTGCCACGTATTTATTTTTTGCCGCACCTGTGGAGTATGTCCATTTTTGGGGGTCACTGTCGAAACTTTTTATGACATTGTTTCCCTTAGAAAGGTGTGTAGTAACATCATTCTGTGTTATACCTAAAACTTGCAGTAGTTCTGAAAAATCCTTTAGTGTAATATCCTCAACATACTTTATGTAGCACTTGTACACAGCAAGCCACAGCGAAGTTTGGATGTCCCCATTAGTTTTTTTCATTTCATCACTATTTGCCACACTTTTTAGCGCCTCTGTAGCTGTTGTGCAGGGTATATTTGCAGGGGAAGGTTCCTCGTCATCAAAGATACTGCATATGATATTATTATATTCATTGATAGGGTTGGATAATTTCTTGATTTCATAAACATCACCAATCCAATATTCTTGATCTTTTATGTTCAATACCATCTTTTCCAGAATTGTCTCAATTCTAGGAATACTATTCTTAGCATATACTAGACACGAACTCTTATTATAAAACAGTGAAGCTTTTGTATAGGAAGGTACCATGAAATCAATTAGCATCAGAGATATTGCATGTGATATGTATTCACTAAGATAGTTTAGGCTAGGTTTTGTGTCAAAACAAATTAGGTTGCAGTTACGTTTAGATATGACATGAGCTAAAATATCGGGTGCGCGTTTAGAATCAGTTACCTTCATTACTTCTTTGCATATTTTGTAAGCATCTCTCAATATATGATGGGTCTTAAGTTTTTCAATTTCGTACGTTTCTCCTCTTTGTAATATATAATGCTTTACGTTTGCCTCAAACTCCAAGATGGCTTTATGTATATAATAATTTATGCAGTGTTCATTATCGATACAATATACGATATCATTAGACTCATGCTCACCAACCAGGCAGAACACCTTAATAAACGAGGGCATAGCCTCCTTTAACGTAACAAAACTCATATCTAATATTTATTTTTACCATCAGCAAATATACTATTTTTTTTCTACAAATCAAGCCTAAACAGGTATCAGGTATCAATGGTATCAAATATTTTTGCTGATGTACCCACACAGAAAACTTGTAAAAATTCTTTAATATATATATATTATATATTAAAGAATTTTTAAACATTTATATATTTATAGACAGAGAGTATATATAATTGATACGTTTGATACTTTGATACCAGCACACTTGCTAACTCTCAATAGCTCTCACTCTATAAGATAAATATTGTATATTTGCACATATAATAAAATAATCATGGAAAAACACACAAATCCCATCTGGGGCAAACTGCTCCAAATCCTAATAACTGTACTCACGGCAATAGCTACGACGTTTGGAATACAATCATGTATGTAGGACAAACGGAAATCTGCGAGTAAGCGAGAGCAGAACCAAATTAATTTGAGTTATGCCGAGCGTGAGGCAGATTCGACGAAGTCAAAACGAAAAACGGAAAACGGAAAAGTAATTTTCTTTTCTAAAATCGATTTCCCATCGTGAGTAACCTTATTTTTTTACCTTAAATAATAATTTCTAAATCTTAAAAATCTTTTTTAGCCATGCAAAACATCACTTATTTCGTGGACAGCAGTTTCACCAAGTTCAACACTCCTGAGTATGTAAACCTCATGGACAGATTCATCTCGCAGACTCAGGCTCAAGGCGAGGACGTACTCCACTATCAGGAGACTGACATGAACCGCATGAAGGAACTCTTCGCCCAGCTGCAGAACAATGTGGCGCGCTCCACAGCCCTAAGCGAGACTCCCGAACTAGTAGCCCTTGATGCCGAGCGCACCTCACTGGCACAGTACATCATCAACACCGTGCGCAATGCACAGAGCCTCCCCATCAAGCAAAAGTCAGATGCAGCCAAGCAACTATATGCTGTGCTTCGCGCCTATGTAGGTTTCTACAACCAGCCAGCGCCTCAGAAGACTGCCACCATAGATGGCATGCTCCTTGACATCAGCGCAGAGGAGTTTGCCGACTACGTTACCACACTAGGGCTCGACGAGTGCGTGGAGGCTCTCACACTCAAGAATGCTCAGTACAAAGTGAAGGTGGACATGCGCACTCAGTCGCGCACCGCTCTGCACAGCGCCGTAGACAGTGCTACCCTCCGCACCGAGATGGACGCTCTCTACAAGTACATCACCACCGTAGCCTTCGCGCACAACGTGATTACTCCCTCCGAAGACATCACCCACTACATCAACAGCATGAATGCTGTGATAGGCGAGATAACGGCAAGCTATAATCAGCGTACTGCCAAGCGCAAGCAAACGGAAAACGGAGAAGGAAAAACGGAAAACTCCACTCCAGAAACTGAGAACGGAGAGGGCTCTGAGAGCTCTGAGTAATCCTAACAGTACATCCTTTAGATAAGCAAACAATAGTGCGTCACTACCCCATTACTAGGTGTGGCGCACATTTTTATCTCACAGTGACTTATTCAGAGTCTGAAAGCCCCTATGCTCAAAAGTCCATCCATTTCCAGATTGGGATACAGTGTTGGAGTATTTGTTGTAAGAGGGGACGCCTAGTTATATCATAAAAGGCTTCACTCCAGCCTGAGGATAATGAGTGGTTGAAGAGATAATACTTTTCGGATATTTGGGATAGATATAGAAAACAACTAACGCCAGCTTAGTATCACACTAGGCTGGCGCTATAGTAATCGTTAGATTGCTAATCTTTCGTAGCTCATCGTCCCTCTACATACAGTCCGATGGTTTCCTGGATGGCATGCTTGCAGACGGGGCAGTAGATGTCTATGCGATGGAACCAGTTCATCATACAGTTGGGATAGGGACGATAGACTCCTTTGGGTAGATAGCCACCACCTTCGTAAACTCCTAGTTGCCATGGTTTCTTGGGATTGTAGTCAGGCGATTCTGGATTCTTTGGGTCCAACTCCCACTGTGTCTCCTTCACAGGAGTTGGCACGGGGGCATCGCCCAACAGTTGCTTCCAGTCCTTGCGAGAGAAGTCGGCAAGAGTGGTGATATTGGCTTCCCAAGGTTCAGTGGTTGGAGGATAGATACCTTCCATTTCTGTGCCACCAACGTACTCGTCGGCTAGTCCTACGAAGAGGTGTCCAAACTCATGACTGTATGTCTTGCGAGTGGAAGCTCCGGGGATGTTGGCAGCACTGATGCCGTAGAAGTTGTAGATGCCACCACCACCATACTTCTGACTGTTGGTGAGCACGTATATCATCTCGTAGGGCACATGTGCAGCAGCATCAAGTAGCAACTGATAATCTTCTATCATCTGATAGCGTTCAGAATCAAAGGTATAGTACTTAGCTCCCAGGGCAGTCTTCTTCCACAGGTGCTCGCCAGGGATGCTTACGCCAGACTCTTCTGATGGAACCCATACGGCACGTATGTTGAAGTGCTTCTTGTACTGGGAGTAAGGCTCGTAAGAGAGGATGTCGCTGGCAAAGGTGTGACAGGCTTGTACAAACTTATCCCTCTCCTCTGCGGTATATCCTTCGGAGAGCAGAACGATGTCCACACACTGCGAGGGATGTCCCATGTAGTGAATATCCATGGTGGAGAGATGAGGGCGTGACTTGCGTATGAAGTAGCTGTCTGCATCTATGTCGTAAGAGAATTTCTTGGACATCTTGCCCGTGGCTACATTGCGTGTATGTATCTCTATGGTGACATCCTGCTTAGGAAATGGAAAGACGATACCCTCGGGCATAGCCTTGCTGGTGATACGAGCTTCGGGTGTGGCTTGCCATTCGGAGAAGAGGGTGCAATAGCCACGAGAATAGAGTAGAGTACCAGTAGCCTTGTCCTTGACGAGGAACATCAGATTGCCCACATCACGGTGCTCTATGAGGTAGTGCTTATTGCCAGCCCAATAGGGTTCTTCTATCACTTCGTCAAAGAAGAAATACTCCTCCTGAGCATTACCAGCATGGTAATAATCCAGGCGCATAGTCTTCTCCAGAAAATAGTCTTCGAAACGAATCTGTGCCGATGCGCCAGTGGCTAGGAGAGCACAGAGGCAAAGGAGTAGGTGTTTTGCTGTCTGTATCATAGTTGATTTATTGTTGTTCTGTAGGTTTTCTGTTCATGATATTCATATACTCTTCATAACTGATATGTCTGCCACCCATGCTGCGCAGGTGAGGAGTTTCAAACTGGCAATCTATCAGGCTATTCGGAACCCGTTGCAAGCACTTAGCCAGTGTGATGAGTGCCAACTTAGATGCACTAGCTTCCTTGGAAAACATGCTCTCGCCACAGAATACATTGCCCGAGAGCACACCATATAATCCACCTATTAGGCGACGAGCGTTGAGCGATGAACTTTCCGTTTCCAGTTCTCCGTTTCCCGTTTTCAGTTCTCCGTTTTCCGTTTTCCGTTCTCCGTTTTCCGTTTCCACGTCCCAAACCTCTACGCTCATAGCACGTCTCATCTGGTGCAGTTTGGTATAGGCTTCAATCATATCCTTGCCAAGCCAAGCACCAGGGAGTTGGTGGCGAGAATCCACTTGCGAACAGTTGCGTATCACACCCTCGAAACACTGATTGATAGTAACCTCATAGCGTGCATTGCGCATCATTTGCTTCATGGAGTGGCTGACGTGAATCTCTTTCGGGAAGATGACAAAGCGCTCCAGAGGGCAGTACCAATGAGGCTCGCTGAAGTCTTTGAAGGAAAACCATGGGAATATGCCCAAACTATAGGCAAAGAGCAAGCGCTCGGGCGATAAGTCACCACCCACGGCAAGGAGTCCGTCGGGCTCGCCATACTTAGGCTTGGGAAACCATATCCCATCATCTAATTGATAAACAGGCATTGTCTTTGTTGTAATCTATTGTTATGTCGCCACCATGTTTCAGTTGTCCAAAGAGGATTTCTCTCATCAGTAGCGGTTTAACTTTCTGTGCTATCACTCTGTCCATCTCTCGTGCACCATATTCCTTGGTATATCCTTCGGCAAGGAGGTATGCCATGGCAGAGGGAGAGAGGGTAAGGCGAACGTTCTTGTTGAGGAGTTTCTTGTCCAGTTCTCGCAGCTTCTTTTGCAGGATTAGTTGAGCCATCTCTTGGTTCATATCGTGGAAGACAACCACACCAGAGAGACGATTGATAAACTCGGGCTTGAAGGTACGTTTTACCTGTTTGAGCATCGTTTCTCCACGACTGATACTGCCACCAAAGCCCACCATGGCATGAGAAGCCAGTTGAGCACCAGCGTTGCTTGTCATAATGAGGATGACGTTGCGAAAATCTGCATGCCGTCCCTTGTTGTCCGTCAGTTGGGCATAGTCCATCACTTGGAGCAGTATGTTGTAAATCTCCTCATGAGCCTTTTCTATTTCGTCAAGCAGAAGCACACAATGTGGAGTCTTGCGAATGGCATCGGTGAGCAATCCGCCATCGTCATAACCGATATAACCGGCAGGTGAACCAATTAGTTTGGCTACGGCATGCTTCTCTGTGTATTCGCTCATATCAAAGCGTACGAGGGGGATGGAAAGTTCTTTGGAGAGCACCTTGGCAATCTCAGTCTTACCCACACCAGTGGGTCCTACGAAGAGTAGGGAAGAGAGAGGTTTCCCCTCGTCTAGCAAGCCAGCCTTGGACATCTGCACAGCCTCCACCACCTGGCGTATAGCCTCGTCTTGTCCGAATATCTGTGATAGCATGCGGCTTTCCAATTGTTCCAGAGCAGCGTGCTCATTGTCCTCCTCCTCAGCCTCGGATAGATTGGCAACCTTGCACACCTTGGCAAGCACCTCTGATATGGCTTTCTTGTCCACAGGAGTTTGTGCTCTCTGCACCTCGGCAGCAGCACCAGCTTCGTCTATCAAGTCTATGGCTTTGTCGGGAAGGAAACGCTCGTTGATATGCTTGGCACTAGCCTCTACGGCATAGGAGATAGCCTCGGGCGTGTACTCCACATTGTGGTACTGCTCATATCGCTGACGCAATTGTTGCAAGATGTGTATTGTTTCCTCCACCGAGGGTTCGAGAATGTCTATCTGCTGAAAGCGGCGTATCATGCCTTTGGAGCGAGAGAAATGCTTGTTGTACTCCTCGTAGGTGGTAGAACCAATAAAGCGCACATTGCCACTTTCCAGATATGGTTTGAGCATATTGGAAGCATCCATGGCACTTTCGCCCACGGCACCAGCACCCACCAAAGTGTGTATCTCGTCTATGTACACGATGTTGCTATCCCCCTCTGCGAGGATGCCATCCATGATTTCTTTCATGCGCTTCTCAAAGTCGCCACGATACTTGGTACCAGCCAGCAGAGTACCCATGTCCAGTTGGTATATCTTGCTGTCCTTCAATCTAGGAGGAACATCGCCATCCACAATCTTCTGCGCCAAACCCCATACGAGTGCTGTCTTTCCCACGCCTGGTTCGCCAATGTGCAGAGGGTTGTTCTTATCGCAACGACAGAGCACCTGAATGGTGCGTTGCAGTTCATCCTCTCTGCCAATGAGCGGATTGCGTTGGTGGCACAAGTCGTTCATGCAGGTAACTAGCTTTTTCCACTCTGACGAAGCTGTGGAGGGCTTTTCTTGCTCTACGTAGCCATCCTCACCATAATCAGCAAATTCTTCGAAGATACTGATGAGATAGGAAATAAAGTCAGTCTCTCTGTCGCCTAATACATCCTTTAATAAATAGCATGCCCAGGACTCTTTTAGTTCTAGCATAGCCTTGACTATGTGGGGTATGTCCATAGTCTCAGCACTACTGTGTTGTACCTGTAAGATGGCTATCTGCATCATCTGCTGAGTCTGCATGGAAAACTCCTCGGCATACTCTATGTCCTCTGGCATGGATTCCATGTCTGCCAACTGTTGCTCCAATCTTTCGCTCAGGACTACTACATCGGTATAGTAATCCAGTACCATGTAGAAGTTGTTATCATCGATGAGAGCCATCAGAAAGTGCTCGGGCATAATGAATTCGTGCCTCCACTCTTTGGCACAGTTGATGGCATTGCTAGTAACCAATGAAGCTCTTTTGGTTTGTTCTATATTAGGCATAATGTACTTGTGTGTGTTTATTCGGCTTCTACGGTAAGACGTAGTGGGTAGTTATTCTCTCTAGCCATTCGTGTAGCCTTTCTGGCTTTTGAGTAGGCTATGTCATAGGTGTATATGCCCACGACGGCTTGGTTCTCATTGTGCACCTTGAGCATGAGGGCTTCTGCCTTGTCGTCGGTATAGAAAAACACCTGCATGAGTATCATTACCACAAACTCCATGGTGGTAAAGTCGTCATTGTGTATTATTACCTTGTACTTGCCAGGCTCCTCCAGATTGGTGCGCTGACAATCCATTATACTACTTTGTTCTTGAGGCATAGTATCTTAACGTGTGTTATGGTTTTGCTGTTTCTCTCCATTCGCCAGTCTTGAAATTGATTTCGAAACTGTCACGATAGCGGAAGTCGCACGAGGTGTCAGTGAAGGTGACGGGGAAGATGATAGTCTTGGATTGAGCCAAATTTGGATCCTTCCATCTGTCTCCCACGTAGAGATAAGAAGTTGTCTTCGTACCCTTGATTTCCAGAATGGCAGCAGGCTGAGTGCGGAAAGCCTTATTGTCTCCAATGTTTTCCAGAGGGCTCCACCCCTGCTTCAAATCATGGCTCCAAGAGAGTTTGCATTGATTGGGAGCCCAACCTGTGCAAGCGGAGGAGAACATGAAGTACTTGTTGCCCAGCTTAACTATTGCAGGTGCTTCACGTCTTTGCCATGGAAATAGCTGAGTGTGCTCCACTACTGAGAGGTAATCCTCCGAAAGACGGAACAAGCCCAGGTGCTGATTCTCCTCGGTGGTAGAGATGAAATAGGCTGTACCATCAGTGTCTACAAACACGTTGCAATCTCTGCTCTTAATGCCCAAGGGACGTCCGCTCCATTCTATGCGATATGTGCCGTCTACCTTGTCGGAAGAGAAGCAAGCAGCCTCCGAAGCACCATAGTTACTTGACTCCCAATGACACCATACCACGAAGCGCTTTGTTTTCTTGTTGTAAAGTAATTTGGCACGCTCTATCATACGACTCTTACCCAGATCAGGACTGGTGACACCGTTTTCTATGATTTTCTTCACGAAAGTCCAGTTTTGCAAGTCCTTGCTCTTGTAGAGATTTACATCAGGGCGCCATTCTCTGCCTCTGTCTTCGCCCACCATGTACCAGGTGTCTCCTATCTTCAGGAAGCCAGGAGCATGAGCTTGCACCGTATCGCCTGAGGCGGTGAGCCAAAGGTTGCCATTGGTTATCTTTGTCCAATCCTTGCTACTGGTTACTTTAGAAGTGGAGCAAGCACCAAGCACCAGGCTCAGTATCACTGTGAGGCATAGTGTTATTTTTTTCATGGTAATGTACGTTTCTGTTAAGGTTATTATAAATGGTTTTCTCCAGATGAGATTGTTTTGTCAACAGAGAGGGTGCACCTTTTCCTATTGAATGATACACCCTCCGTATGTGTTGGCTTGTATGTTAAGTCCCTTTCTCAGAGGGATTATCCGCAATGGAAATACTTGTTGACAAGTTTAAGCATCTCCTCCTGATTGCCATCGATATCGGCACGCAAAGTCTTGTCGCCGTAAGAGCGCAAACGCTTGATGATACCATCTATCATGGCAGGGCTGAATACATTGTACTGCTCGAAGACGGTACGCTGCTTTTCTAGGCAATCAGCCGAAGCCTCGCAACTGTCGGGCAATTGTGCTAGGGTGCTCAACTTGTCAGCGTTCTCCTTCTGATGGATGTTGACATTGACATAGGTGTTCTCAGCAATTTCTAGTGCATTGTCCAATTCGAAACCATGGCGGCATGCTACGCACAAACCTGCTATCAACTGATAGATATCGGCAGAACCATCTGGTGAGCGCATCTCCACCGTCTGCTTCTGAGTGGTGTCGTAGTTGCTCTCCTGCTCCAAGGGATTTGCTATCTTGCACATGTCGCTCTTTGCGGCCCAACCTAGGGGGACACGTACTAGCACCGAACGATTTCTATCACCCCAACAGATGTTGGTAGGAGCCTCCTGATGAGGTACTAGGCGGAAGTAAGATGTGGGATTGGTATTGCCAAAGGCAGTGATAGAAGGAGCCAACTGCATCATACCTGCGATAGCACGACGAGCGGTGGCAGAGAGCACACCATTGTCTAGCATCTGATTCTGTCCATCCTTGACAATACGCATGTGAACGTGCAAACCGCTTCCTGCCTTGCCTGTTGTAATCTTAGGAGCGAAGGTAATGTCGTAGCCCAACTGGTAAGCTAAGTTGCGGATAATCCATTTGGCTATCATCAACTGGTCAGCAGCATCCTCGGCATTGACGGGAAGGAACTCTATCTCGTTTTGCTCGTAAATCATCCCATCGATGGCAAAGTTGCCCACTTCAGAGTGTCCATACTTTATCTGTCCACCTGCCTGAGCAATGTATGCCATGCACTGGGTGCGGAACTCGTTGAACTTGGCGTAGGGAGCTGATTCGTGATAACCCTTCTGGTCAGTAGCAGGGAACATCTCCATGTCTGGTGCAATGACGTAGTACTCCAATTCGCCCATGGCTTGGAAGTCCATGCCTGTCACCTCTTTGAAGGCTTTGCATGCCTTGCGCAGGGTGTTCTCAGGAGAACTCTCTAGGGGTTCGCCATCCTTGTTGAAATATGAGCAAAGCATAGACAGTGTAGGAATCTCTGCAAAGGGATCCAAGAAGGCTGTGCTGAAGCGAGGCAATACGTACAAGTCACTACTACCAGCTTCGATGAAGGGGAAAAGGCTGCTACCATCCACACGCTCGCCACAGGTGAGGATAGCATCTAGATAGGCAGCATTGTTGATAACAAAGTTTAGAGTCTTCAATCTGCCATCGCCAGCAGGATACATGAAATTAACCATGCGGATTTCGTTTTCCTTGATAAAACGAACGATATCTGCCTTGGTAAATTCTTTACATGGTTTGCCTAGATAGGCAACCAATTTGTTGGGGTTCATTTCCAATTCGTAATTCATAACGGAGTATATTTTAGTTAGTTTATTCAGTTGTGTAGTCACCCTTGTAGCTGATGCCATCAGCATTGCTGGGGATGATGTTGATATAGGCAGAGCCTTTGGGTAGAAGTTCTATCTTGAACGTGTAAGTGATTGTTGCCTTGTGGCAGGTGAATGAAACGGTAGTTTTAGGTTTCTTGCCACTCTTCTGCTGCACCTCCTTATTACTGATGGGTAAGTTAAACGATAGCGGAGAGTCTTGTTCGCTATACGATGTGCTATATGCCCTGCCCATATAGGGGAGGTTGCACCAGACGGAGTCTCCTTTTAAGCAGAGTGAGTAGTCGTTGACGCTGCGTGAGCTGAATCTCTGAGGTATCATCGTGAAGACGTCTATGCAGAAGTTGCTCGTATTGACTTGCAACGTATCACTCTGAGCAAGACTACTAATCGATGTCAAAAGTGCAAATGTTGTGAAGAGTAGATTTTTCATCTGCAAAATGCATTTGGGAGATGTGGAAAATGCTCTCCCGATAAAAAATTAGATTTTCGAAACTTCGGGAGTCCAAGATTTGAGGAAGCGAAGCACTTTCTTAGCGTCGTAACTGCTTTCTTGCTCCAAGAAACTACTATCCTGAATGTGTAGCACCTTGCCCTCTGGCGAGAGCACCACCAATGCAGGGTATCCGAAACGTCCAGCATTGTTCAATCGCTTCTGCAATGGCTCTGCAGCCTTCTCCTCGGGAGTGCCACGGCGAGGTATGTTGACATGGATGTACTCATAGTTCTGTTCAACGAGGGCACTGATTTCAGCACTCTTGTTGATAAAATCGGCAAACCTCAGACACCAGATACACCAGTTGCCACCCAGTTGCACGATGATGTTCTTCTTACTCTTCTTTGCCTTAGCTACGGTATTGTCTATCTGTTCGAGAGGGTTGATATTTTCGTTGTACACCTTGGGCAAAGCATTTTGCGCAGAGATACTTAGGCATGCCATAAAGGCAATGGCTAGTAGTAGGGAAATCTTTTTCATAATGATAGTTTATTGATCGTTTGAATTATTCTATAGTTTTGGAGAGAGGGGAGAGAAATCAGATGTTTTTGACGGCTTCTAGGTAGTTCTTCAGATTGCCAGCCTTCATAATGCGCTTCCATATTTTTCGCTCTATCTGAGGCTCCATGTACTCCCAGAAAGCATGGATGTGAAGCAGGATTTGCGAATCCACTTTGTACTTTCTGGTACATACCTCCAGCATATCCTCGTGCATGGCAAGGATGGTGTTGCGCAACTCCATGTCTGATAAGTCCTTGTTCATGACAAATTCCTTAGCCATCGTAGGTCGAGCCAGCAAACCCCTGCCCACCATTATACCCAGTAGGTTGGGGTAGTGCTCCTGCATCTCCTGCATCTCTGCTCTGGAGGTAATATCTCCATTGTAAATGATGGGTAATCGTAGGCTCTCGTACACCTCATGAAAGGTTTGCATGTCCACCTCGCCCTTGTACATCTGTTTGCCCACTCGTGGGTGGATGGTAAGGTGTTTCAGACATGAATTATTGAGTATATCTGTCAGTTCTTTCCATTCATCTTTGTCGTTAAGCCCTAGACGCATCTTGGCAGAGAAGTTTACCTCACTCCTCTTACTCATCTCCTCCATCATAGAGGCTACCAGAGGGGGGCAGGGTAGTATGCCACTGCCACGATGCAATTTGGTTTGCATAGGAGCTGGACATCCCATGTTCAAGTCCATCTCCTTATATCCTTGCTCCTGTACCATGTCGGCAAGTCGATTAAACTCGTCCACGGTGCTACAGATGATTTGGGGTATGAGGCGAAAGCCTTGGTTGTTCTCTGGAAGAATGTCTCTGATGTCCTTGTCTCTCACGGCTCCCTTCTCCCATCGGATAAAGGGTGTGTAATACACGTCCACACCGCCACAATGGCGAGCATGAATGCTTCTGTATTCAAAATCCGTATACCCCTGCAGGGGAGCAAAATGTATTTGCATCGAGCGCTATATATATGTAATGTGTGACAAAGTTACAAAACTCTCCTTCTTGTACAAGAGTTTGGTGGTGTCTAAACAATAAAAAGTGAAATAAAATACATGTTTCATTGTCTTATTCGTGCTTTATTTGTAACTTAGCGGTGCGAAATACTCTTTTCATGCATCAAAAACGATACTTCATACTATTTTTATTGGCAATCGTATCATTACAAATGGTGCATGCCCAATCGCCAGCTTGCATTTATGGCGAAAGCAACATGGCTCGTCGCTTGGGATACCAATCCTATGCCGTGGATTCTTCTCAAATCAATACCCTCGGAGTGGAGGTTGATGCACTTGCCTTCTTCAAGGATAATGAATACGATGGCGATGTTCAGCATGGATATTCCCTTCCAGGAGTGAGGATTCAACCTCGTCTGACTTATACTCCCATCAAAGAGGTTAAGTTGGAACTTGGACTTCATGGTATCATATATGCAGGTGCCAACAAGTATCCATGTTATGTCTTTCATGATATTGCCACATGGAAGGGAGACCAGTATCAATCAGGTGCGCACATGCTTCCTTTCTTCCGAGTGACAGGACGATTCAAGAATCTTACCCTTGCCTTGGGAGATATTTATGGTGGTGCTACACATGGGTTGGTAGAACCATTGTACAATCCCGAACTTAATCTCACTGACGACCCAGAGATGGGATGTCAGTTGATACTGGATACCCGTCGTTGGCATTCGGATTTGTGGATGAATTGGCAGAGTTATATTTTCAAGGAATCCACACATCAGGAGGCATTTACTCTTGGATGGACACAGACGGTGAATCTCCTTGACAGAAAGTCTTCGGAAACCTCCGTAAGGCATTCTCTGCATCTGCCTATCCAGGTGATATTACAGCATCGTGGTGGCGAGCAGGATAGTAGCTATATGGGTGTACAAACCGTTGCTAATGCTGCCCTGGGGCTTGCATACGAATACCATGCTCCGCAAAACAGAGTGTTCAATGCCTTCACGGCAGAAGCGATGGCAATGTTCTGCTTACAACAGAGTGGTAAACTCTTGCCCTTTGATAATGGTAATGCCATTTGGGCTAGTGTTAGTGCTACGTTCATCCGTAATCTCCGCCTTACTCTGGGCTTCTTCTCAGGAAAGGATTTTTGCTCTCTCTATGGCAATCCATTCTTTGGCACTCTCAGTACCAAGTACCCAGGTGCTCAGTTCGATGGTGTTACTACTGGTATGCTCTCAATAGAGTACTCCAAAACCTTTGCTGGTGCATACACCGTTGGTGCTAATGCCAAGGCGTTTCTGGCATCCACAGGCACTCTCACTCGTCCTGCCGATGCTCAGCATCCCCAACCATATACTTCAGATGGCACCTTCACTACGCCTTTTAGCTTTGGCGTTTACTTTAGGTGCTCTCCATCATTTGTAATAAAACGATTCTCGAAGAGTTAATTCTTCATCATTAAGGATACAAAACAGAAATCTTTAAACCATTTAAAAACATAATTCACTATGCTAAACATTGAAAAATTTATGTCTTCTTTGGAGGCAAAGCACCCAGGCGAAAGAGAGTATCTTCAAGCTGTACGTGAAGTATTAGTGAGTATTGAGGACGTGTACAATCAGCACCCCGAGTGGGAGCGTACCTCCTTACTAGAGCGTCTCGTAGAGCCAGAGCGCATCATCACCTTCCGTGTACCCTGGGTAGACGACAAGGGCAAGGTGCAGGTTAATTTAGGCTATCGAGTGCAGTATAATAGCGCCATTGGTCCCTACAAGGGCGGTTTGCGCTTTCATGCTAGTGTGAATCTTAGCATTCTAAAGTTCTTGGGCTTCGAACAGACATTTAAGAATGCACTCACCACGCTACCTATGGGTGGTGGCAAGGGTGGAAGTGATTTCTCTCCACGTGGCAAGAGCGATGCCGAGATTATGCGTTTCTGTCAATCATTCATGAGCGAATTGTTCCGCCATATAGGTCCTGAGATAGATATCCCTGCAGGTGATATTGGTGTTGGTGCACGAGAGATAGGATATCTCTTCGGACAGTACAAACGATTAACCCGAGATTTCTCTGGTGTCCTTACAGGCAAAGGCTTAGATTATGGTGGCTCACTGATTCGTCCTGAGGCTACAGGTTTTGGTGGTTTGTATTTCGTCAACGAAATGCTTGAACGTGCAGGACATAGCATCAAGGGCAAGACTGTGGCAATAAGTGGTTTTGGCAATGTGGCATGGGGTGCAGCTACCAAGGCTACACAGATGGGTGCCAAGGTAGTTACCATCAGTGGTCCTGATGGTTATGTTTATGACCCAGATGGCATCAGTGGCGAGAAGATAGATTATATGCTAGAACTGCGTGTTAGTGGTAATGACATCGTTGCTCCTTATGCAGAGCAATTCCCCAGTGCTACATTCTATCCTGGACGCAAGCCTTGGGAGCAGAAGGTGGATATTGCTCTTCCATGTGCTACTCAAAACGAACTCAATGGCGAGGATGCTCGTCAGTTGACAGATAATGGTGTGCTTTGCGTAGGTGAGATTTCCAATATGGGATGCACTCCAGAGGCTATAGATCATTTCTTAGAGTTACATACTTTGTATGCTCCTGGTAAGGCTGTGAATGCTGGTGGCGTGGCAACTAGTTGTCTTGAGATGAGCCAAAATGCAGGACACATCGTTTGGAGTGCAGAGGATGTGGATAAACGCTTGCATGAGATTATGCATAGTATCCATATCCAGTGCGTCAAGTATGGTGAGCGTGAAGATGGTAGTGTCAACTATGTGCGTGGTGCCAATGTGGCTGGCTTCATGAAGGTGGCACGTGCTATGATGGCTCAAGGCGTGGTATAAAGTTCTTGAATGTACAACTAGTTTGCACATCATTTCTAGATATCTTAGGCGTTGCATGCGAGGCTTTGCTTCTATGCAATGCCTTTTTTATAGGTTCTGGTGCATAAAAATAAAGTTTTTCTTAAGATTTGTTGTTCAAAGTCTTGCGAATTTAAGTAAATTGTCATATCTTTGCACCGCAAATAAGACAAATGGCGATTTCGTCTAGGGGTTAGGACACATGCCTCTCACGCATGGAACACGGGTTCGATTCCCGTAGTCGCTACA
>JAZLBF010000041.1:0-44129 GCA_045613565.1 Bacteroidaceae bacterium
ATTCTATAATGCCACAGTCCTATATCTGTATTAGCACCTTTAATACTTAACAATACAATACCAGTAATAGATACAATTAGATAAATTAACGATAACCATATAGTTATTCTACTTTTCTTTCCAATACCTTTACTAATCAAATTTTTATACCAACCCCAATGTGTTTGAATGTGTAGTACTCCCAATATAATAAATGCAAGACTGGCTAATGTATGACAAACTGCCCAATTATGCCATACTTCGTGAGTTGAAAAATGCCCTGCTATGTGTAACTCAAAACCGGAGTATGCAGTTATGGCGAATGCTAATGTCAACCACCAATCTATTATAAATATTCTTTTCATCTTGCTCAATTTGGCGCAAATATACAAAATATAATTCATAATCAAAGAGTAAACTCTCTTTTTATTCGTTGAACGGTACTAACACTAACACCACTCAACTTGGCAACATTACCACCCTTCTAAGAAAATGTAAGATTTTATATTACAATAAGCGGTTTTATTATCAATATGTTATGTCTATATATATGCAATGAGGATGTGCCCATTTTGAACACACCCTCATTTAAATATGCTTATAAATGGGCTTTTATTATTCCCACTCGATAGTAGCGCTTGGCTTGGGAGACATATCGTAGCAAACACGGTTTACATTGGGAACTTCGTTCAAGATACGCTTGGTAATCTTGTCAAGGATAGCCCAGTCGATATGCTCGATAGAAGCGGTCATTGCATCGATAGTGTTGACGGCGCGGATGATTACGGGCCACTCAAATGAACGAGCGTTGTCGCGTACACCTACAGACTTGAAGTCGGGTACTAGAGTGAAGTACTGCCATACCTTCTTGTCAAGACCTGCCTTAGCAAATTCTTCGCGTAGGATAGCATCGCTCTCACGTACTGCCTCTAGACGGTCGCGAGTGATAGCACCCAAACAACGTACACCAAGACCGGGACCGGGGAATGGCTGACGGTATACCATCTCGTAGGGAAGACCTAGCTCAAGACCGCATGCGCGAACCTCGTCCTTGAAGAGCTGCTTGATAGGCTCAACTAGCTCGAACTGAAGGTCCTCAGGAAGACCACCTACATTGTGATGACTCTTTACGCACTTAGCTGTCTTGGTACCGCTCTCAACGATGTCGGGATAGATAGTACCCTGGCCAAGGAAGTCGATGCCCTCTAGCTTGCGAGCCTCTTCTTCGAATACGCGGATGAATTCACCACCAATAATCTTACGCTTCTGCTCGGGGTCAGCTACGTTTTCTAGCTTGGTGAGGAAACGCTCAGTAGCGTCAACATATACTAGGTTAGCGCAAAGCTGATTGCGGAATACCTCTACTACGTCTTCTGACTCTCCCTTACGCATAAGGCCGTGGTTAACGTGTACGCAAACCAAATTGTTGCCAATAGCCTTTAGTAGGAGTGCAGCTACAACTGAGCTGTCTACACCACCTGAAAGAGCTAGTAGAACCTTCTTGTCGCCTACCTGACGGCGAATCAATTCTACCTGGTCAGCAACAAAGTTCTTCATATTCCAGTTGGTTGGTGCGCCGCATGTATCAAAAACGAATCCTTTTACTGCCTCCTTGATAGCTTCTTCGTCATTGGCAAACTGGGGCAACTTGACATCGCACAAGGCCTTGTCGTGGCCAGCAGCCATCACGGGGAAACCTGCTTCGTAAATCTCGGGTAGTACGTCGATAGCAACGCCGTCGATGACGTTGTTAGGACCGCCATTGATGATAATGCCTTTTACACCAGGCAATGCCTTTAGCTCTGTAGCGGTAATGTCGTGAGGATAGATTTCACTATACACACCCAAAGAACGAATAGCTCTTGCCAACACGGTATTCTCATGACTTCCTAAGTCTAAGATTACAATCATGTCTTGCTTCATAATAATGAATATTTAATATTAAATGCTTTTCTTGTTGTGTCTCTATTGTTAATTACATGGGTTGGCTGAGTTTTATGACTCATCTGCACGTTGTAATTTCGATGCAAAGATAGCTAGAAAATCAGAAAAAAATGTATGAGAAAAACAAAAAAAATACGGGAATAGTCATATTTTTTTAACATAAATCAATTGAAATACGCTCCGAGCGCCTCATTGGGCTCTCAAATTAAAGGGAAATGTTGTTAAATTTCTCCTTTGCGGCTTCACTGATGTTTTCTATTGTTACCTGCTTTATGATGATGTCTTCTATAGGTCGGTCACAAGTATCTGTGGGTTGAGCCTGAATATATTTAACTATATCTAGGCCTTCAATGACCTCTCCAAAAACGGTATAAGCGCCATCCAAATGAGGTGTGCCACCCAGTACCTGATAGTCATTGACCATAAATTTGTCTAGCTCAATACCTCTCTCGCGAAGATAGCCGATGGCTTTCTGGAGAGAAGCAGGCTTCATCTTAGTTCCCCATACGATGTAGAACTGAGAACCGCTACTACGGAATTCGGGGTTGACATCGTCTGATTCGCGAGCAGCAGCTATCGCACCTCTTACATGATGAAGGTCAGGAAAAACTATCTCGGCAGGTAGGTCATAACCAGGTCCGCCTTCTCCCAGTTTCTTGCCTTGAGGAGCATTTTTGCTATCGGGGTCGCCAGCTTGAATCATAAAATCTTTGATGACGCGATGAAACAATATACCATCGTAGAAGCCTTTGCTAGCTAATGTCAAGAAATTGTCTCTATGAATGGGAGTCAAATCAGATAAAGCTATGCGAATGTTGCCAGCATTGGTTTCTAGGCGCACTATGCTGCGCTTTTCCTTCTTTTCGGAGTGTGCCAAGCTGGGGATTATTGCCAAAATGACTAGAAAGGCTAGTGTGAGGGATAAAATCTTCTTCATCTTTTCTATTTGATTAGAGTTTTGTTTGTGCAAAAATACAAATAATCGTTAAAACTTGCAAAGGAAAGCCTTCTTTGCTTCAATCATGTTAAATTTGTGAAAATCATCAAAAAGCTAGGTTTCAACGAAGTTTTTAATCCTGATGCAAGAAAAAGGAAAATCCTCCAAGAAAAAAAATAATGCCAAAGAGTGAATTATTTTGTATCAAAGTGGGGAATTGTGGGGGAATTTTGTAACTTTGTGTCGGATTTAACATACATAAGGTACGCACACATGAGATTTACAGGCAACATTGATGCAAAGACTGACGATAAGGGACGAGTATTCCTCCCTGCGGCTTTTCGTAAGCAGCTTCAGCGAGCTGAGGTGGATTCGCTCATCTTGCGTAAAGATATTTTTCAGCGTTGTCTGGTCTTGTACCCGGAGGATGTATGGGATTCACTAGTTGATACGATTAAGCAACAAACCAATCCGTTTGACAAGAAAGGAAGAGAAGCGATGCGAGGTTTTGTTGCAGGTGCCGAGAGGATATCTCTTGATGGAAGTGGTCGTATATTGATACCTCGTCGTTATTTGGATTACGCCAACATAGAAAATGACGTTCGTTTCATAGGAATGGACGATACGATAGAAGTCTGGAATAGGCAGCAAGCCGATGATATTCTAGACGACCCAGAGACACTTGCAGAGAATCTTGAACAAATAATGAATCGCAATAATCATGAATCCTGAATGCTATCATATACCCGTTATGCTAGACGAGTGCTTGGCGGGCCTTAATATCAAACCAAACGGAATATATCTGGATCTTACATACGGAGGAGGAGGTCATAGCAAGGAAATTATCAAGGGGCTCTCAGAGAAGGGCCATTTGTATGGTTTCGACCAAGACCTAGATGCTCAAGCTGGTGCTATCGTGGATGATAGGTTTACTTTCGTGAGGAGCAACTTTAGATACATCAAGAATTGGATGCAATACTATGGTGTGGAAAAGGTAGATGGCATATTGGCCGATTTGGGTGTAAGTAGTCATCATCTTGATGCTGGCGAGCGTGGTTTTTCTTTCAGATATGATGCTCCATTGGATATGCGAATGAATCAAGCAGGCAAAGTGTCAGCAAAGCATATCGTGACAACGTATAGCGAGGAGCAATTGGCAGATGTGCTTTACTATTACGGCGAATTAAAGCAAAGCAGACGTATAGCTTCGGCTATAGTAAAGGCAAGAGGCCAGAAGGATATCAGTACAACGGGTCAGTTGGCAGAGTTGGTGTCACCCCTGCTAGGAGCAGATAGAGAGAAGAAAGATTTGGCCAAAGTATTCCAAGCCTTGAGAATCGAGGTGAATGGCGAGATGAAGGTCTTGAGAGAGATGCTGACCAATGCAACTGATTTGTTGGCGCCAGGCGGAAGATTGGTGGTTATGACATATCATAGTTTGGAAGATAGAATTGTCAAGAACCATATCAAGGGAGTAGACAACAAGAAACAAGATTATACAGATGCTCAAGCATTGATATTTGGAAGAGCAAAGACAATACTCAAACCGATAAACAAGAGCGTGATAACAGCATCGGCAGAAGAATTGGCGAGAAATCCAAGAAGTAGGTCAGCAAAACTTCGTATAGCAGAAAAGGCATGAAAGATAAGGTAAAAGATAAGCATGATAAGAAACCACGTCTGTTGACTATCCTTAGCAATAAGGAAGACGAGATGGCACTGAAGCAATGGAAAAGTGTCATCAATCAGATGAGCATCGACGGACAATGGTTCAAGAGACAGATTGGCGTGATATGCGTAGCTGTATTGGGTATTATCATCTACATCACATGCCGATATCAAGCTCAGCAGGAGATAATCCTAGAGGAGCAACTCAAGATAGAGCGCCAGGATTGGATGTTCAGAAGCCTGACAAGAAGTAGTGAGCTGACGCTGAAGTCCAGGCAAAGCCAAATAGAATCTGCCTTGTATAGTTTTGGCGATAGCACATTGAAAGTGAGTACTGAGGCTCCATTTACAACGATAGTCAAGAAAGATTAATCTTATCAATGAAACCAGATAAAAATAATAGCATTAAGCGATTCAAGGTTCTCTTTGGTCTCTTTTGTGTAGCAGGCTTGTACATTGTGAGTACGGCTTTGTACACAATGACCGTTAAGAGAGAATATTGGACAGAGGTAAGCAAGAAGTTCATTCGTGAGAACATTGCTATCCCTGCTACCCGTGGCAATATCTATGATTGCAACGGTAAGTTGATGGCTGGTTCCATACCAGAGTATCGCTTGTATATGGATTTCGTTGTGATTGACAAGGATACTACGGCACGCATGAAGGCACAGGCATGGAGAGATTCAGTATTCAATGCTTCGCTTGATACTATATGCGAGGGTTTGGCAAACATCTTCCCCAACAAGGCAAGAAGTCACAAGGCTAACAAGGAGTGGTTCAGAAAACGCTTGCTTGAGGGTAAGAAGCGCAAGAGCCATGCATGGAGAATCTATCCACGCAATGCTACATATATCCAATACAAGGAATGTAAGGAATTGCCTTTGTTCAAGGAAACAGCTTACAAGGGTGGCTTCTATGTGGAGACTATTATGCAAAGAAAGCATCCTTATGGCTCTTTGGCATCAAGAACGTTGGGAAGTTTGAGAACTGATTCTAATGCAGCAAAGAATGGTTTGGAACTTAGTTATGACTCTATCCTCAGAGGTAAGGATGGTGTCAGCCATAGCATGAAAATCAGAAACAAGCGTGTAAGAATCGTTGATGTTGAGGCAGAAAATGGTCATGACTTGGTGTCTACGATAGATGTGGATATACAAGACATGGCTGAAAAAGCCTTGGTTGCAAAGCTCAAGGAACCAACCGTTAATGGAGAATTGGGTATGGCCATAGTGATGGAAGTGGCAACAGGTGATGTCAAGGCCATTGTGAATATGCATCGTGGCAAGGATGGCAACTATTACGAAATGAAGAATAGTGCTGTAAGTGATTTGATGGAACCGGGTTCTACATTTAAGACAGCTAGTATGATGCTTGCTCTAGAGGAAGGTAAGGCTTCGTTGAATACTACCGTTGATTGTTCGGGAGGTGTCTTCCCTATGCATGGTAGATTTATGAAGGACCACAACTGGCGCAAGGGTGGTTATGGTGTCTTGACATTCTCGCAAATCCTTGAGCAGAGTAGTAATATAGGTGTAAGTAGAATCATTGATGATGCCTTCAAGAGTAATCCTCAGGCATATGTAGATGGATTGAGAAAGATGGGTGTTGGCATTCCCTTGGATTTGCCTTTTGTAGGAAAGGGTGAGCCACGTATTCCTCAGCCTAATAGTAAGATAAGGTATTGGAGTAAGTCGGATTTGCCATGGATGAGTATTGGTTATGTTAGCCAGCAACCAGTAATCAGCACCTTAACCTTCTACAATGCTATTGCCAATGGTGGCAAGATGGTAAAACCAAGATTTGTCAAGGCGGAGATGTCTAATGGTCACGTCATAAGAGAGTTCCCCACGGAGGTGCTTGTTGAACAGATATGTAAGCCATCTACCTTGCGTGATATACAGTTCTGCTTGAACAATGTAGTGAAGATTGGTTTGGGTAAGAAGGCTGGTAATGGTGGTAAACTATTCCAGGTGAGTGGAAAGACTGGTACCGCTCAGATTGCTAGCGGAAAAAGAGGTTATCATAGCGGTGTAACTAGATATATGGTAAGTTTCTGTGGCTACTTCCCCTCCGAAGCACCTAAGTATAGTTGTATCGTATGTATCGTGAAGAGTGGTCTTCCTGCTTCTGGTGGTGGACAGTGTGGTCCTGTGTTTAGTCAGATTTCGCAATACATTATGGCACAATCAGTAGAAAGAAAGACCTCTGACATAGTTGATACCCTATCACATTCTTCAGTAATGAATAAGACAGACCGCTATCATGTGTCGGAAGGCAACTTGCAAGAAGTACCAAATGTGGTTGGTATGGGTGCAAAGGATGCTATTTATCTGCTCAAGAAATGTGGCATGGATGTTATAATACAAGGCACAGGTACAGTTAAGTCGCAAAGCATAGAACCAGGTGAAGCAATTGAAAAGCAACAAAAAATCAAAATCGTGTTAGAATAAGTAATCTATTTTACTCCTTAATATTATATATAATGTGTATGACTATATCAGAACTAATATATAACTGCAAGCCAGTAGAAGTTTTCGGAGATGCCAATATCGAAATCAAGGGTATTGAGATAGATTCTCGTAATTGCAAGGAAGCTTATGCTTTCGTGGCATTGCCTGGTACCCAAACAGATGGTCATCAGTATATTGACAAGGCAATAGCATTGGGAGCCGTTTGTGTGATATGCGAAAAGCTACCAGCAGAATTGCAACAAGGAGTAACCTATGTGGTGTATGAAAGTACAATAGATGTGGTGGGTACATTGGCAACATCTTTCTATGGCAATCCAACCAAAAAGATGAAGCTTGTGGGTGTAACTGGCACAAATGGCAAGACAACAATTGCTACTACTCTCTACAATGTGATTCGTAGGATGGGTATTAAGGCAGGTCTTTGTAGTACTGTTTGCAACTATATAGATGGAGAACCTGTACCTACGGAGTGCACTACACCTGACCCCATTACCCTCAATCGTTTGCTTGCGCAGATGGCCGAGAAGGGATGCGAGTATGCATTTATGGAGGTTAGTAGTCATGCCGTTGACCAAAAGAGAATCAATGGTTTAACCTTTGCTGGTGGTATATTTACTAACCTTACAAGAGACCACCTTGATTACCACAAGACATTCGAGAATTACAGAGATGCCAAGAAGGGATTCTTCGACCTCTTGCCTAAGGATGCTTTTGCACTGACCAATGCAGATGATAAGAATGGTTCTATCATGGTGCAAAACGCAAAGGCATTAGCTAAAACATATTCCATCAGACAGAATGCTGATTTCCATGCCAAGGTGTTGGAAGAAAGTTTTGAGGGAATGAGCCTTGAAATCAATGGTATTGAGGTATTTGTGCAGTTTGTAGGTCGTTTTAATGTGCAGAATATTCTAGCAATCTTTGCTTCATTAAATCTGCTAGGTATTGATTCGCATGAGGCATTGATACAATTGAGTGCCATGAAACCGGTGAACGGTAGATTTGAGACTTTCCGCTCTCCTAAGGGGGTAACTGCAATTATCGACTATGCACATACACCAGATGCTTTGAGAAATGTGCTCACCACAATTAACGAGATATTGTGTGGCAAGGGTGAATGTTGGACAATATGTGGTGCAGGTGGTAATCGTGATAAGGGAAAACGTCCCTTGATGGCACAAGAGGCAGTAAGACAGAGTGACCATCTCATCCTCACGAGTGATAATCCTAGAAACGAAGAACCACAAGATATTATCAATGATATGCTTGATGGACTTTCTAAGGAAGAGAAATTGAAGACACTCAGCATCGTCGACCGTAAGGAGGCCATTAGAGTAGCATGTATGATGGCTAAAAAGGGTGATGTGATCCTAATAGCAGGTAAGGGTCATGAGGATTATCAAATAATCAAGGGTGTCAAATACCATTTTGATGACCATGAGGTGATAAAAGAAATCTTTGAATCGCAAAAGTAACATTACAATAGATATCATTAACGAATATGCTATATTACTTCTTTAGATATTTAGAGCAATTTGGTATTAGTGGCGCAGGTATGTGGCAATATATCTCATTCCGTGGTATATTGACATTAGTATTGAGCCTACTGATATCTATGTGGTTTGGCCAATACTTCATCAAATGGATGAGAAATAGAAATATTAGCGAAGCTCAGCGAGATGAGAGTATCGACCCATATGGCGTGGAGAAGAAGGGTGTGCCTACTATGGGTGGCATCATTATACTTGTTTCCATCATCGTGCCATGTCTTCTTTTGGGACGCTTGCGCAATATATATATGTTGCTAATGCTTGGCACTACGATATGGCTTGGCTTAATAGGATTTATGGACGACTATATCAAGTTGAAAATCAACAAGGATGGATTGCGTCCAATTTACAAGCTTGCTAGTCAGGCATTATTGGGTCTTACTATCGGTTTGACTCTTTGGTTGAGTCCTGATGCTGTTATACGAGAGAATATTACGATAACCAAGAGTGGAGAAACAGAAACCGTTATCCACAAGAGCGAACCCGTAAAAAGTACCATAACTACGATTCCTTTTGTTAAGAACAACAATTTAAGCTACAGTAACCTATTTTCTTTCTTAGGGAAATACCGTACCGCAGCGGGATGGGTATTCTTTGTTCTTCTTGTTACATTTGTGGTTATGGCCGTAAGTAATGGTTCTAATCTAAATGATGGCATGGACGGAATGTGTGCAGGCAATTCGGCCATCATGGGTATAGCCTTGGCAATATTGGCGTATGTCTCTAGTCATATCGAACTAGCAGGTTATCTCAATATTATGTTTGTGCCAGGTTCGGAAGAGTTGGTTATCTTCCTATTGGCATTTGTAGGAGCACTGATAGGTTTTATGTGGTACAATGCATATCCTGCACAAGTGTTCATGGGAGATACAGGAAGTCTAGCAATTGGTGGAATTATAGCCGTGACAGCTGTGATTATACATAAGGAACTCTTATTGCCACTTATCTGCTTTGTGTTTGTGATGGAGAGCGTCAGTGTGCTATTGCAAACCAATGTGGCAAAGATTGGTAACAAGCGAGGACAGAAGTGGAGAGTTTTCAAACGAGCTCCAATACACGATGCTTTTCGCATTAAGCCAGGACAATTAAGTCCCGAGTTGAAGATATTTCTTAATTGGCCAAAAGGATGCTGGTTAGAGAGTAAGATAACCACAAGATTTTGGATTATAACCATATTGATGGCAGCACTTGCTATCGTAACCCTAAAAATTAGATAAGATAGATGATGAATAAGATAGTAATACTTGGTGGTGCAGAGAGTGGTGTTGGCGCTGCTGTCTTGGCTAAGAAGCAAGGCTTTGATGTCTTTGTGAGCGATATGGGTTTGATTAAGGAAAAGTACAAAAACCTATTGAACGAGCATAGCATTGAGTGGGAAGAAGGCAAGCATACAGAAGACAAGATACTTGATGCCAACGAGATAATCAAAAGCCCAGGTATACCTGATACAGCTCCTATGGTGGCAAAGGCAATAGAGAAGGGTATTGGTATTATCAATGAGTTGGAATTTGCTTCACGCTATACTGATGCCAAATTGATATGCATCACAGGTAGTAATGGCAAAACAACCACGACTAGTTTGATATAT
Source organism: Bacteroidaceae bacterium (assembly GCA_045613565.1). Lineage (GTDB taxonomy): Bacteria > Bacteroidota > Bacteroidia > Bacteroidales > Bacteroidaceae > Physcousia. Next base: position 10,138 of record JAZLBF010000041.1, read on the forward strand.
CACATCTTGAAGAATGCTCAATACAATGTAGGTTTGGCGGGCAATATAGGTCGCTCGCTAGCTCTACAGATAGCAGAGGGATGTACTTATGATTACTATGTCATCGAACTTAGTAGCTTCCAATTGGATAATATGTACGACTTTCATGCCAATATAGCCGTATTGCTGAATATCACTCCTGATCATTTGGATCGCTACGACTATGATATGCAGAAGTATACCGACTCAAAGATGAGAATCTTACGCAATCAAGAGGCAGATGATGCGTTTATTTATTGGGCAGACGACCCAATTGTTTCATCTGAGTTGAAGAAATATGGAATCAAGGCAAAGATATGTCCGTTCTCTATTCTAAAAAAGGAAGGCATGATAGGTTATATTGCCGACGGTACATATAATATCGAGACTCCAACTCCCTTCAATATGGAGCAAGAGTCATTGGCACTATATGGTAAGCACAATATGTACAATTCTCTAGCTGCCGGTATAGCATCAAAGTTGGTTGGTGTCAGCAATGAAGACCTCAGAGCAAGTCTTGCCGATTTTGAGGGTGTTGAACATAGATTGGAAAGAGTTGCCACGGTAAATGGCATACATTATATCAATGATTCGAAGGCGACGAATGTAGATGCTTGTTGGTATGCTCTAGAAAGTATGACCACCCCCACAATATTGATTATCGGTGGTAAGGACAAGGGTAATGACTATGAAGCGATAAGAGAACTAGTCAAGCAAAAGTGTGCTGGTTTAGTATTCTTGGGTGCTGATAATACTAAGTTGCATCAGTTCTTCGGCTCTATGAATATTCCTATTGCCGATACCAATAATATGAAGGATTGCGTAGATGCATGCACTAGGATGGCCAAAACGGGTTATACTGTGTTGCTAAGTCCTTGTTGTGCTAGCTTCGATTTGTTCAAGAATATGGAAGATAGAGGTGAGCAGTTTAAGGAATGTGTTAGAAACTTGTAATAAAAGACAATACTCGCTAATAAATATCTATGAATAACTGGAGTAAGAAGAACTTTAAGGAAAAAGGGCTCATGCAAGGCGACATGGTGCTATGGATGGTGCTATTAGCATTGTGCTTTATATCCGTCATTACGGTATATAGCGCATCTAGCAACATGACCTATGGTACAGGAAAGTACTGGGTACCAGTTACCCGACATGCTATATTCTTGGGCATAGGTGTTTGTTTTACATGGGTAATGCATATGCTGCCTTGCAGATTATATAAGCTGTTGGGGTGGGGCTTAATGCTATTTTCTTACTTACTACTGGTGTGTGCTCTTTTTGCAGGCAAGGTAAATGGAGCTTCTCGTTGGGTAGGTATTGGAGATTTCTCCTTCCAACCTAGTGAAATGGCTAAGTTGGGCCTTGTCATGACAACGGCGTTTATCTATAGTGTTTTTCGAGATAAGGACGGTGTGACAAGATTTGGCATAAAGTTGGCGGCAACCAATATTTTTTGTACGCTAGCTCTCATTGTCACGGAGAATCTGAGTACCGCAGGTATAATATTTGTTGTAATGTTTGCCATGAGTTTCTACTCTCAGGTGTCGTCTAAATTACTTTTGTGGATAGGAGGAAGCCTTGTGGCATTAGCCGTGGGAGGATATTTAACGGCAAGCAATATTCCTCAAAGCACTCTAGATGAGTGGGCTAATAGTGATGGTATCATGCACCGTGTGCCAACCTGGGTAAAGCGAATTACCAATAAGCACGTGTTACCCCTAGACCCTAAGGATTATGACATAGTCAATAATAATCCTCAGGTGACACATGCTCAGATAGCCATAGCTACATGCAAGGTAACAGGTTTGGGCCCTGGTAATTCTATTGAACGAGATTTCCTTCCTCAGGCATTTTCTGATTTCATTTATGCTATCCTTATTGAGGAGGGTGGAATTGGTAGCTGTTGTCTGGTGATGTCCTTGTATTTACTATTATTGTATAGGGCATTGCGAATAGCACAACGATGCAAATCCCTATTCCCAGCATATCTAATTATGGGATTGTCGCTGATGCTTGTAACTCAAGCTATGGTAAATATGGCCGTGGCCGTGGGAGTGTTTCCTGTCACAGGTCAGCCTTTGCCATTAATCAGTAGAGGAGGTACAAGTACTTTTGTCAATTGTGCATACCTTGGTATCATGCTCAGCGTAAGTCGCTCGGCACGCCAGATAGACGATAATGTGGAACCATCATCAAACGTGGCATCATGAAGAAGAATAAGGTTATAATTAGTGGAGGTGGTACTGGTGGACATATTTTTCCAGCAGTGAGTATTGCCAATGCGCTCAAGAAATTGTGCCCAGATATAGAGATACTTTTTGTGGGAGCTGAAGGTCGAATGGAAATGCAACGAGTACCCCAGGCAGGATACAAGATAATTGGCTTGCCCGTGAGAGGTTTGATTCGTCCACTATGGAACTTGAAAAATATCTCTGTCTTGCTAGATTACATTAAGAGTAAACGCAAGGTAAAGCACGTGATACGCGACTTCAATCCCGATGTTGTAGTTGGTGTTGGTGGATATGCTAGTGCAGCTACATTGAATGCTGCGCACGATATGCACATTCCTTGTGTTATCCAGGAACAAAATAGTTATGCAGGACTAACCAATAAGACCCTCGCCGAGAAGGCTGAGCGCATATATGTAGCATACGAGGGAATGGAGCGATTCTTCCCCAAGGACAAGATTCGTCTTGTGGGAAATCCTGTAAGACAGAATCTTTGCAATGAGGATATAGACAAGGAAAAGGCTGCTCAGGAGTTTAATTTTGCTTCAGACAAGCCCACAATTCTCTTGATTGGTGGTAGTCTTGGTGCAAGGACAATGAACGAGAGCGTACTGCATTCTCTAGAGTTGATACGAAAGAGCGATGTGCAGTTCATTTGGCAAACAGGCAGTTACTATAAGGATAAGATTGCCGAGCAATTGGCAAGACATAGTATTCCCAGCAATCTGCACGTTACTGATTTTATAAAGTCGATGGATAAGGCCTATGCAATTGCCGATTTGGTAATAAGCAGAGCTGGTGCTAGTAGCATTAGCGAGTTGTGCTTATTGGGCAAACCTAGCATTTTGGTGCCTAGCCCTAATGTCGCTGAAGACCATCAAACACACAATGCAATGGCGCTGGTCAACAAGAATGCAGCCTTGTTGGTTAAGGACGTAGAGGCAGAACAAAGTCTCATTCCGTTGGCTATTAAGACTGTTGGTGACAAAGCTTTGTTAGAGTCGCTTAGCAAGAATGCATCAGATATGGCTTTCCGTAATTCGGACACAATCATTGCGCAAGAGATATTGACATTAATAAATAGATAATACACATATACATAGAATAGGATGCAAGCAGTATATTTCATAGGTATTGGTGGTATTGGTATGAGTGCCATCGCACGTTACTTTCTCAATACAGGAGTCTTTGTAGGCGGATACGATAGAACTCCTTCTCCCCTGACAAAAACGTTGGAGGAAGAAGGTGCTGTGATACATTATGAGGATAATGTGGAACTTATCCCCGAACAGTGCAAGCAGAGTGACAACTGCCTTGTTATATACACTCCAGCTATTCCTAGCACTCACACCGAGTATAATTTCTTCAAGGATAATGGTTTTGATATTCAGAAGCGTGCTCAGGTGTTAGGTACACTGACCAAGTCTTTGAGGGGATTATGTGTTGCTGGTACTCATGGCAAGACTACTACATCTAGTATTACTGCCCATATCTTGCATCAAAGCCATGTTGATTGCAATGCCTTTCTTGGAGGCATTACTAAAAACTATGGTACCAACTATATCTTGTCGTCTGAAAGCCCCTATGTTGTAATCGAGGCTGACGAGTACGACCGCTCTTTCCATTGGCTCAGTCCTTGGGCTAGTGTGATTACGTCCACAGATTCTGACCATTTGGACATCTATGGTACAGAAGAGGCCTATTTGGAGTCTTTCCGTAAGTACACGGGTTTGATACAACCAGGTGGTTTCCTGGTATTGCATACTGGTTTGAAACTAGTACCCAATACCCAAGAAGGAGTTACTACGTATTATTACGGACGAGAGGAAGGCGATTTTCATGCAGAAAACATCAAGATTGGAGACGGTAGAATTACCTTCGACCTGGTTTCTCCAATAGAAAATATTCCCAATATCGAACTAGGAGTGCCAGTTGCCATTAATATAGACAATGGTATTGCTGCTATGGCTTTGGCTCAGTTGGCAGGTGTGAGCGCCGATGAGATACGCGAGGGTATGCTCTCGTTTGGTGGCGTGGATAGGCGTTTTGATTTCCATGTTCGTCGTTCGGATATGGTATATATTTCTGACTACGCTCATCACCCAGAGGAGATAAGGCAAAGTATATTGAGTATCAAACAATTGTATTCTGGTAAGCGCATAAAGGCTATATTCCAGCCTCATCTGTACTCTCGTACACAGGATTTTTATCATGAGTTTGCCAATGCTCTTTCGCTATTGGATGATGTGGTGATTATGGATATCTACCCTGCTCGCGAAGAGCCTATCCCAGGTGTGACTTCTGATTTGATTTTCAACAATCTGCGCCCCGATATCAAGAAGCAGTTGTGCACTAAGGCAACTATTATGGATAGCATCAAGGAGAAGGACTTTGATGTCTTGGTTACTCTTGGTGCAGGTGATATTGAAAACTTTGCAGACGAAATTTCTGACTTCCTAACTAAATAAGAGGTATGAAGATAGTTATCAAAATAATTCTCCTGGTTGGTGTAGTCTCATATCTGGTGTTCGCCATTACTTCGTTGTCACAGCACAGCGAAGAGCGCATGTGCACAGGTAGCGAGGTAATCATTCAGGGCCGGGTGGAAAATAATTATATCACGCCTCGTTTCATCGAAAATATTATTGCTGAGACCAAAATTCCCATCGAGGGAGCATTGCTAAGTAATATAGATGTCAGACATATAGAGAATACTATTCTAAGTAGTCCTTATGTGGATTCTGTTACGTGCTATTATACATCAGGCAATCTGATGTGCGTAAAGGTAGTTCCACGCATTCCAGTTTTGCATGCCGTTCCCAGTGCGGGAGAGAGTTTCTATATGGATGCAAATGGAAATTCAATGCCAACTGATGAGTTCCTCCTTGACCTAAGTCTGATTACGGGTCACGTTACGTCTGAGTTTGCCAAGGAAAACCTTCTAGATTTGGCGCAATTCATGAACACACGAGCTCCCTGGAATAGAGAGATACAGCAAATCCATATCACTAGTGACCAGCGCATAGAACTGGTGCCCATGAAGGGTGAGCACATCATCATATTGGGCTCATCAGCAGATGTGGAAGACAAGATGAAGAGGTTGGCCGCCTTCTATGATGCCACCTCCGAGAATATGGCATGGCAGAGATACGCAACTCTTGACCTTAGTTATGCTGGTCAAATAGTTTGTAAAAAGAAAAAAAACAAATAAATATTCATACATTATGGCAGTAGAAAAAGACATTATCGTTGCACTAGAATTGGCCACATCAGCAATTCGTGCAATAGCAGGACAGCGACTTCCCGATGGCAGTATGCAAGTGTTGGCATACACGGAGGAGAATGCAGCAAATTGTATTCGTAAGGGTGTCATCGACAACATCGACAAGACAACTCAGGCAATTGGTCGAGTGTTGGCGCAATTGGAGTTCCAACTATGTCATAAGATAGCACGAGTATTTGTTGGTATTAGTGGTCAGTCACTTCGTTCGGTTCAGAACTGCATCAAGCGTCAGTTCAATGAGAAGACTCAGGTGACCAACGATTTGATAGACCAGTTGATGGATACCAATAGCGGTGTGGTTTACACAGACTCAAGAATTCTTGAGGTAGTTCCTCAGGAGTTTGTTGTCGGTAGTCGTGTTGTGCCCGAGATTGTTGGTATGCAGGTAGAGCAGTTTGATGCCAAGTTCCTTAATATCATTGCACGCAGTTCATTGTCTGAGAATATTGAAAAGTGTATCAATGGTGCTGGTTACGAGGTGGCTGAGATACTAATCACCCCCATTTCGTTGGCTAATAGCATCCTGAGTGCTAGCGAAAAGCGTTCGGGCTGTGCCTTGGTAGATATAGGTGCAGATACCACATCGGTAAGTGTCTATTCGAATAATATTTTGCGCAAACTTATTATATTGCCCATTGGAAGCCATAATGCTACAAGAGACGTTGCCTCATATCTCAATTGCGAGTTGGAAGAGGCCGAGGGACTTAAGCTAAAGTTTGGAAGCGCGTGGGTTAAGGATACTGAAACTGCCAAGAATAACATTATCACCATCTCTTTGGGTAGGAGTCATTCCGAGAGTGATATCTGCTCATGTGTAGAGGCTAGATACGATGAAATACTGCTGAATGTATTGGAGCAACTGAAGGCTCATGCAGACAAACTCACATCTGGTATCATCTTTGCAGGTGGTGGTTCACAGATACGCTCACTCACAGATGCTTTCCAGCACATCAGCAAGAGCGACAAGCAGATACGTGTTGTCAAGTCTTTGCCCCAGGATGTATGTGTAGATAAGAGTGTTTCTATGTCTCTGAATGGTCAGACAAATAGTGTGGTAGCTCTATTGCTTTCTGGAGACCAGAATTGTATTATCGCTTCTAAGCCAGCAGAAACAACCATAGCAGAACCAGCTTCTACCACCGATGATACTGTTACCACCACGCCTGAGCCTGCACCTGTGATAGAAGAAGCGGCTAATCAAGGCGAAGAGGTGCTTGCTACAGATGCCGGCAGCAAGAAGAAATGGTGGCAGAAGGTGGTCAAAATCCTTACTGAAGACGAGGATAGAGACGATGCAGAAGCATAAACCTACTTTTCACACACACAGTTAATATATCAAGGACTAACAATATAATTCATTCAGAATATGAAACCAGAGCAAGATATTAATTTCGATTTGGGTCTTCCTATCGTAGATCTTCCACAGACGAATAATTGTATCATCAAGGTGATTGGCGTTGGTGGTGGTGGTGGCAATGCTGTCAACCATATGTATCGCGAGGGCATCCACGATGTGTCTTATGTAGTATGCAATACTGATAAGAAAGCACTTGACGATTCTGCTGTGCCCAATCATCTGCAGTTGGGTAACGATGGTCTTGGAGCAGGTAACCGCCCTGAGAAGGCTCGTCAGGCAGCAGAGCAAAGTATGGATGCCATCAAGGAGATGCTTAACGATGGCACACGTATGGTGTTCATCACTGCAGGTATGGGTGGTGGCACTGGTACTGGCGCTGCTCCTATTATTGCGCGCTGTGCCAAGGAGGCTGGTATCCTCACCGTGGGCATCGTCACCATTCCTTTCCGTTTCGAGGGTATTAAGAAGATTAACCAAGCACTGGTGGGTGTGGAAGAGATTTCCAAGCACGTGGATGCTTTGCTCGTTATCAACAATGAGCGTCTTCGCAAGATTTATCCCGAACTTACCGTTATCAATGCCTTTGCTAAGGCCGATGACACACTTACCATAGCTGCTAAGAGTATTGCTGAGATTATCACCATGCACGGCATCATGAATCTCGACTTTGAGGATGTTACCACCGTGCTCAAGGATGGTGGCGTGGCTATCATGAGTACCGGTTATGGCGAGGGTGAGAATCGTGTTACCAAGGCACTCAACGAGGCACTTACCTCTCCTCTGCTTAACCACAACGATATCTTCAATTCAAAGAAGGTGCTGCTCAATATAAACTTCTGTGCTGACAACGAGCAGGATTCTCTCATGATGGAGGAGATGAACGAGATACATGAGTTTATGGCCAAGTTCCAAAACGAGGTGGAGACCAAATGGGGTCTTGCCACTGATTCCACATTGGGTAGCAAGGTCAAGATTACGCTTCTGGCTACTGGTTTCGGCTTGCAGGGTATCAGCGAAACAGAGTATTACGATGATAGCGAGGATAATCCTGGTCATCGTCATCGCAATATCTTTATCTATTCTGCAGATAATATTGACGATGAGGATATCATCTCTCGCGTAGATGCTAGTCCCACATGGAAGCGCACCAAGGAGGAAATAAAGGACTGGAAGTCAAAATAAGTCCTTCCATTCTCTCTTTCCGTAGAACGAAGATTTAGGCAAAGGTCTCTTTGAGAATTTCGAGACTTTTCAGTTCACCAAAGTTTGGCACGTGCAGTTGGTAGTAATGAAGCATTACCTCTATCATGTGCCAACGCTCTTTTCTTCCCAACCTAAGTCGGCACGAATTGGCATAATCTATCTTTAATATATAAGGTATATACTTCGCCTCCTCGGGGACTATATACTGGCCATGTTGAGGTGTCAGGGGGGTAAACGTACCCTTGATGAGGTCAAAGTATTCGTCCTTGCTATATCTATCAGTGTTGGGCCAGAACCCAAGGAAGCGGGTCATCTTGAGCATCATCACTAGATGAAAGTTGGCAATTCCACTCTCCGTCTCGTCCAGCCAGCAAAGCGAATTCTCCAGGAAAGAGAATATGCTGTCGTTCTCGCCCTCGTTGCGCAAACAGTTATACAGAAACTCTGCCAGATACATAGACACGCTAGCCTTCACGGGATTGTAAGGAATCTCCTTCCATGGCGAGGCAATATATACATCGCTCACCTTCTGAAAATCGCTATTGGCTCGGAAGTCCACGCTCACCTCCACTATGTTGAGTAGTTGCCACACGGCAATGCCTCCCTTGGCCCTCGCGCTACCGCTGATGCGCACCATAGAGGTAATCATACCATGATGCTGCGTGTATAGAGATACTATCAATCTGCTATCACTATACCTCAGAGTTCTCAATACTATGGCCTTTGTTGAAATCATTCTTTTCCACTGTAAAACGTTGCGAAATTAGGAAGATTACTCCTAAAAGTGCCTTAAAACATAAAAAACACACTTAAAATTGCATTTTTTTATAAAATTATTTTGCCGGTTAAAAAAAACGCCTTACCTTTGCACCGCAAAACGAAACAAACACCGTTTAAGCACAGGCTACAAGGCCGAAGGTAAGGTCCCTTCGTCTATCGGTTAGGACGAGAGATTTTCATTCTCTAAAGAGGAGTTCGACTCTCCTAGGGACTACAAGTTAAAAAGAATTATATTAATACAACATGGCAAATCACAAGTCATCTTTAAAGAGAATCCGTCAGGAGGAGAAGAGAAGACTCCATAACAGATATTACGCTAAGACCATGCGTAATGCTGTACGCAAGTTGCGCGCTACAACAGACAAGGCTGCAGCTATCGAGATGTACCCCAGCGTTCAGAAGGCATTGGATAAGTTGGCTAAGATTAACGTAATCCACAAGAACAAGGCTTCTAACTTGAAGAGCAAGTTGGCTCGTCACATTCAGAAGTTGGGTTAATCCATTTGATTCTCTCAAAGACAGAAAGATATAACGACTTCCCCCAAAAAGGGAGGTCGTTTTCTGTGTGTATAGGGATGGGAGAGCATAGAGTGGGGATGGGAAAGGGGAAGTTTTATAATACTTTCTGTAATACTTTTTAGATGGGATGTAGCACCGAGTACTTTTTTACTATTAATTCCCGCTAATTCGCGCGCCGTGAAGGAAATGTCGTATCTTTGTAAGCGAAAAGAAGTAACAAGGGCGAGTAAAATGCACTTTCATACGGCCGTAAGTGCGCTCCCAATTTCAAAACACATTTCCTGGTGCAGGAGAATGGGAATCGGTTAACCAAAACTAAAAAACAACCAACTATGAAAACAATTGCTGACATCAACGAGTATTACTTGGGAAGGTTTCCCTCGCTTCCTCTTCAAAAAAAATGGGGATAGTACCAAGAATACGATAAAACTTTGCTATCTTTGTTGTAGAGATAGCCTTGTAGGCAGTTGTCTCATGGCTAAAAGTAGTGTCATTATGAGCAAGTGTATAGGACGGTTGTTGCTGCTAGTATTGTTTCTTGGTCTGTGTAGGGTTGCGTGGGCGGAGGATATATATCTGCCAAGTAAAAACGAGGTGTATGCCAAGTTCGGCAAGGAGGACAAGGCTAGATTCATTGCTCCCTCCAAGGTGTACTACCCAGAGGTGTGGGTGGATTGCATCGGCGGCAACCTCAGTAAGGAGGGGATATTGGCAGATTTGGAGGCAATAGCCGAGGCAGGTTTTTCTGGCGTGCAATTTTTCTTCGGCAATAGGGGAGGTGCGTGGCCAGGCGTGGACGAACAGATACTATGTCTGTCGGCAGAATGGGACGATTTTGTACAATACTCCGCAGAGCAGGCCAAGAGGTTGGGATTGAGATTTACCCTACAAAACTGTCCTGGTTGGGCCATGGCTGGAGGTCCGTGGATAGAGCCAAGCAATTCGATGCGACATCTGGTGTGGACAGAGAGTAATATTGCTGGAGGTAAAGAGGTGGATGTGCTACTGCCAGTGTCTGCTCATAAAGATACAGATTGGCGTGATTATCAAGACCTGATGGTGCTAGCCTTCCCCAAGCCCTTGGGTGATATTGTGCCACTAGTGCCAGAAAGTGTTGAGAGTAGTTTGCCTGGCTATCCATGGCAGGAATGTGTTACTGGTACTATCTCTCACGCTCTGAACTTGCCACCATCGCCTCAGGGAGGTGCGCATTGGATAGATGTTACTTTTCCCAAGGAAGAGGTGATTAGAAGCATAGAGTTTTCCAGCATCAATGGTTATTTCCATTGGTATTGCTACGAACCAGGAGTGAGTGTCAGCCTAGAGGCTATTGTAGATGGAGATACCATAGAGGTGTTGCATACGGATTTGCCAGCAAGCAATTGGCAGGACAATAGGAATATCACTCTCTCTTGCAATGAGGTTGCGCCCACAAGGAAGTACAGGATAAGCATTGCCAACAAGCACGGGATGGCATTGTGGTCAGTAAGGATGTGGACAGGTGCTCGCAAGAATAATTGGGAGTCAGAGGCTGGCTGGGTACTTAGAAACTTGATGTACAACAACGAGAAACCTAATCACAATCCTCTGTGCTACATTAAGAAGGGTGGTGTGCAGGATATTAGCAAGTATATGTCTGCTGATGGCCACTTGAGATGGGTGGCACCAAAGGGCGAGTGGAGTGTGCTTCGTATAGGCCATATTAATAGCGGTATGAAGAATGCACCTGCTCCGCCAGAGGCTACTGGTTGGGAGTGTAACAAGTACGATGTAGAGGGAGCAGAAAAGCATTTTGCCGGATATGTGGGCAGACTGAACGAGGGCCCCTTGAAAGGCTTGCTCAACGGTATGCTTCTTGATAGTTGGGAGTGTGAGACTCAGACGTGGACAAAGGAAATGGAGGAGGAGTTTAGAGCCTTGAACGGTTATGACCTTCGTCCGTGGTTGCCAGCCTTGATGGGTTATGTTATAGACACTCCTGAGACTACATCTAGGTTCTTGCGCGATTGGCGTGCAACGATAAATTATCTGGTGGTACATCGTTTCTACAAGCGTATGTCGGAATTAGGTCATGCTAGCAATCTCTCTGTGACATATGAAACAGCAGGTGGCGATGTATTTCCTTCGGATATTATGGAATATTTCAAGTTTGCTGATATACCCATGTGCGAGTTTTGGCAGCATCAACCAGAGATATTTGTTGGCTCGCTCAATTTCAAACCCATCAAGCCCACGGTGTCGGCAGCTCGTTTGTATGGCAAACTACGTGTTGGGGCGGAGGCGTTCACCTCTCTGCAATTGACCTGGGATGAGCAGTTCAGATTGCTAAAGGAAACTGCCAACAAGAATCGTATCGAAGGTGCTACACATTTTGCTTTTCAAGCCTATACACACAATCCTTTGCCAGATGTTCTTGTGCCAGGTAGTTCTTTTGGCTCGGATATAGGTACTCCATTTATGCGTTCGCAAACGTGGTGGCGCTACATGCACGAATTTACCACCTACATAGCACGCTCTACTTACATGCTTGAGCGCGGCAGACCAGTTTCGGATTTCCTCTGGTATCTTGGTGATGAAATAGACCATAAGCCCGACCAATTGGCTCCCTTCCCCCTTGGGTATAAGTTTGATTATTGCAATCCAGATGTTTTGCTCAATAGACTATCTGTTACAAAGCAAGGTATGCTAGCGACTCCCGAGGGAATAACCTATCGAGCCATGTATCTGCCAAGAACCTATCGCATGCTGCCCGAAACCCTGGAAAAGTTGGTCCAGTTGGTACAACAAGGTGCTACCATCATAGGCGAGCGTCCTCTGCATGTGGCCACTCTTTCTGCTCCTGAGGAAAGTGAGAAACGTTTTCGTAGAGCTGTAGATATGCTTTGGGGAGAAGCTTCGGATACCTCTGTGCGCATCCTTGGCAAGGGCAAGGTGTTGTCGCAGATGACGATAGACGAGGCTATAAGGGAACTAAAACTGACTCCAGATGTGGAGGCTGATGGTTTGCTGTGGTTGCACCGCCAGACTAAGGGAGCTGATTGGTATTACATTTGTCCCTCCCTAGGAGCAGGATTTGAAGGAAGCGTCTTGTTTAATCAACAGGGAGCAGTAGAATTGTGGGACCCAGTGACGGGAAATATAGAGGTAGCCCGGACTAAGCAACAGGGTACTCGCACCCTTGTGCATCTGAATTTGTCTCGAGGCGAAACGCGCTTTGTGGTTTTTCATAAGAATAAAAAGCATCAGCAACCTCCCTTGTCTGTGGAAAAAGAGTTGATTTCACTCGCTCAGGCAGAATGGACAATAGCTTTTCCTGACGGGTGGGGTGTGGCCCCTAGGGAGCTATCTGTTAGGAACCTCATGCCATGGAAGGATTTTCCATTGTCGGTTGAGGGTAGAGCTTTCTCTGGAACAGCCACATATAGCACCACATTGCACATTTCCATGAAGGATGATGAGAGTAAATATCTGCTTGACCTTGAACGTGTGGAGAGTTTTGCCAAAGTCACCATTAATGGCATTAGTTTGCCCGTATTGTGGACTTATCCCTATCGTGTGGATATAACAAAGTACCTTGTCACAGGCGATAATGCTCTAAGTATTGATGTTACTAATACATGGTTCAACCGACTGGTTTATGATGCAGGAAGGCCAGAGGAGCAGCGCAAGACATGGACCATCAATGGGCCGAGTAAGGATGCTCCCCTGAGAGATAGTGGACTTCTTGGACCAGTGAAGGTGCTAGTGCATCAAGACTTGTAGATTCCTCGTGTAATCATAGGAAACAATGGGAGAGTAACATGAATCGCCTTTCCCTCTTAAACATAAAGAGAGCACCACCCATGTGATGCTCTCTTTATATGATATGTCGACTACGGTTAAAGGTTCTAGGTTTAAGGAGAACGATGTCTATAGATTCCAGAGAATTCGGAAGAACTTTTACTTTTCAGTTTTCGCCTTTCCGCTTTCAGTTTTCCGTTTTTACCTTTCTCCTTTCCGTTAATCGTTAGTCAAATTATTCTGCACTTTCCTGTGCGCCATCGTTTGTGGGACGAGGACGACGGTCACCACGCATGGGACGCTCACCTCTTTCACCGCGCATAGGACGCTCTGAACGCTCGGGACGTGGACGACGCTCACGCTCTACGTAGCCTTCGGGCTTCTCTAACAATACGCGACGAGATAGCTTGAACTTACCGGTCTTGGGATCGATTTCAAGAAGCTTAACCTGCAATTTGTCACCTTCCTTGATACCTGCCTCTTCCACGGTCTCTAGGCGCTTCCAATCGATTTCGCTGATGTGCAACAAACCGTCCTTGCCAGGCATGAACTCTACGAAGCAGCCATAAGGCATTACTGAACGTACAGTACCCTCGTAAACCTCGCCAATCTCAGGAACAGCTACGATAGCCTTAATCTTGCCCATAGCAGCATCGATAACTGCCTTGCTAGAGCCAGATACCTGTACCTTGCCTACGCCATCAGCTTCCTCAATGGTGATTACAGCACCAGTCTCTTCCTGCATGCCCTGAATAATCTTACCACCAGGACCAATCACAGCTCCGATAAACTCCTTGGGGATGATAATCTGCTCGATGCGTGGTACGTGGGGCTTCAACTCGGCACGAGGCTCAGACATTGTCTTCATCATCTCGCCAAGGATGTGCTCACGACCAGCCTTAGCCTGCATCAATGCCTGCTCAAGGATTTCGTAAGAAAGACCATCGCACTTGATATCCATCTGAGTAGCAGTCAAACCCTTAGGTGTACCAGTGGTCTTGAAGTCCATATCGCCCAAGTGGTCCTCGTCACCAAGGATATCAGAAAGTACTGCGTACTTGTCTTCGCCAGGGTTCTTGATCAAGCCCATAGCAATACCGCTGACGGGAGCAGTCATAGGTACACCGGCATCCATCAATGACAAGCAACCTGCACAAACGGTAGCCATAGAACTAGAACCGTTACTCTCAAGAATATCGCTCACTACACGTACGGTGTAAGGATAATCAGCAGGAATCTGACCCTTCAAACCGCGCCATGCCAAGTGGCCGTGACCAATCTCACGACGACCTACACCACGCTGTGCTTTAGCTTCGCCAGTAGAGAATGGGGGGAAGTTGTAGTGCAATAGGAAGCGCATGTAGCTCTTGTCTAGTACGTTGTCAATCATCTTCTCGTCCATCTTGGTACCCAAGGTAGTGGTGCTCAATGACTGAGTCTCACCACGGGTGAAGATAGCGCTGCCGTGAGGCATTGGTAGTGGGCTAACCTCGCACCAGATGGGGCGAATGTCGGTGGTCTTACGGCCATCCAAACGGATACCCTCGTCTAGGATGCAACGGCGCATAGCGTCCTTCTCTACATCGTGATAATAACGGTCTACCAAAGAATTCTTCTCTGCTAGCTCGTCGTCGCTGAGCTCGGGGTGAGCAGCTGCATATTCTAGCTTGAAGTCTTCACGAATCTTCTCGAAAGCCTCTGCACGTGCGTGCTTTTCTAGAGCCATCTTGGTAACCTCGTAAGCGGGCTGATAGCAAACAGTCTTGATTTGCTCGCGCAACTCCTCGTCGTTCACCTCGTGGCAATATTCGCGCTTAACGTCAGTGCCTAGTTCCTTAGCCAATTCCTTCTGCAACTGGCACATGGGCTTGATGGCCTCGTGAGCGGTCTTTAGAGCTGCTAGCAAATCCTGCTCGCTAACCTCCTTCATCTCACCCTCTACCATCATGATGTTCTCATCGGTAGCGCCAACCATGAGGTCCATATCTGCCTCTTCTAGTTGTGCAAAGGTGGGGTTGATAACGAATTCGCCATTGATACGAGCTACGCGAACCTCACTTATAGGACCGTCAAATGGAATGTCGCTACAGCACAATGCTGCACTAGCTGCAAAACCAGCCAAAGCATCGGGCATATCAACACCATCTGCTGAATAGAGAACTACATTAACGTAAACCTCAGCATGGTAATCGCTGGGGAATAGGGGACGCAATGCACGGTCTACCAAACGACAAGTAAGAATCTCCTCGTCATTTGCCTTACCTTCGCGCTTGGTGAAACCACCAGGGAAGCGACCTGCTGCGCTGTACTTTTCACGATACTCAACCTGTAGAGGCATAAAATCTGTGCCAGGAACTGCATCCTTAGCACCGCAAACAGTGGCCAGGAGCACGGTGTTGTTCATACGCAACATTACGGCACCATCGGCTTGTTTGGCCAACTTTCCGGTCTCAATGCTGATAGTACGTCCGTCAGGTAGAGACACAGTCTTTGTAATTACATTCATCGTCTTGTTTTCTAAATTGTATAAAACATCAAATTTCGTGCGCAAAGTTATAAAAAACTTACTACACATTATTATATTACGTGTGCAATCTGTGGAAAAATGCTTAAAAACAAAGATTTTACACTTTTATTCTTGTTTATTCATTTTAATGTTATACCTTTGCACCGAGTTTTTAAGTACACAGACGCGATTTGCATAAGGGTTCTG
Source organism: Bacteroidaceae bacterium (assembly GCA_045613565.1). Classification (GTDB taxonomy): domain Bacteria; phylum Bacteroidota; class Bacteroidia; order Bacteroidales; family Bacteroidaceae; genus Physcousia. The sequence continues at coordinate 26,019 of JAZLBF010000041.1, forward strand.
ACCTATCGGTTGGGATTCTTTTATTTTGCGACCTAAGAAAACCGACTCCCTCTTGCGAGGGGGATAACCTAAGTAAAACAATAAACACATAAAATACTTTATTAAGAAAAATGGCATACATGTCACAACAAGGCTACGACGATCTCGTGGCTAAACTACAGCATATGGAAAGTGTGGACCGTCCTGCAGCTAGTGCGGCTATTGCTGAAGCGCGCGACAAGGGCGACCTTAGTGAGAATGCTGAATACGATGCTGCCAAGGAATGGCAAAGCAAGTTGGAAACTCAGATTGCTCTACTGAAGCAGACCATCCTAGATGCTAAAATCATTGACACTCGTCATATGGATACTAGTAGTGTACAGATTATGGCAACCGTTGGCTTGAAGAATACTCGCAACGGCATGGAGATGAAGTACACCATCGTTAGTGCTACCGAGGCTGACTTGCGCACAGGTAAGATTAGCGTAGAGACTCCCATTGCTCAGGGTCTTTTGGGTAAGAAAGTGGGCGATGTGGCTACCATCCGTGTACCCCAGGGTGAAATTCAGTTGGAGGTTACCAGCATCAGCTATAACATCTAGGATATGAGTATCTTTTCACGCATAGTAGCTGGCGAGATTCCTTGCTACAAGATAGCAGAAGACGAAAATTACTTTGCCTTCCTAGATATCAACCCCTTGCAGAAGGGTCATACTTTGGTTATCCCCAAGCGCGAGGAAGACTATATCTTTGACTTGAGCGACGAGGAGATTGCTGGACTTCAAGTATTTGCCAAGAAGGTGGCTATCGCCATCCGCAAGGCTATCCCCTGTGTGAAGGTTGGTCAGTGCGTGTTGGGCCTTGAGGTGCCTCATGCCCATATCCATTTGGTGCCCATGCAGAGCGAGGCAGATATGAGATTCACCAATCCTCATCTTCAGCTCACTCCAGAGGAGTTTGTGGAAATAGCCGAGAGCATCAAGGCTCAGTTCTAAGAAGAGCAGTAGCCAGAAAAATATAAGCAGCGCCATACATAGAGCGCTGCTTTATTTTGTTCAAGTTCCCAGTGGGGAGAATATCTTAGGTAACGGAGTGGTGAAATGGGGATGGGCTGAGTAGTCAGATAGTCAGTTATTTTTTCATGCACATCACTAGATAATGGGCAAGAGTACCTTCTGCTCGTCTTCGCAAACCTTGCGGAAAATACCATTCTCCATCAAGAATGCCTCTCCTCTGATTTCCTCATAGCCATACATGCTATATAGATATGTGCCATCGGGAAAGACATAGAAACGATTGCCTATACTATCCTTGGCAGCTACATCGTTGTACACCTTCATGCCATCGAGCACAAAATCCTTCCACTCATAGTAGTGGGGCAAAATCTGTACGTTCGTCAAGCCCATTCCGCGGAAGAAACGCTTGTAGTTAGGGTCACGAATCTCACCAGGTAGTTCTGGAATAGAATATACTTCGTCGGCACAGTTCATACTGCCCGCGCTGATTGTCAGCAACACTCCCTCGTAGGCTACCAAGGCTTCGCGCAAACGCATCTCTTGGAAGAAACGATATTGAGTGGGCACATGACCTCCTCCAAGGATGACCAGGTCGGACTCTTTAACCAGCTGATGCGCGTATATAATGTTGCGCCTGTCCAGCAAGGTCCAGCTAGTCACACTTACTCCGCACTGCTCTATCGCATTGCGCATTCCCTCCGAAGCACACTCGCTTCCATTGAAGTCGTCAGGGTCAGATGTAATATACAGACCACGCACTTCTCCCTGGAGTTGGCGGAGAAGCTCCTCACGGAAACCATTCTTCTCATAAATGGCTCCATCATGCCCGCAAGGGCTGCTAGTTAGAAACAGAGTAAACATATACATTGCAAAGGTATTGCATTTATTTGGATTTTTCAAATAAAATTATTAATTTTGCAGTCCTAGGATGTAAATATGTAAGCAAAATATATAAAAATACATCAACTTGCAACTGCTAAATCATAGTATTCACCTAACAATATACCCATCATGAATTTTATTTTTATTTCTCCCAATTTTCCAGAAAACTACTGGAATTTCTGTGCCGCATTGAAAAAGAACGGCGTATCTGTGTTTGGTATAGGTGACGCTCCTTACGACAATCTCGACCAGCGTCTGAAAGATTCTCTTACCGAGTACTATCGTGTAAACAATATGGAGGACTACGACCAGATGTATCGTGCCGTGGCACATTTCGCTGCTAAGTATGGTCGTATTGATTGGTTGGAGAGCAACAATGAGTATTGGTTGATACAGGACGCTCGCTTGCGCACTGACTTCAATATCACTACTGGCATCAAGAGCGACAAGATTGATAGCATTAAGGAGAAGTCTGAGATGAAGAAGTACTATGCTGCAGGTGGTATCCGTACCGCTCGTCAGGTTAAGGCCAACGATTCTCTAGACAACATCCTCAGGTTTGCCTACGAAGCAGGCTATCCACTCTTCGCTAAACCCGACGTGGGTGTAGGTTCTGGTGGTACTCACAAGATTGAGAGCGAGTGGGCTTTGCGCGAGTTCCTCAATAATACTCCTCACATCCACGAGTATGTTATAGAAGAATTCGTTACTGGTAACATCTGTACATACGATGCTATCATTAACTCAAAGGGCGAGCCCTTGTTTGAGAGCATGTGCGTATGTCCTCCCTCTATCTCTGATATTGTCAACTACAATCTTGATAGCACTTACTACGTTCAGCAGCATATCAATGAGAATCTACGCTTCTGGGGTCGTCAGACAATCAAGGCTTTCGACGTGCGCAGTCGTTTCGTCCACCTCGAATTCTTCCAGCTAGGTCGCGCTCATCGCGGTCTTGGTAATGAGGGTGACTTCGTAGCACTAGAGGTTAACATGCGCCCAGGTGGTGGTTACACTCCCGATATGATAAACTATGCTCACAATGTAGATGTTTATCAGATTTGGGCAGACATGGTAGCCTTCGATTGCCGCAAGCAAGCTGATGTCAACGATGATTATTTCTGCGTCTATGCTGGCCGTCGTTCAGGTGTAGAGTATCATATGTCAGACGCACAGATTCTTGACAAGTATGCCTATGCCATGAAGATGACACCCAATATCGACAAGGCTCTTGCACCTGCTATGGGTGATTATGCTTACATCGCACGTTTCCGTACTGAATGGGAGCGCAACGAGTTCCTTTACGACGTTTGCAACAGAAAATAACTCCCTCTTCTCTCTGCACATTACATAATATTAATATAATGGAAGTACAACATCATAAACATTTTAGCAACCATCTTCAGCGCGAGATGGAGTACAAGACCTATGGCAAGAAGGGACGTCCCTTGTTGATATTCCCCTCGCAGGATGGTCGTTACTTCGACTTCGAAAACTTCGGCATGATTGATGTCATCGCTCCCTGGATAGAATCCGGTCAGATTCGTGCCATCTGTGTAGATGGTATCGATGGCGAGACATGGAGCAATCGCGCGGCCGACAATCGTTGGCGTATCGAACAGCACGAGCGCTGGTATCATTATATCACCGAAGAACTAATCCCCGAGGTTCGCAAGCGCAAGACAGAAACATTCCTCGTTACTGGTTGTTCTATGGGAGCATTCCATGCAGGTAATTTCTTCTTCCGTCGTCCTGACATCTTCGACACCGTCATCGCATTGAGCGGTTTGTATTCTGCTAGCTACGGCTTCCCCATGTATAGCGACGAGCTAACGTTCATGAACTCGCCCATCGACTTTATCCGCGAGATGGCCCCCGACCATCCATGGATTGACCTCTACAAGAAGCGCAAGATATTCATCTGCGTGGGTCAAGGCCGTTGGGAAGACGAATTGCTCGAGAGCACACGCTTGCTAGATACCGTCTTGTGCCAGAAAGGCATTCCCGCCTACATGGACTACTGGGGCTTCGATGTCGACCACGACTGGTGCTGGTGGAAGGTTCAGCTCCCCTATTTCATAGAAAAAGCATTGGCTAAGTAATCCCAACTTAGTCAGGAAATACTAAAAATCGCCGTGGTGCCACCAAAGCACTACGGCGATTTTGCATTTTATAAATCTGTAGGTTCTTGCTCTCCAATCTATTTGTTAAGCAGTTTTTGTCCATTCCGAATAACAAGTCCTTTGCTATTGGGTTTAACTCTAAAACCATCTATGCTGTAAGTAATGTTGTTGTTGGTTTTAGAAGTGGTTTCTGCAACCCTTTCAATAGAGGTGCTCACCGATGCAATTTTGTAAAGACCATACATTGAGGAAGCATTGTCATAAGCCGAAACATAGAAATTGCCATTAATAGCAACCACCGTATTTAAGTCCGCAATACCATCCAAAGTCTTCTTTATTGTACCATCCAATGAAACTACCTCCATACTAGTGTGTTTCAGACCTCCGTAAACCTTACGCTTAATGAGCGTATAAACATATCCGCCTAAAACGTGGTCGTAATTTCTGAAATATTCATCACATTCTTCACCACCAAAACTGGGGCGCTCCATAGAAATATCACCATTTGAGTTGCTCTTGTCATCTTCAGCACAATATGATAATGGCATAACTTCATAGTGGTCACGGAGATATTCAAAGTCCTCATCCTCGTTGAAGAGTGTTTGGGAAAGATACATATAGCGTGAATGATAATTATTGTTGTCTTCGTACACCTCGGGACTTGCTATCCAACTATTGGAGAAAGTTTTCTCTTCGGTGACATCATCAACCACGGTCCATTCATCAAGGAAATATTCGTTTTCTGTTGTTGTAGAGCGCGTACCTCCATCATTTGTCTTGACAAAATATTGTCTCTGCAAGGTAATCGTTCTTGTAGAATAGCTTAAGGTTTGCGCATCAATTTCAACTCGTTTCACTACATTTACTTCGTCGTCAAAGATAGTGAACCATGTTTTACCCGATTCATAATCGTTTCTGTAACTATATAAAAAAGGTATACCATTTGATGTTAGTTTGGCTGGAACGAAATATAAATCTCCACCATCGTACGTTGTAGATGGCTGAATTTGAGAGAATGCACTCGTGCTAAGTGTAAGGAATGTAGCGAATAATATTTTTTTCATAGCTTGCGATACGTTTGAGTATTTTATAATTGCTTAATTTAGCTGCAAAGATAGTAAAACAAAAGATAATAAAGAACTATTTTGCTTTCAGAATCCCCTCTGCCGCTTTAATGCATATAATTCTTTACTCAGAAAACCATTCACGGAGTGTGGGGAAAGCAATTCCAGGTTGCGAAACCTATCCCCAAAGTTGTGGAATGCAATTTCGGATTGCGAAACCTATCCCCAGGATTGTGGAATGCTGGCGCAAAATGCGAAACCATTCCGCAGAAATGAAAAGTCTAATCGCAAAATGCGCCGCATGCTTTTTTCCTGAAAAGTCTAATTTCCAACCCGGAATTGGACTTTTTATTTTTGAAAAGTCTAATCGCAAATTGCGCCGCATACTTTTTTTTTGAAAAGTCCAATTTCCAAACCGAAATTAGACTTCCCAAATTTGCGGAATGGTTTCGCATTTTGCGCCGACTATCCCAACGTGGGACAGCTGTCGCATTTTGCACCGTATGGTTTTTCGTGGGACACCAGTCGCATTTTGCGCTTCATATCCCACGGTGAAACATCAGTCGCAAATTGCGCCGCATGTCCCACGATGAAACACCAGTCGCATTTTGCGACAAGTGTTTCTTTTACATACATAATAGCAGTTTTGTTCCTTTGTTGGGGGAGGGATAAAACGAAGATAAACTTGAATTCATAGTAATATAACCACTTTTTTATTAAAAACCATTCCCCTCAATCATTATTTTCACTATCTTTGCCATGACTTAGCCAGTCCTTTATGGGTGGATGGGTCTAGATCTTATTGGATTATGCTCTGAAAGTATCGCTCGCCACAGGATTTGTTCCTGCAAGGAGTCTTATACATAAGAGCGAAAGGACGTTTTCGAACGTTATCTTCGACCGTATCAAACTTCGCAAACTTGATTTACCAGAAGATACCGCAACGAAGCGTTCATGCTGGGTGTATTATACCCGTATGCATAGTTTGTATCCCTACGTCAGGGTGCATTCTATCGTATACATTATATATAATACCCATCGGCGTGGGCTGGCTGAGTTGCTTATCCTGGTAAAGAGGCAATGCGAAGGCCAGATACGGTGGGATAAGCGAGGAAGTTTCTCCCACGTCTTTTTTGTATCCGTAACTGAAGTAGAAACCTAATGCTGAAACGGGGAGAGTGCTAGGCGGTGTATTATATTATGGAAAAACAAAAAGACATAGTAACGGATGCATTTTGTTATCAAGTCCAATTTTACTACAATGGTCAACCTTATCGGATATGGTTGACAAGTCATAATGATTTAGAATTTCAATTGGTCTCAAATGAACCTAGGTTTGTTATTGATACTGTAGAAGGAGCCGCCCTTGCTTGGATCAAATCGGAAAAGTTATTAATCAAGGGAGTGAAACTGCAATGTGTTTGCCTTCATCGTAAGAATGGAGACTTTATTGCGAACATAAGCAAATTGCGTTATGAGTAATGTATTTTTAAAATAAAATCAAATTAAGTATGAAGACAATTAAAACATTGCTGGCTACGATAGCGGTGCTATTGTGCTGTACGACATTAGAGGCAGAAACTGTACAAATTGAAGGAATTTGGTATAATTTAAGTGATTATTCAGATTTGGCCTCAGTAACTAGTTCAACGGATGGGACAAAATATGCAGGTACAGTTATCATACCTTCGGCAGTTGAATATAATAATAAAACATATACCGTGACAGGAATTAATGTAGGAGCTTTCAAAAATTGCAATGAACTAAATTCTGTGACCATACCTGAGAGTGTTACTTCTATTTATTCTGATGCTTTTAACGGCTGTAGTGCTCTTACATCTGTTAATATGACAAATGGGGTGAAAAAGATTTGGGATCGCGCATTTGCAGATTGTAGAAGCCTTACTTCTATTGTTATTCCTGAAGGCGTAACTAGCATTGGAGAACAAACCTTTTATAATTGTTACCGACTTGTTTCTATTGAACTTCCAGCGAGTGTGACAACGATTGGGGTAAAAGCTTTTTATAGTTGCTCTAGTCTTACTAATATTGTTCTGCCTAATAATATAACAAGGATAGAGATAGGAACATTCTATGGCTGTATGAGTTTGAAATCAATTTCATTTCCTCAAAATCTGACTTTTATTGACGCTGATGCATTTAAGGGTTGCAGCAAACTTGCCTCTATAGATATTCCGAAAAAAGTAACAGAAATTGGCAGCGGAGCATTTATGAGTTGCTTGGGACTAACGGCTATTGATCTTCCAGAAGGAGTAACCCAAATATACAGTGACGCTTTTAAATATTGCGAAAATCTTTTAAGCATAAAATTACCTAGTAGCTTAAAGTATGTATTAAGTAGTGCTTTTGCTGGCTGTTCTCGCCTACTTGACGTATATTGTTATGCTAAGACTATTCCTTCTTTAAATTCAAATGTATTTGAAGACTCTAATTTAGAAAATATCACCCTACACGTCCCTGCTGCTTCTCTTGAGAGTTATGAATCAACGTCACCTTGGAGTAGTTTTGCTAATATCGTAGCATTACCACCATCAGAGGTTTCCTTAGAAGATGGAGTGGAATATGAGAACAACACAGAGGCGGTGAATGTGCCCCAAATCACCTACACCCGCACCCTTTCTAAAACAAATACTTGGAATGCATTATATGTCCCATTTGAAATTCCTATGACTGAGGAGTTCCTTGAGGATTATGATGTAGCTTACTTCAATGATATCCATAGCTTTGATAATTATATAGGTGATAAGGAGAATAATGTTTTAGGACAGGATGGAGTAATTGATGGAATGGAAATGGAGGTATTGAAAGTGCACGAAGGTGATGTGCTAAATGCTAACTATCCCTATCTGATTCGTGCTAAGAATGAAGCGGCAAAGGCTATGACAATAGTAGTGAATGATGCTACGCTATATAGTTCTGACAATTGCACAGATATCACTTGTTCTTCAGTATATACTGACTTCGAGGTCAAGGGTACCTATGAGAAGATGACATCCGATGATTTGGTTGGTTGCTATGCTATCAATACAAATGGTGCTTGGTCGCCAATAGCAAGCGGTGCATCATTGAATCCCTTCCGCCTGTATATGACCATTACCAGCCGCAATGGCTCACCAGTGAAGGTATCACAAAGTGCTATGTCTAGAATCAATATCCGTGTTCAGGGCGAGGATACTGAGACAGGAATTGACGAGATAGTAAACGATGATGCGAAGGCAGAAATCTATGATATGACAGGTCGTCGTTTGCAGAACGCATACAGGGGCATTTATATCATCAATGGCAAGAAGGTAATCAAGTAATGCTAATGCCAAGAAGATATTGGTCATAATCAAATAGCATAGGTTACCAACACAAATAACAAGAAAAAGCACCGGGCGCAGCGTATTGCGTCCGGTCTCTCCAAAACAACAAACAATAAAATAACATATAACAATGAAGCACAAGTATATAAAGCCTGAGACGGAAGTAATCAGACTAAATGCTGAAACAATGATGGCAATGAGCGACAGAATACCTATGGAGGATACTCCAGGTATTCCTGCTGCGCGTGAAAAAAGCAGCTTATGGGATGATAAATCAGATGTTTGGGAGAATAAGTGGGGTATTTAAACTGTAACGAATATTAATATTCTCCACAAAAAAGAAAGGAGGATGTGCCACGATGGACACATCCTCCTTTGATATTAGCTATTCAGTAATTCTGTATTAGAATTATAGCTTGTCGTTAGAACCAAGAACGTTAACGATCTTGTGAACGTACATCTTCTTCATGTTCTCACGAGCGGGCTTCAAATACTGGCGAGGATCGAAGTGACCAGGATTCTCAGCGAAGTGCTTGCGGATAGCAGCGGTCATAGCCAAACGAGAGTCAGAGTCGATGTTAATCTTACATACTGCGCTCTCAGAAGCCTTACGAAGCTGCTCCTCGGGGATACCTACTGCATCGGGCAACTTACCACCGAACTGGTTGATAGTGTCAACCTCGTCCTGAGGAACTGAAGAAGAACCGTGAAGAACGATGGGGAAACCGGGCAACTGGTTCTCGATCTCAGCCAAGATGTCGAATGCCAATGGAGGAGGAACCAACTTACCAGTCTGAGGATCTACAGTGCACTGCTCGCGAGTGAACTTGTAAGCACCGTGGCTAGTACCGATAGAGATAGCCAAAGAGTCGCAACCTGAACGAGTAGAGAAGTCTACAACCTCCTCAGGCTTGGTGTAGTGAGATACCTCTGAAGAAACCTCATCCTCAACACCTGCCAATACACCCAACTCAGCCTCAACAGTTACGTCGTGAGCGTGTGCATACTCTACAACCTTCTTAGTAAGAGCGATGTTCTCCTCGTAGGGAAGGTGAGAACCGTCGATCATTACAGAAGAGAAACCATTGTCGATACACTCCTTACAGATTTCGAAGCTATCACCGTGGTCAAGGTGAAGAACAATCTGAGGATTCTCGCAACCAAGCTCCTTAGCGTACTCTACAGCACCCTGAGCCATGTAGCGAAGGATAGTACCGTTAGCATAAGCACGAGCACCCTTAGAAACCTGCATGATAACGGGTGACTTGCACTCTACTGCAGCCTGAACGATAGCCTGCATCTGCTCCATTGTGTTGAAATTGAAAGCGGGGATTGCATAACCACCAGCTACTGCCTTGGCAAACATTTCACGGGTGTTTACCAAACCCAATTCCTTGTAACTTGTCATTTTCGTAAAAAATTAAATGTTTATAAAACTGTTTTATTTGTTTACTTTTAGTTGACTAATAACATGCATACATTTTTTGTGCATAATACGCCATGTTATTGTGACAGCGCAAAGATAGTGATTTTTTTTGTATTTCGCAGTATGTATTTATCCAAAAATGAAAAAGGTATATGTATTTGAAGTATTTTTACGGAACAAACATACCCACGAAAACAAGAAGATGATACAGAAATATTGGATAATGATGAGTTAATGCGTATAGTCAGTTGGCACATTTGAAGGTAGAAATTTTATCTATTGCAATGCATTTGTGTGTTAGAAAAACACCATTATTGTTCGGCAGAGGTTGTTTTTGAAAAATTTGTCTGCCAAATGTTTGGCTGTGAAGATAAATTGCCTTATCTTTGCACTCCGAAAAAATACTCCATTACACCAATATATAGTTACCAGCTATATAAACTAACTGATAAAATAATAAAATAATAAAGATATGAAAAAAGGACTTCATCCCGAGAACTATCGCCCCGTTGTGTTCAAAGACATGAGTAATGGCGACATGTTTCTAAGCCGTTCTACTTGCAAGACCAACGATACAGTTGTTTTCGAAGGTCAGGAGTATCCCGTTGTTAAGTTGGAAATCTCTAACACTTCTCACCCCTTCTACACTGGTAAGAATAAGTTGGTGGATACCGCTGGTCGCGTGGACAAGTTCATGAGCCGTTACGCAAAGACTCGCAAGTAATAGAGCCAAGCGTAAAGAAAAGCTTTATAACAAAAAGAAAAAGATGCATCGAGATATTTGATGCATCTTCTTCTTTTTATATACTTTCGAAGCAAGTTTATAAAAACTACCTTACACGTTTAAAGGTATTTTGCAATCTTGGTAATTACGGGGCGGATATACTTTGCGGCAACCTTTTTCAGCTCTTTGCTAAATTCTCCCGTTTGCAATGTCCATGACACCTCGTCCGTATCAGGAGACAAGGATGCTTTTATTAAGGGAAGAAATTCTGCCTCCTGTTTGATTTGCAGAAGGGTATCAGAATTTATCTCTCCCGAATTATTGTCTACAAGGAAATCCTTAACCGAAGGACGCGCCACATTGCAGAGTTTCTCCCAACGCATATTATATAATGTGACATCGCTATCCTCGATGGGACCTTGGTAGGTTCTATTAAAGCATATAATAGTATCCTCCACTTCTGCAACAAACTTAATCTCCGTGTAAGAATTCTCACTTGTACGCAGGCGCAGATAATCGTCCGTAAGAGATTCCAATACCACCTGTTCGTCCAATTTGTTCTTGACACGAGCTACCATGTTGTTCTCAATAAAATCAATGCAATCCAATCGATTATTGAGAGTGAGCAAAGGGAAGATGCTATCTGGCATCTGCGCAAAGATATCCCTCATGCGTATCTGCTGAGAGAAGCAATATGTGGAACTTGCCCATAGGGCGAGAAGGATACAAATGTTTCTTTTCATCTTGGCTGAGGTTAATAACACATGGTTCCTAAATACAAGCAAAGCATACCTAGTAGCACAAGTACCAAGTCCACAGCCTTGCTCTTGAGATTCTGTTCATGGAAGAAGAATGCACCCATCAAGAAACTAACTATCACACTGCCGCGTCTAACCATGCTAATCACACTAATCATTGCATCGTCCAATGAAAGGCTGTAGAAGTATGCCAAGTCGGCGGCGCAGATGAAAATACTAATCAAGGGGATAGTCCATCGCCATTGGAATTTGTGAGCATTCTCCCCACTCTTTCTTTCTAGCCACACCACACCGAGCATGATTATCAGTTGGTAGAAATTGAAATAACTCTGCACAGTAAGTCTATTCAAACCCAAGCCACCCTCTTCCACGGGAGAAAGAAGATACTTGTCATAAAGACCACAGAATGCTCCCAATAGAGCCGCGGCAATAAGACAGAGTGCCCACTTATTACGCATGAAATCAATACCCTCCTTCTTGCCACCACGCTTGAGCAAGAGGAACGAAGATATTGCTAGGAGTACACCTGCCCACTGGAAGAGGTTCAACCTCTCACCAAAGAGGAACATCGCTCCCACAAGTACTAGCATCGGACGACTAGCATTGACAGGGCCAACGATAGTAATGGGTAGATGCTTCATTGCATAGTAGCCACATATCCATGAACTGAGCACAATGAAGGCCTTCAGTACAATGTATTTCTGCACCTCCCAACCACCAAAGGGTGCATGCCACACCATGGGCAAGAAGATGATAGAAGAGAACAGACAATTGAGCAACAATACCGTCAAGACGGAGTTGTCTCTGAGTGATTGCTTCTTGAATACATCATAAAAACCCAAGAGGGTTGCACTAACGAATGCAAATAATATCCACATGTCCTATTTCTCCTATCTATGTTTGATTTCTTAATATTCTACATCCACAAGGAACAATGCATTGCCTGGCACACTATCGCCAGCTTGACAACGGTCTTTTGCTTCCACCACCTTGCGCAATTGTTCGATAGTAAGTTTTCCTCTACCCACTTCCACCAATGTACCTACTATGGCACGAACCATATTGCGGAGGAAACGATTGGCACTGATAGTGAAGCGCCACTGATTGCCATCCAAATTATCCCAATGAGCCTCGGTGATGGTACAATCGTTGGTCTTGGTGTCAGTATTGGTTTTGGAGAATGAGGTAAAATCGCGATACTCCATCAGCACCTTGGCCGCCTCGTTCATCTTGTCGAAGTCAAGTTCGCCATACATTTGCCAACTGTAGGCTCTCAGGAATGGGTTTTTGGAAAGATGAAGGAAATAATGATAAGTTCTGGATTTGGCAGAGAAGCGCGCATGCATATCTTCCGCCACCTCGTCCACGCTCTGCACAGCTATATCTCGGGGGAGAATCTTGTTTAGCTTGTAAACCAATTGCTTGCCATCCAGAGGTCCAAAATCAAAGTGAGCTATCATCTTCCTGGCATGCACACCAGTATCCGTTCTTCCAGCTCCAACAATCTCTATGTTCTCCCTGAGCAGAGTGGACAGAGCCTTTTGCAGCTCCTCCTGAACACTATTGCTATGTGGCTGAATCTGCCATCCGTGATACGCAGTGCCGTCGTAAGAAAGTGTAATGAAATAGCGCATGCTAGTGTGTGTACTTAGATGTTTCTGGGAGGAAGGGAGGATTTACTCCTCTTCCTTATTCTCATTGGCGTTAATCACCTCAAATTCCACGTATTCAGCCTCACGTCTTCTGCGCTCAGCTTCAGCTGCTTTCTTCTGTTCACGCTCGTATATCTTACCATAGTGCTTGGCACGGAGAGCGAGGAACATATCGCTCAAACCATAATACACCAATGTGGCACCCAGGATTTTAAACAAGGTAGAAGCAGCCTCTGTGCTGTGAGTAACACAATATACACCTATTCCTATCAGTACCAGTGGTACAAACATCAGCAACCAAGAGAAGGGGGATACCTTCCTGTTGACAAACATTGACGAGAATTGATTGAAACCTGCAAACAGGAGCATCACGCCCAGGAAGAATACCAGAGAGGTGACAAACTTGTCGGGATACATCTCCAACAGCGTTCCAAACAGGATGCTGCCTATTGACATCAGGGGGAAGGAAGAGCGTATAATTACCGTCTTGCTGAAATTGGTAAATAGATATGCCAAGACTCCAAACACACCAGGTAGGAGGAACAATAATCCTATCACTCTCACTATGATGCTTGGCATCTGCTCTGCATTAAAAAGCAAGAGTAATCCTATGAGCAACGAACACAGGGAACGAAAAATATAACTGCTAATAATCTTCATATTCTATATACTTTTAGTGTAAGATTCTATTATCTCCGTGCGCAAAGTTACACAAATCAGAGAAAAAAAACGATGGTTTGTGGAGAATAATATCGAGTAATGCCCGAAAAATGATTTCCTCCACTTTTTCCTGTGATGCAAAGCTAGTTCATGAGAAATGTCTTCACGGAATGGATTTCCGAACTATCTTCTGCCCTCTCCCGATGCAGGAGCGCATTTCCAAAGTCTCTTTCATGCTCTCCCGATGCGGGAAGGGACTTCCCAAGTGTCAGATGTCCACTATCAATGTGTCATCGCAATTATAGTAGCGATATTGGCGAATACGTTTCCATTCAGGATTGTGCAGCATCCATGCAGGAGAGAATGTCTCGTTTCCTCTGCTATCCAGGCGCTCTATCACCATGCTTACGGTCATGCTGTGTATATCTATGGCAGGAATATAGAGCATATCAGTGCCCGAATTGTTTTGTGTCACGGCAAGAACACCCACACTGACCAATTCCTCCAGCAATACTTTGACCAAAGTGTTGGGCAACCTTGTAGAGCGTGAGAGATAGTGCTGAGTAAAGGGGCGCTTGCCCTCTGCAAAGTTTTTGGCAATGTGACTAACGAGCAACAGAGATAGCGTATCGCGGAAACGGCGGCTCATACCTCTTGTGGAGCGCTCGAAGGTGTATTCCTTTACCATCTGATTGGCATAGGTCAATTGACAACCGATTAAGCAGATATACCATGTAAATTGCAAAAAGATAAGCAATAATGGAATAGCTGCAAACGAACCATAGATGGCATTGTATGATGACAATTTAATCTGATAATGTATGTAGAAGAACTCCAAGCCCTGAAACAAAAGACCGGCGATAATACCAGGACCTATGCAAGCACTCCAGCGCACATGCGTATTGGGCATGAGTTTGTAGAGTAGTACAAAGACTGCGCTACTGATGAAGAAGGGTAGCATGACCACCACTACATGGAATGTGCTACCGAGAGAGAGGGTCACTTCAAACCATGATTCGAGTGCGTGCATCACTACATTCAAACCGTTGGTAAGAACCATCAGGATGGGTAGCAATAAGAACACAGAGATGTAGTCAGTAATTCTACGATAGATGTTGCGACTATTATTCACCTGCCACACGGCATTGAAGGCTGTCTCTATGTTTGATGTCAGATTAACCAAGGTGTAGAATAGCAACAACAGACCTACACCCAAGAATACTCCGCTCTTGGTGTGCTGGAGGTAACGCTCCACAAAGCTGAGTACCGTTTCCGTCACCTCTGGGCTAAAGGAATCAAGGATTACCCTCAAACGGGTCTCAATCAAATTATCAAAACCAAAACCTCGCGCAATAGCAAAGATAATGGCCAGCACAGGCACCACCGCCAACATGGTATTGTAGGTAAGGGCCGAAGCATGAAAGGACAAATTATTATTGAGGAAATGACTGACGGTGATGTATATGCGCTTGAAGATAATCAGCGCCCAGCGCTTGAATCTGCCACACTGATTTTCATCCGTGCTCCACCATAGCTCCATTCTTTCTTCTAGTGTCATATATGCATGTATTTTTTAGAAAGAAGAAAAAAAGAACAGTGGTTCTATAAGCCGGGTTCTGTGCACAATAAAATGCATAGAAATATTTGCATGCAAGTTATCGTCGCTTGTCATTTATCCACTATTGACGTCACCGCCAATCTCTATCGTTCTACCCTCCAGCTCAGACGGACAGCCTTCTCGAATCTACGCTCATGAGGTCATAGAAACAGCGCTTGTATACGCGAACTTTCAACATCCGGAGTGCACAGCACGCATGTTGCCATACGCCTGGTAGGCTCTTACTCTACCTTCTCACCCTTACCTCCACCACTAGGGGAAAGAGGCGGTTATTTTCTTCTACACTGACCAGCCATCACTGACTCCTACCCGTTAGGTAGCGGATTGTCCTATGTTGCCCGGACTTTCCTCTCGTCGTTTCCATAAAGTGAGAAAACAACCAGCGACAAGCCGAACCACTGTTACTTTGTGTGCAAATATATTAATAAATCTTAAATTTGCCAAGTTAGAGGGCCTCAAACGTTAAAAATTGTTAACAAAAATAAGCATGAGAGAGATTTATACTTACATTTGCATTCAGAAAACGAAAATTAAGAATAATAAATCACTCAACTATGAAAAAACTATTATTTATACTCCTTGGCTCTACACTGATTTCATGTAGTGGCAATGCAGAAAATGCTGCATCGGCAGAACTAATCCTCCAGAACGAAGAGAATACCCAACCCGTGTCGGTGCCACAGGGTGGATATATTGACCTGACCTATGCCGCCGAGAATACGGTAAACGCAGTTGTATATATTAAGGTGACGCAGATGGGCAAGACTCACACAGTAACGTATCGCGACCCATTTGCCGAGTTCTTTGGCGAGATGTTCGGACAAAGGGGTTATGCTCCTCAACAGCGTGAATACAAGGAGCCCGACCGCCGTGGTGCAGGTTCTGGTGTGATAATCTCATCCGATGGTTATATCGTCACCAACAATCATGTAGTTGGTGGTGCCGACGAGATTTTGGTTAAGTTGAACGACAATAGAGAATTCTCTGGTCGCATCATAGGCCTTGACCCCAACACCGACCTGGCCTTGATAAAGATTGATGGCGACAACCTTCCCACCCTCCCCATCGGCAATAGTGATAATCTGAAGCTTGGCGAATGGGTATTGGCCGTTGGTAATCCATTCAATCTAACCAGCACCGTAACAGCAGGTATTGTTTCAGCGAAAGCAAGAAGTCTTGGCGCAAATGGTATCGAGAGCTTCATACAGACAGATGCCGCTATCAATCAGGGTAATTCTGGTGGAGCACTAGTTAATGCAAAGGGCGAACTAGTGGGTATCAACGCCATGCTCTATTCTCAAACTGGCAGTTATAGCGGTTATGGTTTTGCCATCCCCACCTCCATTATGAACAAGGTTGTTGCTGACCTCAAAGAATATGGTACCGTTCAGCGTGCTGTCCTTGGTGTTGTTGGAGGAGACGTAAGCACACATCTAGACAATGAAAAGGCCAAAGGAAACACTCCCGATATAGGTACTCTCAGCGGCGTATGGGTAAATCAGATTGTAGAAGGCTCAGCAGCTGCCGAAGCAGGATTGCAACAAGGTGATGCCATCACCCATCTCGATGGCAAGGAGATTCACAAGATGTCAGAGATGCAGGAACTTCTTGCCCAGCATCGTCCTGGCGACAAAATGACCATCACTTGGATGCGCGACAAGAAGGTGCATACTCAGACGGTAATATTGAAGAACTCTCAAGGCTCCACCAAGTTGGTAGAAGAAACAGATATCGATGCCATGGGCGTAGTACTGGTAGAATTATCTAAGGAAGAGAAATCTCGCCTAGGTATCCCTTATGGCTTGGTAGTAAAAGCATTGCAAGACGGCAAGATGAAGAACGCCGGAGTGATGAAGGGAACCATCATCCTAGCAGTCAACGATTCCAAGATGCAAACCGTAGAAGACTGGGAGAAAGTTGTAAATTCAGTAGACAAGAGCAACGACCGCACCCTCTGGATTAAGGCTATTGCCCCCAGCGGCCGCAAGCAAAGCTTTGTCATCGACCTCAACGAAAAATAACTCACACATCCAACTCATATTGAACACCTTGAGCGAGCGCACTAGTTCCTCAAGGTGTTTGTTTTTTTGAGTGGGATAAAAAGATGAGGCTTAATAAGGTTAGTTTGAGCTATCGACACCAAGTATTCTTCCTCGCCATGGTGCCTTGAAATCTCGGGTTCAATATTAAAATCAGAAACTCCAAAGCTCCGTAATATATCTTCTAGTTCGGTTGGAAATTCTCTAACAACGTAGTGACGGACTGTGCGTCTTGCTTTTGCAAGCTGAGTATTCGATGTTCCAGTAATGGCAAATCGTCCATCACGCTTTATCGCGATATCCACATCTTCACTGAAGCGTTCGATTAACGACCAACCTTTACTTAAACTTGTGCCACCCTTAAAGCTAAAAAGGTTGGAATATTGTGTCTGAGAAAGTGCTTTTAGTACCATCGTGACCCACCAGTCTTTTTCGATAGCCAGTTTGGGTAGATTCTTTTCTGCACTTGCGATGTCTAGAAGTTGTAGACGTTCTTCGATGTTATATTGTTGCCAGTGTGCCATTATTTTTAGTATTTCTTGATGAGTGGTTTAATGATGTTCTGAATCCACATAGGGGCATTTAGTATATCTTTAGCCAGTATGTTTTTATCAGGTGCTTTATCAAGATATTTTGAGACAGCTGATATTTCTTGATCTCTGATATTTTGCTCTGTTAATTCACGAAAGGCCTGAACTATCAAAGGTATAGTAGGTCCTTCATAATTGAAATTACGAGGAGCTGCATGCCGGAACCCTATTTTTCTATTACCTACATTAATAACACGAGACGATCCAGTTGTAATGAATGAAACGGTAAGTGGAATTTGTGTAGATACTCCAAG
>JAZLBF010000042.1:0-9899 GCA_045613565.1 Bacteroidaceae bacterium
TTGTCCTTGTCAAGCAACTTTAGCACCTGACTATAGACCGGCTGTCCGGTAAAATGACTATCTTTGCCCATGGTTATATTTGGGTTTATGCAAAACAAAGATAACCAAAAGGGCTGATACCTCGTGAGAAGTGTCAGCCCTTAATTTAAATATCGTAAAAAAAGTTTTACCAGACAGCAATAAAAAAGAACATAGATTCTGCCAGATTGGAATAAGGTTCCTCACAAAAGTTAGCAAACTTCCGCCAACTGGAATAAGGTTCTTCTTAGAAAACCGATAGCAGTAAGAGAGGTAAGTTAATCTACCTACTACTAATTTTTAGCTTAACCCATAATGACGAGGGGATAAGGCGCCATAGGGCAACAAGGAGGCGAAAACGCCAGTCGATGGTTAGCACTCTTTTGCCCTTGGAGATACCTTTCACTATGGTGTTAGCTACGCTCTCAGGCTTCATCATCATAGGGTAATGAAATTCACCGGATAGCATATCTGTGTCCACAAAGCCTGGACGAATATCGGTGAAACGTATATTGTGACCTTGCATGTGTGCCAACTGGGTGAGTGCTTCCAGGTATGTATTACAGAAGCGCTTTGTAGCAGAATATGAAGGTGCTACTCCTATACCCTTAGTGCCAGCAATGGATGATATGGCTGCTATATGGCCATGGCCCTGCTGAACAAAATAATGATAGGCAAAGGTTATCATACGAGCAAAGGCCAGGGCATTGGTCTCTACTGTGGACAATTCCAACTGGGTGTCAAGACTCCTGTTTTGCTTGCCTATGCCACTAACGTGCAGATATAGGTCCATCCCTCCCAACTGCTCTATCAGTGAGGCTAGATGCTCGGTAGCATCTTCCTGGGTAATATCTATTTGAGAAAAGGGACAATTGCCCAGTTCCTTTGAAATATGATGTAGGCGCTCTATTCGTCTGCCAGCAATAGCTACGGAATGCCCCTGAGCATGGTATATTCTAGCAACCTCTAGCCCTATGCCGGAGGTTGCACCCATGATGATGATATTCATTGACTATTCAGGATTTTTAGAGTCCATTACTATTGTGACAGGACCATCATTGGTGAGGCTAACTTGCATGTCCGCACCAAATTGGCCTGTGGGCACAGGGCGACCAAGTTGCTTTTGCAGTTCCTGAACAAAATACTCATAGAGGGGTATGGCTATGCTGGGAGCTGCTGCATGGATATATGATGGACGGTTGCCCTTGCGATAGGATGCCATCAGAGTGAATTGGCTGACAACAAGTGCTTCGCCCCCGATGTCCTGTATACTTAGATTCATCACACCATTGGCATCGTCAAAGATGCGCAGACGGCTTACCTTGCCAACGAGCCAATCAGCATCGGCGGTGGTGTCCTCGGGGGTAATGCCTAGGAGAATCATTACTCCCTTGCCTATTTGGCCAACAACGGCATCATCTATGCTCACACTGGCAGAGCTAACACGCTGTATTACTATTCGCATATGCTATCTGTGGGTTCTAAGGGTTGTTCGGGTTTCTGAGGAAAAGTCTTCTTCTCCAAAATTATCTCTACGGCACGCTTGACGGCATTGTCGTCCTTGTTGAGATACTGAAGATAGTCATTCATCTCACTACAGTTGTAGATGATACCTGAATAGATGGCACGCTTGAAGAGTCGTTGGCTCTTGTAAAGCATCAGATTGCGGCGAGGTAGCGAACGCTTCTGTCCGTATCTAGCAAAACTCTCCAATAGGTTTTGGCTATCCATCCACTTGATTTTTTCCTCTAAGGTGGTAAGGCTGTTCAACTTATCACGATTTTGGTCTACAACCTCGAAACAGAACTGAGAAATCAAACCTGTATACGCTGCTTCCTTGTAATACGAAGTAACACCAGTGCTATCATCAGGAACGAAGATATCAGGTCGGATACCACCACCGCCATATACGGTGCGTCCAATCTTGGTCTTATAAGCTGGGCCGTCCTGACGGATGGAGTCTTCGACATAGAATTCTCCACGCTGATAGCGCATGAAGATTTCGTTTTCATAATCTTCACCATGTCCTTTCTCATAAGCCTTCTGAATACAACGGCCAGAGGGGGTATGGTATCTAGCTACGGTAAGGCGCACCACGCTACCATCGTTGAACTCTACGGGCTGTTGTACCAAGCCCTTACCAAAGGAGCGACGTCCTATGATAGTGCCACGATCATTGTCCTGAATAGCACCGGCAAAGATTTCGCTAGACGATGCACTAGCCTCATCCATAAGGACAACAATGGGCATATGGGGGAAGGAACCTTGTCCGTTGGCTCTGTAATCCTCACGCTTGACAGAACGTCCCTCGGTATATACTATCAAGTCACCTTCTGACAAAAATTCGTTTACCATCTGAATGGCAACATGCATGTAGCCACCACGATTGCCACGAAGATCAATAATCAATGCCTTCATGTCATTGTAAAGCAAACGAGCGAGAGCATAAATCATCTCGGTATAGGTTTGCTCGCCAAAACTTGTCACACGGATGTAACCGATGTTGTGATCCATCATGTAACTAGCATCTATGCTTTCCACGGGGATATCTCCACGGGTGACATTGAAGTAGAGAGGCTCCTTGCTACCATGTCTTATTATCTCCAACTTGACATTAGTATCCTTGGGGCCTTTGAGGTATTTCATCACCTTGGTGTTCTGCATTTTACAGAGGTTTTGGGTATCTGCCTTGATAATGCGGTCGCCTGCAAGGATACCAACCTTTTCTGCAGGTCCACCATGTATGACACTCATCACCGTGACGGTATCACGCTCCATACGGAAACTAACTCCGATACCAGAGAAAGAACCCTTGAGGTCTTCTTCTGCCTCCTTGGCATCCTTGGCTGGGATATAGGCCGAATGTGGGTCTAATTCGGAGAGAATCCTGGGTATTGCTTCCTCAATAAGACTACTGGTATTGACGGTGTCTACGTATCTGCTCTCAATCAACTGGAGGAGATAGTTTATCTTGTTGCCTCCTGAGTTGATGACATTTGATTGGTTTACACCATATTTGGAAGTCAAGAAAGTACCCAACACAATACCTATAACCACACAAATGGCTAGGTAAAGGGGGATGCGAGATTTATTATTCATACAAATCTGAAAATGAAAGATTTATTCATTATTAACAGGAAGGAACTCAACCTGAATCCCTGCACGACGAAGTAGGTCTACTCCATCCGTCAAACGATATTCACGGCTATATACCACACGACTGATACCTGCCTGAATGATTAGTTTGGCGCATTCTATACATGGAGAATCAGTAACATACAATGTAGCACCATCAGAATTGTTGCCTGAACGTGCTATCTTGGTGATAGCATTGGCCTCTGCATGCAAGACATAGGGATAGGTCACGTTGGTATCGTCTTCGCAAATATTGGGAAATCCGCTTGGAGTACCATTGAAGCCATCAGATATTATCATCTTGTCTTTCACGATGAGAGCGCCTACCTGGCGACGCTGACAATAACTATTTTCACTCCAAATGGTTGCCATGCGTAGATATCTGCGGTCTAGCATTGTATTCTTGTCTTGATTCATATCCTTATTATATTAATAATGTATCTTGATTATATATACTTGTCTTATTCGTTGGTATTAATACCATTGCGCTTTAGCAACGCTTCGATCGTGGGTTCACCTCCGCGGAAATTCTTGTACAAGGTCATGGGATGCTCTGAACAACCGCGAGAGAGAATCTCCTTGCGGAAGCGCTGAGCTGTATCCGTATTGAAGATACCCTCCTTTTGGAACACGCTAAAGGCATCAGCATCAAGCACCTCTGCCCACTTGTAGCTATAATATCCTGCTGAGTATCCACCAGCCATGATGTGGCCAAAACGTACGCTCATGCAACTATCGTCCAGAGAATTGAGCACAATAGCTGGAGCCCATGCTTCTCGTTCGAAGGTAGGGATGTCAGCAGTAAGGGGTGTGGTCAATGTGTAATATGCCATATCCAACAAGCAGAAACTTACCTGACGGCAGCATGCATATCCGCACTGGAAATTGCGACTCTCTCTGATACGACTGATGAGTTCCTCTGGCATGGGTTCGTTGGTCTCATAATGTCTAGCAAAGGTGGCTAGGAATTCTGGTTCGATGGCATAGTTTTCCATAAACTGAGATGGCAATTCCACGAAATCCCAATACACATTTGTACAAGACAAAGCCTCGTAGCGCACCTGAGAGAAGATGGCGTGAAGTGCATGACCAAATTCATGAAGGAAGGTTTCTACCTCGCCAAGGGTAAGTAGCGCAGGTCGCTCCTTGGTGGGCTTTGTAAAGTTCATCACAATGGAGACTATAGGACGCACATTCTCGCCAGTGGAGTCCTCTATCCATTGCTCGCGATATGTGGTCATCCAGGCACCAGAGTGTTTGTTGGCACGAGGATGGAAGTCGGCATACAATACAGCCAGGAACGTACCATCAGCATCAAGAACTCTGTATGCCACCACATCTGGGTGATACACAGGGATATCATCTGCCTGATGGAAGGTAATGCCGTACAATCTAGTGGCTAGTGAGAAGACACCTTCCTTGACCTTCTCCAATTGTAGATAAGGACGAAGCATCTCGCTATCAATATTGTAGCGTTGCATCTTGAGTAGGTATCCATAATGAGAGAAATCCCAGGGCTGAAGGGTGAAATCTTCTCCTTCCTTCTCCTTGGCCAACTGTTCTATCTCCTCTACTTCCTTCAATGCTACAGGGCGATAGGATTTGAGCAGTTTGTCCATCAAATTAGTTACGTGCTCAGTATCCTGTGCCATACGACGCTCTAAGACAAAATCGGCATAGTTTTTGTGTCCCATGACTTGTGCCAACTTCTGACGAAGATTGACAATAGAGCGCACGTTCTCAAAATTATTGTTCTCATTGTCATGAGTACAGATAGAGTTCATGGCACGATATACCTTTCCTCTAAGGTCGCGTCGCTGACTATATTGCATAAAGGGACCATAGGATGGAGCCTGAAGGGTGATTACCCATCCCTCAAGGTTACGGCTTTCTGCCTCTTGTCTAGCTGCAGCGATGGCACTTTCTGGAAGGCCTAGCAAATCACTTTCGTCGGTGAGATGCAAGGTCCATGCATTGGTATCGTGCAATTCGTTTTGTGAAAATTGCAAAGAGAGTTGAGACAACTGAGTACGAAGTTGAGCTAGCTCTTCCTTCTTCTCCTGGGGAAGATTTGCACCAGTTCTGAGGAAACCATCGTAAATCTTATCCATTAGAATCTGCTGCTCAGTATCCAATTCGTGTCGCTTCTCCCATACGTGCTTGATGCGCAAGAATAGTTTCTCGTTCATCATAATGCTATTGGAGTGTTCGCTAAGCAAGGGAGACATCTTTTGAGACAATTCTTCCATTTCAGGACTGTTGCAAGCCGAAAGCAGGTTGAAAAACACACTTGTGACGTTTTCCAACATCTCTCCCGTCTTGGGAAGGATTGTATTTTCAAAAGTTGGTTCCTCTGGATTATTGCAGAGTGCCTCGATTGCCTCCTTTTCCTGACGCATACCTTCTAGCATCGCTGGTTCGTAATGCTCAAAGAGTACCTTGTCAAAAGGCGGAGTTTCGTATGGGGTATTATATTTTTTACTGAAAAATGGATTTTCCATAATGTCTATGTATGTAAACTATTGTGGTATGTGCTTGAATGTTATATGTTCGCGTGACAACGTAACCATTTCTGCGTCTTGCATTTGGCGCAAGGTGAGGGAAACATTTAGTCTTGTTTCGTCTATCAATTTGGCCAAGGTGGTCATTTTAATTTTCAAACGCTTGGGCCAATTCGATGTGTAAGAAATGCGTTGTATCAGTTTTATTATTTTGTCTTGTACGCCTGTTGTTTCTACTGGGGTAGATACCATGTATTGTCGCTCTATTCGGCTGGACATCCTCGTAAGGAGATTCATTCTGAAAATCTCATTGTGCATAAGGTATTGCATCGTATGAGCTCTATCTGCCACCAGCAGGCGTCCATTGGTCAGAGGACGATACGTATGACTATATGTCTGAGAACGATTCCAAAGGGCCTCTTCTTCTATCACGGCTGGTGCATGTATTTCTTCTTCCAGTGTCCACTCATTTCCCGCGGATATGCACATCAGCGAACCTTCCATGAGCATGGTCAGCGTATTGCAATGTTGTCCGCTTCGGATGATATATCCCTCTTCTGGCTCCATACTTACTATCCTAAAAGCTCCACGCTCTTGCATGTGCAGAATCTGCTCGGCACTAACACCCTGAAGCAAGGGAAGCGTTGTTACCTTTAGATAGAAATCGGAGATTGGCATTTAAGATATATCGAGAGAGAGATTTTTATGCCGAAGGGGATTAGTTCTCCTTCTGAAGATTGTTCCATGTCTGATAATTACCCAAACTATCTGCATAGATAAAATATACTTGCAACTCAGGATGAGCAGCAACTACATCTTTGGCTTTCTCAATACCCATAACCATGAAACTAGTGGCAAACGCATCTGCCATTGCGCATGTTGGCGCAACTACCGTGCTTGAGAGAAGACTATGCTGAACGGGACGACCTGTAGCAGGGTTTATTGTGTGAGATAGTTTACGACCATCCTCTGTTATGTAATAGTTGCGATAATTGCCACTTGTAGCCATAGCGCGATTGTGCACATCGATTACTTCCTGTATCTCATTGTTGGTGCTGGTAGAATCTTCGATAGGTCTATTTATTCCTATATGCCATGCCTCGCCCTTGGGATTATTGCCACGGCTAACTATCTCGCCACCAATTTCAACGATGAAATCCTTAACTCCAAAGCTCTCCAATAAATTTGCCACCTGGTCAGAACCAAAACCCTTGGCAATGGCACTGAGGTCAATGATGATATTGGGATTTTGCTTAACTATTCTGTTGTCTACTATCGTAATGAATCTATAGTCAACATTAGCGCGCAAACTATCTACTTGCTTGTCTGTAGGCAGACTACCATTCTTAAAACCAAATCCCCATGCATTAACCAAAGGACCTACTGTAATGTCAAAGGCTCCATCTGTTGCTTCTGAAACACTTTGTGCCATAGGCAAGATGTATGCCAATTGTTTATCCAAAGTATCTGTCTCACCTCGGTTGATTCTAGACAAGGTGCTCTTAGGATTGAACATAGACAAGGAAGCATCCACCTCTCTCAGGCAAGCCATAATAGTGTCACGCAAATCCTGTGTGTGAGTATATGTCACACTCATCTGAGTACCAAAGATTGGCTCAGTGAATTTGCGCACTTGTGCCTTGGATGCCTGACCTTGATTGTTGTCAAGAGCAACAAAAATAGTTCCTGCAATCAAAAATATGAGGAAGAAAATTTGTTTTTTATTTAGTTTCATAACTCTATTTTAGATAAAATATATTTTACTTTCCTTTCTTCATTGTACGTCCGAAATCAAAAATAAGATTTACAGTTCCACCCCAACAATTAGAACCATTAGGTCCAAAGCCAGGAATGTACCATGGTTCGCCAAATTCGTAATGTTTCTGAGAAAAACGGAATTTATACCTGATATTCCAACCAATACGGAAGAAACTCCATATCTTGGCCTCAAGACCAAAGACTGCTTCACCCCACATGGCACTTGCATCTATACCGCGCATATCCACTGGGATTGTTTCTCCCCATACAGGGTCAGTGATAGATGGGCCTACAAAATCATATTCAAAGGAACTATATCCAAATCTGAAGCCTAGCATCAATCTATTGGAAGTTCGCTTCTTGTTGGCATTAATATCAAATCCTGCACGAAAATATGGAGCAGTGGTATGAAACTCATTGTCCTTGGAGTTTCCCATTCTGTTACCTTCTGCTACTCCCAATTCAAAAATGGGAAATATCTTTTCGCGTATGTTCAGACGGCCTGCTATTTCTATTTGCGAAAAGGTGCTACCTGCCGTCTTCATTACTAAACCAACAACATCTGCACTAACACCAAAGCCAGAAATGAAATATATCTTTTCTTCCTTTGGTCCTTCCCACTTCATCGCGCCAGGACGACCAGTTGGTTGCACCTCAGCTGAGATTGTCGTGGTATCTGTTAACACTTCCTGCGCAAAGAGTAGCTCATTTGCGAAAGTTGTGATGAACAATAGTATTAATAATATTCTCTTCATAGAGGAATGTTTCTTAATATAAATTACTCCTGAACGAAGAGTTTCAGGTGTGTTGTTTCTTCAAAGTTAATCTTATCTGATACTACCTTAACTGAATCAAACATATTGTGTGTACATGATGCAGAAAGTATGGTGTGCATCATCAGCGTAGGACAATCTGGTGACTCAAAGTAAATATTATTGGTTTTGCTTACATAGAGCGTCTCCGTAGTAGCAAAAAAATCACTCGAATAATGCATCACAAATGTGTCTACTAGCGCATGATAACTCAGAGGCAACAAGATTTCACTAGTATTCATGTCTTTATTTATTAAGACACTATCCGTTCCGCTCGTTGTGATTGTCAATGTATCAGGCAGAACAACAACATTGTCCTGCGAATCACAAATACTAATCCTCAGATAAGATATCTCACCTTGCGTGCAATCTAACAAGTCGCAAGATGATACTAGCAACAAGATGGATGCAAGAAATAATACAATCTTTGCTTTCATTATATTGCTTTGCGAATGTGATACTTGTTTCTCTCGCTTGAATTACGACTAATCAATTCTCCCAAGAAACCTGCCACAAACAATTGTGTTCCTAGAATCATTGTTGTAAGCGCAATATAGAAATAAGGCATATCAGTAATTCGTGCATGGGGTATATTGGCGTACAAGCAATACAACTTAGTTCCACCCACTATCAATATGGCAATAAATCCGAGGAAGAACATCAGCGAACCAATGAAACCAAAAATATGCATAGGCTTCAATCCGAAGCTGTTCAAAAACCACAATGAAAGCAAGTCAAGATAACCATTGACAAACCTATTCCATCCCATGAACTTGGATTTACCAAACTGGCGTGCTTGATGACGCACAGGTTTCTCTCCGATATTAGCAAAACCTGCATTCTTTGCTAGGTAGGGAATATAGCGATGCATCTCACCATATACCTCGATGTTCTTAACAACTTCTTGGCGATATGCCTTCAAACCACAATTAAAATCATGTAGATTATGAATACCACTTACCGCTCTTGCTGTTGCATTAAACAATTTTGTTGGAATAGTCTTAGATAGTGGGTCGCCCTTTCTTCTGTTCATCTTAAAACCAGAAACAAGGTCATACCCATCTTCTGTAATCATCCTATAGAGTTCAGGGATTTCATCAGGTGAATCCTGCAAGTCTGCATCCATTGTAATGACCACCTGTCCCTTTGCTGCTTCAAATCCACAAAACAAAGCAGGACTCTTGCCATAATTGCGTCTAAAGCAAATGCCATGTACGGTATCAGGATTTTCGTTATGCAACTCTTCTATGACCTTCCACGAAGAATCAGTACTACCATCATTAACAAATATGATTTCATACTTAAAACCATGCTCTGCCATTACTCGATGTATCCATTCATGCAATGGACGAAGACTTTCATCCTCATTCCACAGAGGAACAATCACAGAAATATCTATTTGTGTACTCATGAGTTTCTTTAATAAATCTTAAAATATACGCGACAAAGTTACAAAAACCCCATATTATAAATAAGGAGTAAAATAAAAATGATAAAAAACTGCAAAAAACTTACTCAAAAGTTTGGTGAAATAAAAATAAAGCTATACCTTTGCACTCGCAAACAGGGAACAACCTCATGCAACACGGGTAAGTCCTGTACGGCATGCTCCCTCGGAACTCCCCCAGGGCTTGACCGCAGCAAGGGTACTTGGTTGTAGCGGCGCGATATAGAT
>JAZLBF010000043.1:0-43395 GCA_045613565.1 Bacteroidaceae bacterium
ATTAATGCTTTTGAAAGCAGCAGAACCACCACCAGAGTATTAAATAAAGTCTTAAGGGGGCTTATCTACAGAAAAATGCCTCCCAGCTTGTGTATTTCAGCAAGTTGGGAGGGTAGGTTCGTGTTTACCGGACAGTAATAAAAAACTTTACTGCATTATCGGGTAATGACTTGGCAACCGTTCTATTTCATTACCTTGCGTTTCTTTGCTAAATTGCCATCGTTACTATTTCCGAGGTCTTCAACTTAATGCGTTATGGTTCAGTTCAAAACGCAGAATTTTACCTTTTTTGCTCCGAGAACCGTATTTTTTTAAAAAAAGTCTAATTCCCGACCCGGAATTGGACTTATTATTTTTGAAAAGTCTAATCGCTAATTGCGCCGCATACTTTTTTTTAGAAAAGTCCAATTCCCGCGCCGGAATTAGACTTTTTATTTTTGGAGAATGGTTTCGCAATTTGCGCCGACTATCTCTGCTGAGGATAGCTGTCGCAATTTGCGCCGCATGTTTTTTCTGGGGATAGCTGTCGCAATTTGCGCTGCATGGTTTTCCTAGTGATGTCAGTCGCAAAATGCGCCGCATAGTTTTTTCTGGAACACCTGTCTCAAATTGCGCCGACTGTTTTTTGTGATACATCTCCCCCTTTTTCTATGGGATACAAAAAAGCTCCCTACCCGTGGAGGGTAGAGAGCTTGTGAATATAATTGCTGTATCTACAAGATTACAACTGAGGACCAGCAGCAACAAGAGCCTTACCAGCCTCGTTGGTGGTGTACTTAGCGAAGTTCTTGATGAAGCGAGCAGCCAAGTCCTTAGCCTTCTCCTCCCACTCAGCAGCAGATGCGTAAGTGTCGCGAGGATCAAGGATAGCAGGATTTACGTTGGGCAATGAGGTGGGAACCTCGAAGTCGAACATAGGAATCTTCTTGGTCTCTGCCTTCAAGATGCTGCCATCAAGAATAGCGTCGATGATACCACGTGTATCGGGAATTGAGATACGCTTGCCAGTACCATTCCAACCAGTGTTAACCAAGTATGCCTTAGCGCCAGAAACTTCCATCTTCTTAACCAACTCCCCAGCGTACTTTGTGGGGTGCAACTCCAAGAATGCCTGACCGAAGCATGCAGAGAAAGTAGGAGTGGGCTCAGTGATACCACGCTCGGTACCTGCCAACTTAGCGGTGAAGCCGCTCAAGAAGTAGTACTGACACTGCTCGGGAGACAAGATAGATACGGGAGGCAATACGCCGAATGCGTCAGCTGACAAGAAGATAACGTTCTTAGCAGCGGGAGCAGAACCACCGGGCTGGATGTTGTTAATGTGGTTGATGGGGTAAGATACGCGAGTGTTCTCGGTAGAGCTCTTGTCGTTGAAGTCGATAGTACCGTCCTCAGCAACAGTTACGTTCTCAAGAAGAGCGTTACGCTTGATAGCACCGTAGATGTCGGGCTCGTGCTCCTTAGAAAGACCGATTACCTAAGCGTAGCAACCACCTTCGAAGTTGAATACACCGTTGTCGTCCCAACCGTGCTCGTCGTCACCAATCAAACGACGCTTGGGGTCAGTTGACAAAGTAGTCTTACCTGTACCTGATAGACCGAAGAAGATAGCTGTGTTCTCACCGTTCATATCGCAGTTAGCAGAGCAGTGCATAGATGCGATACCCTGTAGAGGCAAGTAGTAGTTCATCATAGAGAACATACCCTTCTTCATCTCACCACCGTACCAAGTGTTGATGATAACCTGCTCGCGGCTGGTGATGTTGAATGCTACGCAAGTCTCAGAGTTGATGCCTAGCTCCTTCCAGTTCTCAACCTTAGCCTTAGATGCGTTGTAAACAACGAAGTTGGGCTCGAAGTTCTCCAACTCCTCAGCTGTGGGCTGGATGAACATATTTGTAACGAAGTGAGCCTGCCATGCTACCTCAACGATGAAACGAACTGCCATACGAGTGTCAGCGTTAGCACCGCAGAAGCAGTCAACAACGTAAAGGTTCTTGTTAGAAAGCTCCTTCTTAGCGATATCCTTCAATGCAGCCCAAGCTTCTTCAGTGATGGGCTTGTTGTCATTCTTATACTCATCAGAAGTCCACCATACGGTATCCTTTGAATTCTCGTCCATTACGATGAACTTGTCCTTAGGAGAACGACCTGTGTAAACGCCAGTCATTACGTTAACAGCGTTCAACTCAGTGTTCTGACCCTTCTCATAACCCTGAAGGCACTCCTTGGTCTCTTCAGCGAACAACTGCTCGTAAGAAGGATTGTGGGCAATCACGGTAGAACCAGTGATGCCATACTGTGTCAAATCTAATGTTGCCATTGTGTTAATAAATTTAAAGTTTTGTTATGTATTGATTTTATTTTCTCAGTGCAAATATACTAATTTTGTTTGAGATTGTATAGTTTTTTTGTGGAATAAATTGCTGTATCTAGTCGTTTTGCTACCTTAACATTGCAACCATAGCCTCCTTTTGTTCTGGGGTGAGGGTGTTCTGGTTTAATAGAAATTCTACAAACTTTACTACATCGCCATCAAAATAGTCCTCTTGTGCCTTTTCCATTACTCGTTTGCAATAGTCCTTTTTGCTCACCTTGGGGGTGTAGTATTGCATAGAGCCTACGCGGGTTACTTTGCAAAAACCCTTGCGAACAAGAATCTTCATAAAGGTGGCTGTGGTGGTGTAGGCGGGCTTGGGGTTTTCGAAGCCTTCCTGGATATCACGGATGAAACCGCCCTTGGTGGAGAGGTTCCATAGGTTCATCATGCATTGAAACTCTGAGCGAGTTAGAAATCTCTTGTCTGTCATAGTTGTAAAGTGTTTTATCGTAGATTCAAATTAATGGGACGTGGATATAAATGTTGTTACCAACGATTTAATCTTTAGCGCCCGAATAAATTCATTTTGCTGATGCAAAGTTACCACTTTAATAACATATTACACTATCTGCGAGAGAATTACTATTTCTTTTTAACATTATTTAACATTATGTAAGGTTGTTTAACATAATGGTGGCGTAAAAGTGCCTTTTTAGCACTCTTACGCCACCAAAAGAGTTGTCTGTATTCAAGAGGGAGGGGAGAAATTACTTCTTCTTTTGCTTCTCTGCTTCGCGCTCCTTATTTCTATCTCTGGGAGTTTTCACTTTGTCGGCCTTCTGCTTGGTGAGGACAAGGGGTTTCTGGTTCACCACTGGGATACCATACACATCCCACGACTGCTCCACATCCCAACCGGCTCTTACGTTCATGGGCTTGGGGAAGTAGGATACTACTTCTGGTTGGGTATTGGTGGCAAACTCGCCTGTGTCCCATACATCATTACCATTGGCATCCACAAAGCATCTCATATAGTATGTCTCGGGCTTTAGGTAATAGAATAGTACCGTACCATCGGCGGAGGCGCGCTCTTGGTTGACAACCTTGTCCGAGCTGTTCAATAGTTGAACTACCATGGTGGTGTCAGCATTGATGAGATTTAGTATCAGGGTTCCAAACTCATCAAGTCGGCGCACGCGCAAGTCGGTCTTTGACTGCTTATTGCCATGTCCCAGCACACCAGTAATAGCCATAGAGTCAAGTATGATGGTATATTTCATATCAGGCTCCCATTCGGCATAGAGAGTATACGACCTAGCATTGTTAGGCGTGGGGAGCATGATGAAGGGTTCTTCAAACAGATTGGAATCTCGCTGAAGATATAGATGCACCAGCGATGTATCCACGGAGGCGATAGCTTCGTTGCACTTGATTTCCACATTCTTGTTGGGGTCTAGCGCACTGCTGGGAGAGGTCTTTACCTCCAAGTAGTCCTTCTCGTGAGGATTAGGCTCGTATGGCAATGGGGTTTTGCTCTTCTTGGCCAATTTCTCACGGTTCTTATTCCACTCGTCTATTTCTTTCTGCTTCTCCTCCTTAATCTTAGCCCATGGTTTTCTGGAAACGAGGGTGAAGGTGTCCGTACGCCATACGATGACACCTGTGGAGTCTGTGTCCAGACTACGCATTTCCATCTCCAGGGTATCAGTACTATGAGTGAAGAGGGTATCAGTAATCCAATATGTCAATGTGTCGTTCTTTTCTGAGGCCTCGAGATACAAACACGATTCATCAAAGTTGAGACCCTTGATGATGGGGAGTGTGTCAACGGGGGCAGTAAAGTAGAGAGTAAAGTAGTCGGGAACTTGTCTCTCTGTTTTCAGTAGGTGCAAGTCTTGCTTGCCCTCCTTGAAGGCCCTCAAAACGATATTGTCAGGGAAATAATGGGTATATGGAACCACTCGGATGGAATCGTAATAGATGCTATCGCGCCAACAAGTGTCCATGCGCAAGTCGGGCTTGGAGTAGGGTACGATGATGGTTGTGTCAAAGGCAATGTCTTCGGATTTCTGACTGAAGCGATAGTCGCCATCACCATCTTGAAGGGCAAAGATACGATATTGGCCAGGGGCAATTCCCTTGATGGAGAAATGTCCACTGCCGTTGGTACGTGAAACTCTGATGAGAGATTTCACTCGGAATAGGCTGTCATCGTAGGTGCTATCAGCTCTGTGTAGACCAACGAGCATGCCCTTGACGGGTTCTAGGTTCTCAGCAGCGAGCACGTTGCCAGATACCTCCATGGTATCTATCACAGCACCAGTACTGAAGCTGTATGTGTAGAAGCCCATTGGGTTTGACTCATTGTTGTCCTCGATGGCATCACTAAAGTCCACGGTGTAGGTGGTGTTGGCTTGGAGCGAATCATAGAGCGTAACCCTGATGCGCTTGCCATCAGCACGCACATTGGCGGCCTCCAACTGAGGGGGAGAGATGACCACCTTCTCGTTGGCATTGCTCAGTTTGACAAACTCGTTGAACAGGATGCTAATCTTTGGTGTATTGACATTGACGGCCTTGTCAGCAGGAGTGGCACCCATTACCACGGGAGGTTCTTCGTCATATCTGCCACCATCGGGGCTACCAATATTAGCACATGATACTATGGCTAGTATCAGCGTATGTATAAACAATATGTAAAATGCTATTTTTCGCATTCTGATAATCTTATGAATTAAGAGCCAACATCTCCTCTATATGGTTGCGATTGTTTGAAAGGCGAGGCACCTTGTGCTGACCACCTAGTTTGCCCTTGGATGCCAACCAGTCATGGAACAATCCTTGGCGTGCTACCATTATCTCTAGGTTTTGCAAGGTGATATCCTTGTATCGCTTTGCTTCATAGTCGGAGTTGACCTGCTGAAGGGTCTTGTCCAAAATCTCGGAGAAGGCGGCCAAATCACTAGGTTGACGAGAAAATTCTATCAACCATTGGTGTCTGCACTTGCCCTCGGTGTCCATGAACACTGGGGCTGCTGTGTATTCCAATACCTCGGCACCTGTCTGTTTGCATGCCTCGGCTAGGCCAACTTCGGCATTGTCCACGATGAGTTCTTCGCCAAAGGCATTGATAAAGAACTTGGTGCGACCAGTGATTAGGAACTTGTATGGGTTCACGCTTGTAAAACGAACAGTATCTCCAATCATGTATCTCCACAAGCCACTTGATGTGGAGATTACCACGGCATAATTCTTGCCTGTTTCCACTCCCCAAAGTGGTACTACCTTGGGATTGGGATTTTCTATTTCCTCCATGGGGATGAACTCGAAGAAAACTCCATAATCCACCATCAGGCTCATAGAGGGGTCAGTGGGGTCGTCTTGTACTCCAAAGAAACCTTCGCTAGCATTGTAGGTTTCCATGTAGTGCATCTGATTGGAAGGAATCAATCTCTTGTATTGCTCTCTGTAGGGAGTAAATGCTACGCCACCATGGAAGAACATCTCCAGGTTGGGCCATACCTCCGCAAGATTGTCCTTGCCTGAAATCTCCAATACTCTGGTCATCACGGAAAGCATCCAAGAAGGAACACCGCTGAGGTTGGTTATGTTTTGCTTGATTGCTTCTTGTGCTATCAATTCTCTCTTTACTTCAAAGTCGGAGAGTAGCGCAATGGATTTCTTGGGTACACGAACCAAGTTGACAAGAGGGTTGATATTCTCAATAAGGATGGCGCTAAGGTCACCTACAAGAGAATTCTTGGTATTATAATTAGGTACATGGCTTCCACCAAGGATTAGAGCCTTGCCATCGAAAATCTTGCTTTGGGGATTATTGCGCAGATACCATGTTACGGCATCTCTGCCTCCAGCATAGTGGGTATCTTTCAAGCCATCCTGGCTGACGGGGATGAATTTGCTCTTATCATTTGTGGTACCACTAGATTTGGCATACCATCTGACCTTGCCTGGCCAAAGGATGTCACTCTCGCCCTGGCGCATACGGTCGATGGCCAGTTTGAGTTCTTCGTACGTATTGATGCCTGATGTCTTGGCAAAGTCCTCGTATGAACTTACAGATTCAAAACCATGATTTCGCCCCCATTCCGTATCTTTTGCTTTATTTACAAGGCGATGTAGTACTTGCATTTGCAATTCCTCTGCTTGCGTCTGATACTTATCCAGCGCTTTGCGTCTGCTCGCAAATATTGGTCGAACTATCTGAGTTAGTGACATTGTGTATAGTGTTTTGTCTTTCTACAATCTTTTTATATAAAGCTCCTCCTCTATTTAGTCTTGCCAAGGCTTCTTTAGCAGCCATCTGATGACTTTCTTTCTTGCTATATCCAGAACCTCTTCCGCATTCAACGCCGTAGATGGTTATTCTAGATAGGAAAAGAGGGGAGAGGGTTTCTTCTTCGCGAGTTTCTTTGAGGAGTTCAAAGTTGGCCTCAAAGCGATACTTTTGGCATAGTTCCAAAAGTCGGCTTTTGAAATTGGATTCCTTGCTAGCTATTTTTTCTAGGTTGATATATTTGCCAAGGATTCGCTCGCTCACAAATCTGACGCAATATTTATATCCTCTATCCAAATATACAGCACCCATCAAGGCCTCGAAAGCATTACCAGCCATATAACTATTGTGAGTTTTGCCTATGAGGTTGCTTTTTATCAATTCCGTAAGTCCCATATCATCGGCAAGTCGGCCAAGGGTTTCTCGTTGTACCACTCTGCTTCTCACATTAGTAAGAAAGCCTTCCTTCTTGCCAGGAAAGTGTCTATATAAGATATCTCCCACAACAGCACCCAGGATGGCATCTCCAAGATACTCCAGGCGTTCGTTGTTGTAGTTCTTTCCCTCGTTGTTCTTGTGATTTACACTTCTATGGGTCAGTGCTTGTTTGTATAGTTCTATATTCCTTGGGTAGAAGCCAAGGATATTATAAAAAGAACGATAAAGCTGCCTGTCATTTCTGAAAGGCAACCTTATCGTGTCTAGTATATTTCCTGCTTTCACAGATATATAATAGTATAAAACGTAGCGAGCTACGTGGGATTATTCAATATACTTCTTGAAAATGACGCATGCATTGTGTCCGCCAAAGCCAAAAGTATTGCTCAGTGCTGCACGTACTTCACGCTGCTGAGGCTTTCCGAAGGTAAAGTTTAGCTTGTAGTCAATCTCTGGGTCTTCGTCGCCTTCTTCGTGATTGATGGTAGGAGGAACGATATCTTCCTTCACGGCCATAATACTAGCCATAGCTTCGATAGCACCAGCTGCTCCAAGCAAGTGACCAGTCATTGACTTGGTGCTACTGATGTTCAACTTGTATGCGTGCTCGCCAAATAGGCTCTTGATTGCTTTCATCTCGCTTACATCACCAACGGGTGTGCTAGTGCCATGTACGTTGATGTAGTCAATATCCTCAGGTTGCATACCTGCATCCTCAAGTGCATTTTGCATTACTAGGATAGCTCCCAAACCTTCAGGGTGAGAAGCAGTAATGTGATGAGCATCGGCACTCATGCCAGCGCCAACCATCTCTGCATATATTTTTGCTCCACGAGCCTTAGCGTGTTCTAATTCTTCTAGGATAAGACAAGCCGAACCTTCTGCAATGACAAAACCATCACGACTAGCGCTGAATGGACGGCTAGCTGTTTCGGGGGAATCGTTGCGTGTGCTCAGTGCATGCATTGCACAGAAACCACCAACTCCAGCTTGTGTAATAGCAGCTTCAGCTCCACCACTAATTACCACGTTGGCCTTGCCTAGACGAATCAGGTTGAAAGCATCTGCCAAGGCTGTAGTACTACTAGCACATGCGCTAGAGGTAATATAGTTAGGGCCATGGAAGCCATACTTGATACTTATGTAACCTACACAAATATCGGCAATCATTTTAGGAACAAAGAAGGGGCTAAACTTAGGACCAACTGTATCGCTTGTTTTTCCATAGGCTAGAACCTCATCTTCGAAGGTTTTCATACCGCCAATACCTACGCCCATAACCACGCCTACGCGGTTTTTGTCTACGGCCTCTAGGTTCATTGCACTATCCTCTACCGCCATCTGAGCAGCAGCCAAGGCATAGTGACAATAAGCATCCATCTTTCTTGCTTCCTTGCGGTCGATATATTTGTTTACGTCGAAATTCTTAACCTCGCATGCAAACTGAGTCTTGAATTTCTCTGCGTCAAATCTAGTTATAGGAGCAGCACCGCTTACACCTGCAAGCATGTTCTGCCATGTTTC
This sequence comes from Bacteroidaceae bacterium, assembly GCA_045613565.1. Lineage (GTDB taxonomy): Bacteria > Bacteroidota > Bacteroidia > Bacteroidales > Bacteroidaceae > Physcousia. The sequence goes on from JAZLBF010000043.1 coordinate 8,577, forward strand.
TTCTGCTGTATTACCAATTGGGGACACTGCACCCAATCCTGTTACAACAACTCTCTTCAATTCCATATGATACAAAAAATAGTTGTCTAATGGACTTTAGAAGACCACCCGACAACTATTTATGAATAAGTAGTGTAATACTTTTAAAATTACTTATTGCTTTCGATGTAAGCGATAGCGTCAGCTACGGTTGAGATCTTCTCAGCCTTGTCATCTGGGATAGTGATATCGAAGGTCTTCTCAAACTCCATAATCAACTCAACGGTATCCAAAGAGTCTGCACCCAAATCATTGGTGAAGCTTGCCTCGGGCACTACGTCTGCCTCATCAACACCCAACTTGTCTACAATAATCTCCTTTACTTTTACTTCAATTTCAGACATATTCTTTAAATTTAAGTTTTAATTATTTTCTTGTTTAATCTCTGAATTCTGAATGCAAAGTAAAAACATTTTGTTCATATACGCAAGAAATTAACTTAAAAACTTAAATTATTTGCTCGTTTTTGCGTCTTTTGTGCAGTTTTAGGCATAAAATCACTCAATATAATACAATAATTGCAATAAGTGTGCAAAGAATTGGTAAGCAAATAATAGCTGCAATTCCATGGGTATATGAAAACCCGAAAATGCACTCTTTTATGTTTAAAAACATGCCTAAAGTGCGAAAAATCACATATTTACTTTGACATCTGAATACATATTCGTAACTTTGTACCCAAATTTAATATGTAGAGACATGATTAAAAGAATTTACACATTATTTATTTTATTAATGGTTGCCTTGACCTCAATGGCTCAATTGGCAGAACCAGTAAAGTTTGTTGTTAAGCAACAGGTTAACGACAAGGGTCAGTTGGAAGTTTCTTTCCAGGGTACAATCGACAAGGGTTGGCATGTTTATGGCACCAACATCAAGGATGGTGGTCCTACAGCTGCTTCAGTAACACTTGAGAAGCAAGTTGGCGTTGAGCCCGTTGGTAAGCTAGAAACAATCGGTGATGTTCACACCATTAACGATGCTATGTTTGGTATGGAGGTGGAAACTATCGAGGGTGAAGTAACTTTCAAGCAGACTTTCAATATTACTTCTGAGGCTTACGAGGTTAGCGGTTATCTTACCTATGGTGCATGCAATGACCAGAATTGTATGCCTCCTACTACTGTTGATTTCTCATTCAAGAATGGCAATGTAGCTAGTGCTCCTGCTGAGGCAGAGGCAACTGCTGAAGAGGCTCCTCAGGATCCAGCAAATGCATTGACTGCTAGTGATTTGTGGACACCCGTTGTAGGCGAGTTGAACTCTTCTGAGAATGTTGCTAGTCAGGCAGATACATCACTTCTTTGGATTTTCCTAATGGGTATCGTAGGTGGTTTGCTAGCTTTGCTTACTCCTTGTGTATGGCCTATCATCCCCATGACCGTTAGCTTCTTCCTAAAGCGTAGCAAGGACAACAGAAGTCAGGGTATTCGCGATGCTATCACCTATGGTATTTCTATCATCGTGATTTATGTAGGTCTTGGTATGCTTGTGACATTGTTCTTTGGTGCAAGCGCACTAAATGCAATGAGTACCAATGCTGTATTCAATATCTTCTTCTTCCTCTTGCTTCTAGTCTTTGGTTTGAGCTTCTTGGGTGGTTTCGAGTTGACTTTGCCCTCTTCATGGAGCAATGCTGTTGACTCTAAGGCAGAGAAGACAACAGGTCTTTTGAGCATCTTCTTGATGGCATTTACCTTGACATTGGTAAGCTTCTCATGTACAGGTCCTATCATTGGTTTCCTTCTAGTAGAGGTAGGTACTAGCGGTTCTATCCTTGCTCCCACAATGGGTATGCTAGGTTTTGCTATCGCATTGGCATTGCCTTTCACTATCTTTGCTCTCTTCCCCACAATGCTAAAGAGCGCACCTAGAAGTGGTAACTGGATGAACAATATCAAGGTAATGCTAGGTTTCCTTGAGTTGGCATTCTCTTTGAAGTTCTTGTCTGTTGCCGACCTCGCTTATGGTTGGGGTATTCTTGACCGTGAGGTATTCCTTTGCCTATGGATTATCCTCTTTGCTCTAATGGGCTTGTATATGCTTAATATGATTCGTTTGCCTCACGATGAAGATGAGTATGACGAGGAGGGTAATATCGTTACTCGTCCACGTACCAGCATCACTCGCTTGGCTATCGGTGTAGCATCTTTGGCATTTGCTTTGTACATGGTACCTGGTCTTTGGGGTGCTCCTTGTAAGGCAGTTAGCGCCTTCGCTCCCCCTGTAAATACTCAGGATTTCAATCTTTATAGCCAGGAGGTAGAGCCTAAGTTTGACGACTATGATATGGCTATGGCTTATGCAAAGGAGAAGAATATGCCTGTAATGCTTGACTTCACAGGTTATGGTTGTGTGAATTGCCGTAAGATGGAGGCAGCTGTATGGACAGATAATGAAGTAGCAGAAATCATCAACAACAAGTATATCTTGGTTACTCTTCACGTTGACGATAAGACTCCTTTGGCTGAACCTATCACAGTTACAGAGAATGGTCAGGAGCGTAAGTTGCGTACTATCGGTGACCGTTGGAGCTACCTACAGCGCTACAAGTTTGGTGCTAATGCACAGCCTTTCTATGTACTACTTGATCCAAATGGAAAGCCTTTGGCTCCCAGCTATAGCTACAACGAGGATGTTGATGCATACCTTGATTGGTTGAATAGCGGATTGAAGTAATTACAAAAATAATATGCTATATAGGGGAGGAAAACTGCGGTTTTCCTCCTTTTTTGTGCCCTTTTGATTAGTTTTTGGCTTGATTTCTTGCATACATCGATAAAAATCCCTTATCTTTGCACTATCAAAAATTGTAATCATTATAAATTATAACTAAAAACCTAACAACAATGGAAGCAAAAGACAAAGTATTACAAGTTATGCGTGAGGCTGGCGAACCCCTCAATGCAGGTAAGATAGCAGAAATCAGTGGTCTTGATCGTAAAGAAGTGGATAAGGCCATGAAGCAGCTCAAGGAAGAGGGAGCTATTGTTTCTCCCGTTCGATGCAAGTGGGCTCCTGCTCAGTAAATCAATTTATAGCGAGTGAATGACTTTTATCAAGAATGAAGTTTCACTCGCTTTTTTATTTTAATGAGAATGATACCTCCAAAGATAGAAGAATCCACCAGCGAGGAGCGTCTAGCGTACGTTCGTCAGGCATGGCAATGCATGCACAATTGCGAAATATGCGGAAAATGTAGCATTTTGCGTGGCCGTGACCCTGAAAATATCTATTCTCCCTACATCAATGGAGAGCAATCTTATATGGATATCACTCTGAAGTTGAGAGATAGAAATATGTAAGTTGCTCATTTCTAGGAGTATTTGTTGCTAGGTAATAAATACCACAGAAAGCCGTGTAGTCAGTTAGTCAGATAGTCAATTATTTTTTTTGCGCAATATTAACTGACTATCTGACTATCTGACTAACTAAGAAATTAATGGTCGTTGCGAGAATATCGAAAAAAAGTAAGATTTTTGTGTTACAATTTTCTTTCTTTCGTGTTATATCAATAGAAAGGTTTCAAAAATAGCCTCACCAGAAAGAGGATTTGATAGCTAGAGAATCAATATTAATGAGTCAAAATTCTAACATGGACATGCCAACAGACAATTCCGAACATCCTTTGCTAGCAGCTTTCAGCCGGATGCACAAGCAATTGATGGCCACGGCTCAGAAAATATTGAGTAATAGCGATGATGCTGAGGATGCTTTGCAAGATGCATTCGTCAGGTTGTGGTCATCCACATCGATATTTAAGAGTGAGCAAGATGCATCGGCCATGCTTCATGTTACTACCAAGCATATTAGCTTGAATACCGTTAGAAATAGGAAGCAAAACATAGATATTGACTCATATACCTCATCAAAAGAGCTATCAACCTTTTCGTCAGAAGAGATATATACCAAGAAGGAAACCTTTTCAGCGGTAGAAAAGATTATAAATCAAAACCTTACCCCTCTCCAGCAAAAGATTATACAATTAAGAGAGTACGAAGGAAAGAGTTTTGAAGATATAGCAAATACCCTGGATATGCAACCCGCGGCGGTGCGCATGCAATTGTCGAGAGCAAGAAAAACGATTCGTGAATGTTATCAGAAATATAGCAATGACTAGAAATAAGCATTTATATTCAGAAGACTATTGGCAAAGCCTGATAGCAAGATATTTTGAAGCAGAAACTACGCCTGACGAGGAGGTTGCCTTAAAACAATTCCTTGCTAGTGAAGAGGGTAGTGACTCAAAATACGACGAGGTGCGAGCAGTAATGGGATTTATGGCCGTAGGAAAGAATGAGCGCATCTCCCAAGTTCGTCAGCAATCCAATAAGTTCACATTCACTAAGATAAGTGCCATGGCGGCTTGCCTGATAACTGGCCTTTTCCTGATTAATCAGTTTATTAGCTCATCCCTTGCCACTCAGGATATATGTCTTGCCTATGTGGATGGCAGAAGTATTACTGAGCGAGAAGAGGTTTTACAACTAATGAAGATGTCCATGAATAATATAGTTGGCGATGAATCTGTTGAAGATGAGATGGTTAACCAATTGAGCGATATGTTTGATACACCAATAAGATAAATTATGATACCTAGAATACTTACATTAGCCATATGTTCTTTGTTTTCGCTAGTCGTTTTTTCTCAGCACGATTTGCGTATTGCAGAGTATCTAACTTCTAAGGATTATGCTTCTGCAAAATCCAGTTCTATGACCAAGGACGAGTGGGACAATTCGAGACACAAGCATAGTTGGAGCAATAAATATGGGTGCAAGAATGTAACTCTACTTCTGATAGAAGGCAAGGAATTATCTGATTACCGTTTGGATGTCTTCAAAAGCCTTACGCTGATACCCTCTGACTCTATAAGTCAGGATATAGAGAATAGGGTGATGGATGATGTGGGGGGAAGTATTTCACATGAGTTAAACTACAGAGACTCACGTCTTTATTATGGCCTGTTTCAGTTATCTCCTGTGAAAGGCAAAAAGAGATATATCTTTTATCGCAACAATGCTATGGTGCCAAACTCCGATGGTGTACTCACCTTGATATATATGGAAGGCTCTGCTAGCATTGCTCAATTGAGGAAAATGTTTAAAAAATAATAAATCACATAGACAATGAAACTTAAAGTGTTTATCCTATGCCTCATTAGCTCTGTATCGATGATGGCACAAACCAATTCGGCTAACAGTTGGGATTTTTCAGTTTTGAACGAAGTTAGTTTGGATAAATCGTCAAAAATCAAGGGACCTAAAAGGACAAGCAGTTTTATTCAAATGGGTGGCATCGGTTTTGGTTTTCTCAATACCATTGGAGCACCAGCCGATATGAAAACAAATATGAGTTCTTCGATGGAAGTCTTTTTCGACCTCTTCTCCTATGGACGCAAGTACAATTATGGACGCCATGTGGTAAGCCTTGGTATGGGTTTAAGCTGGAAAAACTACCGAATGACTGGCTATAATCGTTTTGACAAGGATGGTATGAACGTAGTAATCTCTCCCTACCCGCTAGATGCAGAAATAGACTTCTCTCGTTTGAGAATCTTCAGTCTTACATTCCCTTTGGAGTATAGATTTAAAATCCACAAGGATTTTGCCGTAAGCACCGCCGCAATCCTCCATTGGAATGTGGATGGAAGCCTCAAAACCAAGTACAGGGTCAATTCGCACAAGGTGACCGAAAAGGTTGGCAAGGTTAAATACAACGGTGCTAGTGTGGATTTCAGAGTAGCCCTGCATTGGAGATCCGTTTCTACCTATTTCAAGTATAGCCCTTGCAACGTGTTGAAGAGCGAATACGGACCTCAATTCAATGCCTTCTCTGCCGGTGTAATGTTTGCCATGTAAGGGTGTCTCTTCTATATATAGGTAGGTTCTGTAAATTAGCTTTGAGAACCTACCTATTCTCTTCCTAACCGAGGAGGTATACCGAGCGCTTGCCAAGGACTTTCTTGAGAATAGCAACGATGCTCCATGAGCAAGATAGCATGATGAGTGCAGAGAAAGGTATGCGCAAGGGAGCAGGGATGTGCATCCAGGCGCCAAGGTCGTAGCCAAGGCTAGTGAAGAAATAGTGAATCATGTAGATGCCAAAACCACATGTGGTGAGGTTTGCAAGGCTAGAGGCGATAGCGGAATTGGGAGAAATCTTCACGCGACATACAAGCAGGAAGAAGGCAATGGTCATCATCGCCACGTTGGGAGTGTTGTATGTCCAAAATAGTTCCACCAGCTCTGGAGTCTTGTCAGGCATGTTCATTACATGCGAGTATCCGCTATAGGTGATGATGAATCCGCCTATGAGCAAGGGAATCGCTACGGCAAGTGTTTTGGCAAGGCTCCAACGGACATAGTGCTGTATGTAGTGGCCAAGAAGCATGTATCCGCTAAATCCAGCAAAGTAATAGAAGAGCCCGAAGGAGTTCCATTCGCAAGTGCCAAAGGCATAGTTGCTTACATATTCATTAAAATAGGGTAGGAAGGTGCTGATAGCCCAAATGGCAAGGAATATTTCCTTTTGACGCTTGGTGGCTTTTTCTACCCATGCCGAGTAGATTGGCAAATAGAGGTAGAGACCCACGAGCATGTAGATGTACCACATGTGGCATGCTATGAAGCAGAAAGTATAAGGTATGCGTGCTATACGCATGAGTCCTTCGCTTAGAGCCTGACTGTCTGTCTCTGCCCAACTGAACAACTTGATTACCACACTACTATCCATTCCCAGAAGTCCTGTAAACCAAGGAGTGAGATAGTATATCACTGACCATATCACGAAGGGAAACAATACACGAGGGATGCGTTTCTTGTAGAAAGACTCCATACTTTGCTTTACCGGTAATGAAAGCACACCGGTGAGCATAACAAACAAGGGTACGCATGGTCGCACCAACGAACCCCAGCGCACACCCCATTCCACTAGTTCTGGGTCAACGGTAGAGCCCGAAGATGCGTAGGCAGCAGCTGCGTAGAAGGGGTCAGCGGCATGGCAACACAGGAGTAGGAAGAATGCGAGTAGGCGAAGTGCATCGCACCATGCTAGGCGGTCTTTCTGTATCATGAAATCGTGTAGTGTTGGTTGACCATGAGGGTCAATGTTGGTTTACATGTGTTTAAAGTTAGGAAAAGCCTTCCTCTGAGCGGAAAGTGATTTCCGAAGTTTTCTTTATCGGTTTTGGTGTGCAAAAATGGATTTCCGAGACTTCGTTTGTCCTCTCCCGATGCGGGAGAGCATTTCCGAACGTTAGGAAATGCATTTTTTTGATGCGGAAATGGTATTCCGATATTCCTAAGTATTTCTTCCGTAAGGAGATAAAAAGAGTGGATGCAACCATTGTGCACCCACTGCTCTTATTTCTCTTGGAGAGAGATTGCTAGGGTTTATAGAGCTAGGTCAGAGCCAGCCTTAAACTTAACAACCTTCTTTGCAGGAACTTCCATAGATTCACCTGTGCGAGGATTCTTGCAAGTACGTGCGGGACGCTCAGCGGGAGCGAATGTACCGAAACCAACTACAGATACCTTGTCGCCTTCCTTAACTGCACCTGCGATAGCTGCGATAGTAGCGTTCAAAGCCTTAGCAGCATCTGTCTTTGTCAAACCTGAACCCTCTGCAATTGCATTAATTAACTCTGTCTTGTTCATAATATTAGTATGTTAGTTAGTAATATGTGTCTGCCTAGATACGCATTTGTTGCGTCTTTGCTAGGCAAATATAGATATTATGGCGGTTCTAACCAAGTTTTCTGATTAAAAAATATTGCAAATGGTGCAAAAGTTTACAAACTATGGCAAAAAATGCTCAAATAGTTGGCAAAATAGCGTATCTTCGCAACAAAATTATATAAAAACAGGTAAAAAGTACGTTATGAATTCAATTCCCCCAGTAACCAAGAACCTACTTATCATAAACCTATTGTTCTTTTTAGGCATATTTGTAGCGGAAAGATATGGTATCAATCTCAGGAGCGAGTTAGGCCTGCACTTCTTTATGGCCGAGGACTTTAGCCCCTATCAGTTGCTTACATATATGTTCATGCATGGCAACTTGGAGCATATTTTCTTCAATATGTTTGCCGTGTGGATGTTTGGCCGTATCATCGAACAGGTGATGGGTAGCAAGCGCTTCCTTTTCTATTACCTTGCATGTGGTATTGGTGCAGGCTTGATTCAGGAGGCAGTCCAATGGATTAATTATATCAATCTTGAGCACGTGGACGTGGCACGAGTGGGTAGCGAGTTGGTAAAGGGAACCTACGTAGTGCAGCATGGCATGGCCGTGGACATTAACTATTGGAATACCGTGGGTGCATCGGGTGCCGTGTATGGTATCCTCCTGGCCTTTGGTATGATTTTCCCCAACGAGAAGATGTTCGTCTTCCCCATACCTGTACCTATCAAGGCCAAGTTCTTTGTGATTGGATATGCCATCATAGAGTTGTTTATGACTAGGAGCAACGACGGTGTGGCTCACTATGCTCACTTAGGTGGTATGCTCGTAGGCTTCATCATTCTGCTTCTTTGGAATGACAACAACCAAGGTAATTTGCTCGGAAAGATACGCAACTTCTTCAAGCGTAAGCCCAAGAGCAACATACATATTTATAGAAAGAACTACAACGGATAACATTCAACTCGCACAAATCAAATTATAATAGCCATGAGCGTTAGCGAACTTACGTCGAAATTAAAGCATGGCACTCATATTATGGTAGTTAGCCTCATGGCTGGAGCCAACATAACTACCATTCTTCTGATGCTGGCCACGTGCCTGTCCACGTGGATTTCGCCTGCAGCCTTTCCACGACTATCCTTGGCAGGTTTGGCCTTCCCCGTATTCTTGGCCATCAACCTGTGCTTCATTGTGGCGTGGTTGCTGGTGTCATGGCGAGGTGTGTGGTTACCCATCGTTGGTATGCTCCTTTGTGGAGGATATATCTGGGATTATTGTCCCATCAACTTAGTAGAGAAGACCGATGAAGGTCATCTGATACTCTCCTTCAATGTGGCCAATTACGTTAGCGACTCCTTCAACAATATTGATGGCGATAAGTCAATAGAATACATTGTGGCGAGTGATGCAGATGTGATTTGCTTGCAAGAAAGTGCCTATGGTAGTTATCATACCAACTTGACTAAACAATTGAAAGCCAAGGGATACGATGTGAAAGGACGTAGTGGCATGTCTATTTTCTCAAAGTGGCCTTTTGTGGGAGATATTGTCTATTCTACCTCTCAAGAGTATGGTAATGGTTCCTTGGCATGCCTTATCAATATTGATGGAGACACCACCCTCGTGGTCAACAATCACCTGAAAAGCAACGGCATAAGTCCACAGGAGAAGAAGGATTATATCAATGCCATCAACACCATTAACAAGGACCAAATGGAGTCGAGCGGCCGAATATTGCTCTCTCGTATAGCCATTGCCACAGAGAAGAGAGCCGAGCAAACGGATAGTTTGTGCAATCTGGTGGAAAGAAACCTCCATCGGAGTATCATCGTGGCTGGAGATATGAACGATACACCTATTTCCTACACTTATAGGCGACTGACAAAGCATCTGAAGAGTGCCTACAGAGAAAGCGGAAGCGGATTAGGATTTTCTTTCCTTACCAAAGGCTTTCCTGTTAGGATTGATCATATTTTCGTGAGCGAAAACCTAAACACGCATTTTACATACATTGACAAGGAAATTAACTCATCTGACCATCTTCCTATACTTACACGTGTATCAAAATCAGCAAAATAGGTCATTTAACGATGTTTTTCTTCCGCTTACGTTTGATGAGTCAAAAAAAAATCTTACATTTGCATGCTTTTTTGTGCACTAATGTCAATTTTGAATATTAACTTTTCAAAAATAACTAATCTTAAACAACAATGCAAAACAAAGGATTTGTAAAGGCTTTTGCCATTCTTCTAACTCTAGTTTGCGCATTTTACCTGAGCTTCTCAGTGGCTACAAACCACTATGACAACAAGTATCAGGAGAAGATGCTTGCAGAGGGCAAAGATGCTGCTGACCGTTACATGGACTCTCTCAACACCAACAAGGTTTACTTGTGGTCTTGGACATTGAAGGAGTGCCGCGAAATGGGTATCGGCCTAGGTCTTGACCTAAAGGGTGGTATGAATGTAATCCTAGAGGTTAGCGTACCCGACGTTGTGAAGGCTTTGGCCGACCACAAGGAGGAGAACGACGAGACCTTTAAGCTAGCAGTTGAGAAATCTGCTAAGGAAGCAACAGAAAGCCAGAGTGATTTTATTACCCTGTTCGTAAAGAATTTTAAAGAGCTAGCTCCCGAGCGTCCCCTAGCTGAGATTTTCGCTACTCAGCAGCTACGCGACAAGGTAAGCCCTAAGAGCACCGACAATGAGGTGGAAAACGTACTACGTGCAGAGGTAAAGAGCGCAATTGACAATAGTTATAATGTATTGCGCACACGTATTGACCGCTTCGGTGTAGTTCAGCCCAACATCCAGGCTCTTGAGGGTCAGGAGGGTCGTATCATGGTAGAAATGCCTGGTGTGAAGGAGCCCGAGCGCGTACGTAAGTTGCTTCAGGGTTCTGCTAACCTTGAGTTCTGGGAGACATACAACTCTCAGGAAATTGTTCCCTTCTTGGCTCAGCTTGACCAGAAGCTCGCTTCTGCTCTTGCTACTGATGAGGACACCGTTGCAACTGAGTCAAAGGCATCAACAGACCTTGCCGCTGCTCTTGGTGGTGAGAATCCCAATGCTAACCTAGAGAAGGAGCATCCTCTATTGAGCAAGTTGCAGGTTACTCCTGGTCAGGGTTGTATCGTAGGTATGGCTCATAAGCGCAATCTTGATGCTATCAGCGAGTATTTCGAAACTCCCGAGGCACAGGAACTTCTTCCCTCTGACGTACGTCTTAAGTGGGGTGTGAAGGGTGTTGGCGAAGGCGAAGGCTCTAACTGGTACTACTTATATGCTATCCGCGTAACTGAGCGCAATGGTCGCGCACCTCTTGAGGGTGATGTTGTAACTGACGCTAAGGATGATTACGACCAGCACGGCCGTCCTTGCGTTAGCATGCAGATGAACGTTGACGGCGCTCGTCGTTGGGCTGCTCTTACCAAGGCTAACTTGAATCGTTCAATCGCTATCGTACTTGACAATAGCGTATACAGCGCTCCCAATGTAGAGACTGAAATCACTGGTGGTAATAGCCAGATTACTGGTAACTTTACCGCTGAGGATACTCGTGACTTGGCTAACGTATTGAAGTCAGGTAAGATGCCCGCTCCTGCTAAGATCGTGAGCGAGGAAATCGTAGGTCCTACTCTTGGTGCAGAGTCTATCCGTCTAGGTGTATGGAGCTGTGTTGTTGCATTCGTACTTCTTATGATTTATATGGTTGCAATGTACGGCACTATCCCTGGTATGGTTGCTAATGGTGCTCTACTTCTCAACCTATTCTTCACCGCAGGTATTTTGACCAGTTTCCAGGCATCTCTAACCATGAGTGGTATCGCTGGTATGGTACTTACCTTGGGTATGGCTGTGGATGCTAACGTGCTTATCTACGAGCGTACTAAGGAGGAATTGAAGTCAGGTAAGAAGCTTCGTGAGGCTTTGGCTGCTGGTTATAGCAATGCATTCAGCGCTATCTTCGACTCTAACTTGACCAGTATCATCACTGGTATCATCCTTTACAACTTCGGTACAGGTCCTATCAAGGGCTTCGCTACAACATTGATTATCGGTATCGTTGCTAGCTTCTTCACCGCTGTGTTCATGACTCGTTTGGTGTACACCTCTATGATGGAGAAGGGCAAGTGGCAGAATCTTAAGTTTAAGACTCCCGTTGGTAACTGGATTAGCTTCAAGAACCCCAGCTTCAAGTTCATGGCTGCTTACAAGAAGAGCTTCGCTATCTTTGGTGTTCTTGCTCTTATCGCTATCGCAGGTATGACATTCAGAGGCTTCAGCAAGAGTATTGACTTCACTGGTGGTCGCAACTTTGTTGTTCTTTTCGAGCAGAAGGTTTCTTCTGAAGAGGCTAATATTCTCCTTGAGGATGCATTCGAAGGCAGCAATATCAATGCAATCGCTATTGGTACAGATGGTAACACCTTGCGTATCAGCACCAACTATCGCATCAATGAGGATGGCGTAGAGGTAGATAGCGAAATCGAGGCTAAGTTGTTCGAAGTATTGAAGGCTGGTGGTATGCTAGCTGAGGATTTGACTCTTGAGACCTTCATCAACCGTGATGTACGTACTGGTGGTTCTATCATCAGTAGCCAGAAGGTAGGTCCTTCTGTAGCTGAGGATATCACCTATGGTGCTATTTGGAGTGTGATTCTTGCTATTATCGCAATCTTCATCTACATCCTAGTTCGTTTCCGCAACATCGCATTCTCTATCGGTTCTATCGTAGCTCTTGTATCAGACGTATTGCTCATCTTGGGTGCTTACGCTCTATGCTGGGGTTGGATGCCATTCAGTATGGAAATCGACCAGACCTTCATCGGTGCTATTCTAACCGCTATCGGTTATTCTATCAACGATAAGGTGGTTGTGTTCGACCGTATCCGTGAGGAACTTAATCTCCATCCCACAATGGATAGATTCGACCTGTTCAACCGCTCTGTAAACAATACATTGAACCGTACCATCAATACCTCAGTATCTACATTCATCGTACTTGCTGTAATCTTCTTGATTGGCATCTTCGGTGGTGGCGCAGGTAGCATTATCAGCTTCAGCTTCGCTATGATGCTTGGTGTAATCTTCGGTACTCTAAGTTCAATCTTCGTAGCAGCTCCCACAGCATTCTTGTGCTTGAAGAAGACCGCTAAGAAGTAAGCAAACACATATTATCACTATCACCTTCGGGTGGTAGTGATTTGCCCCTGTAGTTAAATGGATAGAACGAAGGTTTCCTAAACCTTTGATCCGGGTTCGATTCCCGGCGGGGGTACATATTTTATTATTTTATATTATGAACATAACTGAAAAGAACTCAGTCGTTGTTCGCTTTTCTGGCGACTCCGGTGATGGCATGCAACTTGCAGGCAATATATTTTCCACCGTATCCGCAACCGTGGGAAATAGTATTAGTACATTCCCTGATTATCCTGCTGATATCCGAGCTCCACAAGGTTCCTTGACCGGCGTAAGCGGTTTCCAGGTTCATATTGGCGCTTCTCAAGTATACACTCCAGGTGATTTGTGCGACGTATTGGTAGCTATGAACGCTGCTGCGCTTAAAACTCAGTACCGATATGCAAAATCGGATGCTACAATCATTATCGACACCGATAGCTTTGGCCCCAAGGATTTGGAGAAGGCTCAATTCCAAACTGAGGATTACCTTGGTGAAATGGGTATTGATCCCGACAAAGTAATCGCTTGTCCTCTTACCTCTATGGTTAAGAATTGCCTTGCTGATAGTGGTATGGACGTGAAGAGCATCAACAAGTGCCGCAATATGTTTGCTCTAGGTCTTGTGTGCTGGCTTTTCGATCGTGATTTGGAGGTTGCATTCAACTATCTTAAGGAGAAGTTCGCAAAGAAACCTGCTATTGCAGAGGCAAATATAAAGGTTGTACAGGCTGGTTATGACTATGGTCATAATACACACTCTAGTGCAACAAACGTATATCGCATCGAAACCAAGAATAAGGTTCCTGGTAGATATATGGATATTACTGGAAATAAGGCTACTGCTTATGGTTTCATAGCTGCTGCTGAGAAGGCTGGTCTTAAGCTTTTCTTGGGTTCATATCCTATTACTCCTGCTACTGATGTTTTGCACGAATTGTCAAAGCACAAGAGCCTTGGCGTGACAACTGTACAATGCGAGGACGAAATCTCTGGTTGTGCTTCCAGCGTAGGTGCTGCATTTGCTGGTGCTCTGGCTGTTACCAGTACTTCTGGTCCTGGTATGTGCTTGAAGAGCGAGGCAATGAACTTGGCGGTAATCATGGAGCTACCTTTGGTAATCCTTGATGTACAGCGTGGTGGTCCTGCTACAGGTCTTCCTACCAAGAGCGAACAGACAGACCTTTTGCAAGCTCTCTTCGGACGTAATGGCGAAAGCCCAATGCCCGTGCTAGCAGCTACAAGTCCTACTGACTGTTTTGAGGCTGCATATGAGGCTTCAAAGATTGCCCTAGAGCACATGACACCTGTAATTCTTCTTACTGATGCTTATGTAGCTAATGGTTCAGGCGCATTCCGTCTTCCCAACTTGGCAGAATATCCCGCTATCAATCCTCCTTATGTTCCCGAAGAACTAAAGGGTGAATGGACACCATATATGCGTAAGGAGAATGGTACTCGTTATTGGGCAGTTCCCGGCCGTCAGGGTTTTGAGCATATTCTTGGTGGCTTGGAGAAGGATGATAAGACTGGTGCAATCAGCACAAATCCTGAAAACCACGACCTTATGACACGTAAGCGTGCCAACAAGGTGGCTAACATCCCCGTACCTGAACTTGAAGTTTTGGGTGATAAGGACGATGCAGAGTTGCTAATTGTTGGTTTCGGTGGTACATACGGACATCTGCGTGCTGCTATGGAGGAAATGCAGGCTCAAGGCAAGAAGGTGGCAATGGCACATTTCCGCTATATCAATCCTCTACCCGCAAATACTGCTGAGGTAATGAAGAAGTATCCCAAGGTAGTTGTAGCAGAGCAGAATATGGGACAATTGGCTGGTTGGCTACGTATGAAGGTAGATGGTTTTTGTCCTGAGCAATACAACGAGGTTAAGGGTCAGCCCTTCAAGGTTGTAGAATTGGTAGAAGCTTTCAATAATATTCTTAACAAGTAAAAACGGAGGACATTATCATGGCAACATATACAGCTCAAGATTATAAGAAGGGACAGCCAAGATGGTGCCCCGGATGTGGTGACCATTTCTTCCTCGCTTCATTGCACAAGGCAATGGCAGAGATTGGTGTCGCACCTCAAGATATTGCAGTAATCTCTGGTATCGGTTGTTCTAGCCGTTTGCCACACTATATGGCAACTTATGGCATGAACACTATCCATGGTCGTGCTGCAGCTATTGCAACTGGTTGTAAGGTAGCAAATTCTAAGTTAGCAGTATGGCAGGTAAGTGGTGATGGTGATGGTCTTGCTATCGGTGGTAATCACTTTATTCATGCTAACAGAAGAAATATTGACCTAAATATGATTCTTCTCAACAATCGTATTTATGGTCTTACCAAGGGTCAGTATTCTCCCACAAGTCCTCGTGGTTTTGTGAGTAAGAGTAGTCCTTATGGTACTGTTGAAGACCCCTTCCGCCCTGCAGAACTTTGCTTCGGCGCTCGTGGTCACTTCTTTGCACGTGCTGTGGCTACTGATGCTCCCGGTACTGTGGAGATTTTGAAGGCAGCTTACAATCATAAGGGTGCTTCTGTTTGTGAGATTATGCAGGATTGTGTAATCTTCAATCATGGTACTCACGATGGTATCTATGATAAGACAGGTCGTGCTAAGAATGCGATTTATGTTAAGCACGGAGAACCACTAGTATTCGGTGAGAATAATGAGTTTGGCCTTGTACAGGAAGGTTTTGGCTTGAAGATAGTAGAAATTGGCAAGGATGGTGTTACTATTGACGACATTCTAGTGCACGATGCAAAATGTCAGGATAATACACTTCAGCTAAAGCTTGCGCTCATGGGTGACGGAGATGGTTTCCCCATTGCTCTTGGTGTAATTCGCGATGTTGAGGCTCCTACATACAATGATGCAGTAGAAGCTCAGATAGAAGAAGTTAAAGCCCAGAAGAAATATCATACTTTTGCTGAATTGCTAGAGACAAATGATATCTGGGAAGTAAAGTAATTTTGAATTAGATATATCTAACTAACGATATGAATTTTGTTGAAGAACTGAAGTGGAGAGGCATGATTCATCAGATGATGCCTGGTACAGAAGAAATGCTTGCCTCTGGCCAGCAAACAGCATATGTGGGTATTGACCCTACTGCTGATTCTCTGCACATTGGACATTTGTGTGGTGTAATGATGCTAAGACATTTTCAGCGTTGCGGACATAAGCCTTTAGCGCTCATCGGTGGTGCTACTGGTATGATTGGTGACCCTAGCGGTAAGAGTCAGGAGCGTAATCTTTTGAATGAAGAGACTCTTCGCCACAATGTAGCATGTATTAAGGAACAGCTAGGACGTTTCCTTGATTTTGATAGCGATGCACCAAACAAGGCAGAGTTGGTGAACAACTATGACTGGATGAAGAACTTCTCCTTCCTTGATTTCGCTCGCGAAATAGGTAAGTGTATCACCGTCAACTACATGATGGCCAAGGATAGCGTGAAGCGTCGCTTGAATGGCGAATGCCAGGATGGTATGTCATTTACTGAGTTTACCTACCAGTTGCTTCAGGGTTACGATTTCTTGCACTTGTATCAAGAGAAGAATTGTCGCCTCCAGATGGGTGGCTCCGACCAGTGGGGTAATATTACCACGGGTACAGAGTTGATTAGAAGAAAGCTTGGTGGCGAAAACTCGGCTTATGCTTTGACTTGTCCTCTTATTACAAAGTCTGATGGTAAGAAGTTTGGTAAGACCGAGAGCGGTAATATTTGGCTTGACCGCAATCGTACTACTCCTTATGCATTCTATCAGTTCTGGTTGAATGTTGGCGACGAGGATGCTCAGCGTTACATCAAGATTTTCACATCTTTGGATAAGGAAACTATTGATGCTATCATTGAGGAGCATAGTCAGGATCCTGGTATGCGTATCCTACAGAAGCGTCTAGCAGAGGAGGTTACATGCATGGTTCACTCTCGTGAGGATTACAATGCAGCTCTTGAGGCAAGCAATATCCTCTTTGGTAAGGCAACAAAGGAATCTCTTGCTAAGTTGGACGAAGCTACCTTGTTGGATGTATTTGCTGGTGTTCCTCAGTATGAGGTAAGCAGAGAGTTGCTTCAAGGCGAAGGTATCAAGGCTGTAGATTTGCTCGCTGAGCAGACAGCATGCTTTGCTTCTAAGGGTGAGATGCGTAAGTTGACCCAGGGTGGTGGTGTTTCTATCAACAAGGAAAAGCTTAATGTTTTTGACCAGATGATTACAGAAAGCGACCTCCTTAACGATAAATACATTCTTGCACAACAGGGTAAGAAAAAGTATTTCTTAATCATTGTCAAATAGGTAAAATCCTTATTCCTTCTCCCAGAAAGGTATTACCGATTGAAGATATAGGGGTGCAAAAACGAAGAAAATGCTATTCAAATAGAAATAAAGTACAGCTTAAAAGCATTTAACTGAATATTTTTTTGTACCTTTGCAGCGCAAATGTAAGCCAGTGGGCTATGATTTGTATAGGATTGGGCTATGGTGTAATGGTAGCACAAGACATTTTGGTCGTCTTTGTTCTGGTTCGAAACCGGATAGCCCAACCAACACGAAGGGAGGTCGCCCCAAGGCGGACCTCCCTTTTGCACTTAAGACATCTGATAGAACTCTTGCAGAGTATCTGATGATAAATATAATAATGAACACCTGAAGAAACTCCTCATAGAAACGTATGAAGAAACTCCTCATAGAAACATATGGTTGCCAGATGAATGTGGCCGATAGCGAAGTCGTAGCCTCCGTTATGGGTATGGCTGGATATGAAGTATGCGAGCAATTGGAAGACGCAGATGCCATATTCTTGAATACCTGTAGTGTGAGAGACAATGCCGAGCAGAAGATTCTTTCTCGACTTGAATTCTTGCACAGCGTACAGAAGAAGCGCGGCAATGAGCACAAGCTAATCATTGGAGTGATTGGATGTATGGCTGAGCGTGTCAAAGAGCAACTCATTGAGGAATATGGAGTGGATATGGTAGCAGGTCCTGATAGCTATATGTCGCTCCCCGACCTTATTGCTCAGGTAGAGTGTGGCCACAAGGCTATGAATGTGGAGCTCTCGTTGACCGAAACATATAGCGATGTTATACCCCAGCGATTGCACACTGGCCATATTGGAGGCTTCGTTAGCATCATGCGTGGATGTAACAACTTCTGCCACTATTGTATTGTGCCTTACACCAGAGGCCGTGAGCGTAGTCGTGATGTGGAAAGTATCATTAAGGAGTGTCTTGACTTGCAAGAGAGAAATTTCAAGGAGGTTACGCTACTTGGGCAAAATGTCAATAGCTACAAGTATGGTGAAACGGATTTCCCTGCATTGTTGAGAATGGTGGCCAAGGCTGTACCAAATATGCGAGTACGTTTTACTACCTCTCATCCCAAGGATATGAGCGATGAAACCTTGCGAGTGATAGCCGAGGAACCAAATGTGTGCAAGCACATCCACTTGCCTGTGCAGAGTGGTAGCAATCGTATCTTGAAGTTGATGAATCGCAAGTACACCCGTGAGTGGTATTTGGATAGAGTAGAAGCCATCAGAAGAATAGTGCCCGAGTGTGCTATTACCACGGATATCTTTGCCGGTTATTGTAGCGAAACAGAGGAAGACCACCAGGAGAGCCTCAGCCTCATGCGCATCTGTCGCTATGATTCTTCGTTCATGTTCAAATATAGTGAGCGTCCAGGCACCTATGCTAGCAAGCATCTACCTGATGATATCAGTGAGGATGTGAAGATACGTAGATTGAACGAACTTATTGCTCTCCAAAACGAGTTGTCTGCCGAGTGCAATAAGGATTGTGTAGGCAAGGAGTATGACGTTCTTCTGGAGGGTACGAGCAAGCGAAGTCGCGAGCAACTCTTTGGTCGTACAGAGCAGAACAAGGTGGTAATCATCGATAGAGGCAATCATCGCATTGGCGAGACAGTAAGAGTAAAGATAACTGAAAGTTCTAGTGCTACCTTGAAAGGTGTTGCAATATGATTAAAAAAGACTCATTACGTTGGCAATTTCTCACAAGTACCATCAGTACCACTATGGCGCTGTTGCTTCTTGGTGCATTGACTCTCTTTGTGCTTACGGCAAAGGAGATACGCAATTATGTGCATCAAGACATGACCGTCACCACCATCTTGGCTGATACTACTTCTGAAACAACGGCACAAAACCTAGTTGTGACACTTGGTGAGAAGGTTTACGTTCACAAAATCGACTTCATAAGTCGCGAACAAGCTCTCCAGGAGCAGGTGGAGGTTTTAGGAGTCAATCCTCACGAATTCTTGGGTAAAAATCCATTCAGCATTTCTTTGGAGATGAAAATGAAGGCAGATTACGTCTGCACAGATAGTTTGGAGTGGATAACGGAGGATTTGATGCAGGAAAGTGCCATCGTTGATGTGATTTATCATGAGGATATCATTGAGACTATCAATCAGAACCTAAATACTATCACCTACATCTTGATACTCATCACCGTGGTGCTATCCGTTATTAGTATCAGTTTGATTAACAATACGGTACATCTTGGTATATATAGTCAGAGATTCGTTATCAATACGATGAAGATAATTGGTGCGAGATGGAATTTCATTCGTCGACCCTTTATGCTTCGTAGCTTGCGCATGGGATTGATATCAGCCGCCATTGCTACTTTGTTCTTGCTTATCGTTGTTCAATGGGCAATAGGTATTGAGCCATCTCTATCAGAGTTTCTACCAGCTAGAAATGTACTGACCATGATAGCATGCGTCTTTGCCTTTGCTATGGTTATTACCCTCTCGTGTACTTTCATCAGCGTGACGCATTTCCTCAAGATGCAAGAGCGCGACCTATATAGATAAACGTAAAAACATTGCTAATAATACAATTATGAATCAATTAGCCTTCACTAAAAAGAATTACATTCTCCTAGCCATTGGCATGGTCATCATCATCGCTGGCTTCATACTAATGAGCGGAAGCGGAAGTACTGAAGAACTCTTCAATCCTGAGATTTTCAGTTTCCGTCGTATCAAGTTGGCACCTGCCGTATGTTTCGTAGGTTTCATCTTTATCATCTTTGGTATCATGTACCATAAGGCAGAGAAGTCAACCGAAAAGGAATAAAACCATCTCCGCGTAAGGATCAATAAAAGATTTAAGACCCCCAACTTTTCACACGTATAATCCACTAAACCAAAAAGTTTATCAACATGACTGAATTACAAGCTCTTCTTATGGGATTGCTACAAGGCTTGACGGAGTATCTCCCCGTTAGTAGTAGCGGACATCTCACCATTGCTAGTGCTCTCTTTGGTATTGAAGGCGAGGAGAATCTTACCTTTACCATCGCCGTACATGTAGCAACAGTGCTCAGCACCCTCGTTATACTTTGGCGCGAGATAGTATGGCTATTGCGTGGCCTTGTAGACACAAAGGCACCCTTGCTAAGCCCCGAGCGCAAGTATATCCTAGCTATCGTTATCAGCATGATACCCATAGGCATCGTAGGCGTATTCTTCAAGGACTACGTCGAGGCCATCTTTGGTAGCGGCTTGCTCATTGTTGGCTTCTGCTTGATTATCACTTCAGCGCTCCTCACCATGAGCTATTATGCTCGTCCTCGTCAAAAGGAAGAAATCAGCCTTTGGCAAGCTTTTGTCATCGGTCTTGCACAATCTATAGCCGTATTGCCAGGACTTAGCCGTAGTGGTAGTACTATTGCCACAGGTTTGCTCCTTGGTGTTAAGAAAGAGAAGATGGCTCAGTTCTCCTTCCTAATGGTTATTCCTCCCATTCTTGGTGAGGCACTACTAAGTATTCTCAAAGCAGCTAAGGATGGTGCCGAAGCAGCAGCTGGTAGCATTTCTATGAGCGCCTTGGCTATTGGCTTCATTGCAGCCTTCGTTAGCGGTTGCCTTGCTTGCAAGTGGATGGTATCTATCGTTAAGAAGGGCAAGCTAGTTTACTTTGGCATATATTGTGCCATCGTTGGTTGTATCATTCTTCTCAGCAGCATACTATAAATCATGGATTTCAAGGCAGGAACCATATTATCATTTGACAAACCCCTTGATTGGACCTCCTTCGGTATAGTCAGCAAGGTGCGTTATCTTCTGTGCAAGCATATTGGCGAGAAGAAACTCAAGGTGGGTCATGCAGGTACGCTTGACCCTCTAGCCACAGGTGTGCTCATCATTTGCACGGGTAAGGCTACCAAGCAGATAGATACCCTTCAGGCAAAGACCAAGGAATATGTGGCTACTCTGCAATTGGGTGCTACTACCCCTAGTTTCGACTTAGAGACACCCGTAGATGCTACCTATCCCACAGAGCATATCACTCAGGATATGGTCACCAAAGCCTTGTCACAATTCCTTGGACGCATAGAGCAGGTTCCTCCTTCATTTTCTGCATGTAAGGTAGATGGAAAGAGAGCCTACGACTTGGCTCGTCAAGGTAAGGAGGTAGAACTAAAGCCCAAGGTACTAGTCATTGATGAGATAGAGCAACTGGAGTTTAATCCAGATACCATGCTATTGACCATCAGAGTAGTTTGTAGCAAGGGAACATACATCCGAGCATTGGCTCGCGACATTGGTCTTGCGCTAGGTTCAGGAGCACATCTCACAGCTCTCCGCCGCACTCGTATTGGCGACTATACCGTGGAGCAATGCCATACTTTGGAAACTTTTCAGGAGTGGCTAGAAACCTTGCCCACTAATAACAACGAACAATAACACATCTAACATCACGATATGAAATTATCACAGTTTAAGTACAGATTGCCCGATGAGCGTATCGCTCAGTATCCATGCGATTTCGACCCCACAGAGGAGCGTCCCTTCTACCATCGCGATGATTGTCGTCTAATGGTAGTTCACTCCAAGAGTGGTGTTATCGAACATCGCGAGTCCTTCCGAGATATCATTAATTTCTTCGACGAGAAGGATGTGTTTGTTTTCAATGACACCAAGGTTTTTCCCGCTCGCCTATATGGTAATAAGGAAAAGACAGGAGCTAGAATCGAGGTTTTCTTGCTTAGAGAGCTCAATAGCGATGTACGTCTATGGGATGTGCTAGTTGACCCTGCCCGTAAGATTCGTATCGGCAATAAACTATACTTTGGCGAGAACAATAGTATGGTGGCCGAGGTTATTGACAACACCACTAGCCGTGGTCGTACCTTGCGTTTCCTCTTCGATGGTACCCACGAGGAGTTTAAGCACGCTTTGCTTTCTCTTGGCGAGGCTCCATTGCCTAAGGAACTTATCAAGCGTCCAGCAGAGCCCGAGGATATGGAGGATTTCCAAACCGTCTTTGCTAAGAATGAAGGAGCTGTTACTGCACCTACCGCTGGTATGCATTTCTCTCCCCAATTGCTCAAGATGATGGAAATCAAGGGCATTGAGCAGGCTTTCGTGACCATGCATTGTGGTTTGGGTTGCTTCCGCACTATTGATGTAGAAGACCTTACCAAGCACAAGACAGATAGCGAGGAAATACACGTCAATCAAACTGCATGTGATATCATCAACAAGGCTAAGGATGAGGGCAAGCGCATCGTTGCCGTAGGTACCACCGTTCAGCGCGTGTTGGAAACTGCCGTAAGTGCGGACAATCGTTTGAAACCCTTCGATGGATGGACCAACAAGTTTATCTTCCCTCCTTACGATTTCCATATTGCTGATGCTATGGTGGCTAATTTCTATAGCCCTATGAGCACACTACTTATGCTCACCGCCGCCTTCGGTGGCTACGACCTAGTGATGCGTGCCTACAAGGAAGCTATGCGCTACAACGAGAGTGACCCCACACGTCGTTATCGCTTTGGTCCCTTCGGTGATGCAATGCTAATTATCAATGACTAATAGGCATTCCACTCATCAATTACATTTTAAAGATAGACAATAGTAGATGACACATAAACTCTACCTAAGCCTAGGTTCCAACCTAGGCGATAGAGAGGCAAATATCCGACAAGCCCTCGCACTCATTGATGAGCGCGTGGGCTCTGTCTATAGGGTATCTTCTTATATCGAAACAGCCCCCGTGGGTTTCCAGTCTCCCAATAAGTTTATCAACATCGTATGCCTTGTACACACAATGATGTCACCCATGGCATGCCTTCGTGAAACTCAGAAGATAGAGAAAGAACTGGGACGTACCCAAAAGAGCATCAACTCCGATGGCTCACTTACCTATAAGGACCGCCCCATTGATATTGACCTTCTCACCTATGACCAGCTCGTTCTCAACACCCCCGAACTCACCCTTCCACATCCTCGCATGCACGAACGAGACTTTGTCCTCATTCCGCTCAGGGAAATCCAGGAATAGAGTACAGGCTTAGGGATAAAATCTAGTCCCGTTGTAGCGTTACAAACTCACTTCCGCAGTCTGTTTGTGTCCGTTGTAGCGTTACATTCTGACATTCGCTGGCTGCAAATCACTTTTACCACAGAGTTGCCCCCAAATATCGTGATATTCGCTCCAACTACCACGGTGGCAACCCCAAATATCGCGATATTCACCCCAGCTACCACGGTGGCGACCCCAAATATCGCGATATTCACCCCAACTACCACGGTGGCGCCCTCAAATATCGCGATATTCGCTCCAACTACCACGGTGGCGACTCCAAATATCGCGATATTCACCCCGGCTACCACGGTGGCGACCTCAAATATCGCGATATTCACCCCGGCTACCACGGTGGCGACCTCAAATATCGCGATATTCACGCTTTCACACCTTCATCTTTTCTTGAATTAGGAGTGGTAATATCATACTCAAATTCTTACAGTATAGTTTCTACTAGTTGTGTTAAGGGAGAGAATAGCTTTTTTATTATTGCTGTCCGGTAAAATGGCACTTTTACCCATGGTTGTTGTGTTTGTTGCAATACAGAAATACCCAAAAAGGACTACCCCTTGTAAAATGGAACAGCTCCTATTTTTATATTAGATCAAAAAGATTTACCGGACAGCAATAATTGAATATATAACACTATTTCCTTTAATAATAAAAAATCTCCGTGATAGGCCTTGAAACCTTCACGGAGATTATCGTTTTTATAATTTGGATTTTATGATATTACCAAATGCTTTCCCATTCAGCCCAATCGTTTTGACGGGCAGCAGGGATGCCTGGTTTTTCATCAATAGGCACTCTATCGCTAGACGCCATCATTTTCTCATTGTATATCCAGATTACCTATGTGGTAGGTTTAATATATGTACGTTTCATAATCATTATTTTAATATACAACTTTCTTGCCGTTCAGGATATACACACCATCCTTTTGAGGAGTTAGGATACGGCGACCATTCAAGTCGTAGATTACATTTTCATTTCCTGTGTTGAGGATATCCTGAATGCCAGTTTCTGCATCTTCTCCAAGAACACTGATTACGATACGAGACAGAGCACGTTCTTCAATCTGCACAGGAGAGTCTTCACGTTGGCTGATTGTCATGTAGAAGCTGTAGGGCTTGACTGTGTCATAAGTACCCAAGGGTTGCCATGCGCCATCTTCGCCAATGACCAAAGCGCCATTCAAATTCTCGGACGCTTTTTCTTTGTAAGTACCAGTAATCTCGAACTTGGTGTAGAATGTAGAGCAATCCAATGTTGAAGATATTGCTGGATAGATAGTCTGGTTTTCCTTTTCGATGATGAATTCCAAATCATTTTCTGCCTTGGCTTTTATCAAATAAGGATAGTTCTCCTTCATGATGCCATCCTTGATCTTGACAACTTCCATAACCATAGAATCGATGGCACCATTTTCGTCCATATCGTATGAACGAATAGCATTGATGTATGCCACTTCATACTTGTCTGCCAAATCTTCGTATGCAATTCTGAATGGAACGTACAATGGATTCCATGATGTATTAGGCAAGGTCTTCTTATAAGTAAGTTTCTCCAATGCCACTTCTTCATAATTGATGTATGGCTCTTCATCAACCAAAACCTTTTCAGAAGATATTTCTTCTACCTGAATAGCAAAATCACTCCAGGGGCTAGTCTTAGAATATATTTCTACAGAACCAGCAGGAACGAATAGTTTGCAATTTTCAGCAGTTACGCCATAGAAGGTTTCTTCTCCGCATGCAGGAGGAGTGGGATTGTTGCACACCAAGGTATCCAAAGAAGTACAATTGTAGAATGCATAATCACCAATCTCGGTAACGGTGGCAGGAATCACTACATTGCGCAAGTTCTTGCACTCTTCAAACATAGATTCGCTGATGCTGGTGAGTTGTTCAGGCAGTTGTACCTTCTTTAGTCTGTCATAACGATAGAAGAAGTTTTCTTTCAATTCTGTTATGTCGGCATCTATGATGTATTCCGTTACCTGAGTTCCGAACAAATCCTTAAGATTACCATTGGAGATAATAACAGGAGATTGTAGATTAACCTTGGCTAAATAGGCACAATTAGTGAATGCATATTCGCCAATACTAGTCACAGAATGAGGAATGTGAACTGAAGCCAGACGATAGCAACCGTTGAATGCGTATTTACCAATGCTATCCACAGAATTGGGGATGTTTACCGAGGTTAATTCGTCACAATTACTGAAAGCATAATCTCCGATATTTTCAACAGTATTGGGGATTGAGATAGAAGCAAGTTTTCTGCACTGAGAGAATGTGGAATTTTCAATATTGGTCAACGAAGAGGGAAGGGTAACGTCTGTTAAGTAGCTACAACCATAAAACGCTTCTTCTCCGATGAATGAGACAGAATTGGGGATAACGATAGAGGTTAGTCCAGAATTGCTGAACGCACTATTGCCAATGCTTATCACAGAGTTGGGGATATCTACCGAAGCGAGTAAATTACAACTAGAGAAGGTATTATCGTCTATTACTTTCAATGTTTCGGGCAGCGTTACTCTTGTCATATATTGACATCCGTCAAATGTTCCATACAATCCGACAGTATTGTCTCTGACTTTGTATCTTGAAAGCGTTTTGTCTGCAACCCCAATAGCCCAAGTATCGGCGTATCTCACATTGTCTTGTACGGGCAGAGCTGTACAATCACGGAATACGTTATCGCCTATCTTTAAGCATGTTTCGGGTATGGTGATAGAACTTAGAGCAGAGCAATATGCGAATGCGTAGTCATTGATTACTTCAACAGCTTTGCCGATTGATACAGATTCTAGATTCTTAATACCATAGAATGCGCACTTGCAAATACTTTTTACACCGTTACCTATGACAACGGACCTGATGCTATCACCGTTGTTGTAAGAATTGTTGAACGCATATTCTCCAATCTTGGTGACATTATCACCTATGATATATTCTTTGACTTTATCGCCAAATCTGTAAAGGAGGTTGTTGTTATATGAATAGTTCTTAGACATCACCGAGTCAGATTCAATTGTAACCTTAATCAGATTGTCACAACCAGAGAATGCATAAGTGCCTAAATCCTGAACAGAACTGGGGATGGTAATGGATGCTAGCTCAGTACAACCGTTAAATGCATGAAAATCAATGCTTTCTACGGACTCGCCCAGGGTAACGTTGGCGAGCGCAGGACAACTTGAAAACGCGTATGAACCAATATTCTTTACACCATTAGGAATAATAATAGAAGAAAGAGAAGAGCAATCAGTGAAAGCATAATTCTTAATTTCTACAAGAGAATTTGGTAGAATAACAGAATCAAGTTTATTGCAATAACCAAATGCGTAGTCGTTGATTACTTCAATAGCCTTGCCGAATGATACAGATTCTAGATTCTTATTACCAGAGAATGCGCGCTCGCCAATACTTTTTACACTGTTACCTATGACAACGGACCTGATGCTATCACCGTTGTTGTAAGAATTGTTGAACACATATTCTCCAATCTTGGTGACATTATCACCTATGATATATTCTTTGACATTATCGCCAAATATATAAAGAAGATTGTTGTTATATGAATAGTTCTTAGACATGACTGAGTCAGATTCTATTGTAACCTTAATCAGATTGTCACAACCAGAGAACACATAAGTACCTAAATCCTGAACAGAGCTAGGGATAGTAACAGATGTAAGTCCACAGGAACTAAATGCGGCATCTCCAATGCTTTTAATAGAATTACCAAAAGAAATAGATGCTATTCCTGTGCATCCATGAAATGCATTGCTTCCGATACTTGTTACCGAATTGGGGAAACTGATGGCGGTAAGTCCAGTACATTGGTAGAATGCATTGTGATCAATAGTTTCCACAGATTCGGGAATGGTGATGTCGGATAAACGTTTAGAGTATTCGAATGCATCACGTCCAATGTGTTTTACGTTATTACCTATTGTTACGTGCTCAAGACTATCCACATTGTATAATGCATGATCTCCAATTGCAGTGACATTATCACCAATGATGCATTCCTCTAGCTGCTCACCGAAAATATGTGCAAAGTTATAGTTGACATCGTATTTTTTGGACATCACAGAGTCAGATTCTACTGTAACGCTGATAAGATTCTTACAATTTTGGAATGCGTAGTTCTTAATTGTAGTTACAGAAGAAGGAATTGTGATGGAGGCTAGTCCTGTACAATAATAGAAAGCATAGCGGTCTATTATTTCCAGAGCATTGGGTAAAGTGACGGGGGTGAAGGCAGGACAGTAAGCAAATGCATATTGGCCAATGAATCTCAATGAAGATGGGAAATTCATTGAGGTAAGATAATCGCAGGACTGGAACGTATGGTCTGCGATACCAGTGGTGTTTGCTCGGAGTGTGTAAGTCTTTTGACCTTCGTCACCTACATCCACAGCCCATGTGTCTGCATATCTTACGTGGTTTTCATAAGGAAGAGAAGAACAATCATAGAAGGCTTTCTCGCTAACCCTTGTGATAGAGGCAGGGATGCTGACAGATGAAAGAGAATTGCACTTTTCAAAGACGCTTGTTTCTAGTGTTGTCATCGATTTGCTCAAAACCACAGACTCCAATCCAGCACAATTTCTGAATGCACCGCTACCAATATTTGTGACACCATCAGGGATAATGAGTGACTTGATTTTATGACAGCCACTGAATGCATTATGCTCAATGTTTTTTAGAGAATTAGGTAAAGTGACTCCGGTGAGATATTGACATCCATAAAATGCATCTAGTTCAATAAGTTCCAGGGTATTGGGAAGGGTTACGGATGTGATGTTACACTCGTAAAATGCATATCTGCCAATTCCTGTAACAGTATATGTGTTGCCATCATAGGTAACAGTTTCGGGAATGACAATTGCTCCACTGTATGTTTTGTGATTGTATGAGCTATTGTCCCCTTTGTAAGTGACTTCAACTGTCAAATCAGGGCTTGACGTAATGTTGTAGTAAATACCGCCTACTTCAAAATTGTGGGCTTTAATAAATGTGCCACATAATAGTAGGGCAATCATAAGCAACGGTTTTCTGAGATTTTTCATAGTCCGTTAGATTTTTATTGTCTACAGCTTCTCCCGGTTTCGACATTGATACGCAATAATGTGTGAATAAAAAAAGACGTGGGAGAAACTTCCTTGCTTATCCTGCATCCGAGGCCAAGGGTTAGTGTAGTATTGGATGTAGAAGATAATGTTTAGGAAACGTCCTTTTCTGCTCTTTAGGTGAGACTCATTATTGGGGTAAAGCCTACAATGAGTGATACTTGCAAAGCACATTTCAATAAGAATTTGGTCGTCCAAATAGCTTATAAAACTGGTTAGGCCGTTGCAAATGTACTGAAATAATAGAAAACAAAATAAATTTTAGACAGAAAAAAAAACTAAAAGTTTGAATGCCATGTTTTATAACATAAAGTGTATCTCCTGGACCTAGAGAAAGCATTTCTGAATAGAGAAGGGGCTTCCCAAGTGTGAGAAATACGATTTTGGGGTGGTAAATGCATTTCGGAAGTCTTGGAACTGCAATTCTGAGGTCAAAAATCCATTCCCGGAGGGTGGGGAAAGCAATTTCGGATTGCGAAACCTATCTCCAGGATTGTGGAATGCTGGCGCAAAGTGCGAAACCATTCTGCAGAAATGAAAAGTCTAATCGCAAAATGCGCCGCATGCTTTTTTTCTGAAAAGTCTAATTTCCAACCCGGAATTGGACTTTTTATTTTTGAAAAGTCTAATCGCAAATTGCGCCGCATACTTTTTTTCTGAAAAGTCCAATTTCCAAACCGAAATTAGACTTCGCAAATTTGCGGAATGGTTTCGCATTTTGCGCCGACTATCCCAGCGTGGGGCAGCTGTCGCATTTTGCGCCGCATGGTTTTTCGTGGGACACCATGCGCAATTTGCGCTTCATATTCCACGGTGGAACACCAGTCGCATTTTGCGCCGACTGTTTTTTCGTGAGACACCATGCGCAAAGTGCGACAGGTGTTTTAGACCATAATTCTACATCAGACCATCCTACTTTTGATAAATGTAATATCATATAAGGAAAAAATCCGACTAAAAAACTATTTTAAAGAGGAGTATGTTGCATGTATTCTCTTTGTACAATAGCAAGAATATCTATAAAAGTGTATTGACATTATATCTGCGATATAGCTTGGTTTATTTGCAATATGCAAGAATAAAGTGTTCTACACAGCAAAAGTATGACAAAATGACACCCTTTTGGCAGACATCTGTCACACGAAAGTCTGCCAAAACTCTGCCAAATGAAGAATTGTCTGCCAATTTGGCAGAGTTTTGTATTTTTTTATGTCATTTTTAGGGGTTTGGCACGATAGTTGAATATCTATTAGTAGAGGGGCCACTCAAAATCTTACTTTTATCCTCCCGGCAAGGCGTATGTAAGTAGGACCCCTATTTAGTACTATATATAAATTTGATTAATTAATGAGTTTATTGCTTAAGTTGAGAGACCATTCGAGGAAGAAGCTAAATAATGCAGAATATGCTTTCTTCTCTAATGGCGTAATTGATCTCGTAAGAGCCGGTGGTGAGGAGCTTCTTCATGCTCCTGCAGAAGTATTTGCTTCGTATTGCACCAAGACAGCAGTCTTGGATGATATGGTGGCAAAGACCAGAGCAACGAAGGAGACAGTGAAGATAGCGGAAATAGATGCTGAGGTGGATAGTATCATCCAGTACATATTTGCCGTGATAACTAAGGCCAAGGAAATGCCTATTGCTTCCAAACGTGAAGCTGGTGTGGCACTTGGTGTCCTCATTGAGCCTTACTTGATTTTGTGCAGACTCCCTCGCCGTCAGAAGATACAGACGGTGAAAAGTTTGCTTGCGGACTTGTCTAAGTCCGATTTGTCGCCCTATGTGGAGACACTAGGTTTGGGAGACGAAGTGGAAGCACTGACGCTGAAAAATGCGCAGTACTTGGTGTTGATTAACACGAGAGCCAACATTCAGATGGTGTACTCTGAGGAAAACTCTAAGACCGTTAGAGCTCAGATGGAGGAACTGTATGAGGAGTTGGTATATACCATCTGGGCATATGGTGTTACGCAACCATCGGAAGAGGCTACCGCTTTCGTCAAGTCGTTGAACAAGCTGATACAAGACTGCGAGACAGCCTATAATCAGCGCATTGGACAGCTTTCCAGAAAGGATGGTTCGGAAGAACCTTCTGGCAATGATGGCGAGTCCTCTGAACAGGAAGGAGAGGAGGTGCAGGAAGAAGATGTAAGTGGAGATACTTAGTATCCCTCTCTCTCTTCAATGTGACTGAATTTCCAATTAAGTGCATTGCCTCTGACTGCCGGGAGTCAGAGGTTTTATTTTGTGTATACAGAGAGCAGCAGGATGATGAGGGGTAAAACAAAAGGAGTGTACCCTTTGTGAGCACACTCCTAATATATATATAATGTGTAATATCAACAGGTGATATTATTCAGCAAGCTTAGAAGCAACGAACTCCTTCATAGCCTCGCCGCGAAGGTTACGCTTTACGATAGTACCATCGGGAGCGAAGAGGATAATCTGAGGAATACCCTGGATGCCATAAAGCTCACAAGCATTGTCCTTGTTGCCGTTGGGGATTACAATCTGAGGATAGTTGATACCTTCTTCCTCCATTGCAGCCTTGAAACGAGCCTCCTGGTCCATTACGTTGATGCCAAGAACGGTGAACTTCTCGCCGTTGAACTTGTTGTGCAACTCCTTCAAGTGAGGAATCTCGCCCTTGCAGGGACCACACCAAGATGCCCAGAAATCAACCAATACGTACTTGCCCTTGCCAACGTAGTCAGAAAGCTTTGACTCCTTGCCCTCTGCGTCTACACCAGTGAAGTCAACGAACATCTTGCCTTCCTTGGTAGCCTCCATGGTCTGCAACTGCTCGTAGTGAGCCTTAATGCCCTTGATCTGAGAAGCGTACTTAACCATAGCGATTACAGAGTCCATCTCTTCCAAAGTGCCATAGAACTGGTTGGCAACCATACCTGCTACTACTGCACCTACGAAGTTGTCCTTGTTCTGACGGATAGCCTCGTGATACAATTCGTATACTGCGTTGATGTCACCCTCGATAGCAGCGCGTACCTCCTGAGGAGTAACACCAGCCTTCATCAAGCTGTCTCTCTTCAGGTTGATAGCCTGAGCAGCTACGTTAACATTAGAAATTAGCTCGTTGTAGATGTCGTTCAAACCACCGTTGTCGCTTACATTGGCGGGTCTCTCGTTTAGGTCAATAGTTACGTTTGCACCGTTCTGAAGCATTACGTTAGCACGAGCCTTCTCTACGTTTACGGTGTACATTGACTGGTCCTCAACCATGCCAGTGAAGGTGAATGCACCCTCTGTTACTACGCAAGAGTCAACGGTTACGCCCTCAGCGTTGGTCAAGAAAGCCTGCTTGCCCTCAGATTCTGCGCTTGCTACGCCATTGATAGTGTACTGCTTAGGACCGCAGCTCATTAGCAATGCGGGAACAGCAAGAAACAAAAGTTTTTTCATGTGATAAATGTTTTGTTTTAGTTAATAATCAATTTTTGCGGTGCAAAGATAGTATATTTTAACGTAATATACTTTAAAAACATATAGTTTTTAGCCTAATATGTTTATCTTGACACGCATTCTTGTAAAAGAGAGGGGTGACGGAGGCTTTTCTGGTTGGTTAAGAGTGTTTTTGTTATCAGCCAAGTCGGAACATGATGGGTAGATAGAATCTTACTGCGCAGGGCTTTTTCTTGTCCTTGTCTTGATAACCGGGTTCCCAATCGGGCATTTCGCGCACCACTCTTTCTGCCTCTTTAATCATGGCCATCGCAGCAACTTTGTAGGCATTTAACTCTGCCTCGGAGAGTTGCTTGCCTCGAGCTTCCATTGCCTCAGCATGTTTTTGAACCAATATATCCTCCAAGGATTCACCATCTTTTGGTCTACTGGTGCCAATGGAAATTGCTCTGACATTAAATATCTTGCCGGTTTCGGAGACATAGAACTCTATCACAATTCTACCTTGGATGCCGGCATATTGGGCAATCTGGGGATACTTTGTGTTCTTGTTGATCCATTTCATCAAAGCTGTATCTCCTTCCTTGAACATTGGGTTCCATGCTGGTACCTCTACGACGTTAACCTTCAGTGTGTCTAATTTGGTTTTGGTTTCAATCGCAATAATGGTCTTATCGGGAGAATATCCGAGCTGCTTTGTCGCCTCGTCGTCCTTGATGATAGTAACGGATGTGATGTCATCGGAAACTAAATTGTTTGTCTCTGTTATGGGTACTTCTTTTCCGTTCAAGAGATACACGACATTCTCATTGCCATGCTTAAGAATGGCAGAAATATCCTTGCCTTCTTGTGTGGGTGATGAAATTTTAATAACTTTGTCCTCGTCTTTGGCATTGTTGCCCAATGTGGACGTTGATTCACTAGTGGCAAAGGCGCTGAGTGCTGCTGTTGCCATGGGGAGGATGTAGAGCACCTTGGCTCGCATCCACCAACTGGATTTTGATTTCTGCATCATAGTGATACGTTTTAAGATTAAACTGTGATTCAGGCTGTTGGCAAAAGTGTAGGAGCTGGCGCCAACAGCTTTATTTATAAGTAATAGTTGATATGCTTTGGCAGAGACGCCGTGTGCAAGGACGCTCTCGTCGGCTTCGTATTCGTGCACATCGCGAAGGCTGCTTCCCATGATATAAACCAGAGGGTTCCACCATTGTATGACCTCCAGGAAGGACAGGAAGATGATATCCCAGGAGTGGCGTGCTCTGATATGAGCCTTTTCGTGAAGAAGTATTTCGCGAGCATTTTCCTGGTAATCCTTTTGACTGATTACTATGTTGTTCATCCAGCTATATGGAGCTATGTCTGTGGCGTGACAATAGATGTGGATACCATTCTCTTCCTGGTGCCAAAGGGATCCACACCTCACGGCGCGTTTCATTTCCATTATCTGCCACATGCGCCATAGTAGTGTGAATGATGCCATGATGCAGAAGATGATGGCCAGGATGTTAAACCATGAAGTGCTTCCTTCTGTTTCTGATGCGGAGATGCTGACTTCCGGTAGAGTGATGGCATGTTCTGTTAATGGAATACCGATGTCAATCATCTGAGAACGAGCAGCTTGTACTACGGGTTGGTCTTCTATGGAGAGGAAGTGTAGATTCATCAATGGGAGCGTCAGGGAGAGAAATATTATAGTGAGCAAGACGCAACGGTTGAGTTGGAAGAAACTTTCCTTCCTCAGCATCAGCATGTATGGTATGAATAGCAATGAGAGTACCAGTGCCGACTTTAGAGAATATAATAATAAGGTCTCCGTCATGATGTTAAGTGGTTTTGGTTTGGTTGTTGATGGATGTGAAGATTAGGATTCCTTTTCGTTGCCGTTTTCTACGGCTTTGAGTAGTTCTTGAATTTCCTCTGTAGAGAGATTTTCTTCCTGGATGAAATAACTGAACATGGATTTTAGACTATTGCCAAAGAGGCTCTTCTTCATCTCTAGCATAGTCTTTCTGGTGTATTCAGCACGTGAAACGAGGGGAACAAATTTGTGGGTCTTGCCCTCTCCCTTGGTTTTGAAGTAATCTAAATAACCCTTGTCGTGAAGAATCTTCAGGTAGGTAGCCACAGTGGTGTAGGCAGGTTTGGGGTCTTCGTGATTGTTTATTACATCCCATGTACACGCTGGTTTGTCCAAATCCCAAAGTATGTTCATTATCTCAAATTCTACCTTTGTGAGAGTATTGTCCTTGCGCTTCATAATTGATTTTTGAGTATATTTTTTTAGGTTTTGCATCACAAAGTTCAGAAAGAGTTTTCAATATCGCAATAGTTAGATATCAAAAATTTTAGATAAAGAGCAAAATATCCCGTTTATTTTTAGATATTCAGAGGGGTAGGAGAGGGATTGACGGAGGATGAGGAGAAAAAGTGCAGTTTTCATGGTTCCTGGAGCGAGAATGGACTTATAAGATCAAGGAAATGCATTTTGGCCAAAGGAAACGCACTTCTGAGAGTCGGGAAATGCTCTCCAGACTTGGGAGAACGCTTCCGAAATGTGAGTAATGCGATTTATCCTCCTTGATGCACATTATTATATATTATATGAGGGGTGCAGATGAGGGACTTCCCTTTCCGAAAAGCGGCTGGTAAATGGGTGCTAATTTTA
Source organism: Bacteroidaceae bacterium (assembly GCA_045613565.1). Taxonomy (GTDB): domain Bacteria; phylum Bacteroidota; class Bacteroidia; order Bacteroidales; family Bacteroidaceae; genus Physcousia. Next base: position 43,078 of record JAZLBF010000043.1, read on the forward strand.
CAACAATTAGTGTACGAAAAACGATTATATGCACTATCCCTGAAGTGGTGAGAAACTATGTTCGTAGAAAAAATATCATGCTTTAAAGCAATTATTTTAGTGCAAAAGAGGTGTTTTTTGGAAAAAATGTCATAACTTTGCAACCCGAATGGGCATACTGTGTCCGCATTAGTCGTATATACATAATTAATATATAAATAAAAAATTAAACAAAATGCCTACAATTCAACAATTGGTAAGAAAAGGCCGTGCAGTAATGGTAGACAAGAGCAAGAGCCCCGCGTTGGACAGCTGTCCTCAGCGTCGTGGTGTTTGTGT
>JAZLBF010000044.1:0-4025 GCA_045613565.1 Bacteroidaceae bacterium
CCCCCTGTGGGAAAGTGTATGATTTTCATACAGAGTAGTGTGTAATTTCTTTACAATCGCTCATTTCACGCTAATTTCTCTATCTGCAAACAACATTTATGCCATATCTTTGCGGTGGAGAACGATGACGAAGACGAAGACGATGACGAAAACTAAGACGAAAACGATAAACTAATAAAATCCTCTTCCCTCCTCTCGCTTCCTCTCTCATCCTCTAAACCCTAAACTCTAAACTCTAAACCCTAAACTCTAAACAAATCCCTAAAACTATGATTAAAATAGAAAATCTTGTAAAGTCATTCCGTACCACCGAGGTGGAGACCGTTGCGCTGAATGGTGTCAGTATGGAGGTCAACGAAGGCGAGTTTGTTGCCATTATGGGACCTTCGGGCTGTGGCAAGTCCACATTATTAAATATATTAGGCCTCTTGGACAATGCAGATGGTGGCAAGTATTGGCTCTGCAACGAGGAAGTGGCAGGTATGAAGGAGCGCGAGCGCACTCGTCTGCGCAAGGGTCGCATTGGCTTCGTGTTTCAGAGCTTCAACCTCATTGACGAACTCACCGTGGAGGAGAATGTGGAATTGCAACTGAAATACCTTGATGTGCCCAAGAGCGAGCGCAAGCAGAGGGTTCTGGATATTCTGCGTAGGGTGAACATGAGCCATCGTGCCAAGCACTATCCCCAGCAACTCTCGGGTGGTCAGCAACAGCGTGTTGCCATAGCGCGTGCCGTGGTGGGTAAACCCCAACTGATTCTTGCCGACGAGCCAACAGGTAATCTCGACTCAAAGAATGGCAAGGAGACAATGGAACTGCTCCGTCAGCTCAATGCCGAGGGTACAACCATAGTGATGGTGACACACTCTCGTCACGATGCCACCTATGCCCATCGCATAGTAAACCTCTTCGACGGTCAGGTTGTGGAGAATATGAACGGGTTGCTATAGAGGTAGAGACCCATCCCGGCCAACTGTCCCTCTGAGACAGGGCGAAAAAGGCCTTTAGAAAAATGACTCGATGTCATTTTGTGCCTTATGAGGGTTAAACTCCCCCAGTTTAACGTCGGGGCTCGAAGAGACGAGGAGCGAAGCGACGGAGGGGGTATGATAATACCTTTGCCAAATCTATACTCCAATACAATTACAATACAAATACAACAATGAAATCATACTTTGTTTTTCTAAAGCGCAACAAACTATACACCGCCATACAGGTATTCGGCCTTGCCGTGGCTCTGGGCTTTGTGATATTGCTGCTTTCGCATGTGCGCACGGAGTTTAGTGTAGGTAAAAACCAACCATTGAGCAAGGAATTGTACATAGCAGGCGGAGCTAACACCATGGGTATGAGACCCACTACAGCTCCCGAACTGTTCTCATCCGTTCCTCAGATTAAGGACTGGACGCGAACAGGTACTCGCGTCGGTTCTGAATTCCAAATAGACGATGAAGTATTCCAGGTCATCTATATGTCTGTAGATACCAACTTTTTCAAGTTCTTTGACTATGAATTAGTGGGTGTTGACCGTCAAAAAGTATTAACAGACGAAAATGATATAATTATAAGCGAAAGCTTTGCTAAAAGGCATTTTCCAAACGAAGACCCTATTGGCAAGAAAATCAAAGCAGATAAGTACCTGACTTACACCGTAGTGGGGGTTGTTGAAGACTTTAAACAGGACGATATTTTCAAACCAGTAGATTTTCTTAGGTCTATTTTACGAGATGAGAGAAGTGGCATTGGATATGTGGGAGATACATTTGGGGATTGCTATAACTTTGTCACTCTTGCCGACGGAGCTACTAAGGAGGAAGCTGAGGCATCGCTTTTGAATATGTACCTTAAGCAATATGACTTATGGGGAACAGATGGCAACGACGAGAAAGCTTTTTATGGCTCTAAGTTAACCAGAATGGACGATGTGTATTGGTCGGAAAAAGGCCCTGTTACTAACTTGCGTCAGGGCAATCTAACACATGTTATCTTCCTGATGGTGTTGGCATTGGTATTATTGCTTTCTGCCGTGTTCAACTATGTAAATCTCACCGTAGCACTCGTGAGCAAGAGAGCCAAAGAAATTGCTATCAGACGATTGATTGGCGAACAGGTGCTGACTGTTGTCTTGAGGAGTCTATGTGAATCGTTCCTGTTCACGGTCATTTGTTTTGTATTGGGATGTATGTTGGCCATCTTGGCACGCCCATGGTTTGAGCATGTTCTGGATACTCCGATATACTTCCCGTTTGATGGCATCTCGCTTTCCTCGGTTATAGCATTAGTTGTTGTGGTGACATTGGTATCGGGTGTTGTACCGGCTGCAATGGTTGCTCGCTTTACTCCCATTGATGTGATTAAAGGCTGTTTCCGCTTTCATAGCAAGAAACATCTGAGCAATGTCTTAATAGTGTTGCAAAACACTATAAGTACCGTGCTCGTTGCTGTAGGTCTTACGATGACATTGCAGCTGCACTATCTCACTTCGATGCCTTTAGGATATAAAACTGAGAATATTGTTTATATTGATACTAATAGAAAAGGAAATTATTATCAAAAAGAAAAATACCTCCTTCCGCTCATCGAACGTATAAAGGCAATGCCTCAAGTAAAGAGTATTGGGTGGACAGACATATTACCATTCCATAGCGTTTTTCAGGTCAACAAGGACGAGTGTAAAGAAAACAGAATAGATGATGAGATAGAGTCGTGGGTAAATCTCTGTGGTTTAGATACTGCTTGCATGAGGATTTTCGGCATTGAGATAGTTGAACAATATGGTCCTATTGAAGAGGGAAAATGCTTGGTTACTGAGGAGACCAGAGATTATTATGGCATATCGGCAGAATATCCTAACTTTGGCAAGAGATGGGGAAAAGACATAGGTTTCCCGAGAGAATGGAAATTTGAAGTGTGCGGTGTGGTGAAGAACTATATTGGATGTTTCCCCATAAGTGGTTCCCTTGCAAACAATGCACACAATATCATGTTCGTGTATGATTTTACAAAGTACGATTTTAAATTCGCTGCACCCAATATGCTTGTTGAATTGAGTGACGAGGGTATCAAGGACATAAGAAATACAGTGAAAGAAATACAGAAAGTCTGTGACGATTTGTCTATGGAGGTCTATGGCAGGGAAAGTCTCACCAAGGTAGAAACAATAAAGGAACTCCTGGAATGGCCAATGAAAGATCAGCGTAACACTATGCTCCTGATACAATGCTTCATGTGTCTGGCTGTGTTGATTTCAGCATTGGGATTGTATGCCTTCTCTATCAGTTATTCCGAGCAGAAGAGTAAGCAGATAGCCCTGCGCAAGGTGATGGGTGCCTCGGTGATGGGTGCTACATGGGAATTGTCTCGCCCCTTCTTGCGTCTGGCTTTAATAGGATCGCTTTTGGCCATGCCTATAGCGATATGGCAGATGAACGATTATCTGGAAGGTTTCTACAAAAGGATAGACTTCCCGTGGTGGCTACTGATACTTACAATGGTACTGGCAATAACTATCTCCATGCTGTCAATTATTTGGCACTCCTATTCCGTTGCTCATAGCAATCCTATAAATAGTCTTAAGACGGAGTGAGGGGAGGGAAAAGGTGAAAGCGGACCCCAGTGCGACGCTAGGGCCAGAGGTGAGCAAAGCGACGGAGAGGGGGGGAGATAAAAAAACGGAAAACTACCGAGCAAAAGCAAAACCAACTATAAACGACAATAATAAATAATAACATGAAATCATATTTCGTTTTTCTAAAGCGCAACAAACTATACACCGCCATACAGGTATTCGGCCTTGCCGTGGCTCTGGGCTTTGTCATTCTGCTTGCCTCGCATGCACGTACAGAATATATGGTGGGAAAGACGCAAGCCATGGCGGACAAGCTCTATGTGATGGGCTCGCACCGTCTGGCAGGCCTGACGGTGGGCACGGGCCCCGAAATATGCTCCAAGATACCGCAGATAAAGGGCTACACACGTGTGGGCGGCATACGTCCGTGGGACGTGAAGGTGGGAGAGAACGGTTT
>JAZLBF010000045.1:0-12485 GCA_045613565.1 Bacteroidaceae bacterium
CGGCCTCGGACTCCATTCCTCACAACATTAGAAGAAGTACAAAAAAAGCATTTTTTTAACCATATCAATGATAATTATAAACAAAGATATGTAAATCAATTCAATACATAGGTATTCATCCTACTTTTTGTCCATCTTGCCTTTTTTTGGCCTCCCTTTACTCTAGGGAGCTCGTCAAAACGTTTTTTTTACTTCCCTTTGCTCTAGGGGACTTGTCAAAAGAGTTTGGAAATTGTTTTAGGTTTATTTTCTCTCTGTGGTGCCACCTATTTCTCTCTCCTTTCTTTTAGCGACAGAGTAAAGAGTAAAGACAAAGAGTACAGTTATAAAATATAGCGCCAACCTACCATATGGTAAGTTGGCTTAACTTTTTTCTATATTTGCACTAACGTTGTTTATTACATTCCTTTTTCTTAAAAATGAACCATTCATTCATAACGAAGTTAAAGGCTCCAGAGAAGATTAATGCTAGAAGATTGCACACTACAACATTAAGACCTGCAAAATGACGAATGAGAACAAAGGGAACCATCTTTATCAAGAAGGCTGCGATACATGATACATTGTAGGGGAGGAAACGGCGGAAATAACCAGCTACGGAGCGCTCCCCCACTCTATCTCTCCATACGAAGAAGTATGCTAGGGCGAAGTTGGTAAACACAGCACATTCGAATGAAATGGTGGGGGCCAGGAATAGACCTACGACCTGTACATGTGGAAAAAGAAGTTCTGCCAATAGCCACATCACTAGGCAATCAACGGCTGTTCCACCCAATGTAGAAAGGCTGAACTTCATAAAACGTAGCAACTTTTTCATATCCTTCGCGATCTATAAAAATATAAAGGAGAAGAACTATCCTCCTCCTTTATATTGGTATATTAATGGTGGTTCTGAAAATCAGAGAACCTACTAATGTTTATTATTTCTTAACAAGGGGGTCTATCTTGGCAAAATACTTGCCATCCTTTATCAAACTACTAAAGTATGTGAGAAGAAGAATAGCGAATACCACAAAACCGGCCAAGTCCATGCTGAGCAAATCACCGCTCAAAGGACCAAGAGTAACGGAGAGGGAGAAGTTGTGTAAGGGAGTCACAAAGAACCAAATGGTATTGAGTATAATCATCATTACACGCAACTCTGTGGGACCAAATTTACCATAGGTGAGTTTGAACTCGTTCTTCAGGTGAGCACAAATCATAACGTATACTTCCATACCCAAGTAGACGCAGAAGAGCAACAAGCCCATCCAAAAGTGCATATAAGCAGAAAAACCTAGACCACCGAAGATGAAGAACTCTGCCACGCAATCCATATTGTGGTCTATATAGAAACCATAAAGCGGACGAGATTGGTTGCGCACACGGGCAATAGTACCATCCAGAGAGTCGCCCACCCAATGAAGCACAAAACCAAGAGAAGCTAGCCACAACCATGCGGGATCATAATTGGTGAGCAAATAACCCACCGATATCAAAATGGCTCCAAACAAACTGAACCATGTCAACATGTCTGATGTTACCCAAAGAGGCAAACGCTCTGCCATCCAGATGAGAACTTTCTTTTCGTACGGGTTCAGCAATGATGTTTGTATGCGAACCGAATTTTCCTTGTTACTCATAAATTATGATTTGGTTATATAATTTGTGTATCCAAATGTGTATTTTTACCTACATCGATAAAACTGGCGACAAAGTTAGTTATTTTTTTTCATTGCGAGGCAAAAATAATGGGCAAATATACACTATTTGCATTTACACTAAGATATTCGGTAGGAATAAATGGTTTGGAAACAAGGTTATTAACAAAAAAATGCGCAATAGGCTACTCTCTTTGCCACAAAATCACCTCGTTGGAAGAGAGAGATTTCTGCACATCAATCAGCCTTTGATTGGAAGAGCCACGGAACAATAAATCAGTATCTCTCAAGGACTGAATAAAGGGGCCATCCACTAGTACATCCAGATGGGAGAGCAGAGACATCACGTTGGCATCATTCTTTGCGAGAAGCGCCTCCCATGTATAACCTGTATAGCACCAGATGGTTTTGTCTGTTTCAGCCTTGATACGTTGACAAAGGATGGCACAAGCAGCTGCTTGCATCAGAGGGTCGCCACCTGAGAGGGTAACATGAGCAAAGGGATCGTTGATGATAACCTTCATTAGGTCGTCAATCTCCACATCCTCACCTGCATTGGCATCCCAAGACTCAGGATTGTGACAACCGGGGCAACGATGCTGACAACCGGCCAGATATATGCTTGTGCGAAAACCTGGGCCATCAACGGTGGTGTCTTCTAAAATATCAAGTACACGAAGAGTAGTTAGCGAGCCCTCCCCCTCACCCATTCCAGTAGGGCGAGGAGCAAGATGTTCAGTATGTTGAGACTTTTCTGTCATTTGTCTTTCTGTACTATATACTCCCTTCCTTTGGGAGGAGTATGGGGGAGGGTTCGTTTTATTTACTTGTGCACTACTCTATCGTTCAACTCAGCTAGCTTAGCCTTGTTCCAACGATCTGTGGTACCTACCAAGTAACCAGTAATGCGCTGAAGACGGTCAATATTGTAGCTACCGCAATGTGGACATTCGTCCATTACCTTTTCGGCATTCTCATAACCACAATCCATACAACGATTGCGAGTGTGGTTAACAGAACCATAACCGATATTGAATCTGTCCATCATGTCAACGATGTTCATCACTGCCTCAGGATTGTGAGTAGCATCGCCATCAATCTCTACATAGAAGATGTGACCACCACCAGTGAGAGCATGATAGGGAGCCTCAATCTGTGCCTTGTGAAGTGCAGAACACTTGTAATATACGGGCACATGGTTAGAGTTGGTATAATAATCCTTATCGGTAACACCAGGGATTATGCCATACTTTTTCTTGTCAAACTTGGTGAAACGACCAGAAAGACCCTCGGCAGGTGTAGCCAATACGCTATAGTTGTGCTGATAACGGTCACAGAACTCTAGGACACGGTCACGCATGTAGGTAACAATCTTCAAACCTAGTTCCTGACTCTCCTCGCACTCGCCGTGATGCTTGCCTGTCAATGCTATCAAGCACTCTGCCAAGCCAATGAAGCCAATACCCAAAGTACCCTGATTGATTACAGATGCAATGGTGTCATTGGGAGAAAGATTCTCACTACCAATCCAAAGGCCACGCATCAATAGGGGGAACTGCTTGGCGAAGGCTGTCTTCTGGAATTCCATACGGTCGTGCAACTGCTGAGCAGTAACCTCGAGCAAATTATCCAACTTAGCGAAGAAACAAGCAATACGCTCGTCCTTATCCTTAATGTTCATGCACTCGATGGCCAAGCGAACGATGTTGATGGTAGAGAATGAGATGTTACCACGTCCGATACTGGTCTTAGGACCAAAGCGATTCTCGAATACACGTGTACGGCAACCCATGGTAGCACACTCCCACTTGTAGCGCTCGGGGTCGTTGATATCCCACTTATCATGATGGTTGTAGGGAGCATCCAAGTTGATGAAATTGGGGAAGAAACGACGTGCTGTTACCTGACAAGCAAACTTGTATAGGTCATAGTTGCGGTCGGTGGGAAGATAGCTCACACCTCTCTTCTTCTTCCAAATCTGAATGGGGAAGATAGCTGTCTCGCCATTACCAACACCCTCGTAAGTGCTCTTGAGCAACTCGCGAATGATGCAACGACCCTCGGCACTAGTGTCAGTACCATAGTTGATAGAAGAGAACACCACCTGATTACCACCACGAGAGTGAATAGTATTCATATTGTGAATGAAAGCCTCCATAGCTTGGTGCACACGCTCAACGGTCTTATTGATAGCATGCTGCTTGATGCGCTCTCTACCAGCCAAACCAGTTAGAGGAGTATCGATGAAGTCTTCAATCTCGCTGTTGTACAACTCGCTATAATCCTCAGCGTTAAGGTCCTCAAGAACCTTCACCTCCTCAATGAAGCTCTTACGAACATAGGGAGCCAAATAGAAATCGAAAGCAGGTATTGCCTGACCACCATGCATCTCATTCTGCACGGTTTCCATGCTGATACAACCAAGGATAGAAGCTGTTTCAATTCTCTTTGCGGGTCTGCTCTCGCCATGACCTGCCTGGAATCCATACTTAAGAATCTTGTCTAGAGGGTGCTGAACACAAGTTAGCGACTTGGTGGGATAGTAATCCTTGTCGTGAATGTGAAGATAGTTGTTCTTAACAGCATCCTTAACAACATCGCTCAACAAGTAGTCGTCCACGAAGGGCTTTGTTGTCTCGCTAGAGAACTTCATCATCATACCGGCAGGAGTATCTGCGTTCATGTTGGCATTCTCACGAGTAACATCATTGTTCTTGATGTTGATAATCTCCAAGAAGATATCTCTTGTCTTGGCCTTACGCGCAATCGTGCGCGCGCTACGATATTTAATATATATCTTTGCAACGTCGGGACGACTGGATTTCATCAACTCGTCCTCAACCATATCCTGGATTTCCTCCACGGACATCTGAGACTTACCGCGAATACTAACTCGGTCGGTAATCTTTACGATCAACTCGTTGTCCTCACCAGCATCGGTGGTCAACATTGCCTTACGGATTGCAGCTCCAATCTTCTGTTCATTGAAGCCTACGATGCGGCCATCACGCTTTACTACTGTCTGTATCATACTCTATTTTCTTTTGTGTTTTTTATACTTTAAGGTGCCTCCGACATCGCCTCGATACCCTCTCTCGGAAAAATGGCGGAAAAGCGATGCAAAGATACAACATTCGGATAATTTTTGCAACACAAAAAGAAGAAAACTTTCCCGTTTCGGGCAACTTTTTATTACCCAAAAACGGAAAAGTTTTCCATTTGATTTTGTATCTTATTGATTTTCAGCTAGCTTTTTCTCAAAGTTAAAGAAAAAGTTTTCCAAAACGATTTACAATCGCCATTTTGCACTGAACCTCAGCAGATTAGAAAGCAGATACATTCTGATGCTTGTCAACGAGCATTCCATTGGTGTGATTTAGGTTGAATTTCTGCTTCTTCTTTGACTTCATTTTCACTACCATCAAAGTAGCATCACCCTCAATGTTCTGCTTCTCACCCAAGTTGACAAATGTGGGATAAAGCACCTTATCGCCATTGGTATGCAAGCGGTCGTAAGTCATGTTGTACATCTGGCTCAAAGCAGGAGCTTCAACACCAACGTATTCCCAATCCTGAGCATTGTATGGGAGAGCAAAGCTCAAACCATTCACACTCTTCAACGATTTTCCACTTACCACAATGCTAGCAACCTCTCCCGCATTGTAATTTGACTTGTCAGCCTTCAGAGTTACCTCTCCTGCAACGGGAGCGACCTTCTGATAACTTACACCATCATTTAGAGCTACGGCTACAGACATGATATCATAAGCATCAAGCAAACCATTACCATTCAAGTCACCCTTGCTCACGTAATCGAAGTCGCCATCACCCTTGCGAAGACCTGTGTAGTTCATGTAAGAAGTCAAGTCATTCTCATCCAACTTGCCATCCAAGTTGATATCACCAGGAATGTAGTACTCAGAATCTGGCTGACGGAAGATATAAAGCTCGTATCCAGAACCAAAGTTGCCAAGAGCCTCAGTAACCTTAATGCGAACGAAGCGTGCCTTGGGAGCACCATCGAACTTCACTTCCTTCACCTCGCCATTACGAGCCCAATCGAGAGCCACAGGAGCTGACCAATTCATCTTGTCCATGCTCAATTCGTAGCTTGCCTTCAAGATGGTACCATTGCCAGCATCAGGACGAGGCATGTACTGCATCTTATCCAAGAAGTTAACAGTTCTCAAATCTACGATAATCTCGAAAGGTACAGCTGACTTGCTCCATGCAGTATGCCAGATGCTTGTCTCGTCGAAGTCGAACATCTTATTGATACCCTGACCACCCTGATTGTCACAAGTAGTCTCTGCCTGTATGCCACGAATAGCAAAGCGCAATGGGTCAGCAGCAGTAGTAGCCTTCAGAGCTGTCCACTCGCTAGCACCATCCTCATTAACGGCACGAACCTTGAGCTCGTAAGTAGTAGAAGCAGACAAACCATCGATAGTGTACTCAGTTGCAGCAATTGTGCTATAAATCTGACCTTCAAACTCGATTTCATAGTAATCAGCATTGTCCTGAGCCTCCCAAACAGGAGTCAAGGTGTATGCCTCAGTACCTTCCAACATAGCCTTAGGAGCAGTCAAAGCACCCTTGTTTGCAAGAAGCTTGTTTTCATTATCCACAACTACATTTGAAGCCATCACAACAACCTCGTTAGCCACAACGTCTGTTTCAGCAACATTAACCATCAAGGCCTTAACCTTCATGTACTGATCCTCGGCATTCTCACCATAATAATATGTATTAGGTGTAGACTTCCATGTAGCATAGTCCTCTACCTCTGCCAACTTAACCTTCTTGCCACCAACCTTAGCAGTTACCTTGGCAGGCTTTTCGCTACAGAATACAGTTACGTGAGTGAACTTATTCTTCTCAAAGCCCTTGAAAGTACCCTTGGTAGGTTCAACGGTTACAGTTAGATTACCCTTAGCGTCTAGCTTGCTATTAACCTTTGTAGTAGTGCACTCACCCAACAAGTATGCCTGAGTCTTAGCATCATCATCATACTCTGTGAATGTGCTCTCACCCATAGGATAGATTTCATAAGCACGCATCTTGGGGTTAAGCTGCGCAGGAGTATTTGTAGTCTTGTGAACAGGAATGATAGCGCCACGCTTAATCAATACAGGCAACTTCCACAATGGAGCAGGGAAATTATTGATAATTACACCACCCTGATATACCTGACCAGTGAAGTAATCCACCCACTCACCCTTAGGCAAGTAGATACCATCACGAACATCATTGCCATCCTTGTCAGCACGTGTCTCCTTATATATAGGTGCCACCAAAATATTAGGACCAAACATATACTGATACTCTGTGCGCTTGCCAAGAGTGTAAGCATTTTCCTCCTCCAAGAACATTGCACGAATCATAGGCAAACCATCCACGGCCTCACGTGCAATAGAATACTGATAAGGAAGAATCTTTGACTTCAACTTCAAATAGTAGCGATTCAAGTCAGCAGCCTTCTTACCCAAAGCATGAGGATACTTAGGACTAGAACCCCAACCATCCATGTTCAACTGCATAGGACCATAGGTCTTCCACTGGAAGTCACGCACGTTGACCAACAAGTTCTGACCACCGAAGATACCATCAGTATCACTGGTAATATTAGGTTGACCTGCCAAACCTGCACCGATATAAGTTGGGATATGGAAACGGATGTACTCCCACTCACCACCTGTCTGGTCACCTGACCAAATACCAGCATAGCGCTGAGTACCTGCCCAACCGTCAAGAGAAATAATGAAAGGACGAGCATCATTACCATAGTAAGGCATAATCTGAGCAACGTCTGCCACACCATTCAAACCGAATGAATAACCAGCACCTACCCATGCCACGTCTGTCTTCAATACACGTACACCAGCTACACCAACCTCCTTGACGATATCGCGCTGCAATAGAGCCTCGACACCCTCCTTGGGATGAAGGTCACTTTGTGTCCAAAGGCCAATCTCCACACCCTTGCTACGAGCATAGTCACCAAACTCCTTCAAGTTCTGGATGTTGCCATCCAAAGTACCTGTCTGGCCATAACCTGCACCATAACCATCATTAGGCAAGAACCAACCCAAGGGGAAGTCATTATCCAAATAACGATCAATCGCAGCACGAGCCGAGAATTGATAATTGTTCTTCTCACCATTCAAGGTTTCCTGAACGCCACCATTAGGCTTCTGGCTTTCCTTGTAGAACTTACCATCCTCATAGGGCATCTGAATCATCTTCTCGTTCTTGTCCTCCTCAGTCCAATAGTCGCGGTTGTAAGCATTCAAGTGACCCTGATAAAAACCAAACTTAGGCAACAACACAGGATTACCAGTCAACTGATAGAAGTCATTCAACAAAGGTACAGCACCCTCGTTTACCATTACAAAGATATCCAAGTAATCAGTATCATGATAAAGAACGGTATTACCTGCTTCAGCAGCGCCAAAATCGTAACCACCAGGGCGGAATGTGTACCACATCAAACCATAACCCGCAGTACTCCAATAATAAGGAGTGGGGCTACATACACCTCCATCTACCCAGTTATTGGTATTAACTATCTCGATAAACTTATTCTTATGAGAGAAGCGACCATTCTGCACACCACCGCCATAGAAGTAATCGTCAGCATCCTGTGCAAACTTGATAGTAGTACGCTTCTTGCCAAATTCTGTGGGAGCTACCTGGTCAACAACAACCTTGCCATCCTTGATAGCCTGAATCTGACCAGTCTTCAAATTTACCTTTACAGAGATTTCCTTTGTTGAAAGAGTACCAGTGCTCTCATTCAAAGTCACCTCGCCAACCTCCTTACGAGGGTTGTTCACCAAAATCTGTGCCTCAGGGTTAGCTTGTGGGTCGCGAATGATGCCACCATTGGGGTCCTGGAAAACACGGAAGATATGTGGTGCATAAAAGTCCACATACATTCTCTGACCTCCATCAAGCGTTACCTCTGCCGTAGTTCTGTTGAGCATACGAATACCATCTGCCCAAGCACCTGCAGCACTCAAAAATGCTGCTGCCAACAAGATAATTTTACGCATAATTTTATATACTAAGTGAATTATATACGAGCACAAAGTTAGTAAAAATATACTAGGCATGCAAGCATGACGGTAAGTTTTTAGCCCCTATGGCTCTTTTTATTCCTTATTATTCATTTAGGCAATAAATATATTTGGTAATTCACACACTTAGTCGTACCTTTGTGCGGAAATATATAATAGCAGAAAAATATGAACAAGAAAACGTTATTGATTGCAGCCTCCGTAATTTGCGTTGTACTCATCGGAGTATTATTGTACATGAATGCCAGGATGCAGACAAAGCAGGAGGAAAATGAGCAAATGATTGAGGTGCTAAAGATGGACAAAGCTGAAATGGAAAATGAGTATCAGCAGTTTGCCATGCAGTACAACGAGATGATGACTCAAATCAACAACGACTCACTCATCAACCAACTTACATTGGAGCAAGAGCGCGTAAAGAAGCTTCTTGAAGAATTGAGACAGACAAAAGCCACCAATGCTCGAGAGATTATGCGCCTGAAGAAGGAATTGGCCACTCTACGCGCCATCCTCAAGGATTACGTCATGCAGATTGATTCGCTCAACCGTGAAAATCAGGCTCTAAAGGTTGACAACAAGAAGCTACGCAATCAGAACCAGCGCGCTCAGGCACATATCACCGACCTTTCTACTCAGAATGAGCAACTTGTGGACAAGGTTGCCATTGCTAGCCAATTGCATGCTACCAATATCAGTGCAGAGGCAAGAAACAAGAAGGGCAAGGATACTGACAAGATTAACAAGGCAAAGAAATTCGTTATCTCATTCACCCTAGCTCGCAATGTGACCACAGAAACAGGTATGCGCACCGTATATGTTCGCATCGCCACTCCCACAGGCACAATCCTTGAAAGCGGAGGTACATTCCAGTACGAAAATCGTAGCCTACAGTATAGCATCAGCAAGGACATCGAATACACTGGCGAGGAGCAAAACATCACCGTTTATTGGGATATTGCAGAAACTCTCTCTGCTGGTCAGTATCGCGTGGACATCTTTGCTGACGGACAGAACATCGGTACCACAACCTTTGATATGGAATAATACATCACTATGGGAAAAGGTAAACTAGCTAAATTTGCCGATATGGCAAGCAACCCATTGGTGGTTGAACGTCCTTTCCGTCCTGGCGACACTCCTGAGCGCATCGATTGGCACAAGGATTTCTTCAAGAATGACAATCCCATTATCCTGGAACTTGGTTGTGGCCGAGGCGAATACACCGTAGGCATGGGTCGTTTGTATCCCCACAACAACTATCTAGGTGTGGACATCAAGGGTGCTCGTATGTGGACAGGAGCACAGGAAGCTCTCAAGGACGGCATGACCAATGTAGGTTTTCTCCGTACCAATATCGAGTTCATCGACCAATTCTTTGCACCCAGCGAAGTTGCCGAGATATGGCTCACCTTCTCTGACCCTCAGATGAAGAAGGCCACCAAACGACTAACCTCTACATATTTCCTCCAGAGATATCGCAAGATACTATGCGATGGAGGCATCGTGCATCTGAAGACTGACTCCAACTTCCTCTTTACATACACCGAGGAGATGCTCAAGGCCAACAACCTGCAACCACTCGTATGCACTCGAAGCCTGTACAAGGAAACTAGCGAGGAAACAGCCGAGGCACGTTCTCGTCAAACCTACTACGAAGAGATGTGGCGCTCACGCGGTATCGACATCAAGTACCTTGCCTTCCGTCTCCCACAGGAGGGCGAGCTCGTAGAGCCCAACGTAGAGATTCCTTTCGACGAATATAGAAGCTACGGTCGCAACAAGCGTAGTGGCCTTGACGCAGGAGTATAAATAACAACGGAGACCCCAGAGAACAACCTAGAAAGTCTAGAAAATCTAGAAAATCTAGAATATCCTAGTCTCCCCCCTAGAAATCCCAAAAATCGCAAAAAACTCTAATGGAAGATATCCAATCATCTCGTGAGCCACGCAAACCCTCTGCGTGGCTCAGTGCTATACCCTTCATCACACTGATAATATTACTCTCCGCTACCCTTTTTGTCTTTGGTAGCGATTCTCTCGGAGGTCCCTCACAGATAGTATTGCTCACCTCTACTGCTGTGTGCATCATTCTGGGAATGAAATTCTGCAATGTACGATGGAGCGCCATAGAGGAAAGTATTTCAGAGAAGATACGCGAAACATCTGTAGCCATCTGCATCCTCCTACTGATTGGTATGCTCTCTGCCTCATGGATGATATCAGGCATCGTGCCTACCCTCATCTGCTATGGCATACAGATAATACATCCGTCCATATTCCTCATCTCTGCATGTAGCATCAGTGCTATCGTGTCGCTCATGACTGGTTCGTCGTGGACAACCATTGCCACCATCGGCATTGCCCTCCTCGGTATTGGTCGTGCCCTGGGTTTTGAAGACGGTTGGATAGCAGGTGCTATTATCTCTGGAGCATACTTTGGCGACAAGGTTTCTCCCCTCTCAGACACCACCGTTTTGGCTTCTACCATCAGTGGCACACCCTTGTTTCAGCACATACGCTACATGATGCTCACCACCATCCCCACGATATTCATCTCTCTTGTCATCTTTGGCATAGCAGGTATTTGGATGGGAGTTGACTCGGCACAATCTGTCAGCACATACACAGAAGCCCTAGGCAATACCTTCAACATATCCCCTTGGCTACTCATCGTACCTGTCATCACCGCCTACCTTATATATAAAAAGGTACCCACTCTGATAGTACTCTTCACATCCTCCATCATGGCTATATTGATGGCTATTATCTTCCAAAGCCACATCCTGCTGAACATCGGTGGTAGCACAGATGGTGTGATGAGTTTCGAAACACTCTTCCGTGGCATCATCACCACCTTTGCCACATCCACATCGGTGGACACTGGTACACCTCTGCTCAACGACCTCGTAGCCACTCGTGGTATGGGAGGTATGATGAATACCATCTGGCTTATCCTATGTGCCATGATTTTTGGTGGAGCAATGACATCGTGTGGCATGCTCAAGAGCTTCCTTGAGGCCATATTCCGCAAAATGATGCACACACGCCTAGGCCTCGTCTGCGCCACAGTTCTCAATGGCATTGCAATGAATCTGATGACGGGCGACCAGTATATCTCCATCATCCTATCCAGCAATATGTTCAAGGACGAGTACACACGTCAGGGTTACGAATCACGCCTGCTCTCACGCTCCACCGAGGACTCAGCCACCGTTGTCTCTGTACTCATCCCTTGGAACACCTGTGGTATGACACAGGCAACAGTACTTGGTGTAGCCACTCTCACCTATCTCCCCTACACCTTCTTCTGCCTACTCTCCCCCTTAATGTCCATCATCTATGCCGCCTTCGGTTGGAAGATAAAGAAGCACGAAAACTGGATTAAGGAAGATTAAAATCTGAAAAACTAAAATACAAGCGCCAACTTACCACAATGGTAGGCTGGCGCTATTATTATATAAGTATCTATCTACTTGGAGCAAATAGTTATGATACTACTGTTCCTGTTTCGTAGAGGTATTCAGGGGCAAGGTCTGCTCCATTTTCCCATTCAATAGTATTGAATTTGATGATAAATCGCTTGAAATATTCCAAATCCTTCAGTGGACGAAATACTTCTCCATTCAGCGAATTAGCCAAGTCCACCACCTTCACAACCTGGTTATTGAACCACAATTTGATGCGGTAATCATTCAGATACTCCGCCTTTACAACTTCCAAAAACATATTCATCTATTTTAGAGGTTCTATCTTATCCAATGCTGCG
>JAZLBF010000046.1:0-29664 GCA_045613565.1 Bacteroidaceae bacterium
CCTCTTCTATTAGTTTCCTAACTACATTACTATCTTCTGCCATCAAATAGTTTGTACTGTAAATTAGAAAGTTGACCATTTTGATATGTGACATTGGATGGCGCATTGACGAAGTCAGGATATGCGGCGACCCCTCGCCGAGTATATTTCAAAAATATGAAGGTTGTGCCAGGTGGCGAAAGGTCAGTATTAAAATTATATTCAGGTAGATGGTATGAATTACATACGTCAAGCGCCAACTTAGCATTACACTAGGTTGGCGCTATCGCTTTTTCAAACGAAAAAGATTACATTCTGTTCTTGGTATTGTTGTGTGATTAATTCAGAGTATTCAGATTATTCAGAAAGTTCCCGGCTCATAGATTGAATCTATATGTGGCGTGGAGCATCACGTAGCTGAGGAAGGTGTCTGTGCGGCTATAGCTACGCGATGTGGGAGTGATGTTGCTAGTCTCTGCCGTGCGCGACTTCAGGAGGTCGGTGCCCTCCAACTGGATGGTGAGTGCCTTACTCTTGAGGAAGGTTTGCGAGATGGCAGCATTGATAATCCACTGGGGGTGATTGAGCAGAGGGTCGGCATATCCGCTTCGTGCATAGTAGATGAAGGACGAGTTGATTTTCATGCCGAAGGGTAGGTCCACCTGGGGCGAGAATATTACCTCGTAGGTGTGTCCGTCCTGATTGTACTGAGGTGTCTCGACGTATCTGCTGAAGTCGCCGTTGTACATACCGCTGAGCGACATGCTCCATATATCCTTGCGGTAGCGCAGGGACACTCGGGTATTGGCGGAGTATGAATTGATAGACGAGAGTCCAAGACTATTGCCCATAGAACCGACATAACCTATGCTGTGTGAGTGACCAAAGGAGATGTTGGCATTCAGGTTCCAATGGCGCATAGTATCCAGAGGTTGGTCGGTATAGGCATATGCCCTTATGCTATAGTTGCCATTGACGTTCATCTTGCTGTATCGGCGATAACCAGTGACGGGGTCCACCTGTTCGGTGGTCACTACGGAGTTGGTACTATTGTTGAAATTTATACCGGCGTAGTAGCTGTCGCCACGTTTTTGGTTGAAGATTCGTCCGCTAAGATTCCATGAGTTTTGCCATCCGTCCTTAAGGTTGGGATTGTTGACGTTTTCCACCATAGGGTTGCTGGTGTCGCGTATGGGCAATTGGTCCATGAGCGAGCGACGGCTGGTGCTACCATAATAACGGGCTTCAATATGGTTTTGCGAGGTGAATTTGTACCTTAGGCTGGCATTACCTCCATAATCCAGATATGTGCGCGAGGGGTCATAGTGCTCACCGCCACGGTCATATATCAGACGTTCTGATACAACGTTAGCCTTGGGCGAAAGGCTCATCTCCACCTTGTCCCAAACGCCTTGCAGGTTAATGCCCACGTTCTGATTGAAGGAATGGGTATCGGAGAAGTACGAGTTCTGCAGGTCAGTGACAAACTGCAGAGAGTCGCCAGGTGTGGGGCGAAGAGCCAGGGGTATGGTATTTACGTTGAACAGGTCAGAAGTATTGTCGCTATTGTTTAGTGCGAAACCATAGTTGGCACCCAGTTTGATGTACTGGCTCAGGGGTTCGGTATATGACACACTGCCCGAAAAGCGATATGATGAGTTGTTGGCCACAGTGCGCTTGCGGTCAAGCAGCTCGGGCTGGGGAGCATTGATGTCAAAATAGCGATACAATTGTCTGGAGTTGCTCCAACTGTCATTGTAATTGTAGCTGCCATTGAGGTCGGCATTGAGTGAGCGTCCCTCCTTCTTGAAAATGTGAGTGTAACTGAGGTTGGCATTGAGAGAGTGTCCATTGGATTTGGAATCATTTTCTCCCTCGTAAGAGTATACTCCCATTTGCTTCATTTCGTCGGGAATGTCTTGTCCCGTAAGACTTGAGGCCAGATTGTCGGCATCAGAGGGCTTGGAGTTAAATACGGAGTTATGTCCAAAACCATTGCCTTTGTTGTCGCTATAATTGTATCTCGCCCACATGTTCATGCGGTTGTTCTTATTGATATTATAGGTCAGGTTGACATTGGCATTGCCGCGCAGATAGCGGTTGGCACTCTCGTTGTGTCCATAGCTGTATTGAGTGTTGCCACCACCCAGGAAACTCTCCTGGTTCTGTTCGGTAATGAACGACGAATTGTCGTGCTGAAGGTCAATGCTGGCATTGCCGCGCAGATTGCCGCTCTCGGTGTTCTTCCTGCCATTGTCCCATTGCATGATGGTGCCCACCTTGCGATAGTCATAGAGGCCATAGGCACCTGTTGACCAGTAGTACCAGTTGCCATTGTCGTCCACCTGCTGGTTTTGGCTTATGTTGTTCATCTGCACGAATACGGCCGTGCGACGACGGTCGGTAAAGTTGGTGGCAAATAGTTTGCCTATGTAACGTTTGTCTGTTCCGCCACCCAGATTGGCATTAGCTATCCACTTGGACTTGTACTCTTCTTTGATGGTAAGGTCCACCACCGTGGCTTTGTCGGTATCCAGTTCGCCACGAAATTCCTTTTCCTCGTCGGTCTTCTCGTATACCTTCAGATTTTGCACGGCATCAGTGGGCATATTAGCCAGCGCTGTGTTCACATCGCCAAAGAATGGTTTGCCGTCCACTAGTATCTCGCTCACCACCTTGCCCTGATAGGTCATGTTGCCATCCTTGTCCACACCGATGCCTGGCAATTGCTTCATCATCAGTGCAAGCGAAGCATTGGGAGGAAGGCGCAGAGCTGCGCTATTGAAGATGATGGTATCGTCCTTCATGGTCATCATGCGTGCCAGAGCGCTGACATTCAGTTCGTCCAATTCCTGGGTAGTGGGCTTCATGGTGAGTGTACCCAACTTGATGGCTGGTTTGGCAGAGGTGAGCTTTACGTTGCGCACCAGAGGTTCGAAGCCAATCAGCCTGGCTATCACGATGTACTCACCGGCGGTCTTGGCGTGGAGCTGGAATCCGCCCTTGTCGTTGGTGTTGGTAGCCGTCACACGGGTGGAGTCTTTGGCAAGCAATTGTACGTTTACTTGTGGTAGTGTTTCCCTGGTGTCGGCAGCAATGATACTACCGCTCACGGCATACTTCTGAGCCATAGCCCCCAGGCTACACCATAGTATGAGGATGAAGGAGAAGAATGATTTAAGATTCATTTGAGCTATAATGTATTATGTTTGTTAGTAAGAGAAGATTTTGATTTCGCCTAAATAATTATTGAACACATCTATTACGGATGTGGGAGTGAATGTGGTGGTATTGAGTAATGTGTGTATCTGTTTTCTTTGGTTGTCTTTTTGATTACGCACTACACGTTGCTTGACAGAGGAATATAGATTCAGATGCGTCTTGGCTTGTATGGCTGTCAGCAGACAACTGACTTTCATGTCGCTTGGTATATGCACAGTGACATCGGTAAGGGAATTGTCTCTGGCACAGAAATTGAGTGCGTTGCAATCCTTGGCTATGCTAGTATTGAGTTTTGTGTTTTTGAGCTGGTAAGCATCAAATCTGTTGTATAAATTGGTGATATGTACAGTACAGTGCTCCATCTTGTTGAGAATGGCAGAGCTTGCCACCTTGCCTATCTCTATGTCGGAGTGCAGGGATGTCATCTTTATATCTTGTACATTGTCAATATACACTTTAGAGTATTCTCCTGCAAGATTCAGGTAATCGGCTTGTTTGACCTCTACATTCTCGGAATGATGAGGATCCAGGTTGAGCATTTGTGCATAACCTATAGTGCCATTGGCATAGAGTGGCATGAGATTTAGATAGCCACATTTTTTAATATTAAACTTGCCGTGAACCATATTTATCATGCACATGCCCATGGCACTGGTGATATTGACATCGCAATGAAGTACACTAATATGTAACTGACCTTCATAGCCTTCGCCCACGTTGATAGTGCCATAGGTATTCCGAATGGAGATGGCCTTGAGCGTGCGAGGCACATAGACGGTCCATTTGCAATTGTATGCCTCTTCAATCATTTTTTTTGTGTAGCCTCCTGCTATTGCTATATAAGAATAGTTATCGCTGGGCAAAGGCTTCTTGTTCCCTTGATAGAGCATATAGGCATCGTCAGACTCACTATGTGAGGCAGTTCTAGTTGTCAATATGCTTCTTGCTTCCTGTTGACTACTGGCCGTAACCGCTTCTTCGTACTTGAGCAAGATGTCTTTCTTGTTCCAAAATACAAGTTCTATTTCTCCATTTGAGTAGAATAGTTTAAGTTCCTTCTCGGTGGAGGCATTTTTTATTCTCACTTCAGCAGCCATCTTTTCTTCGAATTGAGCCTTGGCCTCCAGAATGCAGGGCGTCAGGAAAAGGAGAAGGGGTATAAGGAGGGATTTCAGGTTTATTCTCATAGTGGTATTGTGCGTCTATTCGTTTTATAGTTCTTTAAACATCATCTGGGAGCCCTGAGGGGTGTCCAGAAAGGTTTGATAGTTCTCGCTCAGTATATGATGTATGTATTGCAGGCTGCGCAGGTGCTGTCTATATACAGATGTGATATATATGAGCTTTTGGGCATTATCTATCCCCTCGTTCATGATATCCAGGGTTATCGAGTCGGGACTTTCGGTCAGCATCTTGATTTCCGTCACCAACTGGGCACGCAAATCAGGTCTCATACTCTCGCTTAGTTTGAGAATATTTTCTGTCTCCTTCCACATCTGCTCCTTATAGTAATAGTATTGCTCGGCAATCTCTGGATTCATGCTCAGTGCGATGAGCATCTTGTTGTCCTCAATGCTGGTGGTACTGGGAGTTTGAACAAGGAATACCAATGCTAATATAGCCGCCACGATGCCCACTGAGGCTCCTGTGCCCCATAGCCACCACTTGTGACGTGCAGAGTTATGCGGCGACTTTGACAACTTGCTTGCAAAGCGCTCTCTGCTTCCCGTGGGCATTGCTGGCACTGGCCAGGCCTGCTCCATTAAGTGCTTCAAATTCTTGTTGTCCATATCATTCATTTCTGTATAGTTTGACTAATTTTTGTTTAGCTCGGCAAAACTGAGAGCGAACGCTGCTGGGTTTTATTCTCAGGATTTGCGATATTTCTTCTGTAGAGAGTTCTTCCACTATGGAAAGCATCAGTACGGTGCGGTCCTTCTCGGACATGGAGGCAATGGCGGCGTGCAGTTGAACCAAGTCCTCTTGCTTGATGATGTCCACTTCTGCATTGTCCTCACTGGCGATGGAGAGCCTTTCGTCCCATTCTTCCCATAGTATCCTGCGCTCGCGCAGATGGTCGATACACAGATTTATCACCATGCGCCTGAGCACTCGTTGCATATCTTCTGGATAATCGATGAGCAGTTCCTTGTTGGTCAGCACCCTCAGTAGCACTTCCTGCACCACCTCTTCTGCTTCCCAGCTATCAGCGAGCAAGCGAAAGGCAGAAGCATACAGCGAGGGCGCAAACAAATCATAGAAGGCCATCTGCTCCATCTGCCTTTCCATCCTGCAACCAAGTATTATGTCGTAATAACCGAGCTCCATCTTTTAATACTACTCTTCTAATACTTATAACGTAGAATTAGAGAAAGTGTTGCAAAAATAGTAATTTATTTTCAGAAAATGTTAAATGGCATCCAGAATCATATTCCCAGAAGTCGGTTGGCCTCTGCGGGAATGGAAATTTATAGAACTGATGACGTGCGTATAAAAAACAGACCCAAAATTTCAAGAATCGCCATCAATTCTATAAGAAATTTTTCAAAATTTCAAGAACCAACGATGTATCTATAAAAAACAGGCTCAAAATTTCAAGAATCATCATCAATTCTATAAAGAACTTTTCAAAATTTCAAGGTACGTTGTCAATTCTATAAAAACTATGCTGAAAAGTAAGCATGATGGTTGCTGGCAATCAAAAAGAGCGCCAGCCTACAAATATAGTAAGCTGGCGCTCGATTATCTGAGTTTTCTGATTTATCTGATTTGTCCGAGTACTCCGAGTACTCCGAGTATTCTGAGTATTCCGAAAATTCCGATTCCTCTGAGTTATCAGACCCCAGTACTTTAGAACTCTGCGTTCTTGGGAGTACGGGGGAAGGGGATTACGTCGCGGATGTTTTGCATACCGGTGATGAAGAGGATTAGGCGCTCGAAACCCAAACCGAAACCTGCGTGGGGGCAAGAGCCATAGCGACGGGTGTCAAGATACCATGTCATATCCTTCATGGGGATGTTGCGAGCCTCGATTTCGCCTACTAGCTTGTCATAGCTCTCCTCACGTACGCTACCACCGATGATTTCACCGATAGAGGGGAACAATACGTCTGTACCCTGTACGGTCTCTTCCATCTCTACACCATCCATTACGGGCTTCTCAGCATCTATCTTCATGTAGAAGGCCTTGATCTTCTTGGGATAGTTGGTCATGATTACGGGCTTCTTGAAGTATTCCTCTACCAAGAAACGCTCGTGCTCGCTAGCTAGGTCATCACCCCAATTGCAGGGGAATTCAAACTTGCGACCATCCTTGATAGCCTGCTGAAGTATCTTGATACCCTCGGTGTAGGGGAGGCGTACGAATGAATCCTTGAGGATACCTTCGAGGCGCTCGATGAGGCCCTTGTCCACCATCTTGTTAAGGAACTCAAGGTCGTCCTTACAGTTCTCCAACGCCCAGCGAACGCAATACTTGATGAAGTCTTCCTCTAGGTCCATCAATTCCTCTAGGTCCATGAATGCTACCTCGGGCTCAATCATCCAGAACTCTGCCAAGTGGCGAGGAGTATTGGAATTCTCAGCACGGAAGGTGGGACCAAAGGTGTAGATAGCACCTAGGGCAGTAGCACCTAGCTCGCCCTCGAGCTGACCGCTCACGGTGAGTGATGTCTGCTTGCCAAAGAAATCATCGTCATAGATGATGCTACCATTCTCGTCCTTCTTCAGGTCGTAGAGATTCTTGGTAGTAACCTGGAACATCTGACCTGCACCCTCGCAATCGCTTGCGGTGATGAGGGGAGTGTGGAAATAGAAGTAGCCATGCTCGTGGAAATAGGTGTGGATGGCCATAGCCATATTGTGGCGAATACGTAGGATGGCACCAAAGGTATTGGTACGGGGACGTAGATGTGCCACGGTGCGTAGGTATTCCCATGAAGCACCCTTCTTCTGTAGGGGGTAGGTGTTGTCGGCAGGGCCAAGGATTTCAATCTCACGAGCCTGTACCTCGCTAGCCTGACCAGCTGCGGGGCTTTCCACCAAGGTACCCAATACGCTGATGCAAGCACCAGTGGTGATGAGCTTGATGGTCTCCTCAGGGAAGTTGGCATCATCGCCTACGATTTGGATGTTCTTGATAGTAGAACCATCGTTCAAGGCAATGAAGAAGATACCCTTGCTACCACGCTTAGAGCGTACCCAACCTTTTACTATAATATCAGAGCCGTAATCTGTGCGGCCCAATGCGTCGATAATTTTTGTCCTTTTCATGTGTTGTGATATATATGTGCTAGAAGCTATACCATTATTCAAATGCGCCCATCTTGAGCATATTTACCTCGTCCTGAGTGAGGAAACGCCAATCGCCACGCTTTACATTCTTCTTGGTAAGTCCGGCAAAGTATACGCGGTCTAGCTTGACAACCTTGTAGCCAAAGTGCTCAAAGATACGACGTACGATACGATTGCGACCGCTATGTATCTCGATGCCTACCTGCTTCTTGTCGGTATCGTGTGCGTAGTCGATAGCATCTGCATGTATCTCGCCATCCTCAAGGGTGATACCCTCGGCAATCTGACGGATGTCTGCAGCTGTTACGTTCTTGTCGCAGAATACGTGATAAATCTTCTTCTTCAAGTACTGGGGATGAGTAAGCTTAGTAGCTAGGTCGCCATCGTTGGTAAGAAGTAGCACACCAGTGGTGTTACGGTCAAGACGGCCTACGGGATAGATGCGCTCACGACAAGCATTCTTCACTAGGTCCATTACGGTCTTGCGATTCTGTGGGTCGTCGCTAGTGGTAACGTAATCCTTGGGCTTGTTGAGAAGCACGTAAACCTTCTTCTCCATATTAATGGTCTGGTCGTGGAACATTACCTCATCGCTACGCTTTACCTTGGTACCCAATTCAGTAACGATAACACCATTAACCTTTACCACGCCTGACTGGATGAATGTGTCGGCCTCACGGCGGCTACATACACCTGCGTTGGCAAGGAAACGGTTTAGACGTACTGGTTCGTCTGGATCGTAGTTCTTCTCCTTGTACTCGATTTGCTTCTTCATGCTATACTTGGCATGAGGATTGTATGATTGAGTACGCTTCTTGTAACCATAACCAGGCTTCTGGCTATAGCCACCTTCTCTTTGCTGATAACCACCCTCGCGATTATAGGGACGGCTCTGATAGCCACCTTCGCGCTGACGATAGCCACCCTCACGATTGTAGGGACGCTGCTGATAACCGCCTTCGCGATTATATGAGCCCTGCTGGCCACCTCTCTCCTTGTTGTAAGAGTAGCCTTCGCGCTGATTGTAACTCTCTGTACGATTGTAATTAGAGGATGAACGATAGCCTCTGTTGTTGTTTCTCTGATAACCGCCTTCGCGCTGAGCAGAATAACCCTCACGGCTGTTGCTGGAATTGTAACTTCTCTTTTCGCGCTGGTAACCATTACCTGAACGGTTGAATGATGGACGTTCTGAACGTCCTCCATTTTCATTGCTGGCAAAATGCTTGCGCCAGCTCTCTTCTTCTGTAGCCATAGTCTAAAGCTTTAGATGTGTTTTTCTTTTTTGTGTTTATGTTAAATGTTCTCGTAATTCAGGTAGGGGTACTAGTCTTTTTGGGAGCAGTACCCCTCTCTCTGGAATGTATGTTTTGTTGTATTTCTTTTGGCTAGTGGGGGAGTGCAGGATTAAATACCTGTGTATGTGTGGGGAGTAATCTTGCGCAACTCTTCCTTGACAGACTCGCTAACGTCTAGACCCTCAATAAAGTCCTTGATAGTAGACTCGTTGATACCAGCACCAGTACGTGTGAGTGCCTTAAGAGCCTCATAGGGGTTGGGGTAAGCCTCGCGACGAAGGATAGTTTGGATAGCCTCGGCACATACAGCCCAGCATCCATCTAGGTCGCGATTGATAGCATCCTGATTGAGAAGCAACTTGCCAAGACCCTTCAATGTGCTCTGTACGCTGATAAGCATATGACCCATGGGTACACCTACGTTGCGAAGAACGGTAGAGTCGGTCAAGTCACGCTGAAGACGGCTGATGGGTAGCTTCTGAGCTAGGTGAGAAAGGATAGCATTAGCTACGCCCAGGTTACCCTCAGAGTTCTCGAAATCGATGGGGTTAACCTTGTGAGGCATTGCGCTAGAACCAACTTCGCCAGCCTTAACCTTCTGACGGAAATACTCCATAGAAACGTATTGCCAGAAGTCACGATCTAGGTCGATGATGATGGTGTTGATACGCTTCATTGCATCAAACACGCCTGCTAGGCAATCGTAGTTAGAAATCTGAGTGGTCCACTCCTCGCGCTCAAGGCCTAGCTTCTCGCTAACGAAGCGATTGCCAAATGCACGCCAGTCATACTGAGGATATGCCACATTGTGAGCATTGTAGTTACCTGTAGCACCACCAAACTTAGCGGTCATGGGTTGCTCCTTGAGAGATTGCAATTGACGCTCAAGACGAGAAACGAATACCATTACCTCCTTGCCCATACGAGTGGGAGATGCAGGCTGACCGTGTGTCTTTGCTAGCATGGGGATGTCCTTCCACTCCTCAGCATAGGTGCGAAGCTGCTCGATGAGCTGCTCTATCTGGGGGTAATATACATCCTCCAAAGCCTCCTTGATGCTCAAGGGCACACTGGTATTGTTAATATCCTGGCTGGTAAGGCCAAAATGGATGAATTCTTTGTATGAATCAAGGCCGCCAATCTTGTCGAACTGCTCTTTGATGAAATATTCTACAGCCTTAACATCGTGATTGGTGATGCTCTCGATGTCCTTTACTCGCTGAGCATCTGCCTCGCTGAAATTAAGGTAGATGTTGCGTAGGGTTTCTGCCGATGCGGGGAAGTCTGCCAATTGGGGTAGAGGCAACTCGCACAATGCAATAAAATACTCGATTTCAACTCGTACACGATACTTGATTAGTGCGTACTCTGAAAAATAACCTGCCAAAGGCTCGGTTTTGCTACGATAGCGTCCATCGATGGGGCTAATAGCAGAGAGGAGATTTAATTCCATTTTTCTTTTCTGTTAAAATAAAAAAACTGACATGCTCCGAGGAGACGCTGTCAGTTTCTTTCCACCACTTCTTTGTTGTGGGCAATGACGGATTCGAACCGCCGACCCTCTGCTTGTAAGGCAGATGCTCTGAACCAGCTGAGCTAATTGCCCTTGCTTTCCGTAGAAATGCGATGCAAAGGTATGATAATTCTACGGAACAAGCAAACTTTTAGTCACTAATTTTTCGTTTGCGACGTAAAAATAGAGCTATTGCTTATATATTCGGTTCTCCTATTGATGAGAGACAGACAGGACGTCGGAATATTATTTCTGAGCAGCGTATCGCTTGGCTTGCTCTTGGATAAGTTCTGCGTCGTCAAAATAATTGATTTTCATTGCTTTTCTTACCTCATCCATGGTTTCCATAGCTGCTTGTCTTGCGCGCTCGCAACCCTGACGAAGCATCTCATAGATGGCGGGGATATCTTTTTGTAGTTCTAGGCGACGCTCACGAATGGGGGTAAGTCTATCGTTAAGAACATTGTAGAGGAACTTCTTGCAAGTACCATCGCCCAAACCACCACGTGTGTAGTGTCCCTTTAGCTCGTCTAGGTTCTTGTATTCGGGCAAGAACTTTTCGAAATCCTCATCGGTGCAGAAAGCATCTAGGTATGTGAATACGGTGTTACCCTCTAGGTGACCAGGTTGCTCAATGTGTATGTGCTCGGGGTCGGTGTACATGCTGTTGACCTTCTTCTTGAGCTCCTTGGCTGTATCGCTGAGGTAGATGCAATTGCCTAGTGACTTAGACATCTTGGCTTTACCATCAGTACCAGGTAGGCGTAGACATGCAGAGTTGCTTGGTAGCATGATATTGGGTTCTACGAGAGTTTCACCATAGATATTGTTGAAGCGGCGCACTATCTCGCGACTCTGTTCGAGCATGGGTTCCTGGTCCTGACCGGCAGGAACGGTGGTTGCCTTGAAGAGAGTAATGTCAGCTGCCTGGCTGATGGGGTAGGTGAAGAAGCCTACGGGGATACTTTCGCCAGCAAATCCGCGCATCTGTACCTCAGTCTTAACGGTGGGGTTGCGCTGAAGACGTGATACTGACACTAGGTCCATGAAGTAGAATGATAGTTCGCAAAGTTCTGGAATTTGACTTTGGATGAAGATGGTTACCTTCTCAGGGTCAAGTCCGCATGCGAGGTAATCCAATGCTACTTCGATTACATTCTGACGTACCTTCTCAGGGTTGTCTATATTGTCAGTAAGTGCTTGCGCGTCGGCAATGAATACGTACATCTTGTCATAATTGCCTTCGTTTTGCAATTCTACACGGCGTCTCAAGCTACCTACGTAGTGACCAATGTGGAGACGACCAGTTGGGCGGTCGCCAGTGAGTATGATTCTTTTCTTATCTTCCATTTTTCTGATTAATAAGAGGGAAGCAGGCCTTGCTTCCCTCCTATGATATTTTGATTATTTATATATTACTTTAGGGTAACAACAACACGGCGGTTATATGAGATTGGCTCCAAATCCTTGACACCACCCTTGCCAACGACTTCAATCTTTGCCTCAGAGAAGCCCATCTTTACAAGTTCCTTGGCAACAGTTTCTGCGCGGCGGAGAGAAAGCTTCTGATTGTACTCTGCGCTACCAGTATTAGAGTCGGCATAACCGGTGACAACGATAGTCTTACCTGTAGCCTTGGCGCACTCTGCTAGTTCCTTCACATTGACTAGGTCCTTCTTAGATGCAATCTTGCTCTTGTTGAGATTGAAGAATACAGATGCACTGGTGGTAACAATCTGAGACATAATCTTAGGTTCTGGGCACTTGTGGCTCTTCATCAACTTGTGAAGGCGAGTGTTCTCAGCCTGCTGTTCTGCAAGTGTAGCGTTTAGTGCTTCTATCTGAGCATTGTTCATTGCCATGATGGCATCTACGTCGGGAGCATTGTCCCAACCAACTTTGCCAAGATTGAAACCACAACCGATGCTCCATCCTACTTGCCAATCATTGCCTTCAATGTACAAGGGGCCACCATATATAAGAGAGGTTTTAGCTCCATCCATGGCTGCATCACCCATATTGGTATAGATGTCCACATTGATATGGAAACGCTTTGTTACATTGAAGGTGTTCAACCAACCGCAACCTACAATAGCAGAATTAATCTTGTTGTCAATATTGCGCTCGTAGCCAACGCTTGCATATGCAATGGTATTCCATACTCGGGGCTTGTAGCCAGCAAATAGATTATGAAGATTAATCATGGGCTGCAAGCTGATATTCACCTGATTGTACAGAGTGTTGTCTTCAATGTAATTATTATATACTGTTCTGCCCCAAGCTGCCTGGAATTTGGCACGCATACCAAAAGAAGGTGTTGCCCACTTACCAAGGCTAGCATCAAAACCAAAGTTGCCACGCACCATTGCAAATGGATTGGCACTTACATTAAGCTCCTGATTTGAATAGTTACTAATGAAGTCTCCGCCGAAATCAACAAACCAATTGTCCCAAAAACCATTTGTGATAACTTTGTCTTTTTGGGTAGGGATTTCTGTTGTACGAGTCTCCTGAGCAAATGCTCCTGCAGACAAGCTAGCAAAAGCTAGCAAAAACATCATTTTTTTCATAACTTTAAACATTAGTTACTGGTTGCTTTGAAAATAAAATCCTCTAGCATTATAGAGGGTGTATAAACACATTAAATTTTCGACACAAAGGTACAAAATAAAATTAATATGGTATTTTTTTAAGCAAAAAATGTTGTATATATCCCCAACTATTTGACATAAACGTAGCAATTGTCCTTCTGCAAGGAAAATCATGCAAACATTTTGTTTATACTTTCTTGTTTCAGGATAGCAATAATGGTTTTTCCGTCAGGTGTCAGATTAGGATTGGAGCTTTTGAGCAAATCACCTATAAGTTGCTCCATTTCAGATTGTGAAAGGATTTGACCTTCCACAATTGCCGACATTTTGGCTAGCGATAATGTGATACGATGAGTGTATTCAGACATATCGGCTTTGCCTCCATTTCTGACGGAGTCAATCATATTTTGTATGATGTTTTGAGGGCTCAATCCTTCAAATCCTGATGGGACACCATTGATAGTATAACTACCTCCACCAATTGATGAAATGTCAAAACCTAGCGAGTGTATTTTTTGCATCAAATCTTCCATGATTTGTGCATCAGAAGGCGATAAGGTAAGTAGCTCAGGGAAGAGCAATCCTTGAGTGACGTGCTCTTCGTTGGAAATCTGCTTTAAATACTTGTCATACAACACACGGATGTGAGCACGATGCTGGTCTATTAGCATCAAACCAGAATTGCTAGCAGAGATGATATACTGACCTCGATATTGAAAGTGCAAACTGCTCACTTCCTCTTGTGTAAAATCCTCTGAGGGAAAGAGTTCTTCTGCTGGTTGTTGCTTGTTTTCGGCACTGCTCATCAGTTGAGCATACATCTTTTCCCAACCAGAAACACTTGCTTTACCCTTGTTCTGCTGAGAGGGAGAAAAACTAGTTGTTGCACTTTGGCTTGGCGTAGAGAAAGGATTGTACGAGGAATCGAAGGACACCGTTGGAGGAGCAACATCCTTTCTGGTGATGTCCATGACAGGAATTTCTGATTCTTGAGCGTTGTCAAAATCAATGGTTGGCATGGCATTGAAGCGTCCCAATGATTCTCTGATACCAGCATGGATTATTTGCCAAATCGCCTGCTCGTTTTCAAATTTTACCTCAGTCTTTGTAGGACTGATGTTTACATCTATATTAGCAGGGTCAATGGTAAGGTATAGGAAGAAGGGAATCTGCTCACCTTCAGGGATTAAACCATCGAAGGCAGAGGATACGGCCTTGGCAAAATAGGGGTGGCGCATGTATCGTCCATTCACGAAGAAATACTGATGTGCTCCCTTCTTGCGTGAGGATTCTGGTCGACCAACAAATCCTTCTATCTTGACCAAAGTGGTTTCTACATCAACGGCAACGAGGATATCTCCAGTCTTCTTTCCAAATATATCAATGATACGACGCCTTAGGTTGGAAGCCATCAGGCGTAGTGATGTGGTGCCATCACAGGTGAGGCTAAAACTAACAGAGTGATTTACAAGAGCTATGCGTTCAAACTCTTGCATGATATTGTTCAACTCTGTTTGGTTCGATTTCAGAAACTTTCGGCGCGCGGGAATGTTGAAAAATAGATTTCTGACCTCAAAATTGGCTCCGACAGGACAGACACACGGTTCCTGACTCAGGACGCGACCTCCTTCTATTTCCAAGCGCGTTCCCAACTCAGAATCATGAGTTCTAGTTTGAAGAGTTACCTGAGCAACGGCTACTATCGAGGGGAGAGCTTCGCCTCTGAATCCCATAGTTCTTAGGGTAAACAAATCCTCTGCGCTAGTTATCTTGCTAGTAGCGTGGCGCTCAAAGGCTAGTCGTGCGTCAGTTTCGGACATACCTTTGCCATCGTCTATTATTTGAATACAGGTACGTCCAGCATCTTGTATGTGTACTTCGATGTTGGCTGCTCCTGCATCAATAGAATTTTCTACCAACTCCTTTACCACTGAGGCTGGGCGTTGGATAACTTCTCCTGCGGCAATTTGATTTGCTACAGAATCAGGCAATAGGTGAATAATGTCCACTTGGCTTATAAATCAAAAACGGATATCACCGGTCATCAACCAGCGAATAAACCATAACAACATAATAATGAGTATCAAGGCAACAGGCCATTTAATCAAGCCACGTCCACCTTCTGTAAATCTCTGTGTACGAGGGGTGAATTCAGAGAACTTTCCTTTAAATCGTTCCTCTGACGCATTGTACTCCTTGGGAGGTAATTCGCCCTTTTCTCGTTTTACGTCTTCGATGATTTTGGCCAACTTATCTCTACGCTCATCAGTGTATATACTAATGCGTCGAAATTTTCTTGCTTCTCTTGTTTTGAACATCCCCATTTTTCTTACCTAATTTATTAAGTTCCTGAAGCGGAGCTTTGCGTTGTACAGATTTCTTCAATTCACTACCTTCATGCTTTCCTCTCCAATTGAAAATATCTTTTGGGTCGGTAGGTCTAATATAGTCAAACCATTGGAAATTCTCCAAATATCTTACATTGCCAGGTATCATTGGGATAGGGTAGAAGGTACCTTCTGCGGCGGGCATCCAAATCTTTTTAATCTTGCGATTCTCGCCCATAAACATCTTCATCTCAGTACTTTCCATGTGATTTAGAGCTACCATCAAACTATCCTCATCTATGGGGTAGTAATTCAAAATGACATTGCCCACAACGTGAGTCATATCCAATTCACCATTTTTCATATACGAATGCATCTCGTGGCCAGCCACTTGATTGTAGTGTATGCTATCCAATCGTTCGCAAGACAGAGTTTGTCTGAGGACATACACGCTATCAATTGTGCTATCATTCATAAATGCTTGTATCTCTTCGCCCAATAATTGTTGAGCTCCCATCCATAGAATAGGGTCCTTGTGCATTTGAATCACAGAGTCGTTGGAGAGATAAACCAATGAGTCACATATACCCTGCATGTCTTGTCTGAACATGCGCACATGGTTGTATGCGTGCATGGTTCTATATACGGAGTCAGTCTTTAGGTTATATGTAAACATCTTGATGCTATCAGCATGCATATACAGAGTATCACTACCTTGCGAAAAGTCCATGATGCAAGCCGAGTCTGTACCTAGGGTATAGCCCAATTTGTCATTGTAATAACAATAGTTTCCAGTCATGGCATTCTTGTTGATAATGTCCGTATATATTACATTACCAAAAGCCTCGCCAACAGAATCCGTACTATGCCATACGATGCTATCGCCAATAATTTTCTTGCCAGGATTGCTCATCTCACTTCTGTTCAGTAGAGTAAGATGATTTGTGTTGGTATTCATATATGCATACTCCGTGTATATATGGCAATCCCCATCATCTATAGTACTGGGACCTCTAGTATTGGCCACAGATGTTTCCGTATAATAATATAATGTGTCGGATTGTAATATGGTTCTAGCCTTTTCTGGTGGAGCAGGGCTGACCATGTGCACATTATAGTTGAATATAGCCAATTTTATGTCTGGGCGATATTCTCCCCAGTCAGAAGTCATGTCATTGTCAGGTGTCACCAATCTTCCGCCTTCAAAGAAGTATCCTACATTGTATAGTCTGTCATAATCTAGAGAGTCGGTATACAAAGTCGTATTTCCATGCACTAAAACAACATTGTTTCTTACTCGTGCCAACTTATCTAAACCATTGTAATACAGTATATCTCCATCCAGACTTACGGTATCTCCTTGAAGCATTCGCACATTGCCAAAAGCATCCAAACTATTTGATTCTTCGTAAAACAATGCACTATCACAATACATCAATATATCTTCATGACGAAACTGAACATTGCCCACCAATATCTGAGCCTTGGCATTTACGTTCGAGTCATGAAACAGTCTATCTGAGTGTAGAAGGTAGATTCTACTCTCATTCTGTGCTAATGCTATAGTTGAATGTAGCATTAGTACTACTAAGCTTATTATAAATGAATGTATTCGCAAAAAGGTGAAATGCTATTAGTAAACCCAACCAGGATAAGTGAATTCGCAATCGCTCCATCCTTCTTTGATTCTTACATAGGTGCTCTTTTGCTTTTCCTTAATCCAGTTTTGGATAAATTCTTCCTTCTTTTGTGTTTCAATAGCGCCTTTTAGTATTTGGAAATCTTCTGTTATAGAGGCTCTGTGTGCAGGAATTCTGTTCTTTAGCTTAACGATGGCACACACTTCCTTTCCTCGCTTGTCAATCATAGAGAAAGGTGCTGATATATCTCCAATTTCCATTGTTGCTACTATGCGTGCTATTTCACCAGGCAACTCGCCCATTTCAAAGCGTGTTGTACGCTCGCCAGTTTCTGCCTTAGTATTTACCATTATGCCATGGTTGTAGCGAGTATCCTTGTCATCAGAAATCTCTTGCGCACCAATCTCGAAGGTAAATTCTCCAGCCTTAATATCTGTTGAAATAGAGTCCAATCTTGCCAAACAAGCCTCAATGTCCTTAGGGTCAACCTCTGGGCGGCGTAAAATATGGCGCACCTTAATTTTATCGCCACGCTTGTCTATCAGTTGGATGATGTGGAAACCATATTCGCTTTGCACAACCTTGCTGACCTTGTTGGGGTCAGTTAGAGAGAAAGCAACATTAGCAAAGGCAGGGTCAAAGTCGGTTTTACTAGAATAATCTAGTTCGCCACCCTGACGTGCTGTGCCCTCATCCTGGCTAAACATACGTGCCAAAGCAGAAAAACTGGTGCTACCACTAGTAACACGCTCCGACCATCCACGCAATTGTTCCTTTACTCTTTCAATTTCCTCTCGTGAAATCTTGGGATGCTGAACGAGTATCTGAACTTCCACCTGAGTGGGGATGAAAGGCAGGCTATCTTCAGGCATTCTGCTATAATGACGACGAACCTCGGCAGGTGTAACCTTGATATCTTTTGTCAAAGCAACTTTTACCTGTTGCATCAGCAATCTGGTACGTGTCTGTTCAAAGATTTCCTCACGGATTTTCTTCATGGGCATTTGCATATACTCTTCGAGCTTTTCTCTGCTTCCTGCTTCCATTACCTTGTGGTTTATCTCTGCCTCTACGTATCTATTTGCCTCTGCATCACTAACTTCGATACTATCCAACGCAGCCTGATGAAGGAATAACTTTTGCACAGCTAGTTCCTCTGGTATCACACAATAGGGATTGCCCTTGAGGGTATTACCATAATAGTTGCGGATGCGTTCGACATCAGATAGCAAAATTGCTTCGTCGCCCACAACCCACACCACTTCATCTACTACATTGTTTTGCGAAAAAGAGGTCAGTGAGGTTATTGTAAAAATAACAAGAGATATCAGTTTCTTCATTTTTCTTTTCAGTGTTTATTTACTGTAGAAAGCGCTTCTTCGTTTATTACTACTGGATATTGTTTGCGTAGCTTCTCTACGTATTCATCCTCGCGGTATTTTTGATAATCCTGAATTACCTTAGCACCTACGTCAGTCCATTTTGCAGGGCCTTTCTTGAGAATCTTGCCAACGTATCCTACGTAGGGATAGCCATCGATAGCTTTAATTTCTGTATTTTTAACCTTGAAAACGAGTGCGTCCACATTGTTGTTAGTTCCCTTAACGAAAAGACGCTTATCCATTCTCACAGTTACGCTATCCTTATTGTAGTGTTCGCGTACGAGAGAAATCCACTTTGAATCGTCTTTTTCTTTTGAGAGAAGTTTCTTTACA
This sequence comes from Bacteroidaceae bacterium, assembly GCA_045613565.1. Lineage (GTDB taxonomy): Bacteria > Bacteroidota > Bacteroidia > Bacteroidales > Bacteroidaceae > Physcousia. The sequence goes on from JAZLBF010000046.1 coordinate 18,579, forward strand.
CTTTTAACGTCCTCTTGGTTCTTGCAATAGAACATCATACCACTAAAGTGTGGAGTGTCCCAATGATATTGTTTCTTGTTGGTTTTGAAATATTTTTCAATTCCTGCAGTATCAGTCTTAGCTGGTTCCCAGATTTGTGTAGAGCACAATTCGTATAGTAGGAGACCATCGTGATATTCTTTAACTAGATATTTTAGTTCTTGATTCTCCTTGCAAAGTCGTTCTGTCTCAATATCAAGGATTTGCTCGGTAGTGTATTTTCCTTCATATTTTTTAGAAATAGAATCCAATGCATGAGATGCTAGACGCTCATGAACGCCACGCTGCTCCATGAAACGATGGATTTGTGGGTGCAAGGTATCAAATGGTTCCAATTGCTTACGGTCAAGCATCTTGATGATGTGATAACCCACGGAACTTAGGAAGGGTTTGCTCATTTCGCCTACCTGCAATGAATATGCTACTTCTTCAAACTCCTGTAGAGTGTTGCCAGGACCTATCCAGGGCAGAGCACCGCCTTCTCTTGCGCTCTGAGTGTCGTCACTCTTTTCTAGCGCAAGTCGCTCGAAAGGTTCGCCTTGTGTGATGGCATTGTATATGCTATCAATCAATTGGCGTTTAGCCTCTTGCTCCTGGGGAGTAGCTGTTTGTGAAACCAATACTAGAATGTGGGCAGGGCGCAGAAGGTCCTTTCCACCAAGCATTTCCAGCATTCCATTATAGTAATCTTGACACTGTTGTTCGATAACAACTTCGGGTACCAACAGTGGGCGAATCTGCATATCGCGATAATGTTTAAATTCCTTCTGGAAAGATGAAATTGTATCCATCTTTGCATCCAGGGCAGCACGTACCTTCATCTTGTATACGGCATACAAGTCAGCATATTCGCGCACTGTTTTTTTGTCAACTACATCTTCGGTGTTATTTTTGTTGAAGTTGTATTCGAATTCAGAACGTGTGATAGGTTCATTGGCTACAGTCATTACTACGGGGTCATTCTCTTTCTGAGCGACACTTAGTAGTGATGAAAGCAAAGCACAAGATATCAAGAAGAGTTTCTTCATGGAAAACTAGGCTAAATAGAGGTTTCTTATTTAAATGGTCAAAATTAATCCCCAATCGGCCATTAGATTGTTGTAATTTGTTGAAAACAAACTATCTCGACCGATTAGGGGTTAATTTATCTGTGTTATTACTGAGGACGACTATAGTTAGGTGCCTCGCTAGTAATAGTTACATCATGAGGATGTGACTCGAGAACACCTGCATTAGTGATTCGTACAAATTTCGCGTTATGTAGAGCCTCGATTGTGCCTGCACCGCAGTATCCCATACCGCTACGCAAACCACCAATCAACTGGTAGATAACTTCCTGAACGCTGCCCTTGTAAGGTACGCGACCAGCAATACCCTCTGGCACGAGCTTCTTCACATTGCTAACCTCGCCCTGGAAGTAACGGTCCTTAGAACCACACTCCATAGCTTCCAATGAACCCATGCCACGATAGCTCTTAAACTTACGGCCATTGTAGATGATTGTATCGCCAGGACTTTCTTCAGTACCAGCCACTAGTGAACCAATCATTACGCAATAACCACCAGCAGCTAAAGCCTTAACAACATCGCCTGAATAGCGCAAACCACCGTCAGCAATCAAGGGTACACCAGTGCCCTTAAGAGCATAAGCAACATCGTATACAGCGCTCAACTGAGGAACACCAACACCTGCTACAACACGAGTGGTACAGATACTACCAGGACCGATACCAACCTTGACACCATCTGCGCCAGCCTCTACTAGCATCTTGGCAGCCTCGCCAGTTGCAACGTTACCAACTACGATGTCCACGTTGGGGAAATTAGCCTTAGCTTCCTTAAGCTTCTCAATTACAGACTTGCTATGGCCATGAGCGGTGTCAATAACGATAGCGTCTACACCTGCTTCCACTAGTGCGCTCATTCTCTGGAATGTGTCGTGAGTAACACCTACACCAGCAGCTACACGGAGACGACCCTTAGAGTCCTTACATGCCATGGGCTTGTCCTTAGCCTTGGTGATATCCTTGTATGTGATAAGACCGATGAGATGGTTGTCCTCGTCAACTACGGGCAACTTCTCAATCTTGTTCTCCTGAAGAATGTCGCTAGCAGCTAGCAAGTCAGTACCTGCACTGGTGGTCACTAGGTTTTCGCTAGTCATCACCTCGTCTACCAAACGCTTTGTATTACGCTCAAAGCGAAGGTCACGGTTGGTAACGATACCTACTAGGTGATTCTCGTCATCAACTACGGGTATACCGCCAATGTGGTATTCTGCCATCAAAGCAAGTGCATCTGCCACTGTGCTACCGCGCTTAATAGTAACGGGGTCATAAATCATACCGTTCTCAGCACGCTTAACGATAGCAACCTGGCGAGCCTGGTCTTCGATGCTCATATTCTTGTGGATAACACCGATACCGCCCTCGCGAGCAATGGCGATAGCCATCTTTGCCTCGGTAACAGTATCCATAGCTGCTGTTACGAAGGGAACCTTCAAATCGATGTTGCGTGAAAACTTAGTACTCAATTCTACATTCAAGGGTAATACCTCTGAGTAAGCGGGTACCAATAGGACGTCGTCGTAAGTTAGACCGTCCATCACAATCTTGTCTTCAATAAATGATGCCATATGGGTCTGAAGTTTTGTATTTGTATTCTGGGACAAAGTTACGAATAAGCACGTTAATATACAAGAAATGAATCCCTAAAAGAAAAGAAACAGCCCTATTTTAAGGAAAAAATAACTTGTCAACATTCCAGTTGGCACAAAAAGAAAAAGACTGAAGCCGTATTTTGGCTTCAGTCCGTGTATTTGAACACAATTTAATTGCACTCTTTTTTGTGTATTTTTGTGCTAATTTCCTAGCTCAGAAAGGAACTTGATTCGTACCAATCTGATGTCATTTTCATCATAATCTGGACCTAGTGTTTTTATAGCTACAGATAATCTGTCGGTCTCTGATTCATCATGGAAATAATCGTAAATATCCAGCATGTAATCCTCGTCCATTACATCCTCCAGATAATAACTGATATCCAGTTTTGTGCCGCTGTATACGATTGCCTCCATCTCGTCCAGCAACTCATTGAACTCAAGTCCTAGACCATCAGCAATATCCTCTAGGTCCAACTTTCTGTCCACCTTTTGTATGATGCTGACTTTCAGTTTGCTCTTGGTGGCAACAGTGCGCACACGTAAATCCAACGGACGCTCTATGTCGTTTTCTTCACAATGTTTCTTTATCAGTTCGCAGAACTCTTTTCCGTATCTTTGTGCCTTGCCTTGGCCCACACCGGGTATGTTTTGTAACTCTGCCAATGTGATGGGATACATCGTTGCCATGGCCTCCATCGAACTATCCTGGAAGATAACGTATGGGGGTATGTTCAAGACGTGTGCACGCTTTCTTCTTAGGTCGCGCAGCATCTTCAGCAATGTCTCGTCCAGTACTGCTGTTCCTTCCTCAGTCTCTGATTCATAGTCGCTAAACTCACAGTTTTCAGTGAAGAAGAATGGTTCTGGAGCGGTCATAAACTTCTTTCCGGCCTTGGTCACTTTGAGCAGACCATAGTTTTCCACTTCCTTTTCTATGTATCCGCACAATATACCCTGGCGGATAAGTGCATTCCAATACGATTGGTCGTGAGAGGTTCCGAAGGCAAACTCCGGCAATTGGTCATGGCAATGGGAGATGATTTCTTCCGTCTCCACACCCATGATAATGTTGACGATATGGTCAACTTTAAACTTGCCCTTGACTCCTTGTATTGCTTTCAGTACAGCCAACAATCCCTTGCTACCCTCGATATTTTCGTGTGGGTGCATACAGTTGTCACATCTGTGGCAATTTTCCTCGGGGTAGTTTTCTCCAAAATAGTGTAACAGCAATTTTCTACGGCACACACTACTCTCAACATAAGCCTTTGTTTCTGCCAAAAGTTGGTTGCCTATATCTTGCTCAGAAACAGGCTTTCCTTCCATGAATTTCTTCAGCTTAACAAGGTCCTTGGGAGCATAAAATGCCACGCAGATACCTTCTCCACCGTCTCTTCCTGCTCTACCTGTCTCTTGGTAATAGCCTTCTAGGCTCTTAGGTATGTCATAGTGTATCACAAAGCGCACATCTGGCTTGTCGATACCCATACCGAAAGCGATTGTCGCAACAATGACATCAAGGCGCTCCATGATAAAGTCGTCTTGAGTCTGATTGCGCTCTATCGTGTCCATACCAGCATGGTATGCTCTAGCATTAATATTGTTCGCGCGCAGGATTTCTGCTAATTGCTCTACCTTCTTTCTAGACAGACAGTATACGATACCGCTTTTGCCTGAATGCTGCATGATAAAGCGCACTATGTCCTTGTCCACATCTTTGGTCTTCGGGCGTACCTCGTAATATAGGTTGGCGCGATTGAAGGAACTTACATAATCGTTAGCCTTCAGTATGCCAAGGCTCTTCTTGATGTCGCGTCTCACCTTGTCTGTAGCAGTAGCAGTGAGCGCAATTATGGGAGCACGACCTATTTCATTTACCACAGGACGTATTCTTCTGTACTCAGGACGGAAGTCATGACCCCATTCTGAAATACAGTGCGCCTCGTCTACGGCATAAAAACTAACCTTGATGTTGCGTAGGAATTCTTTTGTTTCTTCCTTTGTGAGAGATTCAGGTGCAACATACAAGAGTTTTGTGCGTCCAGCTTGTATGTCGTTCTTAACCTCATCTACCTGTTGGCGTGAGAGGCTAGAATTTAAATAATGTGCAATACCATCATCCTCGCTTACCTGTCTGATGGCATCAACCTGATTTTTCATCAATGCAATCAGCGGAGACAACACGATGGCTGTTCCCTCCATGATGAGTGCGGGTAGTTGGTAACACAAACTCTTACCACCACCTGTAGGCATTAGTACAAAGGTGTCATTTCCCTGCAAAAGGTTGTTGATTACTTCCTCTTGCTGCCCTTTAAATGAACTAAATCCAAAATAACGTTTTAGTTTAGAAATAAGGTCAATTTTATCCATAGTGCTTGTTGCAGATATAGGCGCTCGTCTACAAAGGTAATAAATATTCCGAATTTTCAAAAGGATTTTGTATCGTAAATATGAAAACTTTTACTTGTTTATACATATTTTCCCTATTTTTTATGCCTTTCGTCTTCTATTTTTAGTTTCTTTTTGCATTGTTTATTCGCAAATTAGTCTCAAAAAGACCCTTTAAGGCATTAAAAAACTCTGCCGCTCAACTTCCATCTTTATAGAAGTTAAACGGCAGGGTTTATATTATATTTCCAGAGGATTACAATACCTCAGATTTTGCTAACTGTTCACGCACATAATCAGCAGTTATCGTTAGCTCCTTGCAGTCGGTTCCTGGTGTGGAGAACTGCAAATCGGTCATCACCGATTCTACGATACCTCTCAAACCGCGTGCGCCCAGATTGCGCTCCATAGCCTTGTCCACCATCACCTCCAAAGCCTCTGGTGTGAACTCTAGATTTACTCCATCCATAGAGAAAAGTTTCTTTTGCTGGCGGATGAGTGAGTTCTTGGGCTCTGTAAGAATATTGCGCAAGGCCTCTCTGTCCAGGGGTTGCAAATATGTCAGTGCAGGCAGACGTCCGATAAGTTCGGGAATCAAACCGAAACTCTTCAGGTCTTGAGGCTGAATGTATTTCAATAGATTCTTGCTGTCTATGTTGTGGCGAGCGGATACGTTGTTGTAACCCACGGTGTGAGTATTCATACGCTGCGCTATCTTACGCTCAATGCCATCAAATGCACCACCGCAGATAAAGAGGATGTTGCGTGTGTCCATGTGAACGTAGTCCTGGTCGGGGTGCTTGCGTCCACCCTTGGGAGGTACGTTTACGATGCTGCCTTCCAAAAGTTTTAGCAAGCCCTGCTGTACACCCTCGCCACTAACATCACGTGTGATGCTAGGATTGTCACCTTTGCGCGCAATCTTATCTATCTCGTCTATGAAGACAATACCACGCTCAGCCTTGGGCTGGTCATAATCAGCAGCTTGTAGCAATCGTGACAGGATGCTTTCTACGTCTTCACCCACATAACCTGCCTCGGTGAGCACCGTAGCATCCACTATGGTGAAGGGTACATCCAGTAGCTTTGCGATGGTTCGAGCCAGCAACGTCTTACCTGTACCCGTAGAACCAATCATGATGATGTTGCTCTTTTCTATCTCCACATCATCTTCTTTGTTCTCCTGCATCAGAGCCTGTTGCTGCAGGCGCTTGTAGTGATTGTACACAGCCACAGATAGCGCTATCTTTGCTTCATCCTGACCAATGACATATTCGTCTAGCTTGGCTTTGATTTCTGTAGGGCGTTTCAGAGGTACGCTAGCGTCGAATGTGCTACCTGCCTTGCGATGCTTGAGATTCTCGTTCACCATCTGGTGAGCCATCTCCACGCAGTCGCTACAGATAAATCCTGCAATGCCGTTTAGCATTAGAGGTACATCCTTTTCGCTTCTACCGCAGAACGAACAATGATTTATGTTTTTCTTTGCCATTATTCTATATTAGGCTTTACGTGACAAAACATTATCCACCATGCCGTACTCCTTCGCTTCTAGGGCTGTCATCCAATAGTCGCGGTCGCTGTCTGCCCATACCTTGTCAAAGGGTTGGTGTGAGTGGTCAGCGATGATGGTGTATAGCTCATTCTTCAACTTGAGTATCTCGCGAGCGGTAATCTCAATATCGGAAGCCTGACCTTGAGCACCACCAAGGGGTTGGTGAATCATTACTCTTGAGTGCTGTAGGGCAGAACGCTTGCCTTCCTCGCCAGATACTAGCAACACAGCTGCCATAGATGCTGCCATACCTGTGCAGATGGTAGCCACTGGGCTTTGGATAAACTGCATAGTGTCATAGATGCCAAGGCCAGCATATACGCTACCACCAGGAGAATTGATGTAGATGCTGATGTCCTTACCAGGGTCTACGCTGTCCAGGTATAGAAGCTGTGCCTGCAGGGTGTTAGCTGTATAGTCGTCAATCTGAGTGCCCAGGAATATGATTCTGTCCATCATCAAACGGCTGAATACATCCATCTGAGTTACATTCAACTGTCTTTCTTCTAGGATATAGGGGTTCATGTACTGGTTTTGCATAGAGACGATGTCGTCAAAAACCATACCATTGATACCCATCTTGCTGGTAGCAAATTTGCGAAAGTCTTTCATGTATTATATATATTAATATTGTATAGAGGTGATGGGACATGTATTTCGCATCACTAAATGAAAACTCTCCCACATACTACTTTCCGTTTTCTTGTTTTGTCAGAAAGAAGAATGGGGGAGAGGGTTAGTTTATCTCAGTGCTTATTGATTATTCCTCAAAAGCCTTGTTGAATTCGTCCATGCTAACGGTCTTCTCCACAAGAGTAACAACCTGCTTTGCTGCAGCACCAAGCTTGCGCTCTACGGTGCGAGTAACTAGACCTTCAGCCTGCTGCTTGTTCTCAAGCATGCCCTTAGCGTAGTTCTCTAGTACGTCAGCAGGAATGTTGTTCATACCATACTGTGCGAACTGCATCTGAGCTACCTCCTTAGCGGTCTCCATTACGTCAGCCTGCTCTACCTTGATATCTAGCTGGTCGCAAAGCTGCTCCTTGATAAGGTGCCACTTCAACTCTGCTACGCTGGGAGCGAAGTTCTTCTCGATGAACTCGTCGTCCTTCTCCTTGTTGTTCAACTTCATGATGCGCTTTAGCATCTCCTCGGGGAACTCAACCTCGCCAACACGTGCTACCAAGTACTTCTTCAAATCCATTACGAAGCGGAAGTCGCTGTCGATATGATACTGGCTCTCCAAAGTCTCCTTGATGTTTGCGCGGAAACCTTCCTCGTCGCTTACCTTGCCTTCGCCCAATACCTGGTCGAACAGCTCCTGGTTAACAGCGTGTGCCTCATAGCGAGTGATTTCGCTAATCTGGTACTGGAAGTCACCTGTCTTCTGAGCAGCCTCTTCCTTAGTAATCTTCAATAGAGAAGAAAGCTCTACGTCGCTAGCGAATGCTACAGAGGGGTTGAATACGATAACGTCACCTACCTTTGCACCGTCGAACTTCTGCTTCTGGTCGTCGTTCTTCATGTAGTCGGGCAACATTACAGCAGCCTCAACCTCGATACCACCTTCTACAGCCTGACCATTCTCGTCTAGCTCAGTGATAGTACCCTTAACCATATCCTTAGCCTGGTACTCCTCTACCTTCTGGTAGCCACCTGCACGGCTAGCGTACATCTGTACCTGCTGGTCAATCATAGCGTCGTCTACAGTGATGTTGTAGTACTCTACCTGGTCGTCAGCGCTAATCTTAGCATCCATCTGGGGAGCCAAAGCGATGTCGAATACGAAGGTCTGCTCGTCTGCCTCTAGGCTAACCTCACCCTGCTTGTCGCTGGGAAGGGGCTCACCCAAGATATCAATCTTCTCCTCGCGGATATACTTGTAGAGTTCAGTACCTAGCATCTTGTTCATCTCCTCAGCCTGAATCTCCTGACCGAAACGCTTCTTAAGCATTGCGATGGGAGCCTGACCGGGACGGAAGCCGGGCAATGAAGCCTTCTTGCGGTACTCCTTCAATGTCTTTTCTACATTAGCTGCATAGTCAGCCTTTGCAAGTGTAATTGTAAGTAGGGCAGTTACGTTGCCTGTCTTTTCAAATGAAATGTTCATTGGTTTATTATCTTTATTTATTATTTGTCAAAACTGATATACTTCACCTACCAAAACACGTAAAAGTATTCTCATAGGTGTATTCGGCGTGCAAAGGTAATAAAAAATAATGAGGAATGCACAAATGAGCAATATGTTTTTTATCTACATTATATAAATAAAGCTATTTCTGGTGGCTTAATTCCTGTACATTAAACAAATAGTCATACCTTTACAATGAAAAATATATTAACTTAACGAATATTATGCTCGTAGACTTGCTAAAATCATCGTATTTTGCCCTCTTCCTAATCGTGGCATTAGGTTTTATGCTGGGTAGAATCAAAATCAAGGGCGTCTCGTTAGACGTGTCAGCAGTTATCTTCATTGCCCTTTTGTTTGGACATTTTGGAGTCCATATCCCCAAGGATTTGGGCAATTTCGGCCTCGTATTGTTTATCTTTACCATTGGTATTCAGGCAGGCCCAGGTTTCTTCGATTCTTTCAAGAGCAAGGGTAAGACATTGATTATCATTACCACTCTTCTTATCCTTTCAGCTGCTCTCACTGGCGTGGGCCTAAAGTATCTCTATGACATAGATACTCCCAGCATCGTGGGTTTGATGGCAGGTGCTCTTACCTCTACTCCTGGTTTGGCTGTTGCTATCGATAGCACTAAGCATTTTGCTACTCACGATCTAGCTCCCATCTCCTATGGTATTGCCTATCCCTTTGGTGTGATTGGTGTAATCTTGTTTGTCAAGCTTTTACCCAAGATTATGCGCATCGACCTGGTCAAGGAGGCAAAGGAATTGGATGCTCAGCGCCGTAGCAAGTTCCCCGAGTTGGAAACTTGTTTGTTCCGCGTTACCAATGACTCTGTTGTGGGTCGCACATTGATGGACCTCAAGTTTGCCAACATGACTGGTGCCATTATTTCCAGAATGAAGTCAGAAGACAAGATTATCATCCCCATGGGTATCACCGTGTTACACAAGAATGATTGGGTGCAATGTGTTGGTACACAGGATGCTCTGAAGCAGGCTGAGGTGCTCCTTGGCGAGCGCAAGGATGGTGAGCTCCCCTTGGCTGAGGACCAGGATATTCAGCAGCTATTGCTTACTAACAAGAAGATGATAGGCAAGCAGTTGGGCGAGTTGCGTTTGCATCAGAACTTTGGTTGCACCGTTACTCGTGTACGTCGTAGTGGTATCGACCTGACTCCTTCTGAGACTTTGGAACTAAAGTTTGGTGATAAGTTGATGGTAGTAGGTGAGAAGGAAGGCTTGAATGGCTTCGCTTGCATGCTAGGCAACAATGCCAAGATACTTTCTGATACTGACTTCTTCCCCATCGCCATGGGTATTGTGCTTGGTGTTATTGTGGGTAAGTTGAACATCAGTTTTGGTTCTGGTATGAGCTTCTCTCCTGGTCTTACAGGTGGTGTATTGCTTATGGCACTCTTGTTGAGTTCTATCGGCAAGACAGGTCCCATCATTTGGTCAATGTCTGGTCCTTCCAATCAGCTCTTGCGCCAATTGGGCTTGTTGCTCTTCCTGTCCGAGGTAGGTACCTCTGCAGGCAAGACCCTCGTCTCCACTTTCCAGGAGAGCGGTCTTCTTCTCTTCGGTGTTGGTGCATTGCTCACCATCGTACCCATGTTGGTGGCTGTGATAGTAGGTCGTCTGGTGTTCAAGATATCCATGCTCGACCTCTTGGGAACCATCACCGGTGGTATGACCTCTACACCAGGTTTGGCAGCTGCCGATTCTATGGTGGATAGCAATATCCCCAGCGTGGCATACGCCACCGTTTATCCCATTGCCATGGTATGCCTGATTATAGCCATTCAGGTTATCTCGATGACGGTATTATAGCCTAGCTATTATATATATTAATAAGGTGTCGGTATATGCTTAGCCTGCAAGCTGGTATATACCGACCTTTTTTTTGTGTTCGAAAGTCTTCTCATACGATTCTTGCATTGGGAAAGCACCCTCCAGGCTTCGGAAATGCTTTTCTTTGGGCAAAAACTCATTTCCGAGACCTAGGAAATGCATTTTTGTTGCCAAAATCCCTATCCCAAGACTTGGGAAATGCAATTCTGAGGTCAAAACACCATTCCCTGAGTCTGGGAAATGCAATTCCGGATTGCGAAACCTATCCCCCAAGTTGTGGAATGCTGGCGCAAAATGCGAAACCATTCCGCAGAAATGAAAAGTCTAATCGCAAAATGCGCCGCATGCTTTTTTTTTGAAAAGTCTAATTTCCAACCCGAAATTGGACTTTTTATTTTTGAAAAGTCTAATCGCAAATTGCGCCGCATACTTTTTTTTTGAAAAGTCCAATTTCC
>JAZLBF010000047.1:0-4989 GCA_045613565.1 Bacteroidaceae bacterium
CGAGTTCGTGGCAGTAATGGGACCATCAGGTTGTGGCAAATCCACCCTGCTGAACATACTTGGTCTGCTTGATGTGCCAAATGGCGGAGAGTACATACTGGATGGCACAGATGTGGCATCCTTGTCAGAGAAGCAGCGCAATGTGATTAGACGTGGCACACTGGGCTTCATCTTCCAGAGCTTTAATCTGATTGACGAACTTACCGTAGAGGAAAACATCGAACTGCCTCTATTGTACATGAAAGTTCCTGCCGACGAGCGCAAGCGTCGCATCACCGATGCCCTGAAACGTATGGCCATTGAACATCGTGCCAAGCACTTCCCTTCTCAGTTGTCGGGTGGTCAGCAGCAACGTACTGCCATAGCACGTGCCGTGGTGATGCAACCCAAGGTAATCCTTGCCGACGAGCCTACGGGCAACCTGGACTCGAAGAATGGTCTGGAGGTAATGGGACTGCTGCGCGAACTGCACCGCGAGGGTACCACCATCATCATGGTGACCCACTCGGCACGCGATGCTGCATACTCTGACCGTATAGTCAACCTCTTTGACGGTAGTGTGGTGGACAACATCGTTTAATAATCGAATCTGCCGTAATACTGCCGTGTACATACAGTGCAAGAGCGTGAAAAAGTGTGCGAAATCGCACACTTTTTCTATTTACACGCTGGTTTTATTGCCAGGTGTGGGGCTGTTTCATTTATTATGTATAATTTTGCGTGCCTGTGAATAATATTTGATTGATAGATGGAGAAGCTGGGTAAAATCCTTGTTGTCGATGACAATGCAGACATACTGTTTACGCTCAACAACCAATTGACCACCAGTAGCGAGTGGGTAAAGGTGGCATATACACCGGAGCGTGCCCTGGACTTGTGCAAGAAGTACAAGCCTGATGTGGTATTGATGGATATGAACTTCACTCGCGATGCTGTCAGTGGCGAGGAGGGGTTTGTGCTGCTCAAAAAACTATTGAAGATTGACCCCGAGCTACCCGTAATAATGATGACGGCATACAGCGATACGCCCAAGGTGGTGCGCGCCATAAAGGCTGGTGCCGTGGACTTTCTGCCCAAACCCTGGGAGAGGAAACAATTATTCAGCATGCTATCTGGCGCGATGAGATTGAGACGCAAACGGGACGACATCTCTGACCAGAAATCACCGGCTCCAAGCCCAAGCCCAACAAACGTAGAGATTATTGGCGAGAGCGAGGCTATGCGCAACGTACTCTCACTGGCAAAGGAGGTGGCCAGGACGGATGCCAATATTCTGATACTTGGTGAGAATGGCACTGGCAAGGATGTGCTGGCAAGATATATTTTCAGAAACTCCTTGCGACAGGACAAACCCTTCGTTTGTATCGACCTGGGGGCACTGCCCGAACCTCTGTTCGAGAGCGAATTGTTTGGCTACGAACGTGGTGCCTTTACCGGTGCACAGAATGCCAAGGCCGGACGATTGGAAACGGCCAATGGCGGTACCTTGTTCCTGGACGAGATAGGCAATCTGAAAACCGAGATGCAGGCCAAGCTACTCACCTGTATAGAAAAGCGCCAGTGCTCCAGATTGGGTTCTACCAACACTATGCCCATTGACGTACGCTTTATCTGTGCAACGAATGTGGATATTCGTCAGGCTGTGAACGAGGGCAGTTTTCGCCAGGACCTCATGTATCGCATTAATACCATCGAGCTGAGCATGCCGCCACTAAGAGAGCGTATCACGGACATTCCCTTGCTTGCCAAACATTTTACGGCAATGTATGCTCGAAAATACTCGAAAAGCGTCAACGGACTGTCTGCCGAATTAATCAAACGACTAAAGGAATACAGTTGGCCGGGCAACGTGCGTGAATTACAGCACATGATAGAGCGTGCCGTGATTCTATCCAAGAGTAGCACTCTGGGCATAAACGATATTCCTGGGGATAGCTTTAACCACACCAATAACTCCGCCAACAGCAATCCCTTGGACACCCTGGATTTGGAGACGGTAGAGCGCATATCCATCGAACGCGCACTGACCAGATGTGAAGGTAACGTGAGCCGGGCTGCCAAGCTATTGGGCATCACCAGATTTATGTTGTATCGCAAGATGGAGAAATACGGCCTATGACTCGTTTTAGTATAAAAATCATCTGCCTCACTCTGGTGCTTACCCTTACGGCTTATGCACTGGTGGCATGTCTGCACAGGGAACACTACTTTTCTGCCCTGGGATGTTTGTTGGTACAACTAGGTCTCATCGCTAACATCATACGCACACAAAGGCATTTCCTCACCTCTGCACACAACACGCTCGAGAGGATACGCATGGGAGATATGTCAGACAGGACAACTACCAGACCGGATGATATGTCTGCTGCCTTGGCACATGAACTGGACAAAACCTTTGATACCTACAAGCAACGCCTGCAAAGCGAAGCCATACGCCAGCATTACTACGAACAGATACTGGACGAGGTTGACACCGGAGTATTGGTATGCAAGCAGGATGGCGAAATCACGTGGCAAAACCGTGCATCTATTTCTCTATTGGGTACATTGCGCGATGTGCCACAAAGTTGGATAAACTGCACCTCGGCTCAGAAGGTGACTTACAACAATCACAACCGTATGTATGAAATGCTTGTCTGCTCGCGCAGATTTATCGTGAACAAGCAAGACCTTCGTATAGTCAGCCTCAGGGATATACACGAGGTATTGGAGGAGCAAGAGATTGAGGCTTGGCAAAAACTGGTTAGTGTGCTCACTCACGAAATAATGAACTCGCTCACCCCTATTATCGGTTTGTCCGAACCAAAGGAAAACGAGTACCCCACGCCAACTATTACCGAAGCTGACAAGGCACTGAGCGTAATACATCGCAGAAGTAAGGGACTGCTGGATTTTGTCAACAACTACCGACAACTGACACGCATACCCAAACCTCAATGCGAACCAATTCCCGTAGAGGAGTATTGCAGTGATTTGCAGGAATTGTATGGCAACAGGTTACATTATACCATTGTACCCAGCAATATGGAGGTGTATGCTGACCCTCGCCTACTGATGCAAGTATTGGTCAACCTGGTCAAGAATGCTTCCGAATCTGGTAGTGACACAATCGAAATCAACAGCACACGACTGGCAAACGGCTACGTAGAAATATCTGTACGTGACCACGGACAGGGTATTCTGCCAGAGGTAATAGACAGCATCTTTGTGCCCTTCTTTACAACCAAATCTCAGGGGTCGGGCATAGGATTAAGCCTTTGCAAACAAATCATCAAGAAACATGGTGGACGCATACATGTCAAATCTTCCCCCAATCATGGTAGCGTATTTACCATAAATCTACCTCAAAGCGCCAGCCTGGGGTAATGCTCGGCTGGCGCTTGATATATAATTATTGCTGTCCAGTAAAATGACTATCTTTGCCCATGGTTATATTTATGTTAGTCCAAAACAAAGATAACCAAAAGGGCTGATACCTTGTGAGAAGTGTCAGCCCTAATTCTTTATTGACGATATTTTTTTACCGGACAGCAATAATAACTTATCTGTAGTATTTAACCATCAGACTTCTAATGAAATTCTTTACACTATCCGGATTTTGTGGATAGGTGACTGGGAAAGAAACGAACCTGTCGTAGGCGGGCTTTACTTCTTCTAATGTGGGGACTGCTCTATCCATTGCTTCGAAATATATCTTGATTCTGCGCATAAACTCTTCTTCAAAGTCTGCGCTCACGATACCGGGAATCCCAATAGTCAGTACCATTTCATAGCATGGCTTGTAATAGATAATACCATCTGCAACATCTTCCCATTTCATTTTTCCATATCGGTCATTAAAATAAGGAATACGGCCAAATGGGGTATCCTTTATGTCCATCCCAAAAGGTTGGCAATCCACAACCTCAAAAGCTGCGTCCCATAGGCCGTCAGCCACCAATGGAGTCTGTTGGTCGTTAGAATGCGTGTACTCTGTCAAGTTAAGCATTACGATTTTTACGTTGTCGTTGCCATACCGTTCTTTGAGCCATTTGCCTTGGCAGTGATAGTCCTGTCCTTCAAAAGTGGCATTTAGAGCGTGAGGATGATTGGTTATAATCAAAGCCTTTCGCTTGCCGTTCTTGGGTTTCTGTTTTGCATACATCTTGGCAAAATGGAAACACATCGTTGAGTCACGATATGCACAAGCGGGAGAGTAGTCAAAATTTCTGTATTCCTCAGCAGTCTTTATTTTCTTCCATGAAAAATTGCAATCCGTCAATCCTAACGTAATCTTATTCTTGCTACTACGATTGATTTCATAGAGTCCCCGCAAAAACTGGACACGATTGTACTTATCCCACAAGGGATTGAAATCTTCGTTGCGAAGATATGTGTAAAGGGCCTCGTTGAATGCTTTGTCGCTTTTGTACCTTCCACAGAGTAATTTGTTTGCATTCTTTGTCCTGTTTACACACCCGACCTCGGTATACACATAGCCTATCTCTTTGGCAAATCTCGGGTCTCTCAACAAGTCTAGTATCAGTTCGTACTGCGTGGTGTCCCTGTGGTCTCGCTCGCCAATTACGACAATATCGGATTTCTCAAACAAATTGAATATATAGTCAACAGGATTACAATTATTGCCTTTTATATAATTGACATAATCAATTAATTCCGAATTTTGGGCATAGCTTGTTATCGCACACCCTGCTATGATTATTAAAAGGATTATCTTTTTCATTTATAATGCTCTAATTTTTATGGATAGAGTCGTCTCAATCCAGCTGCAAAAATACAAAAAAAGTCGTAATAAAATATTCTACGAGCGAATTGTTACGCTTTAGGAAGTGTTTTTAGTGTATGGGAGTTACTTTATCAATTGTGGTTGTTGATTGGCTCTCAGTAATCTAAAGTCGTAAAGTCATCCTGACCATACCTTATACGATTAAAGATGTTTATACGTCCTGCATATTGGCTGTTCGAGAAATCACAAGTTACTAAAAGCTT
>JAZLBF010000048.1:0-5066 GCA_045613565.1 Bacteroidaceae bacterium
TGTCCGGTAAAATAACTATCTTTGCCCATGGTTACAATTATGTTTGTGCAAAGACAAAGGTAACCAAAAGGGCTGATACCTCGTGAGAAGTGTCAGCCCTTAATTTAAATATCGTAAAAAAAGTTTTACCGGACAGCAATATATTTTAATGGAGGGGAAAGAATAATACTCCCATAGATATAGTGTAGCGGCAACTTAGTATTTCACCAGGTTGCCGCTACACTACTTACTTTCTTATTCTTTGTACTCTATTTTATCATTCCCACTGAACGCTTTACAAATTTGGTAAGCGCTTCGCCTGTGAGCATGCCATTTTGTAGTAGGGCAAGGTCGATGAGCTGACAGATACGCTCGTTATTGGTGCTATCCAATAGTTCCTTTACTAGGGGAGAGTCAGTGTTTACCACCATGTTGTACATATCAGGCATTTCGCCGTAGAACTGCATGCCGGGCTGTAAACGAGCCATGTCCTTCATGCGGCGCATATACTCGCTCTGAGTGATGATTACGGGCAATTGCTCCTCGCCCATAGCTTGTGTCTGGATGGTAAACTCCACCTTGTCCATCTGAGGTAATAGCTCCTTGAACTGGCCCTGAAGCTTCTCTGCCTGCTCCTTATCCAACTGCTGCTTCTCAGCGTCGTCCTGCTTGATGAGATTGTCTACAGTATCTGCATCTACGCGGGTAAAGTGAGTCTTTTCCAACTTCTGCTCCAGCATATTGATTAGAGGAGTGTCCAACTGGCCATTCATCATCAGCACGCTATAGCCTTTCTGCTTGGCAGCCTCGATGTAGGTGTACCGAGCCTCCTTGTCCTGAGCATATAAATAAACGAGCTGACCATCCTTGTTGGTCTGACTGCTCTCCACCAAAGTCTTGTACTCCTCCAGAGTGAAGAATTTGCCATCGGTATCTTTCAGAAGGAAGAACTGCTTGGCCTTGTCATAGAACTGCTCCTCGCTAAGCATACCATAATTGATGAAGATGCTGATGTCGTCCCACTTCTCCTCAAACTCCTTGCGGTCATTCTTGAAGATGCCGCTCAGACGGTCAGCCACCTTCTTGGTGATGTATGAAGAAATCTTCTTCACATTGGTGTCGCTCTGTAGGTAGCTACGGCTCACGTTCAAGGGGATGTCTGGCGAATCTATCACACCATGGAGTAGGGTGAGGAACTCGGGCACGATACCCTCCACCTGATCGGTGACAAAGACCTGATTGCAGTAGAGCTGAATCTTGTTGCGCTGGATATCCAACTGATTCTTGATCTTGGGGAAGTAGAGTATACCTGTGAGATTGAAGGGGTAGTCCACGTTTAGGTGAATCCAGAAGAGAGGTTCGTCTGCCATGGGATATAACTTGCGGTAGAAGTCCTTGTAGTCCTCATCCTTCAGTTCGCTGGGCTTACGAGTCCATAGAGGCAATGTATCGTTGATGATATTGTCCTCCTCGGTCTCCTGCATCTCCTTCTTCTCCTCGTTCCACTCACTCTTCTTGCCAAAGGCAATGGCTACGGGTAGGAAGTGGCAGTATTTCTTGAGCAAAGACTCCACCTTGTGCTTCTCTAAGAACTCCTCGCAGTCCTCGCTGATGTGCATCACGATATCTGTACCGCGACCGTCCTTTTCCACTTCCTCTAGAGTGAATTCTGGACTGCCATCGCACGACCATTTCTGTGCAGCCTCGCCCTCCTTGTAACTCTTGGTGATGATATCCACACGGTCGCTCACCATGAAACTAGAGTAAAAGCCCAAACCGAAATGACCAATGATCTGAGGAGCATCATCCTTGTACTTATCCAGAAAGTCGTTGGCACCAGAGAATGCAATCTGATTGATATACTTCTCTATCTCTTCGGCAGTCATACCGATACCATTATCACTCACGGTAATGGTCTTGGCATCCTTGTCCACAGACACGCTCACCTTTAGTTCTCCCATCTCGCCCTGAAACTCGCCCTTGCCTGCCAAAGCCTTCAACTTCTGTGTGGCATCTACGGCATTGCTCACTATTTCGCGGAGGAAGATTTCGTGGTCACTATAAAGAAATTTTTTGATTACGGGGAAGATATTTTCTGTTGTTACCCCAATATTACCTTGTTTCATATTTTGTTTATCTTTTACTTTAATTGAATTTGTATAAATATATGGATTTCAGTATTTAATATTTGTTTTGATTGCTTTTGCGTTAAGTTTGTGCTCATACCTATTGACCTTGCTCACTCTTACCAATTACGCTTACAAAGTGATTACATTCTCCTTGATGGCACACTCTGCTTCACCAGCATCTCCAGCTAAAAGCATCTCACAGATGGGGTCTTCGATGATGCGCTGAATGGCACGTCTCAGAGGTCGTGCTCCGTACTGTACATCATATCCCTCAGTGGCTATGCGCTCAATGGTTTCGTCAGATAGATGCAGTGTATATCCCATCTCAGTTATACGGCGCAACAGAGGTTTGAGTTCTATATCCGTGATACGGCGTATGTCCTCGCGTCCAAGCTGATCAAAGTAGACCACATCATCCAGACGATTTAGAAACTCCGGAGCAAACTGTTTCTTTAGAGCCTTCTCCACTATGCCACGAGTCTGTTCCTTGCGCTGGGTGTCGCTGACAGCATTCTGAAAACCGATTCCCGTGCCATAATCCTTGATCTGACGAGTACCACAGTTGCTGGTCATGATGATTACCGTGTTGCGGAAGTCTATCGTTGTGCCATTGCCATCAGTAAGACGACCTTCGTCCATCACCTGTAGCAGTATATTGAACACATCGGGATGAGCCTTTTCTATCTCATCTAGTAGGACAATAGAGTAGGGCTTACGGCGCACACGCTCAGTCAGTTGGCCACCCTCTTCGTATCCTACATATCCCGGAGGAGCGCCCATCATGCGGCTCACAGTGTGCTTCTCGCCATACTCGCTCATGTCTATGCGAATGAGAGAAGCCTCGCTACCAAACATCTCCAGGGCCAGCTGCTTGGTGAGGTACGTTTTTCCCACACCTGTTGGGCCTACAAAGAGGAAGGTGCCAATGGGACGATTGGGGTCTTTCAGTCCCACACGGCTACGCTGTATGGCACGTGATACCTTGCGTACAGCTTCAGACTGACCGATGACAGTTTGTAGCAGATTGCTCTCCATCTGGCGCAACTTGCTATTCTCCTCCTCGCCCATACGATGAGCAGGGATGCCCGTCATGATGCTTACCACCTGAGCCACAGTCTCGGCAGTAACCTCTGTGCTGTTCTGTTCCTGCTGCTCTACCCAAGCCTTCTGCAATTGCTCCAACTGCTCGCTCTTGAGTTGTAACTCGTCGCGCAAGTCGGCAGCCGTCTCGTAGTTCTGTGCCCTGATAGCCAGATTCTTACGTTCCTCTATGTCGCGTAACTCATTCTCCAGATTCTCTATCTCCATGTTGGCAGGAATATTGAAGATATGGGTACGTGCACCGCTCTCGTCCATGGCATCTATGGCCTTGTCGGGGAAGGCACGGTCGCTGATATAGCGTTGAGTTAGACGCACACAAGCCTCCAGAGCCTCATCGGTGTACTTTACCTTGTGGTGTTTCTCGTATGCAGGACGCAGGCGATGTAGTATCTGCAAGGTCTCCTCCAGAGTGGAAGGGGCTACCATAATCTTCTGGAAGCGACGGTCCAGTGCACCATCCTTCTCTATGGTCTTGCGGAACTCATCTATAGTGGTAGCACCTATGCACTGCATCTGGCCACGAGCCAAGGCTGGCTTCAGCATATTGGCAGCGTCCATACTGCCCTGCGAACCTCCAGCACCGATGATGGTGTGTATCTCGTCTATATATATAATAATGTCTGGGTTGGCCTCCAATTCTCTGAGTAGATTACGTACACGCTCCTCAAATTGACCTCTAAACTTGGTACCAGCCACTAGGCTAGCCATATCCAGAGTGAGTACACGCTTGTTCCACAACTGGCATGCCACCTTGCGCTCCACTATCCTTTGTGCCAACCCCTCTACTATGGCGCTTTTGCCCACACCAGGTTCGCCTATCAAGATGGGGTTGTTCTTCTTGCGACGAGAGAGTATCTGAGCCACACGCTCCATCTCCTTTTCACGACCAACCACTGGGTCTAATTCGCCATTCCTAGCTTTGGCGGTAAGGTCGGTACAGAAATTATCTACCACGGGAGTACTAGTCTTAGTCTTCTTCTTCGTTAGAGTAGGAGTGTCTGTGATGTCAGCATCGTTACTCATCTCCATCTCACCATCCTCTTGCTCTTCGCTACCCTCATCGTCAGTCTGACTATATCCATTTCGGGTATCGCCATAGATGTTCTCCTTGGTAAGGCCGTGCATCTCCAACAATTGCTGTATGGGACTGCCCTGGTCCTTGAGCATAGCCTTGAGCAGGTGAACCGTGTCAACTTCCTCTGCATGCTGAGCACGAGCTTCTAGCACGCTGAGTCGCATCAGTCTGGTGGCATCTCTGTTCAGTTCCATGCTTGCCTTGTCTGGCACGATACTCACCTTCTTTTCACGTACCACTTTCTCCAAGTGTCTCTTCAATGGAATCAAATCAGGCTGCACATTGAGCATCATGCGAGTGGCCTGACTCACATTTTGTCTGAGTATACCCAAAAGAAGATGCTCGGGAGAGACATTGTCACACTCCGTACGCTCTGCTTCCTCGCGAGAGAGGTTGAATACCGAGGCCATATCTTTTGAAAATTTGTTGTCCATACGCATCTAATGTTGTTTCTATGTTTTGGTCATCATTTTGCCATTTTTGTCTATATTTAACAATGACCCTCTACAAATAGATATGCAAATATCGTGCCAAACTATGATATTTGCAATATTTCTGCCCAATTCTTTGGTAATTTCTTTGAATATTCATACCTTTGCAACCGCAAATGAGGCCGAGAGCCATTGCAAGTATGCAAAAAGGATGGTTCGGTAGCTCAGTTGGATTAGAGCAGCAGCCTTCTAAGCTGCGGGTCAAGGGTTCGAGCCCCTTCCGAATCACAAAATAAGAAAAAAATGGCATTTAGAGGTCTCAGAAAATGAGTCCTCTTTTTGTTTTTATAT
>JAZLBF010000049.1:0-36220 GCA_045613565.1 Bacteroidaceae bacterium
TCTCAATGAGTTTGCTATGGTTTACCGTGTCAAAGAAGCGTTCTAAGTCCAAGTCTACTACATAGTGGTAGCCTTCGTTTATTATCTTCTTAGTCTCATGAAGAGCGTGATGACAGCTCTTGTGGGGACGGAAACCATAGCCCGTTCCGAATAGTTATTGGGCTTTAGTTTGTTATGCAACCTTACCCACGGGCATATGCCTTGTATGAAGTTTCTGTTCGTCAGACCAGATGTTTGCCGCCGGCTTCCTTCAGATTCTTCGACGAGCGAAGCGATAAGTCGATTACCACCTCACGATGGACACACTTGCCTTGGGCTATGCGATTCCCGCTATTAGGGCTCGCTAGGGACTTGCACCCGTTAGCTAATACTCATGCTGAGCGTACTTTCATAACACCCCCCTGATAATTTCATCAAAGGGGTGTTAGTGCATAATATGGAATCATATTTATCAATCAACATCGGGAGAGCACCTTTGAGGCTTCGAAAATCAGTTTTTGAGTAAAGAAACGGAGTAGGAAAGCTTCGAAAATAAGTTTTTGACCCTTAAAAGCATTGGTTAATAGTCAGAAAATAGGATTTAGTGGTAAGAATTGTATAACTTTGCGTTGGATATGAGTATTTTTACCACCAAAGCAGATTCTGATGATAGAAATATGTTGCTCATACGCTCTATATTAAAGATTAAACAATGTTGAACCTATAAAATATCGGATGTTATGACCACTATCTGTATACTAATATTGGCTTATTGCATTTTAGGAAAGGACATCAAAGCTCTCTTGGAAAAAGTGAAAGGTGTGGATTGGCATAGCACTATTAATATGGTGATAAATAAGGTGCGCCCGTGGGCTCTGAAGGTGGGAAGAACTACTGCTCGCCCTATACTCCAGTTCTATTATGTGATGGCTGATAAGAATACCTCCACACTTGACCGCGTGCTCATCTATGGGGCAATTGCTTACAGCGTGTGGCCTATGGATTTGGTGCCAAGAACTATCTACAAACTTTTGGGTGTCTTGGATGATGGTGCGGCTATTATGTTTGTGTACAAGAGGATTAAGAATAAGATTACTCCTACTATCAACACGAGGGTGGAAAATACTCTGAATGAATGGTTTGGAGTGGAGTATGAAGTGGTCGAATAATGTGTGACGGAGATTATTTAATTTGTCCAACTCAGAGAATAATTGCTATTGTCTGAGGCGTATGTTCCCTGTCCAATTGGTGTGGACATGCAGCCGTCATGGAGCGATAAAAGATAAAGATGGACTATACAAGAAGAACGATGGACATGCTACTGAAGACATATCCATCGTTCTATATTTGTTTTAGGTCTTTATCCTCTAGGGAGTTGGGAAGATTAGAAGGGCAAATCCTCACCTACTGAAGAAGAGAAAGGCACAGAATCCATAGGTGCGCTAGTGGGCATTGGCGCTGCTGCTGGTGCACCAAAAGGAGTAGTATCCACCCCCATCACTGGTGCTTGCATCATGGGGTCCTGAATGTTGCGGTCAACATTCCATGCACGGATACTGTTGTACCAACGACCCTGATATTCGCGAGCATCAATATCGAAGCTTACGCGCACCATTTCGCCTACCTGAATATTAAACTGTTGCAACTTGTCTGCGCCAAACACTTCGAATACCATCTTGCGAGGATAGCGGTCGTTGACGGTCTCCAAAACATAAGAACCCATTCTCCACTCACTACCTGTGCGTGCAGAGGTACCGCTACGCTCGGGCAAAACCATAATAATCTTTCCTATCAATTCCATTATCTAGTTCTTTTTACATTATTGTGGGCAAAGTTATGATAAAATGTGGACACAAGCAAAAAAACGGATTAGCTTTTTAGGGATTATAAAATAAAAACACTAAATTTGCATGCATTTACTAACAATAATAAACAAATACAATTATATATTATGCATTTTAAAGTTTCAAGTTCAGCTCTAAATAGCCGACTATCAGCTGCTAGCAAAGTACTGGCTACCAAGAACACAATGCCCATCTTGGATTGTTTCTTAATTGAAGTTACGGAGGATGGTCAGATGACCATTACCGCTAGCGATTCAGAAAAATGTTTCATTGCCAACCTTCCAGTCCTAGAGCAAGATGGTAGTGGTCGTTTCTGTGTTTTGGCAAAGACTTTGTTAGATAGCACACGAGAAATCCCCGAGCAACCCATTTCTATCTACTTCAACGAAATGACCTTCGAATTGCTAGGTCGTCACAATAGTGGTCAGTTCACTCTGATGGCACAAAGTGCAGAGCCCTACCCCGAACCACGTCCCGTGACCGAAGGCAATGTATTGGAGATGCCAGCAGAAACTTTGTTATCAGGTATCAACAACTCACTCTTTGCCACCGCCAACGAAGAGGTGCGCATGGTGATGAATGGTATATACTTTGACATCAAGCCCGACCATTTGATTTTCGCTAGTACCGATGGTAAGAAGTTGGTAAAGAACATAGTACACTCAGTACAGGCTGGTTTTGAGAGCAGCTTTATCCTTCCCAAGAAGGTGGCAGCTATCATCAAGAATGTCATAACCAAGGATGAGGACAATATCCGCATTATGTACACCTTTGACCGTGCTACAATCACTACTGAGGACATAACATTGCACTTCCGCTTGATTGAGGGTAACTATCCCAACTACAATGCTGTTATCCCCACTAGTAACCCCTATCGTGCCATCATCGACCGTCAGACATTTGCTAGTGCTCTGAAGCGTGTATGCGTATGCTGCAACAAGAGTAGCGGCCTTGTAAAGCTACACCTAAGTTCAAACAATATCGACTTGATTGGTAAGGACAATGAGCACTCTACTAGTGCCGAGGACCACCTAATGTGCGAATATAGCAGCAATAGCATCAGCATTGGTTTCTCCTGCCAGTTGCTCATCGATATCTGTAATATCATCAATAGCGAGAGTATCATCCTTGAACTAGCAGACCCCAGTCGTCCTGGCCTCATTCGCCCTGCCGTGGAGGAGGAAGGAAATGAGCTAATTATGCTTCTAATGCCCATGCGTGTGGATGATTAATACGAACAAAAAGATGAAACTGAATCTAACTAACCCCATAGTATTCCTCGATTTGGAAACAACTGGCGTGGATGTAGCCACCGACCGTATCGTGGAGATTTGTCTCATTCGTGTGGAGCCCAATGGCAATAGACAATCGCTCACCATGCGCATCAATCCCGAAAGACACATTCCAGAGGAGGCAAGTGCCGTACATGGCATTTATGACCAGGATGTAAAGGACTGTCCCACCTTCAGAGAGAAGGCCCCCGAACTAAAGGCTATCTTCGAAGGATGTGACTTGGCCGGATTTAATAGCAACAGATTTGATATTCCCCTCTTGGCCGAAGAATTTATTCGTGCAGGAGTGATGATAGACCTCAGTAGTGTGCGCCGTGTGGATGTACAAAACATCTATCACAAGTTAGAGCGCCGCACTCTGATAGCAGCCTACAAGTTCTATTGCGGAAAAGACCTTGAGAATGCTCACTCGGCCCTAGCTGATACGGAGGCTACTCTAGAGGTTTTGGAGGCACAATTGGAGCACTATCCCGAGGAGCTGAAGAACGATATCGACTTCCTTGCCCAGTTCAGTAGTAGAGACAATTTTATTGACTTTGCTGGTAGATTTGCCTACAATGAGAAGGGCGAAGAGATAGTCAACTTTGGCAAGCACAAGGGTCGTCTAGTGAAGGATGTATTGAGAATAGAACCCAGCTACTACAATTGGATGATGCAAAGTGATTTCACTATGAACACCAAGCAGGTTCTCACTCGTCTCAAGTACAAATACACCGGCATGTAATTAATACAACAAACAAGGCATATCACAGACATGTTGAAAGGCAAAAAGATAGTACTTGGCATCACTGGTAGCATAGCGGCCTACAAGGCATGCTTGCTCATACGATTGCTCATCAAGCAAGGAGCTGAAGTACAGGTGGTCATCACCCCTGCTGGCAAGGAATTTATCACTCCCATCACCCTCAGCGCGCTGACCCACAAACCTGTAATATCAGAGTTCTTCAATCAGCGCGATGGTTCTTGGCACAGCCATGTCGACCTCGGGCTTTGGGCAGATGCCATGCTTATTGCTCCCTGCACGGCAAGCACCCTGGGCAAGATGGCTCATGGCATTGCCGACAATATGCTCATCACCACATATTTGAGCATGAAGGCTCCCGTGCTCGTAGCACCAGCAATGGACTTGGACATGTATGCACATGCTTCCACTCAAGACAATCTTCGCCTCCTTCAGGAGCGTGGTGTCACGATAGTTGAGCCCGGTAGTGGTTTCCTAGCCTCTACCCTAGAGGGCAAGGGTCGCATGCAAGAACCCGAGCAGATTGTGGAACAATTGGAGGAATTCTTTGCACGCCGCGAGGGTCGTCTTCTGGGCAAGAAGATACTCATCACGGCTGGCCCTACCTATGAAAAGCTAGACCCTGTGCGCTTCATTGGCAACTATTCTAGTGGCAAGATGGGCATAGCCTTGGCACACTATTGTGTATCTCAGGGAGCCGAGGTGGAGCTGGTATTAGGTCCCTGCTCTGAGCCCCTACCCGCTTCCTCTCTCTTGCATACCACCAGGGTGGAGAGTGCTGCCGATATGTATAACGCAGCCACATCCCTATACCCCTCTTGTCATGCTGGTATCATGTGTGCCGCCGTGGCCGACTTTACCCCCGACACCTGTGCCGAGGAGAAGATTAAGCGCGAGGGCGACCAATTGGTTCTCCGTCTCAATCCCACTCAAGATATAGCTGCCGCCCTGGGCAAGATGAAGAGTGCCGAGCAGAAGCTTTGTGGCTTTGCCCTAGAGACACACAATGCCTTGGAGCACGCTCAGGAGAAGCTTCAGCGCAAGAACCTGGACATGATAGTGATGAACAGTTTGCAAGACCCTGGTGCTGGTTTCCAAGTGGATACCAACAAGGTCACCATCATCACTCCCTCTAGCCAAGAATCATTGCCCTTGCAGAGCAAGAAAGACGTTGCCAAGGCCATCATCAGCAAGTTCCTATTATGAGAAATATCCTCGTTGTCACATTACTCATCCTACTGATGCCACTAAGCATGGTGGCTCAGGAACTCAATGCCAAGGTGGTGATAAACACTACCCAGTTGGGCAATACCAATACGGAGGCTTGCGAGGCTTTCAGAGAGAAGGCGCAAGAGTTTCTCAACACCAAGCAATGGACCAGCGTGAAATACAACGAGGTGGAGCGCATCGAGTGTACCTTCAACATTACCATCAACAAGTATTCCTCCCAGGATGGTGCCTTCGAGTGCACTATGCTCTTGAATAGCTCCAGGCCTATATGGGGCACTTCCTATACTTCGCCCTTGTATAATACGCGCGATGCTCACTTCAATTTCAAGTTCAACCCTGCCGACCAATTGGAGTACAATCCGGACAACCTGGAAAACCAACTTGTGGCCCTCCTGGCCTACTATGCTCATATGCTCATTGGCATAGACATGGATACCTTTGCTCCTATGGGTGGAACCAACGTGTTGCAAACGGCTGAGGACATCGTCAACAAGGCTCAAAATCTGGGTTATAGCGGATGGACAGCCTTCAGCGAGAGCAACAATCGCTTTGCTCTGCTCAACGACTATATGGATGGTAGTATGGAACCCATGCGCCAGCTCTACTACAAGTATCACCGCGAGGGACTTGACCAATTGTGTGATAGCACGGAGAAGGGCCAAACAGCACTTGTGGAGAGCATCCTTTTGTTAGACCAAGCTCGCCAGGCTCATAGCATGAGCACCGTGCCTCAGCTCTTCACAGAGTACAAGAAGGAGGAGCTGGTCAATATATTCAGCAATCACCCCGTGGAGGAGGAGCGCCTCAAGGTGTACGACATTCTCTTTGCCATCAACCCTAGCCAAGACAATTCCTGGGAGAAGATTAAGAAGAAGAAATAATCCTTCCCCCCCTCACAACACTCATCGTTCATACAATGTTAAAGCATCTACATATCGAAAACTATGCCCTCATTGAGAGTCTTGACATAGACCTCCATCAGGGTTTCTCTGTCATTACTGGCGAAACGGGTGCAGGTAAGAGTATCCTGCTCGGTGCCATAGGCTTGCTCACTGGCGAGAGGGCCGACCTCAGTGTCATCCAATCTGGTAAGCAGCGATGCACCCTGGAGGCCACCTTTGATATTAGCAAGTACTCGTTGGAGGATTTCTTCCACGAGGCAGACCTCGATTACGATGCCACGGAGTGCATTGTCAGGCGCGAACTCACATCCAATGGCAAGAGCCGTGCCTTTATCAACGATACCCCCACCACCATCTCTGTGCTCAAGCAATTGGGCAACAGACTTATCGACATACATTCCCAGCACCAAAACCTCTTGCTCGGTCAGGAGAACTTCCAAATCTCCGTACTCGACACGGTGGCTGCTTCGCCTCAGTTGTTGAAAAATTATACCGATGCCTACCATCATTGGCTCCATACCTGCCAGGAACTGAAAAAGGCTCGCACCAGCCTTGCCGAAGGTCAGAAGGATGAGGACTATGTGAGATTCCTGGTCACAGAGCTCTACAACTTCCGCCCCCAACCTGCCGAAGACGAAACCCTCCAGCAGGAGTGCAATATGCTAGAGCATGCCCAGGAAATCAAGGTTGCCCTCATGCAGGGCTACGGCCTTCTCTCCGAGGGCGAAATGCCCGCCATTGATGGCATCCGCCAGGTGCGCAATCTCGTTTCCTCCATCTCCAAGTTCTTCCCCCAGGCTGAGGAACTGGCAGAGCGTCTAGACAGTTGTCGCATCGAGCTTCAAGACATTGCCGACACCCTGGAGCAGGAGGGCGAAGCCATCGACTATGACCCCGAGCGCCTTGACCAGGTGCAATCACGCCTCAATACCCTCTACTCCCTGGAGCAGAAGCACCACGTGAGTTCCAGCGACCAACTCATCACCATCATGGAGGAGCTCCAGCAGAAGCTAGATATGATGGACAATAGCGAGGCATATCTCCAGGAGATGGAAGCTGCCGAGCGCAAGGCCAAGGCCGAGGTGGAGAGCATTGCTGCCCAACTGACCAAGACTCGTGCCGAAGCTGCCAAGAAGGTGGAGACTGACATCATCAAGAGCCTCAAACTCCTGGGCATGCCCAACGTGCGCTTCCAAGTGGCACTTTCCCCCACCGACGAGCCCCAACCTCTCGGTATGGACAAGGTGGCATTCCTCTTCTCTGCCAATCTGGGTGCCGAGATGCAAAACATAGCTCAGGTGGCCAGCGGTGGCGAAATGGCTCGCGTTATGCTCTCGCTCAAGGCCATCCTCTCCGAAGCCATCTCCTTGCCCACAATCATCTTTGACGAGATAGACACCGGTGTCTCTGGACACATTGCCGAGTCTATGGCCAAGATAATGAAGCAGATGGGATTGCAGGGCCTACAGGTCATCAGCATCACCCACCTACCCCAGATAGCTGCTATGGGTCAGCATCACTACAAGGTGTGGAAGGAGGACACAGCCACCGCCACCCTTAGCCACATCTCTCCCCTCTCTGCCGAGGAGCGCATCACCGAGATTGCTAATATGCTATCGGGTAGCAACGTCACTCCTGAGGCCATCAACAATGCTCGCGCACTACTATCACTATAGCAGGAAATGACCGCTCTCAAACTCCTTTCTCCTCACCATCTCTACCTCGTGGCTCTTAGCGGAGGTGCCGATTCCGTAGCACTAGCCCTAATGATGATACAGGAGGGCTTGCGCGTGCATGCTTTGCATTGCAACTTTCACCTGCGTGGCCAGGAGTCTGACCGTGATGAAGTCTTCGTCACTCGCTTCTGCCAGGAGCATGGCATACCTCTGGAGATTAAGCATTTCGATACCATCACTCTGGCCCAAGAGCATGGCAATAGTCTGGAGATGGAGGCTCGCCAACTGAGGTACGACTGGTTTCGCCAACGTGCCCTTGACCTCCATGCCGAAGCCATCTGTGTGGCACACCACATGGACGACCAGGCAGAAACACTCCTCCTCAATCTCATCCGTGGCACTGGTCTTCAGGGACTTGCCGCTATGCACCCCGAACGTACCATCCAGGGACTCAAAATCATCCGTCCTCTGCTGAACATAAGCAAGCAGGACATCCTGGACTTTCTCCATTCTCGCGGACAAGAATACGTTACCGATAGCACCAACCTGGAGCGCGATGCCCTTCGCAACAAGATTAGGCTCGACCTCATGCCCATGCTGCGCCAGCTCAACCCCTCCATTACCCAGTGCCTAGCTCGCACCGCCGAGAACGTGCGCATGGAACTTGCCACAGACTCCTCCGAAAGCCACCTCCACCGCTGGCTAGCCCCATTGGGCTTCACCCGTCAGCAGATACTGGACATCCACTCTCACACCCAAGCTCCAGCCACAGAGCATTCAGGCCTGGCTAGTGATAGTCCTGCTCACTGCCTTGGTTCCTCTGATACACTCCATCGTCCTCTAGTATCCTCTCCATCCACCGAAGATTCCGGTCTGGCTTCCTCTGATATCCTCCATAGTCCTCTAGTATCCTCTCCTGCTCCCGAGGATTCCGGCTTAGGTTCCTCTGATATCCTCTCTTGTCCTCTCTCGTCCTCTCCATCCCAGCCGCCCTTGAGCGGCCTACTATGGCACTCCGCCAGCCACACCCTCTTGCTAGACCGCGGACAATTGGTACTTCGCCCACGCCAGGAGACTCCCTCTGCCTTGCCACAACTGATAGCAGAAACCATCTCCGCATACCCACAGCGTGAGGAGTTTCTCAACAAGCAGCAGGCCTTCATCAATGCTCAACTCCTGCAAGGCCCCTTGCTACTGCGCCGTGCCCAAACTGGCGACCGCTTTCGTCCCTACGGCATGAAGCACGGAAGCAAACTACTGAGTGACTTTCTCACCAACCGCAAAGTCAATCTCCTGGACAAGCAATCCCAGCTCGTTGTCATTGACTCCACCACCAACCAAATCATCTGGGTCGTAGGTCAGGAAATAGACCACCGCTACAGGATAGACGAAACCACCCCCGAAATCCTCCGACTAACGGTGGGAGAATAAGACCTACCCTAGCCCTCCCGAGGGGAGGGAACGTGATGCCTAGGAATTCTAGGATGATTCAAGGAAATCTAAGCCTTCCAAGGATTTCTGGGAAAGCCTAGCCTCCTCTATTATCCTCTTGTGTCCTCTCTTATCCTCTAATATCCTCTTGCGTCCTCTAGTATCCTCTCCATCCCCGCCGCCCTTGAGCGGCGGAGAGAAAGAGCCAAGAATATCCTAAAGCCTCCTCGAATCCCCTAGAAAATCATAGCATCATATCTCAGACGGCCAGAAACCTAAGCACGTATATTAACTCTTTCGCGAAAAAGTTAACGTCTAAGGGCTCCGATATTAACTATTTCACGAAAGAGTTAATGTCAGAGGGTGGGAAGATTAACTATTTCACGAAAGGGTTAATGCCAGAGGGTGGAGATATTAACTATTTCACGAAAGTGTTAATGACAGAGGGTGGTGAGATTAACTCTTTCGCGAAAGAGTTAATACAAGAGATGTTTTTGGGGTCTGCAAAGGGGATGATAAGGGGAAAACTGAAATCTAAAAACTCCAGTTCTCCAAGGTTCCTCTAAATCCTCTTCCATCCTCTTGATTCCTCTACCCCTTTCCGCATGGAGGGAGCACAAGTCAAGGTGATTGAGAAGTATCTGGGAGAGCCGTAGACAAAATACAATAAAATAATCCGCAACACTCTCAATGGATGCTGCGGACTGGTGTTGATTTAAGGTAGGTTCTATAAATTAGTTATAATCTTGTATTAAGTAAATTCTATTGCTTTTGTTCTCTAATATCTCTTGCACCATATCTTCTTCTTTTTGACTATCGTCGATGATACTTTCACTCGCAGTAATAAATATTCAAGTAAACTTGATATTTCTCGCTCGCTTATTCGTATCATTCACTCACATAGATTACTATGCTCGTAAGCTCAAATTTAAAATCTATGGCACAATAGGCATCATATAACCCAAAGCTAATTTATAGAACCTACCTTAACAAATATTCTATTAAGTGCTTTACTTTACCAGCACCTTCTTACCATTCTGGATATAGATACCATTCATCATCAATCAGTAAGGGCTACAATATTGCCAAATTCACTCCAAGGTTTTGTTGACTTGTAACTCTCAAGAGAAGCGGCAACCTAGTTTCACACTAGGCTGCCGCTACATTATTTATTATCGTTAGTCTTTAATCTTTTGCCCTTTGTCTCAAGTCCTTTGTCTCTTTACTCTGTACTCTTACTTTCGGCAGATGTTTTCAATCTCCTGAAGTTCTTCTGCGGAGAAGGTGGTGTTGGAGAGGGCATTGAGATTCTTGGCCAACTGGGCTGTGGAACTGACACCGACGATGACACTGGTGACCATATCGTCCTTGAGTATCCAGGCGAGGGCCATTTCTGCTAGGGTCTGTCCGCGACGCTTCGCAACCTCGTTGAGCGCGCTGATACGACTGAGGGTAGTCTCCGTGAGTGCCTCCTTCTTGAGGTGTCCACCGTGTGCTATGCGCGAATCCTGAGGGATACCGTTGAGATAGCGGTCGGTGAGCAATCCTTGTGCCAGGGGTGAGAAGCCGATGAAGCCTGCACCATTGTCCTTGGCTTGCTGGAGGATGCCTGCGGTTTCTGGTTCGCGGTCGAAGATATGATAGCGACCCTGATAGATGAGGCATGGCACATCATGCTCTGCCAAGTACTTGTAGGCAAACTGGGTGGCTTCGTATGGCCAACGAGAGATGCCTATGTAGAGGGCCTTGCCCTGGCGAACGATATCTACGAGTGCCTGTAGAGTCTCCTCAAGGGGAGTAACGGGGTCATAGCGATGAATATAGAAAAGGTCTACGTACTCTAGGTTCATGCGCTTGAGGCTCTGATTGAGGCTAGAGAAGAGGTATTTTCTAGAACCCCAGTTGCCATAGGGACCAGGCCACATATCATAACCAGCCTTGGAGGAGATAAAGAGTTCATCACGATAGGGCATGAACGAGTGCTTCATCACATGACCAAAGGTCTCCTCGGCGGTGCCATATGGAGGACCATAGTTATTGGCTAGGTCAAAGTGGGTGATACCGTGGTCAAAGGCATAGTGGAGTATCTCGATGGAATTGGAGAGAGGGCTTGTTTGTCCGAAATTTTGCCACATACCCAATGATATTTCTGGCAATAGGATGCCACTCTTGCCACAACGGCGATACTTCATCGTGGAGTCATAGCGATTGGCGCTGGGAGAATAAATAGGTGGTACCATATGGATTTAAAGTTAAAAAATGAATTATATTTTCGTTTGTGAATCTGTCTTAATCCAAAAGGGGGGAGATTATCGTTTAGCCTCAAGGAGATTGAGCACGATTTGCACCTTGTCCTCATGAGGGAGGGTGGCATCTATCCAATGGATGGGAGTGCCACGGCGCTCTTCCATGCCACGGAACCATGTCATCTGTCGCTTGGCAAACTGATGGATGGCTATTTCTAGCTGACGATACATTTCGTCGTAAGATAGTTGGCCAAGGCAATAGAGGGTGACGAACTTGTATTCGAGGCCATAACGGATGAGTTTTTCGGCACTAACGGTTTGGAGGAGGGTTTGTACCTCTTCTATCATTCCCTCTTCGAGGCGAGCCTTGAGGCGACGACTGATTTTTTCACGTCGCAAGTCGCGCTCGATGCTAAGACCTATGGTGAGACTATTGCGCTCGGGGAAACGCACCTGACCTAGTTCGTAGGATTTGAGCACGCTCTCGATGTAAAGGCCTGTGCCTCCGCACATGATGGGGAGCTGGCCACGAGCAGTGATGTCCATGAAAGCATTCTGAAAGGCACACTGAAACTCGTAGACATTGAAGCGATAACCCGCCTCGCATATATCTATTAGGTGGTAAGGTATCTGATGGCCATCTACTACATAGTCGGCCAGATCCTTGCCACTACCTATGGTCATACCACGGTATACCATTCTCGAGTCGGCAGAAATGATTTCGGCATCGCCCAAATGATGCGCCAGGTGGGCAGCAAAGGGTGTCTTGCCTGAGGCCGTGGGGCCAAGGATGGTGATGAGATCAACTGGGTATTTACTCATAAGACTCTATTTTTAGAGGGAGAGAGGAGGAAGAGGAGGAAGAGGATGAAAGAGGAATAAGAGGAACTTTAGAGGACTGGAGTTTTCCGTTTTTACTTTTCCGCTTTCCGCCGACTTTGTCGTCTTGAATCTGTTCACGCTCGGCATAATTCAAGCGAGTTTGATTCTGCTCTCGCTTACTCGCAGTTTTCCGTTTTCAGTTTTCCGTTTTCCGTTTACATCATCCTATCTTGGATATCTTCTCTAGCTCTGCAAGGTTGATAAACTTGATTTTCCTGCCGTCTATGGCTACGAGCTTCTCCGATGCAAAGGCAGAGAGGGTGCGAATGGCATTGGAGGTGGTCATATTGGAGAGATTAGCTAGGTCCTCGCGTGAAAGATATATAGACAATGTGGAGCCGTCCTCCTCTAGTCCATAACTCTCCTTTAGGAAGAGCAAACTCTCGGCCAGACGTCCGCGGATGTGCTTTTGGGTGAGGTTGACGGTGCGCTCGTCACTCTTGCCAAGGTCGTGCGCCAACTTCTGGATGAAGAACCATGCCAGTGTGGCATTGCTCTGAATCAGACGGACAATGACCTCGAGAGGCACCTTGAGCACTGTGCAAGGCTCGAAAGCTGATGCCGCCGTGATGAAAGGCTCGCCAGCCATATAGGCACGATAGGCAAAATATTCGGTATCGCCCAAGACACGCATAATCTGCGGACGACCACCCACACCTTCCTTGTAAATCTTTACCTTACCACTGACCAAACAGAGAAGATTTGTGGGCAAATCACCCTCGCTATATATCACATCATTCTTCTTGTACTTGACCACTGAGACGTGACTGAGCAAATCCTCACGCTGCTCAGGTGTCAAAGTGTTTAGCATATCGCTAATTTTTTCAAGATATTCTTCCCAAGGAACCCTTTTTTTACTCATTTAATAGGCGAAATATATGTTGTTTGGCACAAAATTACATTATTTCTCTCGAATCGCAAAATTTTATCAAATAAAAAACTTAACTTTGAGGTGCTAAAGACTAACCTAGATATAATAAAACCTATGAGTTATTTACGTTTTGACAAGACTCTGATGACGAATCTAGACGACAGCCTACCAAAGGAAGTCCTTCGTTCTAATCGTTCAGGAGCCTATTCTTGCTCAACAATTGTTGATTGCAACACTCGTAAGTACCACGGCTTGTTGGTAGTCCCTGTACCCGAATTGGATCAGGAGAATCACGTTCTCCTATCTAGCTTGGACGCAACGGTTATCCAGCACGGAGCAGAGTTTAATCTCGGCCTGCACAAATACTCAGGCGACAACTTCTCTCCACGTGGTCACAAGTACATCCGTGAGTTTGATTCACTAAAAGTGCCCACAACCATTTATCGCGTGGGTGGTGTGATTCTGAAGAAGGAACAGATGTTCCAGCACTTCGAAGACCGCATCATCATCCGATACACTTTGGTGGACGCACATAGTGACACAACCTTGCGCCTACAACCCTTCTTGGCATTCAGAAGCGTTCGTGAGTACACTCACGAAAATAGCCTAGCTTCTCGCGAATACCACGAAGTACAGGGCGGTATCCGCACTTGCATGTATGTGGGATATCCCGAATTGTTCATGCAGTTGGACAAGGAGAACAACTTCGTTTACAACCCCACCTGGTACAAGGGCGTAGAATACCCCAAGGAGCAGGAGCGCGGTTATGCTAGCAACGAAGACCTATACGTGCCTGGCTACTTTGAATTCAACATCAAGAAGGGCGAAAGCGTAGTATTCTGCGCAGGTTTGAGCGAAATTGACACTAAGACCCTAGCTGAGTTGGCAGAGTTTGAGGTGAACATCCGTACTCCTCGTGACAACTTCTACAACACATTGGTCAACAGTGCTCACCAGTTTATCGTTCACCGCGAGCATGAAGACTATGTACTGGCAGGTTACCCCTGGTTCAAGTGCCGCGCTCGCGACCAGTTCATCTCATTGCCCGGTTTGACTCTTACCAACAACGAGTTGACCAAGTACGATGATGTAATGGAAACCGCAGAGAAGGCTATCCGCGCCTTTATGAAGGGCGAACCCTTGGGCGTAAGCATCCAGGAGATAGACCAACCCGACGTGCTTCTATGGGCCATCTGGTGTATCCAGCAGTATGGCAAGCTAGTGGATATGGACTCTTGCGTGAAGAAATATAGCGCTTTAGTAAGCGATATCATGGCATGGCTCGTGGGCAACAATCACCCCAACTTGAAGGTGATGGACAATAAGTTGCTACATAGCGAAGGCCGTGACAAGGCCATTACATGGATGAATTCCACCGCCAACGGACGTCCCATCGTGCCACGTACAGGCTACATCGTAGAGTTCAACGCACTATGGTACAACGCTATTAAATTCTATATAGATTTATGCGCGCACACGGGCGATGCTAAGAACGTGAAGGTATATTCCGAGCTAGCAGAGCAGGTGGGCAAGAGCTTCGTAGAGATGTTCTGGAATGAGCATGGCTACCTATGCGACTATTGCGTAGATGGTTATCGCGACTATTTGGTACGTCCCAACATGATCTTTGCCGTAGCATTCGACTACAGCCCATTGGACAAGAAGCAGCAGAAGTCTGTACTTGACTATTGTACCAAGGAGTTGCTTACTCCTAAGGGATTGCGTAGCCTATCTCCAAAGAGCTCTGGTTACAACCCCATGTACGTAGGTCCTCAGGTACAGCGCGACTATGCATACCATCAGGGTACAGCATGGCCATGGCTTGCAGGCTTCTACATGGAAGCATGCCTCAAGGTGCACAAGATGTCACGAGCTAGCTTCGTTGACCGCCTACTAGTAGGTTACGAAGAGGAATTGTTCTACCATTGCATCGGTACTATACCCGAGCTATTCGATGGTAATCCTCCATTCCACGGCCGTGGCGCTATCTCATTCGCTATGAACGTAGCCGAGATCATGCGCGTAGTGAAATTGTTAGACCAGTATAATGAATATTAATATATAAGGAGGACACATATACATGAAAGTTCTAATGTTCGGTTGGGAGTTTCCTCCTAAGATTTATGGAGGTCTCGCAGTTGCTAGTTATGGTATCACCAAGGGCTTGAGTCTTCAGGGCGATGTAGATACCACCTTCTGTATGCCTAAACCCACAGGCGAAGAAGAGGGCTTCTTGAAAATCGTGAATATGAGCCAGGTGCCCGTGGTATGGCGCGATGTCAACTATGATTGGATTAAGGACCGCTTCGTAGGTCACACAGCAGAAGACTACTATCGCTTCCGCGACCATCTATATGCTGACTTCAATTACCTTCAGGGGTTGGACGACTTGGGTTGCATCCAGTTTGCAGGTGGCTATCCCAGCAATCTTCACGACGAGATCAACAACTTTAGCATCATCGCTGGCGTATTGGCTCGTAGCGAAGAGTTTGACTTGATTCACGCTCACGACTGGTTGACATACCCCGCTGGTGTACATGCCAAGATGATCAGTGGCAAACCATTGTGTATCCACGTACACGCTACCGACTTTGACCGCTCTCGTGGTAAGGTTAATCCTACCGTGTATAGCATCGAGAAGAACGGTATGGACCATGCCGATTGTATCATGTGCGTATCAGAGCACACACGTCAGACAGTAATTCATCAGTATCATCAGGATCCTCGCAAGTGCGTAGCTATGCACAATGCAGTATATCCCTTGAGCCAGGATTTGGTGGACATCGTTCCCAACAAGACTCCAGGCGAGAAGGTGGTAACTTACCTAGGTCGTATCACCATGCAGAAGGGTCCCGAATACTTCGTCGAGGCTGCCGCTAAGGTACTTCAGCGTACACGCAACATTCGCTTCTGCATGGCAGGTAGCGGTGATATGATGAACGCGATGATTCACCTAGCTGCCGAGCGCGGTATCGCTGATCGTTTCCACTTCCCTGGTTTCCAGAAGGGTCGTCAGGTATACGAGTCTTACAAGAACTCTGACGTATTCGTAATGCCTTCAGTATCAGAGCCATTTGGTATTGCTCCTCTTGAGGCTATGCAATGCGGATGCCCCTCTATTATCTCTAAGCAATCTGGTTGTGGTGAGATCCTAGACAACGTAATCAAGGTGGACTATTGGGACATCGACGCCATGGCAGATGCTATGTATAGCGTATGTACCAATGAGGCTCTCTACAACTACTTGTCTGAAGAGGGTATCAAGGAAGTTGACCGCATCACATGGGAAAAGGTGGGTTTGCGCATTCGCGAGTGCTACAACCAGCTTTGCGGACGCGGATACTTCAACAATGACGACTATCTAAATGCCGTCAAGGATATCAAATAAATTAAAGAGGCGATTACGCTAAAAATTATAAAAATCAAAGATTAATAATTCAAGTTATGAAACAGATTTGTTTATATTTCGAGATACATCAGCCTGTTCATCTGAAGCGCTATCGTTTCTTTGAGATTGGCAAAGACCACTACTACTATGATGATTACGAGAACGAGCGCGCTATCCGCGATACAGCTGACAACAGCTACGTGCCCGCATTGACCACTATATTGGAGATGTGCAAGCAGGAGAGCAACTTCAAGTGTGCTTTCTCTCTATCAGGTGTAGCTATCGAAATGCTAGAGCAGTACGCTCCTGAGGTGATCGACCTATTGCAGCAGATTGCTGAAACTGGTAAGGCAGACTTCCTAGCAGAGCCCTATAGCCATGGTCTTGCATCATTGGGCAATGAAGAGGCATTCAAGAACGAGGTTGAGCGCCTAGCTCATCGCGTACAGGAGTTGTTCGGTGTTACTCCTAAGGTAATGCGCAACTCTAACCTTATCTATAGCGACGAGATTGGTAGCATAGCTGCAGACATGGGTTACAAGGGTATCATCGTAGAGGGTGCTAAGCACATCCTCGGTTGGAAGAGCCCCCACTATGTTTACTCTTGCGCCGTAGACAACCGTATCTCAG
Source organism: Bacteroidaceae bacterium (assembly GCA_045613565.1). Taxonomy (GTDB): domain Bacteria; phylum Bacteroidota; class Bacteroidia; order Bacteroidales; family Bacteroidaceae; genus Physcousia. Next base: position 17,114 of record JAZLBF010000049.1, read on the forward strand.
TATTGATGCGCGACTATAAGTTGAGCGACGATATCTGCTTGCGCTTCTCTGATAGCGCATGGAATGAGTATCCTCTCATGGCTGACAAGTACATCGATTGGATTGCTACATTGCCTCAGAACGAGGAGGTTATCAACATCGGTATGGAGCTTTGCGCCATCGGTATGTTCCAACCCCTTTCAAGCAATATCCTAGACTTTATCAAGGCTCTTCCCGCATGTGCAGCTCAGCGTGGTATCGGTTTTGCTACTCCTGCTGAAATCGTAGAGAACTACAAGGCTGTTGACACTATCGACGTGCCCTACCCCATGTCTTGGAACGATGAGGAGCGCGACATCTCTGGTTGGTTGGGTAACACCATGCAGCGCGAGGCATTCGCTAAGCTATACGAGGAGAAGCTTGTTGGCCGTATCCTAGCATGCAAGGACCGTCGTATCAAGCAGGATTGGGACCGCCTACAGGCTACCAACAACTTCCAGTACATGACCACAAAGCCTCAGGCTGTGCCCATGTTGCGTAGCTTCTACGATAGCGCATTCGATGCATTCACCAACTATATGAACATCCTTGGTGACTTCCTAAAGAGAGTTAACGACCTATTCTCTGAGAATGTTGAGAATGACGAGTTGAACGCTCTTTACACTCAGATTGCCAACCTTGGTGATGAGCTTACCGTTAAGGAGAATGAAATTAGCGTGCTACGTGCTCGTCTAGAGAAGTACGAAGGCAAGGTTGAAGCTCCTGCTTGTGAGGAAGCTCCCGCACCAAAGAAGGCTCCTGCTAAGAAGTGTGCAACAAAGACAACTACCAAGGCTCCCGCAAAGAAGACTACTAAGAAGGCTGCTGAGAAGGAATAATCTTCCACTCATAAAACCTTATTAGTAAACCATAAACGGAATGGATGTGGCGCGAAAACAATCGCTGCATCCATTTCCTTTTTCTTCTACAAAATACTCTCCCACTCTCTTTTCGGAGAAAAACAAAACTTTTATATTTCAACACAAATAAATAATATGTCGGCAAAAATAAAGTTACATACCTCGGAGGGCGACATCGTCATTGCCTTGTACGACGAAACTCCCCAACATCGCGACAATTTCCTTAAACTAGTCAAGGAGGGATTCTACAATGGCACACTATTCCATCGTGTCATCAAGGACTTCATGATTCAGGGTGGCGACCCAGATAGCATTGGTGCTCCTGCAGGTAAGATGCTTGGCACTGGAGGTCCTGGTTATGATATCCCTGCCGAGATTCTTTATCCTCAGTTCTTCCACAAGCGTGGTGCTCTGAGTGCTGCACGCCTAGGTGATGACATGAATCCTGAGCGTGCTAGTAGCGGAAGTCAGTTCTACATTGTGTGGGGTCAGAAATACAACTCTGGTCAGCTACGCCAAATGGAGAAACAGATGCAGATGCAACAGGAGCAGAGCGTATTTGACCGCCTTGTAGCTCAACACAAAGCTGAGATTATTCAGCTACGCAAGAATCGCGACCATGCTGCTCTACAAGAACTTCAAGATCAGCTAAATACCGAAACTCATGCTCTATGTCAGGAGATGCCAGCACCCCGCTTCACTCCTGAGCAAGTGGAGGCATATACTACTCTAGGTGGTACTCCTCATCTTGATGGACAGTACACCGTCTTTGGCGAAGTGTTAGAAGGACTAGATGTAGTGGAGCGCATACAAAATTGCGAAACATCTCGTGGCGACCGTCCCAAAAAGGACATCAGCATAACCGCTGAGGTGATAGAATAAGCTCTGATGCACAAAAAATCCCATACCATATAGACAAAACTAATAATTAGCTCGATGATACGCTGGAAAGCATCCTTACCTATGCAGAGAGGATTCCACCACGCAATTGTTGTTCCTCGCGAAGGAATTGCCTCTTTAGCCTAACAAAATAGTTTTTCGAAAGGTACCTATAGCACTTTTGGGATAAGAATCATAAAACAAACAGCGTGCGTATCAACTTCAAAGTTAGTTGTCATACGCACGCTAGTATTTTTATCTCTCCAGAGAACTTTTTTGTCAATTTATTTCCTCTTCATACATGAGATAATGACATTCATCCATGCCCAATTGCTTATACACTCGTTGAGCAGTGACATTGTCCTTATCCACATATAATCTAATCTGACGGATTCCTTCTTCCTTGGCTAGTTCTCGCACCTTCTGATACATTGCCTTGTATATACCCTTACCTCGGTGATGAGGAGTGACATAAACACTTTGCACCCACAAATACCAACAATTATTCCAATCGCTCCATTCGTGCGTGAGCATCAAACTACCAACTACCTCCACATCAAGTTTGGCAACGAGATATCTGCCTCTATTCTCATCCGTCATTGCGGCACTAACACCTTTCTCCAGGGTATTCTTATCCAAGATGGTGCCTTCCGACTCCATTGCCATATCCATCTGAAATTGCACAATGGTGTCAATGTCTTCTGATGTGCCGTATAGAATATTAATGTCAGTCATGCTTGATTTGTTCTGCTTCGAAGTTGTTTTCCTCATCATCCTTCTTAAATTTACGAGGAAATATCCATTGAAATAGGTCGCCAACCTTATTGAAATCTTTCTTAAATTGAATACCTATGCCTTGTGTGTTCAGAGATGATTGCACGAAATATCTGTCATTGGCTTGATTGTAGGCCTTCAGAGAAATTGTACCACTCTCTGTGAGTAAATATTCCACACTAACATCACTGATAAAGCTACGCTGAGTATAGTACTTCTCACGATAACCAAAATTACCATTCAGCAGGAGTCGGTCATCAAATAATTTACCACTGAGAAGACCCTCGACATCCATGTTTCGCCAACCATCATCACCGGTCTTTAAACTAGTTCCCACATTCCAGTTACTAGAACCTACAGCACTAGTAATAAACTGATTGAGTTGTTGAGACAAGGTAGAACTCACGATTGAATTCATCGCTCTTGTGCTCTCAAAACCTTCTTCTGAATCAAAGTTGAAGAAACGTCCCATACCCAAAAGGTATATGGCCTGAATGTTTCTTTCCTCCTCTGTGCTAACGATAGAGCGAACCATCTGCTCTTCATCTTCTGAAGCATAAGGCAAGTCAAAGTCGAAAGTCACCTGAGGTTGCTCTGGATGACCTGTGAGATTCATGATACAATTCACCTGTGTCTTAGAGAATCCAAGCGACGCGGTGGTAAGGTCGTCAAGCGAAACACTATTAACCACATACACGGCCTTCATATCGATGTTGGCCTTCATGGGGTCACCACCAAAAGTGATAGTACCATCTGGTTGGAAGATAAAGTCACGACGAATGATGTCTTGTAAACTCAATTTATAACTACCACCATCCACTCGATAAGTTCCGATAATGTCAAAATTACCCTTGTTGTGATACTTGGCATTGATTCTACCACTACCCATCAACTCTATCATGTCACCCGATTTCCTATCCATGAGCAATTTCATCCTAGCCTTCGGGGTGACCATGAGATTAAAGTTGATAAAGAGGTCAGATTCTATATCATCAGCATGCTCTGTCTTCTTCTTACTATTCACTACAGCAAGGGAATCTCTCTCAGTAGCATCCTTGATAGTAAGGAACTCTGCTTTTGTGATAGCTTCAGGAGTGCTCACATTATATGTAAATGTAGTACCTGCTTCAGGTTGAGCATTTATGTCAACCGACAATTGACCATCACCACCATTGATACTTATGTCACCTGATGCATAGCAAGTAGCATAGAAAGATTCCTCACGAAATTCCTTAAAATCGTAGCCGAGGAAGTTATTGGCACGTACCTTGAAATCGTATGATAGATTCTTGAAATGATTATGCCTCAAACTACCATTAAGCACCGCCGTATGTGGCACATTATTGCTTCTTGTGACAGAGCGATTGGCAAAAGGTAGCGACTGAACACTAGCATGTTTATCAAACAAGAGCGCCTTGACATTAAATACTCCAGGCCTAATCTGCACACTATCCTGGTTTAACTGATATCTCGTGCCAAGCATTGGCATACCCACACTAGCGTGGTCAACCATTAGATCTCCCTCGAGGTCAATATTCTTGAATGAACCAAATATCCTACAATAACCAGAAGCACGACCTTGGATATCATCAAAAATGTCCTTCGTAAAGAAATTGATGAAGGCAAGGTTGAAGGACTTCGTATTTATTCTCAAATCCAAACCATCAGGCTCATCCTTCTTACCAAGCACAAATCCACCATTTATCTTAGTTTCATGTCCTGAAGATGGGTCGGATATTTTGGCATCAAGACCTAATATGTTAGGTTCATTTCCCCAATTACCCTTGGCAAAGAGAGTACCCATGGGTGTATGGTTGAAGAGGAAATTGTTAACAGTTAAGTCTATGTTTGCTTGAGGAGATTTCAGTATGCTCGTAGCAACGGCCTCACCAGTGGCATATCCATCAAATTCAACCGATCTAAAGTTGACTAAATCAAGGATATAACCTATATTTATATCATTTAGAGCAACAAATAGTGTGTCCGTTTCTTCGGGTGAAATATTACCATTGACCTCTATACTTCTGAGAGATGAATTAGGCAACTGTGTAGTCACCTTGAATCCCTGAATATTTGTCACTTGGTCATTCAACTCAATAGATGCTGGATGAATGCGCCATGTGGTATCCGAGATAGTAAAATCCGTTGGAGCTATCCACGCAAAGATATTACGCTTACCCACGGAGTTGCGTGCAAAGTTGGCTATCACCTCCACCACTCCCTTGGTATGAGGTTTGCGCATATTATCAAGGGCAAGAACTAGTGCAAGGCGGTCGTCATGAGCATCTGTGCGGAGGGAGTAGTTCACGAAACCACGTTTGTGCTTTCTATCCGTGTTAATATTGGTGAGGAACTCCTTTGGCGTACCATTAACTCTGATAATAGTATTCTTCAAATGCTCCTTACCAATCTGTATTGTAGGAATTATTGCCTGAACATTCAGAGAATCATGTCCATACAATTTTCCTTCAATCGTAGCCAATGATGGAACAGAGATATTCTGAAGTGCAACCTTCCTTAGCAATGTAGTATCTTGGAAGGAAACGGCAAATTGCATAGTATCAGCCCTAGTAGCAACACTCTTATGAGGTACTAGATTTGGCAATCTTTTATGCAAAGTATTTTGTATAGTAGTGGCCAATGTAGTAAAGCGGTATCTACCTTGTGCATAAGCATTTAACTGTTGTGATGTAATATCCAACGTACGCCACTTAGTGTGGTCGATATCGGTATTAACACAGAAATCCCAAGGACCAGCAAGAATGGTATCTCCACCAGCATTGGTCATCAAGAAATCGCAGATGTCCACCTGTGCAACAATATCATCCAAGGAAGAACCCTCGGCATTAATATTGGTAATCGCGCTAAATCTAGTGCTGGGATATTTGTCTCCAAGTCCTAGTCGTTCAGCAAGTAGGTTCTTTACATCGATATCTACATCCAAACTATTGTTGCGCTCCTTAAACCATGTAGCACGTGCATCCAGAGTACCCTCCTCGTCTTCTGCCTCCGCCACTACGGCAAGTTTACCCTTAAACAACTCAGCAGAAACTTTGATGTCATTATACGTTCTACCACTGATATCTAGGTTAGGCAAGGTAATATGAGCAAGAACGTTTGGACAACCATCAGCATCCTTCATGCATCCACTAGCTTTAACATCCAGAGAAACGCTCTCCATGGCATGCTCACCATCATCGGAGAGTAGTTTATTGAGCTTCACATCGCTAGAGGTGAGAGTAGCCTTAAAGTTATTCCATTCCGTTGCCTCTATGCTGGCATTAATATTGGCAATATGATTGAAAATATTTATTTTAGCACTCTGCTTTTGTTTAGAAAAATCTATCCTACCCTGCAAGCGAATACTATCCATGCGAGTAATAAGAGGAGAAATCTCTCGCTCACTTCCCTCTAGCGAACTAGTGATATATTGCTGAATGGAAGCATCCATCTGTATGTTTTGGATATCAATAGCATAATCAGGATTATTTGAGAGATTGCGCACAAAGGCCTTGCACTCAACCAAGAAATTACGATGATTGCTCACATTGAAACGATGCACATTGATACAATCCTCTATACCAAAGGCATTTGCCTCTAAATCAATTGGCGAATGTGCATGCTCTAATTGTGGCAAAAGTTGCTGAAAGTCGGAGGGAGTGATATGCACCTTTGTCTCGCCATTCCACGAGATTTGCTTCAGCCATGTGCTCTTGTCCTCCTGTAGCATTCCCTCTGGCCATGCCGCCACGATGTAAGGAATATCAAGTTTACTATTGGCAAACTCCATGGTGAAATTTCGGAGCTGGGCACCACTTCCGTTAGCCCAAAAATCGAAATTAAGGTCACGAAATGCTATTCCGCTCTTTTCCAAGAACGAAAAGCGCTTCAAAGACACATTTACGGAGTCTTGCTGAAGGGATTTCAGATGCGCCGTAACAGAAATGTTGTTCAATTTGATATGTGCTGGGTCAAACAAAGAACTGTCCTTTGGAGCCTTCCACTGTTGGTCCCATTGCACACTCACTCTCCTCAATAGCACACTACCAATTTTCAAATCAATAGGACTACTCGTGGTATCATTGCTACTGAAAGCATCCAACACAAATTGGAAGTTAGGTTTAGAATCCTTCGTAGCCTGATACAACTGAATCTGAGTACCAAACAACTGAGCATTAGCTATCCTTATCTTTTTCTGGAAAAAAGGTATGATTTCAAATTTAGCCGCCACTCTGGAAGCCTTCAGCATAGTGCTATCCAACTCATCCTTGAACAAAATATCGTCTACAATAACTCTATTGCCAAGGCGATATTTTACGCTTCCAATCTTAATGTCCCAACCGAATTCTTCATGCAAAATATCAGCCGCTTGCCTACCTGCCCATTCTTGCACGGAAGGCAATAGCAATAGTATCTGCAGACAAGCAAAAAGTCCGCAGAATATGCCAATACTCCATTGAAAAAATCGTTTAATAAACGCCATGTTTCTATTACTCAGTGACAAAGGTATACATTTTTTTATTTTTTTTTACATTTTCTTACGAAAAAAGCGTACCTTTGTGCGGATAATATTAACAATTTATTTTATTAACAGTATATGGCAAAAGTAATCAAATTGCGTAAGGGCCTGGACATCAACTTGAAAGGAAAGGCTACCAAGGAGACTGCTTCTGTAGAATGTCCTGGCGAGTATGCACTCTGTCCGGACGATTTTGCAGGATTGAAGCCCAAGGTAGTTGTCAAGGAAGGTGATGCCGTAAAGGCTGGTGATGCCTTGTTCGTAGACAAGTTGCATCCTGAGGTATGTTTTGTCAGCCCTGTCAGCGGTGTAGTATCGTTGGTTGAGCGTGGCGACCGTCGCAAGTTGCTGAGTGTTCGAGTTAAGTGCGACATGAAGTTTGAGAGCAAGGTCTTCAAGACTGACGGCGACGTCAAGGCATTGCTTATGGAGAGCGGTATCTTCGGTATGATTCGTCAGCGTCCATACGACACTGTAGCTAATCCCGACGAGGCTCCCAAGGCTATCCATGTAAGTGCATTCAACAGCATGCCTTTGGCACAGGACTTTGAGTATGCTTTGAAGGGCCAGGAGGCAGAGTTCCAGGCAGGTTTGTCTACATTGGCAAAGGTTGCACCCGTTCGTCTTGGTGTAAGCAGCAAGCAGACATCAAAGGCTTTGTTGGAAGCAAAGGATTGTGAGATTTACGTATTCGAAGGTCCAGCTCCAGCAGGTAACGTAGGTGTTCAGATTAACCACATCGACCCCATCAACAAGGGTGAAGTAGTATGGACACTAGGTGCTGAGGAGGTAATCATGCTTGGTCGTCTAGTAAAGACCGGTAAGGTTGACTACTCTCGTACCATTGCTTTGGCTGGTAGCGAAGTGAAGGCTCCCAAGTACTACAAGATGAAGGTAGGTCAGAAGCTTTCTACTCTTCTAGCAGGTCAGGTATCTGGTAGCGACGTACGTATCATCAACGGTACCCCCATGACTGGTGTTAAGACCAGCGCTGATGGTTTCCTCGCAGCTCATGCAACAGAGGTTACAGCTATCCCCGAGGGAGCTAATGCCGATGAGATGCTCGGTTGGATTATGCCTCGTTTCTCTCAGTTCAGTACCCACCGCAGCTACTTCAGCTGGTTGTTTGGTAGCAAGAAGGAATATGTACTTGACTCACGTATCAAGGGTGGCGAGCGTCACATGATCATGAGCGGCGAGTACGACAAGGTATTCCCCATGGACATCTATGCAGGCTACCTGATCAAGGCTATCATCACTGGCGACATCGACCGTCAGGAAGCTTTGGGTATCTACGAGGTTGCACCCGAGGACTTTGCTATTGCAGAGTTTGTATGTAGTTCTAAGTTAGAGCTTCAGCGTATTGTTCGCGAGGGTCTCGACATTCTTAAGAAGGAGAACGCTTGATAACATCCCATTCAAAAGAGATTTTTCAAGCTAGTTTTATAACACTCGCGTTTTAATACGTAACAATACATTATAAATATATATGAAAGCGATAAAAAAACTTTTTGATTCAATGCGTCCCCATGTCCAGGAGGGCGGAAAGTTTCATGCTTTCCATTCTCTGTATGATGGTCTCGAGACATTTGCTTTCGTGCCCAATACAACTGGCAGCAAGGGTGGTGTGAATATCCACGACGCAATTGACAGCAAGCGCATCATGAGTTTCGTGGTGATTGCTTTGCTCCCCGCTTTGTTCTTTGGTATGTACAATGTAGGTTACCAGAATGCTCTTGCAGCAGGTGCCGACATGACAGACCACTTGGGTATGTTCCTATTCGGTTTGGTAGCAGTTCTTCCCAAGATTGTTGTCAGCTATATCGTTGGTTTGGGCATTGAGTTCGTAGTAGCTCAGTGGAAGAAGGAAGAGATTCAGGAGGGTTTCCTCGTATCTGGTATCATCATCCCCATGATTATCCCTGTAAATACTCCCCTATGGATTTTGGCTTTGGCGGTAGCATTCAGTGTTATCTTCGCTAAGGAAATCTTTGGTGGTACAGGTATGAACATCTTCAACCCCGCATTGATTACACGTGCATTCTTGTTCTTCAGCTATCCCAGCGCAATGACTGGTGACGACACCGTATGGGTGGCTCAGGAGCAAATCTGTGGCCTTGGTCACAATGTACCCGAAGCATTCTCTGCAGCTACTCCCTTGGGCGAGGCAGCAGTAGGTAACATCGTACCTTGCGAGACCATCTGCAACTCTATCATCGGTCTTATCCCCGGTTCTATCGGTGAGACCAGCGTGATTGCAATTGCATTGGGTGGCTTGTTGCTTCTCTTCACAGGCATTGCTAGCTGGAAGACCATGTTGAGCGTCTTCGTAGGTGGTGGCCTTATGGGTTGGCTATTGGAAGGCGTTGGTGGCAATCAGCTAGAATGGTGGCACCACTTCGTATTGGGTGGTTTCGCATTCGGTGCTGTATTCATGGCTACTGACCCCGTTACCAGCGCTCGTACCGAGTGTGGTAAGTACATCTATGGCTTCCTCATTGGTGTAGTAGCAGTAATGGTACGTGTACTCAACCCCGGTTATCCCGAGGGCATGATGCTTGCTATCTTGCTTATGAACTTGTTCGCACCATTGGTAGACTATGTATTCGTACAGAAGAATATCAATATGCGTGCTAAACGTGCAACTAAAAAATAATTAAGGAATATGGCTACAAAGAAATTCAAATGTGAGTTGTGTGGTTATATCCACGAGGGTGATGCAGCTCCAGCCAAGTGCCCCAAGTGCGGTGCTGGTGCCGATGCTTTCACCGAGATTGTTGAGGCAGGTTCTGCTGATGCTCCTGCTGCTCCCGCTAAGAAGAAAGGTCTAGATACCAGCAGCAATACCTACACTATTATCTATGCTTCTGTTATGGTAATTTTGGTAGCATTCTTGTTGGCATTTACCTCTATTATGTTGAAGCCCACTCAGGATGCTAATGTTGAGAACGACACTAAGGGTCAGATTCTTACATCATTGAACATGGACATCAAGGCACCTGGCTTCAGTGTTGCAGAGCAGTTCAGCAAGGTTCAAGACATGCTATGGAATGGTACCGAGTTGGTTCCCTACGAAGGCCAGTTCCTCTCTTCTTATGGTACTGCTATCAAGGAAGGTCAGCTACACGTTTTCGTTACCGAAGTAGAAGGTGAAACTAAGTACGTTTTGCCCGTTACTGGTCGCGGTTTGTGGGGTAGCCTATGGGGCTATGTAGCATTGAACGCTGACAAGAAGACTGTCTTTGGTACTTATTTCTATCACTCTAGCGAAACTGCTGGTCTTGGTGCACGTCTAGGCGAGCGCTGGTTCCAGGAGCAGTTCAACGGCCGTCCCTTGTTTGAGGGTGAGAATACCGATGCTATTGCATTGAAGGTTGTTAAGGCTGGTGCTGCTACCACTGAGGTAGAGGTAGATGGTATCACTGGTGCTACTCTTACAGGTAATGGTATTGATGCTATGATTCGCGAGGGTCTTGCTATGTACCTTGATTTCATTAACAAATAATCAATAGAGAACGCATTATGAGTAAATTGTTTTCTGAGGAGAACCGCGCTGCGTTCTCCAAGCCGCTAAATCTCGACAACCCTGTTGTAATTCAGGTGTTGGGTATTTGTTCGGCTTTAGCTGTAACATCACAGCTTAAACCCGCAATCGTAATGGGTTTGAGTGTAACCGTGATTACAGCTTTTGCAAACGTGATTATTTCACTAATTCGTAAGACTATTCCTAACCGTATCCGTATCATCGTGCAGCTTGTAGTAGTAGCAGCTCTTGTTACTATCGTGAGCGAATTGTTGAAGGCATACGTATATGATGTTAGTGTTCAGTTGAGCGTATATGTAGGTTTGATTATTACCAACTGTATCTTGATGGGTCGCCTTGAGGCTTTTGCTATGCAGAACAAGCCCTGGCCCTCACTTCTTGACGGTATTGGTAATGGTTTGGGCTATGCATGGGTACTTGTAGTATTGGGCTTCGTTCGTGAGCTCTTTGGCTTCGGCACCTTGCTTGGCTTCCAAATCATTCCTCAGAGTTGGTATGTAGAAAACGGTGGTTGGTACATGAACAATGGTATGATGGTAATGCCTGCTATGTCACTTGTCATCGTTGGTTGTGTAATCTGGGCTCATCGCTCAATTAACAAGGAGGAAAAGTAAGCTATGGATCACATGATTAGTCTTTTCGTTCGCAGTATCTTTGCGGACAATATGATTTTCGCTTTCTTCTTGGGTATGTGCTCTTACTTGGCTGTATCTAAGAATGTAAAGACTGCTCTAGGTCTAGGTGTTGCTGTAACATTCGTATTGTTGGTAACAGTGCCTGTTGACTATCTATTGCAGACCAAGGTTCTTGGCCCCAACTGTTTGGTAGAGGGTGTAGACCTCAGCTTCTTGGCCTTCATTCTCTTCATTGCCGTTATCGCAGGTATCGTACAGTTGGTAGAGATGATTGTTGAGCGTTTCAGTCCCTCATTGTATGCATCATTGGGTATTTTCTTGCCCTTGATTGCTGTAAACTGTGCCATCATGGGTGCTAGCTTGTTCATGCAGCAGCGTATCGGTATGGAGCCCACCAACTCTCAGTACATCGGTTCTGTAGGCGATGCAGTAGCTTATGCATTGGGTAGCGGTATCGGTTGGTTGCTAGCTATCGTAGGTCTAGCTGCTATTCGCGAGAAGATGGCATATGCTGACGTGCCCAAGCCTCTTCAGGGTCTAGGTATCACCTTCATCACCGTAGGTTTGATGGCATTGGCATTTATGTGCTTTAGTGGTTTGAACATCTAATACTAAGGAGGAATTAACAAATGGATACAAATTTGATTTTATGTAGCATAGCAGTATTCTTGGTAATCATCCTAGTGTTGGTTATCATCCTGCTTGTTGCCAAGAAGTACTTGTCGCCCAGCGGCAATGTTACTATCACCATCAATGGCAAGGACAAGGTATCTGTAGCTCAGGGTGGTTCACTTTTGAGCACCATGTCTGAGCAGGGCATCTTCTTGCCCAGCGCTTGTGGTGGTAAGGGTTCTTGCGGTCAGTGTAAGGTACAGGTTCCCGTTGGTGGCGGTGAAATCCTTGACAGCGAAAAGGGTCATTTCACTCGTAAGCAAATCAAGGAGAACTGGCGTCTAGGCTGTCAGTGCAAGGTTAAGAGCGATCTAGAAATCAAGGTTGACGACTCAGTAATGGGTGTTAAGGAATGGGAGTGCACCGTTATCGGTAACCGCAACGTTGCAACATTCATCAAGGAGTACAAGGTGGCTCTTCCTCCAGGCGAGCACATGGACTTCGAACCTGGTTCTTATGCACAGATTAAGATTCCTGCATTCCAGATTGACTACGACAAGGATTTCGACAAGTCTTTGATTGGCGACACCTACTTGCCCGCATGGAAGAACTTTGGTCTTTTCAACCTAAAGTGTGTCAATGATACTCCTACCGTACGTGCATACTCAATGGCTAACTATCCCGACGAGGGCGATATCATCACTCTTAACGTACGTATCGCTACTCCTCCATTCAAGCCCAAGGAGCAAGGTCCTGGCTTCATGGATGTTAACCCCGGTATCGCATCCTCTTACATCTTCAGTTTGAAGCCCGGTGACAAGGTTATCATGAGTGGTCCTTATGGTGAGTTCCGTCCCAACTACGACACAGGTCGTGAGATGATTTGGGTAGGTGGTGGTGCTGGTATGGCTCCCCTACGTGCACAGATTATGCATATGCTAAAGACACGCCAGTGCCGCGACCGTCAGATGCACTACTTCTATGGTGCACGCGCATTGGAGGAGATTCCATTCTTGGACGATTTCTTGGCATTGGAGAAGGAATTCGACAATTTCCACTTCCACCTAGCTCTAGACCGTCCCGATCCCAAGGCAGATGCAGCTGGTATCAAGTACACAGCAGGTTTCGTAGCACCCGTAATGGGCGATACATACCTCAAGCAGCATGAATGTCCCGAGGATTGTGAGTACTACTTGTGTGGTCCTCCAATGATGGCAAAGACCGTGCTCGATCTATTGCACAGCTTAGGCGTAGAGAAGGATATGATTCACTTCGACGACTTCGGTGGATAATCCCCTACTCTATTACTAAATATCCTATTAATGAGGATGTACCCGATGTTTGTGGGTACATCCTCATTTGTTTTGTATTAGTTCTTATTGTTTTTTATAACAATAGCAATCTGCAAAGTGAGTAATTAGAGAAAATCAGTAATACACTAGTACCGTATTCACACTAGTTTCCATAGTCAAAGAAAAATATTTCAAGAACTAACTAATTATCAAAGTATTACACCAAGCATTATTCCATAGGAGATATTCGAATATATTATAGTTTTTGCCTAACTTTGCACCAGAAAATCATTGCAGATAATATGAAAAAAAGTACTATCCTTCTGAATTTGTTAATCACATTAATGGCAATATTCTCTTGCCAAGAAAGTAGAGAAAGTATTCTGCTCGCAGAAGCAGAAACATTCTTACCTGCTCATACAGATAGTGCTGTTGCTCGTTTGGATATGCTCAACATCGAACAGATGGAGAACGAAGAAGATGCAGCTCATTATGCCCTATTGCGAGTTATGACTAATGCTATAATGGGAGTAACAGCAAACCATGATACGTTAATAGAAAGAGCATATGAATTCTATTGTAACAATCCGAATAACTCTACATCTGACAACGATATTAACATCAAGCACTATGCACAATCTGCTCTATATATGGGTAATGTGTATGTTGAAAGGGATAGCATAACCAAGAGTGAAGAATGTTTCAGAAAAGCAATATCATACTCAGAAAAAGCGAAAGATTGGTACACACACTACTTTTCATGCACTTGTTTGGCAGAACAAATGCTATGGCAAAATGAAGATAAAGCCCTTGAATTACTGTTCACTGCTATTGATAGTTATCACAAATGCAGAGCCAATATCATTAACTTGGTGTACATGTACGAGCGAGTTGCCAATTGTTATACTCAACTGGCATCAAAACATGGAGCAGATTCCTGTTATCAATTGGCGTTGGAGTACGCACAAAAAGCATTAAAGCTAGCCAAAGATAGTTGCGACCTAGATACATACAATGAAAGTCTACTCACCATGGCTAGTGTATATTGGGCGAAAGATGAAGCAGATACGACACTCTATTATGCAAAGAAAGTAAACATCTTGGATTGGAACTCAGAAAATAGCCAAAGGATGAACATGAAGGTTGCCAAATACCATCTTAAATGCGATTCCTTTGCCAAAGCTAAACAATTATTCCAAACACCCCGTTTTATTAAGGACAATGGTCTTAAATATCAATATGCCAGAGGCATGGCAGAAACTGCTATTAGGATGCAGATGCCAGCAGATTCTATATTACTATATATGAATAAGGCATTTAGTAGCCATGAAACAAAATACCTGGAAACACTCATTGAAAAACATGATTATAATCTAAAAGTACTGGAAGCTCAGAAGAGAATAGAGAAAATAACATATAAGAGCAAACTAAGGACATGGCTATTCATTGGTATCATTTGTATCATACTCATCAGCAGTATATTGGTAGCATGGCTATTGGAACTACGAATACGTATGCATCGTGAACAGAGGAAACACGAAATGCAACTCATGCGCGAACAGCAAGAGCGTAAAGAAGAGGAAGCTAGATTCCTAGAAAAAGAAATGAGTCTGCTCAAGGAGAGCCAAAAACAGAAAATGGCAACCATCAAACATCTACAGAACTATATAATAGACCGTACGGATGTGACAATGAAACTGAAAGATGGTGGTTCACGAGTAAGAATGAGCACTAGAGAATGGAATGAAATAGAACGATTGCTTAACGAGATAGACGACAAGAGTATCACTAGGATAATAGCTAATTTTGAAGGACTAACCACTGAGGATATACGCCTCTGCATCATGGTAAGAATAGGTATGTCCAATCCTGCCATAGGTAATGTCTATGGTATCACTCCATCTGCTGTTCAGCACAGGAAACAGGCTCTAAAGAAGAAAGTATTTGGAGTAACTGACCCTAACACAACACTAAATGATTTTATCAATGCACTTAACCTATAACTATCATGACTACGAGAAGTTTTTTATCATTTTTATTAGTACTTTTCTGTCTTCAATCAGAAGCAGATAATTGGTTTAAACAGAGCATTGTCAAAAGTGTTAAACAGGGAACCTACGAATTCCACATATCAAAATTTGGCAGCTTATATATTTCTGATATAGATAGTGTAGCATTACCCATATCAGAAGATAGTACTCTAGTCATTCCACATACTGTTGAAGTTGAAGGCAAAATCTATGAGGTAGTTGGAACAAGTCCCAATGCTTTCAGTTACAGAAAAGAAATTAAACACCTGATTTTCAGCGAGGGTTTTAAAATCATTAAGTCAGGGTGTTTCAAAAAATGCCCGAATTTAGTAAGTGTAAAGTTTCCTTCTACCTTTGACTACTTTGACAACGATTTTTCTCATCCATTCGCCTACTGCGATAAATTGACTCGTATTATTGTTGACAGTCGTAATAAAAAGTATGATTCTCGCAATGATTGTAACGCATTGATTGGGTTATGGAACAACACACTGGAATTTGGATGCAAAGGCACAGTAATACCCTCGTCGGTAGAAACTATAGCCAGGGATGCATTTGGAAGCTCTAGCGGACTAGAGAGTATAACAATACCAGAAGGCGTAAAGCATATTGAACGTGAGGCATTTTCACGATGTCACAACCTTAAAGAAATCAAGCTACCAAATTCGTTGGAAACTCTTGGATCTGGAGCATTTGCTGGCTGCACAAGTTTAAAATCTGTTTTCATACCAAGGAATGTCTCTAAGATTGACGGAGATTTGTTTGCTTATTGTCATTTTTTGAAAGAAGTGAAGGTTGACAAAAGAAACAAAACATTTGACTCAAGAAAGAATTGCAATGCAATAATTTATACAGCAAAGGATTCATTAGTAGCAGGATGTGGTGCATCTATTATACCCGAAGGGATAAAAATCATCGGTTATCGAGCCTTTATGGATACATCTATTAAGAGCATCCATATACCTAGAAGTGTACAACGTATTGCTAAAGAGGCATTTTCCGGTACTATATACTGTAATAGTATATCTGTCGATTCTAGAAATTCGATTTACAGTTCCCCAAACGAGTGCAATGCCATTATAGAGACAGCAAAGAATAAATTAATACAAGGATGCTGCCTTAGCATTATTCCTCGTGGTATTGAGGAGATTGGCGACTATGCCTTCTATAAAATCATCCTACATAACAGTTTTAGGATTCCCGAGGAAGTGAAAAAGATAGGAAAGTATGCCTTCACTAGAAGAGAACTTGTATCATACTATAATACCTCACACAACACTAAATGATTTTATCTATTCACTTAACCTATAACTATCATAACTATGAGAACTTTTTTATCAATATTATTAGTGCTTTTCTGTCTTCAATCAGAAGCATATTTTTCGTTTGATCGTAGCATTCTCAAAAAAGTCAAACATGGAACATATGAATACTACTTTGATAAATTCGATAAGGTTTACATCTCTGATATAGACAGTGTTGCATTACCTGTATCGAATGATAGCACACTCATCATTCCATCCGCTTGTGAAATTGATAATAAAACCTATGAGGTATCTGGAATAGTTCCATATGCTTTCAGGTATAGAAAAGAGATTAAACACCTGATTTTAAGTGAGGGTATTGAGGTTGTTAAGTACGGCGGCTTCAACAATTGCCCTAATTTGGTAAGTGTAAAGTTTCCGTCTACCTTAAACAGTATTGAAAACGAGTATAGAGGGGGAATATTTTCCTACTGCGATAAATTGTCTCGCATTACCATTAACAAGAACAACAAAATTTACGATGCTCGCAATGATTGTAATGCATTAATCATATCAGAAAGTAACAAACTTATATTTGGATGCAAAAGTACAATAATACCCTCATCGGTGGAAACTATTGGTAAGATGGCATTTACAGCCACCAGTGCACTAGAGAGCATCATAATCCCAGAGGGAGTAAAACATATTGAAAGAGGAGCATTTTCACGCTGTAACAATCTTAAAAAAATTAAGTTGCCTAATTCTTTGGAAACTCTTGAGGGTGGTGTATTTGGAGGCTGCACAAGTTTAAAATCAATATTTATACCACAGAATGTATCAAAGATAGATGGAGGACTGTTTACTTATTGTCATTTTTTGGAAGAAGTGAAGGTTGACAGAAGAAACAAAACATTTGACTCAAGAAAGAATTGCAATGCAATAATTTATACAGCAAAGGATTCATTAGTAGCAGGATGTGGTGCATCTATTATACCCGAAGGGATAAAAAGTATCGGTTATAGAGCCTTTGACGGCAGCTCAATCAAGAACATTCATATACCTAGAAGCGTGCGCCATATCGCTCAAGAAGCCTTTTCTTGTACAACATACTGCAATAGCATATCTGTAGATTCTAGGAATCCCATTTATAGTTCTCCTGATAACTGCAATGCTATTATTGAAACAGCAAAAAATAAATTAATACAAGGATGTTGTCTTACCTATATACCACAAGGAATTAAGGAGATAGGTAGCTATGCTTTCTTTGGAATAATCCTACACCCTAGTTTTGAGATACCTCGTGAAGTAGAAAAGATTGGCAAGTATGCATTCGATGCACATTCTACCTCACACATAGGAGCTACTTGGGAAATTAGGTATCTCCTAGAAGGATGTGACCGTAGAGAATGAAAATAACAAGCATATGGTAGTCATCCCTTGGTTCATTGCATTACGACAAGAATACAATGCCAAGATGCAAAGAGGCGCCGTCGGTATGACAGGGTAACGTTGCAAATATAGATTACAGTAAGATAGGTTGACGGGGTATCTCTGCAAATTGTGGAGGTACCCCATCACTATATCATGGTGGTTTTGCAAATAGTGAAAGGTGTACGTCGATATGGTGGGGTAATTTTGTAAACATACAGAACTATCGTGTCAGTATGGCAGGGTATCTCTGCACATTTGCAATATATGGTGTCAGTGTGGCTGCTATGGTTTGCAGAAATACAACAGTAGGTTACACAGTGCAAGGATATTTGTAGTTTGACAAAATGTCCATTTCATTAGGGGATTGTAGCAGAAAAACAATTTCTCGAAAAAAGATTTGGAAGTGTTAGACTAATATTGTATTTTTGTAAAAAATAAATACTTCTACTATGATAAAACATATTGATTTGAAAGACTTTGCACTAGCAAAGAGATGTAACTATGCGGAGTACACATTTGTTGTCAATAAGTTGGCGGATATGCTTAGCGGCGAGGACAAAAGTATGCTCAACTTCCCCAAAGGTGTTTTCGAACGATTTCAGGATGGTGCGACCAAGATGCTAGACACGCTGAATTCAAGTAGAGCAACTGCAGAAACCACCAAGATAGAGAATATGAACAAGTTGCTGAACAAGCACCTTGTATATATCCTAGGAGTTGTTAGACTGGCTAAAAACAGTGGTATAGAGGATAAATGCGAAGCTGCAAAGGAACTGTACTGCATCACAAAGATGTATCGCAAAACGCGCAGAGCACCACGCAGACAAAAGAGTAGTCAGATTGGCAGCCTGATTTATGATTTGAACTCTCCCAAGGCTGCGGAACTAATCAAGAAGCTGAGCCTTACCGAAGAGGTCAACACCTTGACACAACTGAATGATGAATACCTAAAGCTACTGAACCGCAGAGCAGAGATACAGGTGAGCAACTCGAAAGACAAACCAGCCCTTATCCGCAAGGAAATGAATAGTTTGCTAAACATCATGCTCACATGCATACGATGTGCTTATTATACTAACCCAACAGAGAAACTCACACAACTTATCCTCTCTATCAACAAACTCTTTAGCGACATCACTACGGAATACAAGCAACGCCTGGCACACAGGAAGAAGGAAGATAATACCACACAACCTACCCTAGAAACTCCGCTAGAGATGCAGGTGATACCAACTGATGAAAAGAAAATAGAGAATCCGAAATTAGAAT
>JAZLBF010000050.1:0-2402 GCA_045613565.1 Bacteroidaceae bacterium
TGTTCCTTGTCGGTTGGTAAGGTGAGTGGAAACGAAAGATTGGTATATGACTTACCATCTGGGCGATCCTTGGTCGCCAATGTAATATGCTTGTGAAAGGCATATTGTGTATATAGGTCTATACCTCTATGTTTGAAATAGGGGTAAAATTTTTTCTGGGTTCCTCGATCTTGAGGGTTAAACAGATGCACCGTATAGTCATCCAAAGAAAAAGGTTTTACTCCTGTGGTATGATTCCGATGATGTGTAGAATTATCCATTATGGGATTATTCATCAGTCGATTGCAGACTAGATTAACCAAATGGTCAGAAGATATGCCACCTCTGAACTCGGTAAACTTTTCAGGAAAAGCCTTGATGAATGAGATGACATTGTATAGTTTCTGTTCTGGAGGGCGGAAACAACAGTTGCCATTCTGAGTAACTATGAATTTGTCCCCTCGAATGCGTGTTCCATCACTTCCATAACGGACATACGAAGGATAACGCAAGCCATCTCTCTTGTTCAGAGTATAGCCTGCATCAACAAGAATATCCTTGATGGATAGACTTCGCAAGAAGTCGTCGTATGTCATTCCTTTATCCATTATCTTCCCATTCTGATTTCTCCAATCTCTTTATTCATCTCTGCCTCGAAGACTCGAGCTGCTACATCACGAGGTGTATCAACACCCGGCTTGAAATAGGGCCTCGGCCCGAAATGCGGCCCTTCATGAAAATCGGGTCTGTGGTGATGATGATTCAGCCCATGGATAATGCCTGTAGTTACAACTGCTCCAGCTGTCAATGCTCCCAAAATCTTGGCTCCAATATTACTCTTGGCTTCGGGATGCGTTTTCATATCTACCTCAGTGAAAATCTTTGAAAAGAGTTTCATTCTGTGATAATCATCCACAGCAAGGAACTTGTCATATTCTTTAGCACTGATTTCATGGCTGATAGCCTCTCCATTGATAATGGCTGTCATCTTGTACTTGCCTTCTGTTTCAGACGGATGAACCATAATATCGTCAACCTGGACCTCTCTTCCATGTGTCCCTTCCCGATACCATCCCTTATTCTCATTGATATAGGCAAGGTCATTACCATCAATGATGGTTGCTTCGTTGTAATTGATGTCTGGAATGACATGACTTTGAACATCTGTCTGCTCTATTCCATGGAATATGGTATGTTCCTCTTCAATACGCTGTTGCAGTTCTTCGTTGACGGATGGGTGCAGAGCTATCGAGATACGCTCGTTACTATTGAGCATATTCATATCAATACCCTCTACAAAGTCGTCTTTGATAATGGCATTGATAATCTCAAGACGCTTTTCTAAAGGTTGATCCTTAATGGAGTTATTCGTAAGCGAAGCTAACTCATCGTCTTTAAGGTCATAAACCATATCGGCATTGATGCTCTCAGACTGTATGGTTAGTGTTTTCGCATCCTTGTCGATGATAACACCATGCGATGAAAGACATTCTTGCCATTTCTCATTTGAAAAATATACGTCTGAGCCAACGAGTTCCTTGTAAGGCTTGGCTGGTTCTTGGCTTCGAGGTCTTGAAGCGATAGGAGTGATGACTGCCTGCAAATCCTTAAGTAGATCTCGACTGGGCTGCTGAAGAACTACATTCTCCTTTTGTTGTCCTTTATAATAGAAACCATAGCCGCCCGATTGTAATTCGCCAGGCTTCATACGTTTGTCCCAACGCTCTGCAACCATAGGTGCTTGTGGGTAGAAGAGTTGGCCACCAACACGTCTTAGATGAAAGCCCTCTTGGTTTCTCGGTGTCCAACCTAAAAACGGGGGCGGCATACCTATACGGCCAAATCGTCCATACTCACCGATGCCTATTCTGTAACCATGCAAACCCATTGCTACACGTCCATTGGCATTTCGGAAGTGTCCGAAATCTTTTGGCATATAAAAATCATTGCCTACAATACTTGTAAATGTATTATAGGCTTTCTTGTTGGCAGAATTGGTTCCCCAGTCTGTCAAAGCCAGCATCTGCTTTTGGCTGATGTTATAGGTGAGCATAGGAGAATCATGCCCCTGCACGATTAATTGATACGCAGTGCCATTGCTGACCACATGGGCTTGCATTCCGTTTCTCATCAATAGCTGACGGAACTCAGGTTGCAGATCCATTTGTCGTGGATTGGTATTTGTTCTGATTGCCATACTGAATGGTTTTAAGCATCACCATTGGCAATACCGTTTTCAAGCTGCTCGTCCTTATAATGAACGAACTCCTTGGCTGATGCTTCACCAATGGTCAAATTGTTTTCTTCACAATACTCTTGATATTCATTTTGCCACTCCTCGGAGAAATGATTGACATAGTCTAACCATGTAAACTCGCCACTCTCCAACTTGGCAATAAGTTCATCTTCAGGATAATATTTGT
>JAZLBF010000051.1:0-12534 GCA_045613565.1 Bacteroidaceae bacterium
TACTCTGAATGATGGCTTCGATGCTCTTGAAGGCGTTGTCGTCAATATCTACATCCTTCAATGCCTTGCCAACACCAGGAATCATGCTAGCGAGGTCCTTGAGGTTACCCATCTTCTTGATCTGCTGAATCTGATTGTAGAAGTCAGAGAAGTCGAACTTGTTCTTGCGAATCTTAGCTTCCAACTTCTTAGCCTCTGCCTCGTCAAACTGCTCCTGAGCACGCTCTACCAAAGATACGATATCACCCATACCCAAGATACGGTCGGCCATACGAGAGGGGTGGAAGGGGTCGATAGCCTCCATCTTTTCGCCAGTACCAACGAACTTGATAGGCTTGTTGACAACGGTGCGGATAGAGAGAGCAGCACCACCACGGGTGTCACCATCCAACTTGGTAAGGATTACACCAGTGTAGTCAAGTCGGTCGTTGAATTCCTTAGCGGTATTAACGGCATCCTGACCAGTCATGGCATCCACTACGAAGAGGATTTCGTGAGGATTGATAGCATTCTTGATGTCAGAAATCTGTTGCATCAACTCCTCGTCGATAGCTAGACGACCAGCGGTGTCCACGATAACTACATCGTATGCCTTTGACTTGGCCTCGCGGATAGCATTGAGAGCTACCTGAACGGGGTCGGTGGCACCTTCTTCGATATATACGGGTACGCCAACCTGCTCACCCAATACGCGCAACTGCTCCATAGCAGCGGGACGGAAGGTATCACAAGCAGCCAAGAGGGGAGACTTGTGCTTCTTCTCCTTGAGTAGCTTGGCAAGCTTACCGCTCATGGTGGTCTTACCCGAACCGTTCAAACCAGCCATCAAGATGATAGAGGGCTCGCCAGTACGACCAGGGAGATTGATTTCGGCTGTTTCGCCACCCATCAACTCGGCCAACTCGTCGTGTACGATCTTGACCATCAACTGCTGAGGCTTAACGGCAGTGAGTACATCCTGGCCGAGAGCCTTCTTCTTGACGGTATCTGTAAATGTCTTTGCTACCTTGTAGTTGACGTCGGCATCAAGAAGTGCACGGCGTACATCTTTGAGGGTTTCGGCTACGTTGATTTCTGTAATCTTGCCTTCACCTTTTAGTATTTTCCATGAACGTTCGAGGCGTTCTGAAAGATTTTCAAACATATATTTTCTTATTTTTAGTTTTTTTACTTTTTTTCTAGCTAGAAAGTTCTAGAAAGTTCTAGAAAGTTCTAGGAGATTCTAGAGATTCTAGAGGGTTGGAGAGCTAGGGTGCTCCTAGTATTTTCTCTGCCAGAGGGATGACCACCTTGCCAAGGACCACTCCGTTGAGATAATGTTCGCCTTCGAAGAGGGACATCTGCTCGGTGCCATAATGCTTGCGGAAATCCGGTTGACAATTGACGTTCTTGTCCTTGGTACCAAACAATCCCCATACGAGTCGTTTCTCCTCTGGGGTGATGCCTGTGAAGCTATACTTTTCCACCTCCTTGAACTCGGCAATCATCTGCTTGTCTATCTTGAAGTCGCGTGCACCATCCTCGCGCTTGTTGCGAAACTCATGTCGTCCAAGACCACGGAAGGTGAGCAATTTTGCCATGTGGAATGAAGGGTTGACCAGGATGCGAGGCACTCCACGAAGTTGCTCGGCATACATGGCACCCATCGATGTGGCAATGATGAGATTTGGCTGATGCTCAGCGATATAGTCGCGAAGGAACTGTATGGCGCGAAGCGGTTCTACGGGTACATCAGGACTGAGCACTTGTATCCCCTGAGGATAAAAGTGATTGCGCAACTGAGTAGCACTACCAGTGCTTCCTGCTGATGCAAACCCATGTATGTACACTATCTTCATACGTGTCAATAGTACCTAAAAAAGAATTCCCCAGCAAAGAAATTTCTTTAACCAGGGAATTCCACCACCACTTCAATTGTTGCGGGGGTCCGACTCGAACGGGCGACCTCCAGGTTATGAGCCTGGCGAGCTACCAACTGCTCCACCCCGCGATATTGTTTTCTTAGCTAAACAGGCGTTGTTTCCCGTTTGCGAGTGCAAAGGTATAGCTTTTCTGAATTACCACCAAACATTTCTACAAAAAAATGCAAAATAATTGTTTTTCTGCCAAAATAATTATACCTTTGTGCCCAAATACACATTATATAAGAATAATACGCATGGCGGTAGAGAAAACAAGAAACAAACTGATAGAGGTAGCACGAATGCTTTTTGCTAAAAATGGCATTGAGGAAACCACCATGAATGACATAGCGCTGGCCTCAGGTAAGGGTCGTCGTACGCTTTACACCTACTTCAAGAGCAAGGATGATATCTACGAGGCAGTGGTTCAGTATGAATTGGATCTCATGGCGGAGAAGATGGCCGAAGTTGCTCAGCAGGATATGGACCCCGAGGACAAGCTGGTAGCTCTAATTTATGCCCACTTGAATGCCATTAAGGATGTAGTGCAGAGAAATGGTAACATTCGCGCTGAGTTCTTTCGTGATATCTGGCGTGTAAGTCTTATCAGACAGCGCTTTGATCACAATGAGAAGGTACTCCTCACCACGGTGCTATCCGAGGGTGTGGAGAAGGGTCGTTTCGAGATTGACGACCTCTCGCTCATGGTGGACATCATCAGATACTCCGTTAGGGGTATCGAGGTACCCTATATCTATGGCCGTATAGCCGATGGTATGTCCAAGGGTATGATACGAGGCGTGGTGCATAAGATTATTCACCGCTCTTTGAGCAAACAATACAATAAGTAATTTTTAATCTAAAGAAAACTCATGAAATTATTGGAAGGAAAAACAGCCCTCATCACGGGTGCAACGAGAGGCATAGGCAAGGCCATTGCATTGAAGTTCGCCTCAGAGGGAGCAAACATTGCCTTTACAGGACGTGGCGAGACGGAGGAGCAGAAGGCTACTCTCGAGGCCACTCGTCAGGAGGTGGAGGCTTTGGGAGTGAAGTGTGTTGCCTATTCAGGCAATGCTTCGGACTTTGCGCAGACAGAGGAAATCGTAAAGAATATCAAGGAAGAATTTGGAACGATAGACATTTTGGTGAACAATGCTGGTATCACCAAGGATGGCTTGTTGCTACGCATGACAGAAGAGCAATGGGATGCCGTGATCAATGTCAATCTGAAGTCGGCCTTCAATTTCATTCATGCTTGTGTACCCTTCATGATGCGCCAACGCGGAGGTAGCATCATCAATATGTCCAGCGTAGTGGGTGTGCATGGCAATGCAGGTCAAGCAAATTATTCAGCTTCCAAGGCAGGTATGATAGCTTTGGTCAAGAGTGTGGCACAGGAAATGGGTCCAAAAGGCATTCGCGCCAACGCACTAGCACCTGGCTTTATCGAGACAGACATGACAAGTGCTCTCTCTGATGAAATTCGCGAGGAGTGGAAGAAGAAGATACCCTTGCGCCGAGCAGGTCAGGTGGAGGATATTGCCAATGCGGCATTGTATCTGGCTAGCGATTTGTCAAGCTATGTTACAGGTCAAGTCATTCAGGTGGATGGCGGTATGAATATGTAAGTCAAAAAATGACCGTTTTACACGAAGACAATCATCTGATAATAGTTAACAAACAGGCAGGGGAGATCGTTCAGGGAGACAAGACCGGCGATACTCCCCTCTCTGAGATTGTTAAGGCATGGATTAAGGAAAAGTATCAGAAGCCAGGCAATGTCTATCTGGGTGTGGTGCATAGATTGGATCGTCCTGTCTCTGGTGTGGTATTATTTGCCAAAACTAGCAAAGCCCTGCCACGACTTAATGCCATGTTTGCCGAGCACAACAAGGTGCAGAAAACCTATTGGGCAATAGTACAAAATCGACCACAAAGTGCGGAGGGAACTCTCACGCATTGGCTCACCCGACACGAGAAGACAAATACGGCAAGAGCCTACGACAAGGAAGTACCCAACTCGAAGAAAGCCGTTCTCGATTACAAGCTCATTGCCTCTAGCGAGCGATATCATCTTCTGGAGATTCACCTGCACACTGGTAGACACCACCAAATCCGATGCCAGTTGGCCAAGATGGGTTGTCCCATCAAGGGAGACCTCAAATATGGTTCTCCAAGGAGTAATCCAGATGGAAGCATCTCATTGCACGCAAGGAAACTCACTTTTGAGCATCCCGTTAGCCACGAACAGATTTCTATCACAGCACCCGTGCCTAAGGATAGATTGTGGCAAGAGATAACACCAAAATAACTATCTTACAAACGAATTGAAAGCTATCACACGTCTACTCAAATGGGTAGGGACACTCCTATGCTTTGTCCTTCTCCTACCAATCATATTGGTAATGCTCCTTTATGTACCCTCGATACAAAATTGGGTGGTACAGGAAACCGTTGCCTTGGTATCAGAGAAGACAGGTTTTGATGTTAGCTTGGATAGAATCAGATTGAGCTTTCCGCTCGATTTAAAGTTGGTCAACCTAACCGCCATGCAAGAAGGAGATACCCTCTTGCACGCCAATTCGATTATTGTTGACTTGGATTTCAGCAAGGTTCTTGACAAGGAGATAGGAGTGGAGACATTTGAAATCAAGAATGCCTCATTCTCCTCTGCCAACCTCATACCCGAACTGACTCTCAATGGTAGTGCTATGACCGTGCAGATAGGTCCTGAAAGTACTAATCTAGAGCAAGGCAAGGCACTCTTGAGCAATGCGCTGATAGACGGTTGCTCTGTAGACATAAGCCTAGCAGACACCACCATCATTGATACCACTACTAGTGCTCCCTTGCCATGGACAATAGAGGTGGACAATGTAAACCTCAGAAACACCACCGTAGCCTTCAGGAGCGCAGGAGACACGCTAGGTGTATCCACTCATATCAACAGAGCACAACTGAAGGGTGCAAACATCGACCTGCTCAATGCTGATTACAAGATAGAGCGCCTCGGAGTGCACATTGACACACTTGTCTTGGCTATGCTAGATAGCATTGGCGAGAGAAAGATAGTGCCTCTATCCTCTGCATCGCTTCATCTTGAAGGCATGCACATGGATAGCGTGGGTATTGACCTAGGAAAGTTTGATATAGCCACTAACACCTCCCTGGCATCACATAGCCATATTCAGGGTAGTGCTCACTTTGATTTTGATGCGCTCACACCCAATAGCGAAGGAAGGATGGAGCTGAACACCTCGGCTTCTATTTCTCATACTGACTTGCTAGCTATAGCGCAGGATTTCATCCCCAAGGACATAGCCAAGATTTACCCAGAAACTCCTCTCAAAGCCAATGTGCGATTGGGAGGCAATATAGATTCTATCTCCATAGACACCTTGCATTTGCTCATGCCTAAGGTGGTTGACCTGCATGCTAGCGGACAAGTTGTCAAGCCTCTGGAGGAAGAGGAGAGGGTGGGAGAGATGATTCTTTCGGGTAAGACGATGAATCTGAACTTCATCAAGAGATACCTCCAACTTAGCGGAGTAAACATACCCAGCATTACGCTCTCCGCCAAGGCCAACATACAAGGAAATACCTACAAGGCAGATGCTCTCCTCCGCCAAGGAAAGGGTACCGTTCGCACGAAGGCATATCTCGACCTCGACAATATGGCATACGAGGCAAATGTTTTCGCCAACGAACTGAATATTGCCAATTTCCTTCCCAACGATAGCATTGGACATCTTACCCTTCACACTACCATCAAAGGACGAGGCATAGAACCCTATTCAAAAGCCACCAGGTTTAAGGGTGAGGTGGAACTGAAGCAATTAGAATACAAGCACCTGAACATCAGTAATGCACGCCTAGCAGCTCTGCTCAAAGAGGGTTGGGGATCGGTGGATTTCATCTGCGATAATGATATCCTCACGGCCAATGCTTGTGTGGGTGCAGATATTAGTGAGACAAGGTCGAAAGCCGAATTCTCACTCTCCCTGAATAGAATCAACCTTCAGGCCTTAGGCGTGGTGCAGGATTCCGTTGTTGCCTCCATGGTGATGAGCATTGATGGCAATACGGATATGAGGCAAAATCATCGCATAGATGGTAGCATTCATAGCATGGAGATAGCCACCAGGGACACTACCTTCTATCCTCTCGACCTCAACTTGGAGGTGAAGATGAACGAGAAGAGTATGCTGGCTCGTACCAATGCTGGCGATATGTGGATACAATTTCATGCCGACGAGGGTATCGACTCCTTGCTCCTCAAGACAGAGGCCTTCATTCAGGAGATGAATGCTCAGTTGGAAGGAAAGTATCATGACTATGACAAAGCCAAGACTCTCTTGCCACGAGTGGATATGCACGTGCTTTGTGGTAATAATAACCCCTTGGCCAATATCACTCGTTCGATGCTTGGTGCTACGTTCAATCACATGAGCCTCGACTTCGTCTGCCATCCCACCAGTGGTATTAATGGCCAGGGACAACTGAACAAGTTCAATACCTCTGCCGTGGTGCTGGATTCTATATCCTTTAATCTGAAGCAGCTTTCCGATGGCATTGACCTCTTGGCAAGAGTGAAAAATGGACCTCGCAACAAGGTGGTCAATTTCGAATCC
This sequence comes from Bacteroidaceae bacterium, assembly GCA_045613565.1. Lineage (GTDB taxonomy): Bacteria > Bacteroidota > Bacteroidia > Bacteroidales > Bacteroidaceae > Physcousia. The sequence goes on from JAZLBF010000051.1 coordinate 6,536, forward strand.
ACTCTGAAGGCTTTCGTAAGTCCAAAAGGCATAAATAGCTCGTTCCTCTTCATCGATGGCAAGGGTAGAAAGGGTGTGGATTTTGGCCTTGATTTGGCCTTTACGGATAGTGTCAAGTACGTTCATCTCACTCCTCTGAATCCCATCATTGCATATCGTCGCTTTGATGTCAATGCCAACAATTACGTTGCTATCGACAAGGACAATCACGTCTCTGCCGATATGAATCTGATTGCCGATGATGGCACCTCGGTGAGATTATATAGTTCGCCTAATGAGAATGCCATGCAGGATATCACACTCTCCGTGGCCAACTTCAATCTGGGAGAACTCTCCAACGTGATACCTTTCATGCCTATGATCACTGGTATGCTCAATGGTGATGTCCATGCCGTGAAGGAAGCCGATATGGCCACCGTCTCCGTGGATATGGATGTGCGCAAGATGGGTTACGAGGGAAGTCCCCTAGGAGATATAGCCATGGAAGCCATTTACTTCCCCAATAGTGATGGTTCTCATCTGGTGGATGGTATCCTCTATCAGAATCAGAAGGACATTGCTCAGTTGTCGGGTAAGTATTGGTCGGAGGGAGAAGAAGACTTGATAGAAGCAGAGGCACAATTGATACGCCTCCCAATGAATATAGCCAACGGTTTTGTGCCTGACAATCTTGCACGCCTCGAAGGCTATCTCAGTGGTGTGCTCAGTGTTTCAGGTCCTGTATCTTCGCCACAACTCTCTGGTGCTATGGCCACGGATAGCATGCACGTATGCTCTGACCCCTATAGCATCGACCTCAGATTGCCAGACGATACCATTGTTATTACCAATAATTTTATCGACCTAGATAAGATTCAAGCCTATGCCAATGGCAACAATCCTCTCACTCTGGATGGTACTATCGACTTCAGAGATGTGAGCCTTCCAAAGCTTGACCTCAGTATCATAGCTCGTGAATTCAACCTCATCAATGCTCCCAAGCGCAAGGGTGCTGAAGCCTATGGCAAGGTGTATGTGGATGTCTTTGGACGAATGCAAGGCACTCTCAACGACCTGAGCATACGTGGCCGACTGAATGTCAATGGTAAGACCAATGTCACCTATGTGATGAAGGATTCTCCCCTCATCGTGGAGGACCAATTGAATAGCATGGTCACCTTTACCGACTTCTCTGACACCACCGAGGCACTACCTCTTCGTATCCCTGAACAGAACATCAAGATGGACTTCCAGGTGAATATCGATGAGGCTACCACCGTGCATTGCCTCATGAGCGAGGATGGACAGGACAAGATAGACCTGGAGGGTGGTGGCGAATTGCGTATGACCTATGATATGCTCTCTGGTATGAAACTCTTTGGCAGATACACCGTGCTCTCTGGTCGTATGGATTATAGCCTTGTAGTGGTGTCGCTGAAGAACTTCCAGATAGAAAATGGTAGTTATGTAGAGTTTATGGGTGATATGATGAACCCCAACCTCAACATCAGTGCTAGCGAGAGAAAGAAGGCTTCAGTGAGCAACAATAATACCACTCGCACGGTCAATTTTGATGTAGGTCTCAAGATTACCCAATCTCTGGCCGATCTAGGTTTGGAGTTCACTCTGAAAGCACCAGAGGACATTACCGTACAAAATGAGCTCTCTGCCATGTCGGTGGAGGAGCGAGGAAGAGCAGCCGTCACCATGCTCACCACGGGTATGTATCTATCTCCCAATTCCACAGGCAATGGTGGTAGTTTTGATGCTACCAGTGCTCTCAACTCCTTCCTCAATAGTCAGATTTCCAACATCGCTGGCAAGGCACTCTCTACCATAGACATCGGTTTTGGTATAGACAATTCTACCAGTGCTACGGGTGCTACGCAAACGGATTACAACTTCTCCTTCGCCAAGCGTTTCTGGGGTAATCGCATCAGTGTGATTATTGGTGGTAAGGTGAGCTCTGGCAATGATGTGCAAAATACAGGCATGAGCATCATCGACAATGTATCTGTGGAGTATCGTCTGGACAATTCAGGCACACGATACGTGAAAGCCTTCTACAATAAGGATACTGAATCCATCCTTGACTCCGAGGTAATGGAAATGGGTGGTAGCCTTGTGCTCAGACGCAAGACGGAGAATCTGAGCGAGCTATTCATCTTCCGCGATACTAAGAAGACCCTCCAAAACCTCTTCAGAATTAAGCCTTCTGGCTCTGAAAAGGAAACTCCTGCTACCACCTCCGAAGAGAAGGAGCAAGCAACCAAGGCGGAGGAAACAAGCACAGATAACACAAATAACGACACGAAATGAAGCAACACATATATAATAAGTATATAAGGTCCCTTGTACTTCTGATGCTGGCGTCATTTGTATTGTGTGGATGCTATCAAACCAAAAATATCCCCGAGGATGAGTATCTCTATGCCGGTATAAATGAGATAGCCTATGGATATCGATGGGGAGAGAAGAAGAAAAAAGACAAGGATAGCACCGGTGTCATCACCGCCGTGGCAGATGCTTACGATGCCGTGGAGAGTGTGCTTCAAGGCAATGCTCCTAGCTCTGAATCGCTGGAGAACCTCAATGTGCGCATACTTAGCCAAGCCGAGCAAGATAGCCTTCGCCTGCAGGAACTAGCCGACAAAGAAGCCTATGCCACCACCAAGGCAGAGGTGCTAGGTGCCTTGCACTATGCTCCCAATGGTTCTATCATGGGTTCTAGCCAATGGACACACCCCTTCACCGTTGGACTTTGGGTATGGAATAGATATGCCGAGAGCGAGAGCCTCTTTGGCAAGTGGATGATGAATACTTTGGGTTCTACACCCAGATACATCAGTTCTGTCAATCCTAAGGTGCGCACCCAGGTGGCTCGCAATACCCTGCGCAACTATGGTTATTTTCGTGGCACAGCTCAATGTCGCATTGACGATGTCACGCATCCTCGCAAGAAGAAGATTTCGTATCAGGTACTGCCTGGTGCACTCTTTCATCTTGACGATATACGCTACATGCACTTCCCCACGAGCATAGACACCATCATCAGCAAGTCCTACTCTCAGTCGCTCCTCCATCGTGGTGCTCCTTTCAGTGTATCCACTCTCTCTCTGGAGCGCGACCGCATCTCTGCCATCCTGCGCAATGAGGGTTTCTATTACTTCCGTAGCGACCACATCGCTTATCAGGCAGATACCATTCAGGTACCCGAGATGGTACAATTGCACGTGATGCCTTCCTCCACGATGAGCAATGCTGCCAAGCACCCCTTCCACGTGGGTAATACCAATGTCACCATATTAAAGTATAATACGCGCGAGATAACTGACTCTCTCTCCCTTCGCACCCTGAAGATGAAATGGAGCGGAGGCGACAAGGGTAAGCCTTCCTTGCGTCCTAGTGCCTTTTATAGATACATATATAATAAGAAGGGTGACCTCTATAGCCAGGATACTCACAATACCATTCAGAATCAGCTCTCTGCCATGGGTATTTTCTCCTCTGTACAGGTGAGCTACGTGCCTAGAGATAGTGCTCTCCAGCGCGGACAATACAATGCCTATCTCACAGACGATACGCTGGATTTGAATATACAATGCACGCTAGACAAACCCTATGATAGCGAGTTCGAGGCAAAGATTACCAATAAGACCAATGGCCTTTTAGGTCCTGGTGCTTCGTATTCTATCAACAAGCGCAATGCCTTTCGCGGAGCAGAAACACTCACCTGGGGTGCCAATGCCTCTTACGAATGGCAAACTGGTGCCAATATGAAGGGTGACAAGACTGGTATCAACTCGTGGGAGCTGGGTACTAATCTCAATCTTACCTATCCTCGCTTTGTCTTCTTGGGCAATCTATGGCGCAAGCTCGACCGCAATACCATAGCCTCCACACTATTCAAATTGGATGCCAAGTGGATGAATCGTGCCGGATATTATGGTAGTGCCAGTGTGGGTGCGCGCATCAAGTGGACCTTCCGCAAGGGAGAGAACATCATCCACGAGTTTACCCCCGTGCGCCTAGAGTTTAATCGTTTGCTGAGCACCTCTGCACGCTTTGACAGTTTGATGACGGAGAATCCTGCTCTGTACGAGAGCCTCCGAGACAAGCTAGTGCCTAGCATGGAGTATGGCTTCACATGGACAAGTCCTAAGGTGCAACGCCATCAGGGTCGTATCTCGCTCTTTACCAAGCAAGCTCTGCAATTCCAAAAGTACACGGCCGACTATTCGCACATGCTTCGCCTCACATCGCGCAGCCAATTGGTGGTGCGTGCCTTCTTGGGTGGTATATGGAATTATGGCAACAAGACAGCTCCCTATGCCGACCTCTTCTCATCTGGTGGTGCCAATAGCATACGTGCCTTTGGTGTGAGAGGTATAGGACCTGGTAGTTACAATCCCGTGGAGAGCAGTTATTCATACCTTGACCAAGTGGGTAACATACGTTTCGAGTGCAATGCCGAGTATCGTTTCCCCATCGTGGGTAATCTCTTCGGAGCCGTCTTCTTGGATGCAGGTAATGTATGGCTCACCGAGGAAGATCCAGCACGTCCTGGTGGCAAATTCCAATGGAAAAACCTACCCAACGAACTGGCACTTGGCACTGGTGCAGGCTTGCGCTACGACCTCGAATTCCTAGTCATCCGCCTAGATATTGGTGTGGGTATCCATGCTCCATATGACACAGGTAAGGAGGGTTACTACAATATGCCTTCATTTGGCAAGTCGCTAGGCTATCATTTTGCCGTAGGTTACCCCTTCTGATAGGGTGAAAATGCTCATATTAGCACCTCTTTAGTGCTGAAAAGCGAGTAAGATGCGCTATTTTTAACAGTTTAGTGCTGAAAAAGTCCCCACTTACCATAAATTATTTGTATATTTGTGTGGAAAAAAACAAGATTCTTAAATAAAATTTAATTTTTTTTACACAATGAAACCTACACTATTCCTTTTGGCTGCTGGTATGGGTAGCCGTTATGGTGGTTTGAAGCAGTTGGACACCCTAGGTCCTCAGGGCCAGAGCATCATGGATTACAGCATTTACGATGCTATCCAGGCTGGTTTTGGCAAGATCGTATGGGTTATCCGTCGTGATTTCGAGGAGCAGTTCCGCACTCAGATTTTGGCTAAGTACGAAGGTCACGTACCTTGCGAGCTTTGCTTCCAGGCATTGGATGCGCTTCCAGAAGGCTTCACCGTACCCGAGGGTCGTGAAAAGCCTTGGGGAACTAACCACGCAGTAATGATGGGTAAGGAAGTTATCAACGAACCCTTCGCAGTTCTTAATTGTGACGACTTCTATGATCGCGATGCATTCCAGGTAATGGCTAAGTTCTTGACCTCTCTTCCCGAGGGTAGCAAGGGTAAGTATGCTATGGTAGGCTTCCGTGTAGGCAACACCTTGTCTGAGAGCGGTACCGTAAGCCGTGGTATTTGCGAGATGGATCCCGAGACTCACTTGCTTACTGGCGTTGTAGAGCGCACCAAGATCGAGCGCCACAATGGTGTAGTAGAGTACCTAGACGAGGATGGTACCACATGGGTAGGTATTCCTGACACAGCTCCCGCTAGTATGAACTTCTGGGGTTTCACTCCTGATTACTTCCAGTACAGCGAGGACTTCTTCAAGCAGTTCCTTTCTGACCCCAAGAATCAGACCAACCTAAAGAGCGAGTTCTTCATCCCCTTGATGGTAGATACTTTGATCAAGGAAGGCAAGGCTACTTGCGAGGTTCTTGACACAACATCTAAGTGGTTCGGCGTAACTTATCCCGAGGATCGTCCCGAGACAGTAGCTAAGCTAGCAGCTCTTCATGATGCTGGTCAGTATCCTGACGAGATGTTCTAATGCTGAGATAGAATCATAATTATTGCTGTCCGGTAAAACTCTTAAATGCACAAAATCCCTGCCCGAAGCCTAGTAAAATCAGGTCTCGGGCATTCTTTTCCCAAAAGTAAGCCCCCCTTAATCAAATAGTGTTGGTTCTGGTGGCGCTTTTTGTGCTTCTT
>JAZLBF010000052.1:0-4031 GCA_045613565.1 Bacteroidaceae bacterium
ATGAAGTAGAAGATGTACTTGGGTTTCTTGGCTCCCATGGCGGTGATAACTACCATCATGAGGAGTAGGGTAGAGAGGATACGATTTTTCATATAGCTTGAGTTTAGTGTTTAAGGCTTAGCGGTGAGCGGTTAGTTTTCCGTTTTTCATTTTCACATTTCCGTTCGTCTGTTCATTGTCCCAGTATTGCACGTACTTCGTCGCGCAGGTAGGGCACTTCAACCACGTAGGGGCGGCTGTAGTCGGGGTGGAAGATGGCCAGCCGGTTGGCAGAGACATGTATGCCGTAGTTCTTCTCCAGGAAGTAGCGGTAGACGCTCAGTTGCAGGGCATAGTGCCAATAGGTAGTATCGTGTATGTGCGAGATGGGACGGAAGGCACGCTTGCCCCAGTTGTTCACCTTGTCGGGAACGCCGCAGTTCAGTATCTTGTTGCTTCTCTTCCAGTCGTAGATGGTGAATACGCCGTTCTGGTAATCCAGGAAGTCCAATGTGCCCGCTATGCGGCTGTCCTCGTCGTATATGGCCCATTCCGTTCTGTATGGACACAGAGTATGGCTCTGTGCAAACTGCTCAAACAGGCGGTATGTGTCGTCGCTCGTGTTGGGCAGCCCCAGGTAGTGGCGCTCTATCTTTTCGTGCATCTGTGTGCCCAAATTGCGTGCCTCTTCACCCTTGCGTGCCCAAATGTCCTTGAGCTGCTGTGGTGTCATGCCCATGGAAGGAGCCTTCTTGGCTGCCCAGTAGTCGGCATCGAATTGCTCGAAATACTCGTTTATCAGTGTGGTAACGGACTTGAACACCTGTCCGTTGCAAGTGTATGTGTGCGTTTCGGGTTCGAACTTCAGCAATGCGTCTCTATGGTGTCTGTGCTCTTCGTTGTAACTCATGGTGAGGGTGTGTATTAGTTTGGTTAGTCTCTTTTTATTACCATTCAACCGACAAAGATACTAAAAAACTGCCTTTCCATGAAATCCTCGCCATGTTTCTTTTGCTTGCCGGCGGAAAAAGTTTTGCAAGCAAAGAGCACAAAGGGCATCGAGTCTTTATTATCCTTCCGTATTCCACGCTGGCGCTGGAGGGTCGCAAACTTCGTTACGACAAGAGTTTATGTAACAAAGTCCCGTTTTGTTTTTGCTGTCTCGGAAAATAGTATTACCTTTACCCCTGAATTCCGTCGCCACAGCGGTGGTGTGAGGAAGGACTTTATCGAAAAAGGTGTTATTGAGATTATCTTCTATATTCAAACTTCGCAACTTTGATTTTAGCATGAAGATGATACCAGTAGCACCACATCGTTGGTATGTACAGCCAATATTGGCTCCTTACATAACCTTGGGTGTGGGCTATTGCTTTATCCATGCTAAAGGCAATGCGAAGGCCCGAATATAGGATAAAGCAGATATAGTTCCCACACCTTTATTTTATACTCACTGCTTTCTTCAGGGAATTGGGAGGCATAAAACAATTATTAAGATGAAAAAACATCTACACAATTCCTTGCGTGCGCTGTTCCTGTCCCTGGCGGTGCTCCTGTCCCTGCCCATGCTGGCAGAAGAGGTTGAGATTGATGGGATAAATTATGACCTTAATGCAGAGACGAAGCAGGCTGCTGTTGTAAGGAAAAGCACTGGTACTTATTCTGGAGAAGTTGTTGTCCCAGAGTCTGTGGAACATGAGGGTGTCGTTTATAGTGTGACGAGCATAGGGGAGTTGGCCTTTTGGGGTTGCTCTCGTTTGACCTCGGTTACTATCGGCAATAGTGTGACGAGCATAGGGGGAAATGCCTTCCGTGATTGCTCTCGTTTGACCTCGGTTACTATCGGCAATAGTGTGAAGAGCATAGGGAGAAACGCTTTCTCGGGTTGCTCTGGTTTGACTTCGGTTCATATTTCTGATATTGTAGCATGGTGCAATATTGATTTTATAGACAATACTTCTAATCCTTTATATAACGCTCATCATTTATATTTGGATGGAGAGGAGGTAAAGGATTTGGTTATCCCCAATAGTGTGACGAACATAGGGGAGGCGGGTTTCGTTGGTTGCTCTGGTTTGACCTCGGTTACTATCCCCAATAGTGTGACTAGCATAGGATGGGGTGCTTTCAAAGGTTGCTCTGGATTGACCTCGGTTACTATCGGCAATAGTGTGACGAGCATAGGGACGGGCGCTTTCTGGGATTGTTCTGGTTTGACCTCGGTTACTATTCCCAATAGCGTGACGAGCATTGGGATGCGCGCTTTCTATGGTTGTTATTTTGGAGGATCAAACTTTGTTAATAATTCGTCATTGTCTGCTGAAGAAAACGATTATTGGGAAGCTAATATCGTTGATTATGAAACTCAGGATGGTTTATTAATAGATAGCACAAGTGTTATATTTTGTCGAAAAAGTGCTGTTATTGTTACTATACCCAATAGCGTGACGAGCATAAGGGAGTTTGCCTTTAATGGTTGTTCTGGTTTGACCTCGGTTACTATCGGTAATAGTGTGACGAGCATAGGGGAGAATGCTTTCAGAAATTGCATGTTACAGACCATTGTTTGTAAGGCAATAAAGCCAGCAGTTATGGGCGGAAATGGAATTAGCAGCACTAATATGTATAATCACACTCAACTCTATGTCCCAGAAGGTGCTTATTGGGATTATGCCTTCTCTGATTGGGGCAGCTTTATTCGAATCAAGGAAATGGCAATGGATACAGAGGACCTTGAATCAAGAAAGGCATACATGATAGCAGATGCCACCGGCCGGAATTTCAGCGTGTATGATAGCACAAAGGGTGATTTGGTAAACATTGCCTATACGCATTCGCTGGACGAGGAAAGCGAGGGTACATGTTGGACTGTGCTGAAGGAAGGCAACGCCTCATACCTGTATAATATCGGTTCCAAGAAGTACGGAGCCATTGCAGAGGATGGCGCCTTGACTTTGTCTGATGCTCCTGTAGGTGTTGATATCGTAAGTACAGAAAATGGACTGAGCATCAATGGCAAATCCTGCATGTTTGTACTTAACAATAATATCAGTTTTGACGCTACTGGCATTACAGAAACGGAAAACGGGAAGGTCAAATCTGAAAACTCTGCCGTCTACGACCTCTCTGGCCGTCGTGTTCAGAAGGCACAGAAGGGTGTCTTTATCCAGAAAGGCAAAGTTATAATTCAGTGATAGGCTCAGGCTATTGTCTGGCGTTAGATATAGCATACACACACACAATCCGCAGGCACCCAGTGATGGCAAGTGTCTGCGGATTGGCGTTTTGTGTGGGATAGTTTCCGTCTTCGTCCACAATTTGACTTTGCGCCCTCTGTCGCGCGTAGCCAGCGACTACTTCAGCGATAGCGTAGTTTGCATTGAAATTCTGCGTCCTTTGCGTCCTTTGCGTGAGATAAAGATAATAGCGTTTTGTATTCACGCAAAGACCGCAAAGAGCGCAGAGATTTATTCCCTTTCCTATTTCACGCTGGCGCTGGAGTGGTTGCAAACTTCGTTACGACAAGAGTGCGCAGAGAGTTTTATCCACCCCCTCCCCCCTGCGGGGGTTGTCCGCACGTCGCAATGGGGATTGCGACCCTCATAGGGCACAGAATGACATCAAGTCATTCTTCTAAAGACCCTCTTCGCCCGCCTGTCTCAGGGGGAGAGTCAGTTACAACCGGGACGGGTACACGGCAAAAAGAACGGTGAGCGGATTGGGTTCCGTTCACCGTTTGATGTGTATTAGTAGTTTTCCGTTTACCAGCAAAGCAGGACAATGTTCAGTGCGATGGAGAGGATGGTGATGACAGGCCAGATGATGCAGAATATCCAGATGTTTATTTCGTTGTAACTCATTCCCACACGCTTAGCAACGAGGAGGAGGAAGTTGACGCAGAGCGAGAACAACTGGTCAATCTTGTTGTCGGGCAAGGACGGATATGTCTTGGTTCTGTCATTGAAGGCATACCAGTACTTGATACGCTGCTTCTTGCTGACAAGACAGAGTACAAGTACCGGTATGAGCAATATGCCAGAGAAAAGTATGAT
>JAZLBF010000053.1:0-42482 GCA_045613565.1 Bacteroidaceae bacterium
TTAGATGGAACAAGTTACAGATTAGAAAACAGAAAGACAATATTTAACTCTAAAAGCAAAGAAAACAACTAAAACTAAAGAAAAATGAAGTGGTGGATTAACTTTACGAAAAAATGATGGAATAATATTTGCTTATTACACAAAGGCGCACGAAACGTCGTAGAATGGCCGTTGTGCAATTACAAAGGTATTTCCAACGCCGTAGGATAGCCGTTGTAATTTTACAAAACCGCATTCAACAGCGTTGGAAATGGTTTTGTAAAATTGCACAGATCGACCTTTTTGTGCAATTTTTGCATTTTTCGTGTATATCAAGTTGCTGCAAGACACATAAAAAATATTGTTGACAACATCAAGTCAAATGAAACGAAGCTAGAAATCCTCTCGAAAGCTTCGATCCAAACAAAATGAAGGTGTAAATTCTCTCGACACCTTCAATCCAAGCGAAACGAAAGTGTTGAGACTATTGATGGCTCTAGTTTAAGCCGATTTAATGTGATAAGTTCTCTCCCCTACTCTATTTTTATTATTCTTCCTTATTTTCCTTCTTAGCCTTGGCTATGGAGTCCTCCATCAGTTGGCGTTTGATGGCATCGGTGAGCTCGTCCTCATAGGTGCGTGTGGCTTCTAGCTTGTCCAGAGCCTCCAGCGACTTCTTGTTGCGCTTCTCCTTGCGTCTGTCCTTGATGGCAAAGGGATGCATGATATAATCCGTGGCCTTGCCTCCCAGCACGTCAGAGATGCCCTTCTGCCCTGGTTGCTTCCTCTGCTTCTTTCTGGTTTCCTCCAGCACGTCCAGCACACGAAGTCTCTTCTGTCCGCCCACCTCCAGTTCCCTGAGCGTGTCCACCTTGGTGGTTTCGGTGGTATCTGTCATGGCAGTGTAAGGCGCTGAGGTAGAGTGGGATAGGGGAGTATGAGAGGCTAGGATGCATGCCGCGATGGCTAAGAGCACTATTGAGAGAGGACTTTTCATGATGATTTTTGCAAAAGATTGTGCGGACAAAGTTACGATTTTGTTTGTTCTGCAACAAGGATTTAACATTTTTTAACAAAGACACCCCATCTTCCTCTGCCTACAGCACCATTGCCGTAGGGGGATGATGTACCTTCGGAGTACCCCACCGTAGGTGTCTTTTTCACGCTTGTTCCCCCTTCTGAGCTAGGGGGATTAGTGAGCCTCCAACCAGTTCTTACCCCAACCCACATCGGCTATCAAGGGGATGGCCAGTTGTACGGCATTCTGCATCTCCTCCACCACCAGGGTTTGGAGTTTCTCCTGCTCCTCAGGCACCACGGTGAAGATGAGTTCGTCATGCACCTGCAATATCATACGGCTCTGGAGACCCTCCTGGCGCATACGAAGGTCCACTCTGATCATGGCTATCTTCATGATGTCGGCAGCACTACCCTGGATGGGTGAATTGATGGCATTGCGCTCGGCATATCCGCGCACCACGGCATTGTGACTATTGATATCGGGTAGGGGACAGCGGCGTTTGAAGATGGTTTGCGTGTAACCATTCTCGCGAGCCGTGGCTATGCTTTGCTCCATGTATTGCTTCACGCCTGGATAGCTCTCGAAATAATCGTCGATAAGCTGCTTTGCTTCGCTTCTGCTGCATCCTAGTCGCTCGGCCAAGCCAAAGGCACTGATGCCATAGATGATGCCGAAATTGGCCGTTTTGGCAGCTCGTCGCTCATCGGAGGTTACCTCGCTGATGTCCTTGTGGAATATCTTTGCAGCCGTGGCAGCATGGATGTCTTCTCCGCCTAGGAAGGCTTGCACTAGATTGGGGTCTTGGCTCAGATGCGCCATGATGCGTAGCTCTATCTGGCTATAGTCGGCAGAGAGGAAGAGGTGTCCTTCGTCAGGGATGAAAGCCTTGCGCACCTCCTTACCCATGGCATCGCGCACGGGGATGTTTTGCAGATTGGGGTTGGAGGAGGAGAGGCGACCGGTGGTTGTAACCGTCTGATTGAAGGTTGTATGTATGTGGCCAGTGCTGGGGTTGACCAGACGAGGCAGAGCATCGATATAGGTGCCAAGGAGTTTCTTCAATCCTCTGTGCTCTAGGATTTTACCTATGACTTCGTGCTTGTTGCGAAGGCCTTCTAGCACCTCCTCGCTGGTGACATACTGACCTGTCTTGGTCTTCTTGGCTTTGGAGTCCAGCTTGAGCACATCAAAGAGTATTTCACCCACCTGGCGTGGCGATGCAATGTTGAATCGCTGACCTGCTAGAGCATAGATTTCCTCCTCCAGGCGTAGCATCTCCTGGGTGTAGTGCTGACTGGTTTCGGCTAGTCCTTTCTCATCGATGCGCACACCTGCGCTCTCCATGCGTGCAAGTACGCACATCAGTGGCATTTCTATGTCTTCGAATACGCTCCACAGATCGTTCTCATGTAGTTGAGCTTCAAAGAGTTGCTTCAGAGACAATAGGGTAGGACACCTGTAGGCATCCTTGAGGTAATCCAAGCCATGGCGCATCTCGGGGTGAAGGAGATAGTGTGCTATGGCGGTGTCAAAGAGTTGTGGCTTAGATGTAGCTTCCTCCTGGCTTTTTGGACACTCCATCAGTTGGGGGAACTGTTGTGTGAGCTCCTTCCAATGTGCCTTCAGGTCATGACCGATGATGGTATTTCCTTCTAGGAAGAAGGGTGGCTCGCTGACGATGGAGAACTCGCCTTCTGGGGGTAGATTAAATAGATCGTATTGAGCAGTTTCGCTTGCTGATGATGCTTTGTCTTTGGCATTGCCGAAATCCTCAATATTAGCAAAGAGATCGCCTTGAATACTACCATCGCTAAACTTCTCCGCTTGCTTGGATTTCTTCTCCTTGGATGTGGCTTTTCCCTTCTCTTCAGAACTGCCACTGCCTTGCTTCTTTTTCAGCAATTGGCGAAACTCCAATTGTTCATACAACTCTTGTAGCGCCTGATGGTTGGGTTCACTTACTTTCAGTGAGTCAAGCTCTAGTGTGATGGGAGCATCGGTGGCAATGGTGGCCAACCAATAACTTTGTCTGATGAGCTCCGCATTCTCTGAGATTTTCTTCTGAGTAGCTCCCTTCAGTTTGTCAATATTATTCAGCAGATTTTCTATACTTCCCCATTGTTGAACTAGGGTGCATGCGGTCTTTTCTCCCACACCCGGACAACCAGGGATATTGTCGCTGGCATCACCCATTAGTCCTAGGATATCTATCACTTGAAGAGGCGAATCTATACCCCATTTCTCGCAAATTTCCTTAGGACCCATTATCTGTGCCTCTGCCTTGCCTACGGGAGGTCGATACATACTCACATTGGGTGTAACCAATTGGCCATAATCCTTGTCGGGAGTCATCATATAGGTGGTGATACCTTGTTGGTCGGCTTGCTTGGCCAGTGTGCCTATCACATCATCGGCTTCATAGCCAGCCACCTCCAAAACGGGTATATTGTAGGCCTCCAGAATCTCCTTGATCTTGGGTACGGCAAAGCGAATGGCCTCAGGTGTTTCCTCGCGCTGAGCCTTATAGTTAGGGTATTTTTCATGGCGAAATGTACCTCCGTGTGGGTCGAAAGCAACGCCTAGATGAGTGGGTTGCATGTTGCGGAGCACATCTTCCAGAGTGTTTACAAAACCAAGAATGGCACTCGTATTCTCGCCTTTTGAATTGTAGCGTGGGTTCTTGATAAAGGCATAATAGGCTCTATAGATGAGAGCATATGCGTCGAGAAGGAATAATTTCATATCTTTTTAACATATTTGGATACAAAAATAATGAAAAAATGTGATATTTTTCGGCCTTTTTACGTAATTTTGCACATCAAAAATATAAAATTATAACAATCAAAGTGGAACTACTGAAGGAGATAAGAAAACCAATAGAGCAGGATTTGGCTCGTTTCAATGAAATGTTTGCCGAATCGCTTACATCTGACAATGCTCTTCTCAATGTCGCTCTTGAGCATTTACTTCAGCGCAAGGGTAAGCAGATGCGTCCAATGCTAGTGCTTTTGGCTGCTCGTGGTGGTAATAACACCGACGGGGTGCTAGATGAGAAGATATTGCATGCTGCTATTGCTTTCGAATTGCTTCATACGGCTTCTTTGGTACATGATGATATCGTGGACGAGAGCGATCGTCGTCGTGGACAGAAGAGTGTAAATAATCTTCTAGACAATAAGGCGGCTGTTCTTGTAGGTGATTTCCTCTTGAGCAAGGCCATCGAGCATGCCGTGGCTTGTGGTAATTTCCGCGTCGTGGAGTTGATTTCCAATGTTGGTGTGATGCTCTCTGATGGTGAACTTTTGCAATTGGCAAACATCGATTCTCAGGAGATTGAAGAGAGTAGATACTACGATGTGATTAGAAAGAAGACGGCTTCTCTCTTCTCTGCTTGTGCCGAAGCTGGTGCGCTACTAGCTAGTGACAATGAGGGTTATATCTTCACCATGAAGCGCTTTGGTATGTTGTTGGGACTTTGCTTCCAGTTGAGAGATGACATCTTTGATTATGACAGCACTCAGGATGTGGGTAAGCCAACTGGCAATGATATGAAGGAGGGTAAGTTGACTCTTCCCGTAATCTTTGCCGCTCGCAAGAATGCCTTCGTTCAGGAGTTGGCGCTCAAGGTTAGACGCTTTGAGGCTTCGCTCGAGGAGATAGAGCATCTTGTTCAGTTGACCATTCACGAGGGTGGTGTACTTTATGCCGAAGCAGCAATGACCGACTTCTCTCACATGGCTAGCGGTTTGCTTGACGAGGTGATCGAGCGCACAATTGCAAGAACTCTTCAGTTGTACCTCGATTTCGTGTCTCAGAGAAAATTGTAGTCGCGTTTCTCTTCCTCCGAGGCCTAAATGCGCCTTCAGCATCTAGATTCATATTCTTCAAATACATAAAAAATGGCCCTAATAGACTGAATTTCATCTATTAAGGCCTTTTTTGGCTCTCTGAGAATCTCTTTTTTCTTATTTTCCAGCCATCTGCACACGTATTTTGAACGTAAAAAGGGGAAAAATCCTCCTCTGAGTGTTGCGTAGGGTAGGGGAGTGTGTCTTAGAGCGTCAGAGCGTAGGGTGATAGGTTAGAAGAACTTTACTTCCTTGCCAACGATTTCGCTTAGCAGAAAATTTGCCAATCGACTAGTGCCAAGGCGGAAGAGCTCGTTTGTCAACCATTCCTCACCCAAGACTTCCTTTACTATAGTATAATATGTGAGTGCATCGTGGGTGGTGTTCAAACCTCCTGCTGGCTTCAAACCAATCTTGATACCGGTCTTCTCATGGTACTCCTTGATAGCTTCGCACATTACGAATACGGCTTCGGGGGTAGCGGCAGGGTTCTCCTTACCTGTACTTGTCTTGATATAATCGGCACCTGAGTACATGGCTAAAAGGCTAGCAGTTTTGATGTCTGATGCATTGCCAAGCAAGCCAGTTTCTAGGATTACTTTCAACTTTTTATCACCGCAAACTGCCTTAATTTCACTGATTTCATCACATACAGTTTCGTAATCTCCGCTCAGGAATTTACCCAGGCTCATTACTATATCTATCTCTGTAGCACCATCTTTTATAGCAAGAGCCGTCTCCGCAACCTTTACCTCGATTAGTGCCTGAGAGCTTGGAAATGAACCGCTTACGCATGCCAATTCTACACCTTCTACCTCTAGGCTCTGGTTTACTATTTGTGCAAAATTGGGGTAAACGCAGATGGTCGCTACGTGGGGTAGTTCCATGTATTCGTCCTCAAATTTGTTTACATTTTCCACTAGTTTCAGAATGCTTTCATCGCTGTCTGTGGACTTTAGTGTGGTTAGCTCAATGCTACCAAAGAGGAATTTCTTTACATCTGTGTTGTTGTTTTCTTCTACTTTCTCCTCGATGATTTTCTTTACCTTGCGAGCAACTTCTTCGTCGTTGATGTTGGTGTTGTATTCCGCCAACATACGTTCGTACTTGTTTTCTTCCATGTCTATATCCTTCTTGTTTTGTGTTTATTTTCTATGATTTATGACCTTATTCTTGATTCTTTAGATGCGAGAATAGGATATTTCCTTTGCTTTCACCGATACACTTTTGTATCTCCTCTAGTGATGCTTTTTTGATACGCGCTAGGCTCTTAAATTCCTTTAATAGCAGCTCTTTTGTCTTAGGTCCTATACCATTTATTGTGTCTAATTCGCTTGCAGTTTGCCTCTTGCTTCGCTTGTCTCTATGGAAGGTGATGGCAAAGCGATGCACCTCATCTTGTATGTGTGTAAGCATGTGAAATAAGGCGCTATCTAGCCTTAAACCTATGCTCATTTGTGGGAAACCAAATAGTAGTTCATTTGTCTTATGATGGTCATTTTTGGCCAATCCAGCGATAGGAATATTCAGTTTTAGTTCCTCTTCTACGACCTCTCTAATTACCTCCATTTGTCCCTTTCCACCGTCGGCAATAATCAGGTTGGGTAGGGGAGCATTTTCGTTTATCATGCGCGTGTATCTTCGGCGCACAACCTCCTTCATTGAGGCGTAATCATCGGGACCTACAACTGTTTTTATATTGTATTTTCTATACTCTTTTTTGCTTGGTTTACCCTTTCTGAATACGATGCAAGCAGCCACAGCATCATCTCCGCTAATATTGCTATTGTCAAAGCATTCTATGTGTAGAGGTAGTGTATCTATACCCAAAGCATCTTGTAATTCCTTGAGGCATCTTACCTGTTTTTGCTCCGGATTTAGCTTATCTTTCTGATTTAATCGGTCTTTTTTGTATTGCAGAGTGTTGAGTTTTGATAGCTCTAGAAGCTTCTTTTTATCGCCTCTTTGTGGTATAGTGAACTCTACATTTTCTAAATTTAGTTCCACGTGAAACGGAACGATGATTTCCTTACTCTGACTACCGTATCTGGCTCTCATTTCGCCTATGCCAGCTATGAGTAATTCTTCGGCTGTTTCGCCTAATTTCTTGCTATATTCGAAGGTGAATGCTTGGTTAATACATCCGTTTACAACGTGAAGATAGTTGATATAAGCCTCCTTTTCATCGTTTTCGATGTAGAATACATCTATATTATGCAGGGTATTGCTTACAACCTCGCTCTTATTGCGATAATTTTCGAGTAAATCGTACTTTTTCTTGATTATCTCTGCTTCCTCAAATCGCATTTCTATGGCAAGAGATTGCATTTCAGCAAGCATTTTTCGTTGAATGTCCTTCGTATTACCCTTGAGGATTTCTTTTGCCTCGTTGATATAACCGAGGTATTCTTCTCTCGTTTGAAGGCCACAACAGGGTCCTTTGCAATTCTTGATATGGTATTCTAGACAGAGTTTATGCTTGCCAGAATTAATGCTTTCATTGGAAATCTTCTCCTTGCAAGTGCGCAAAGGATAGAGATTTTTAATCAGTTCTAATAGAGCTTGTAGAGTAGGGATGTGGCTATATGGACCAAAGTATAAACCAGCACCTTTTACTATCTTTCTTGTGTATATGATGCGTGGTAGGTACTCATTGGTGATACATATACTTGGATAGGTTTTACCGTCTTTTAGAAGGATATTGTACCTAGGATTCCATTGCTTGATTAGATTGTTTTCTAGTAGAAGAGCGTCTTCCTCGCTATTCACCACGATGTATTTTATATCACGAATCTTGCTAACGAGGATGCTAGTTTTGAAATTGTCGTGCTCTCTGTTGAAATAGCTATTTACTCTTCTTTTTAGGTTCTTGGCCTTACCTACATATATTATAGTATCGTTTTCATCAAGATATTGATAACAACCAGGGAGCTCTGGTAAACTCCCTGCTATAGACTTTAGTTTTGTTATTATCTCATCTCTTTTCATGCTACGAATGCTCTTTGTTTAGATGCGTAGTAGGGTAGTGATTTCTGTTTCTGGGTCGAGTACGTCTCTGCCATGCAATCCTTCGATAGTGAGTTCAATGATGAAATTGATGTAAATCTTCTGAGGATTAAAGCGCTTTACGAGGTCATATACGGCCTTCATTGTACCACCAGTGGCAAGGAGGTCGTCGTGGAGGAGTATTACGTCATCGGGGTTAATGGCATCTGAACTGATGCAAATCTTGTCCTCTCCGTATTCCTTTTGATAGGTCTGTTCTACTACCTCGCCAGGAAGTTTGCCTGGTTTGCGAGCCATTACAAAGCCAGCGTCAAGGTCGGCTGCCAATGTGCAACCAAGAGGAAAGCCACGGCTCTCTAAACCTACAACTTTAGTTATTCCCTTGTCTTTGTAGAGTTCGAAAACCTCGTCCTTCATTATTTTCATGCATTCTGGATTGCGGAAGAGAGTTGTGACATCTTGGAACTGTATTCCTGGGATGGGAAAGTCTGGGATAACTCTAAGATTCTTCAGTAGGATTTGGTTGTTCATTTTCGAATATCTATTGTTATTGTTTCACGTGAAACGGTTGTTGTGTTGATTAATATTTTATCTACCCATCAAGACAAGAAGTACGTTTATGTCCGAAGGAGAAACTCCAGGGATACGAGATGCTTGTGCAAGAGTTTCGGGATTAATCTTGATGAGCTTTTGTCTGGCTTCTGTAGAAAGTGATTTGATATTCTCATAGTCAAACTTTCCTCTAATCTTGATATTCTCCAGGCGGAGCATCTTGTCGGCAATTTCTCTCTCTCGCTTGATGTAGCCGTCGTACTTAATTTGTATCTCTGCCGCCTCGATGATTTCTTCTCTGCGATTGGGGATAGTGCTCAGGAATTGCTCTAGAGCTTTGATGTGCTTCTCCAACGAAAGAATACTAATCTGAGGACGAGTGATGAGGTCAATCAATTTGCAACCCTTCTTCAGCGGAACGCTACCAAGTGCCTCAAGAGCATCATTGATGTAGATGGCCTTCACGGAGAAGTTCTTGCAGAAGTCGATAATCTTTTCTATCCACTCCTTCTTCTCTAGCCAATAGTCATATCTTTGTTTTGTAGCCAATCCAATATTGTAGCTGCGCTCAGTTAGGCGAGCATCAGCGTCATCTTGTCTGAGAAGGATACGATACTCAGCTCTGGAGGTGAACATACGATATGGCTCGTCTACACCCTTGGTCACTAGGTCGTCAATCAATACGCCAATGTATGCCTCGTCTCGATGAAGGATGAAGCTCTCCTTGCCTTGCAATTTGAGAGCCGCATTGATGCCAGCAATTAAGCCTTGACCAGCAGCTTCCTCATAACCCGTGGTACCATTTACCTGACCAGCGAAATAAAGATTTTCAACCACCTTTGACTCAAGAGTGTGATACAATTGTGTGGGGTCAAAATAATCGTATTCGATGGCATAACCAGGACGGTAAACCTGTACATCGCGGAAGCAATCAATCTTTTTCAAAGCCTCCAACTGCACATCGATAGGCAGAGAGGAAGAGAAACCATTTAGATAGTACTCCTGAGTGTCTATACCCTCTGGCTCAAGGAAAAGTTGATGCTGATCCTTATCGGCAAAGGTGACAAGTTTTGTTTCGATGCTAGGACAATAGCGAGGACCAATACTTTGTATCTGACCATTGTAGAGAGGCGAGTCAGCAAGGCCAGCTCTCAATCTCTCGTGAGTGTCGGTATTAGTGTACGTTATCCAACAAGGAAGTTGGGGTAGGGAGTGAGTTTTTTCGACGAAAGAAAAATTTTGACATACGCTATCACCTGGCTGTTCTTGCATATCCTCAAAATGCACCGAGCGACCATCGATACGAACAGGTGTACCCGTCTTCATTCGTCCACAAACGATGCCATGTTTGGTGATGCTCTCCGTTAGTTCTTTGGAGGCAGGTTCAGCGCATCTTCCACCCTCGAGCTTAGTCTTGCCAATGTGCATAAGACCATTCAAGAAAGTGCCAGCAGTGATAATCACGCTCTTTGCTTTGATGGTGACGTCCATGTAGGTTTTTACGCCGATAGCCTGCTTGGTATTCTCGTCAACGAGGAGTTCTCTTGCTTGGTCTTGCCAGATGCTCAGATTGTCACAATTCTCAAGAATCTTTCTCCATTCGCATATAAATTTGGCTCTGTCACACTGAGCACGAGGACTCCACATAGCAGGACCTTTGCTACGATTGAGCATTCTGAATTGAATAGCCGTGCGGTCGGTGACGATACCAGTGTATCCACCCAAAGCATCTATTTCTCGCACGATTTGTCCCTTGGCAATACCACCAATGGCAGGGTTGCAAGACATCTGTGCAATCTTGTTCATATCCATAGTCACCAGACAAGTCTTTGCGCCTAGTTTTGCACTAGCAGCAGCAGCCTCGCAACCAGCATGTCCAGCACCAATAACAACAACGTCGTAATTAAGTTCCATCTTTATAAATCAAAATTTCATTCGCAAAAGTACGTAAATCTTTCTACTTTTTTTGAAAAGCATTGCATAAATAAATAAATTACCTTAAATTTGTGGCGTGCATAATACCTAAAAATGAGTATTTGCACCACGAACTGTGCTTAAAAGTGCTAAAATAGGAACGAACAAAATTTATAAATAAACTTTAATTTTAATCAAAATCCTATGTGGTTAATCAATTCATCAATCGGTAGGAAGGTGGTTATGTCGGTTACCGGCATCGCGCTCATCTTGTTCCTACTGTTCCATGCGTCAATGAACGTAGTGGCTCTTATCAGTGCCGAGGGTTACAACATGATTTGTGCTTTCCTTGGTGCTAATTGGTATGCTGTAGCAGCAACAGTTGGTTTGGCTGCTTTGGTAGTGTTGCACTTCCTTTACGCTTTCTGGTTGACAATCCAGAACCGTCGTGCTCGCGGCAACAGCCGTTACGAGGTTACTGATACTCCCAAGAAGGTAGAGTGGAGTAGCCAGAACATGCTCGTTCTTGGTATCATCGTAATCCTAGGTATGGGTCTACACTTGTGGAACTTCTGGGCTAAGATGATGCTTGTTGAGCTAGCTCCTTGTGCAGGTGACCATCATTTGGCTACCAATGGTGTGTACTGGATTGCTGAGACATTCTCTTGCCCCGTTTACACCGTTATCTATTTGGTTTGGTTGGCAGCTCTTTGGATGCACTTGAACCACGGTTTGTGGAGCTCAATGCAGACCCTAGGTTTGAGCGGCAAGGTATGGTTCAACCGTTGGCGTGCTATTAGCTGCGTTGTTTCAACTATCATTATTTTGATGTTTGTTGCCGTAGCTGTTGCATTCTGCCTTGGTTATCGTCCTGCAGACTTTGATCAGATCAATGCAATTGTAGAAGGTTGCCATGCAATGGGCCTTTGTTAATTAATTTATTAAACTAATCCATTAATCTATAATCTACCAAAATCATGGCAAAGACTTTAGATTCAAGAATCCCCGAGGGACCTATTGCTGAAAAATGGACCAACTATAAGGCTCACCAGCGTTTGGTTAACCCCAAGAATAAACTCAAGCTCGATGTTATCGTAGTAGGTACAGGTTTGGCTGGTGCCAGCGCTGCTGCTTCTTTGGCTGAGATGGGTTTCAATGTATATAATTTCTGTATTCAAGACTCTCCCCGTCGTGCACACTCAATTGCTGCTCAGGGTGGTATCAATGCTGCTAAGAACTATCAGAACGATGGTGACTCAGTTTACCGTCTATTCTACGATACAGTAAAGGGTGGTGACTACCGTGCTCGTGAGGCTAACGTATATCGTTTGGCAGAGGTGAGCAACGCTATCATCGACCAGTGTGTGGCACAGGGTGTACCTTTCGCTCGCGAATATGGTGGTATGCTAGCTAACCGTTCATTCGGTGGTGCTCAGGTAAGCCGTACTTTCTATGCTAAGGGTCAGACAGGTCAGCAGCTATTGTTAGGTGCTTACTCATCATTGAGCCGCATGGTTAATACTGGCAAGGTAAAGCTCTTCACTCGTTATGAGATGGAAGACGTTGTTATCGTTGACGGTCGTGCACGTGGTATCATTGCTAAGGACCTAGTTAGCGGTAAGCTAGTTCGTTTCAGTGCAAATGCTGTAGTTATCGCTACTGGTGGTTATGGTAATGCATACTTCCTCAGCACCAATGCTATGGGTTGTAACTGCACTGCAGCTATCCAGTGCTACCGTAAGGGTGCTGTGATGGCTAACCCCTCATACGTTCAGATTCACCCCACCTGTATCCCCGTACACGGTGACAAGCAGTCTAAGTTGACTCTTATGTCTGAGTCTCTACGTAACGACGGTCGTATTTGGGTTCCCAAGAAGCTAGAGGATGCTAAGGCACTTCAGGCTGGTACAAAGCAGGGTTATGAGATTCCTGAGGAGGATCGTGACTACTACTTGGAGCGTCGTTATCCCGCATTCGGTAACTTGGTTCCTCGTGACGTAGCTTCACGTGCTGCTAAGGAGCGTTGCGACAAGGGATTCGGTGTAAACAACACTGGTTTGGCTGTATTCCTAGACTTCTCTGAGTCTATCCAGCGCCTAGGTATCAAGGAAATCCTTCAGCGTTATGGCAATCTCTTCGAGATGTACGAGGAGATTACCGACGTAAATCCTGGCAAGCTAGCTAAGACCGTTAATGGTGTAGAATACTATCATCCCATGATGATCTTCCCCGCTATCCACTATACAATGGGTGGTGTATGGGTTGACTACGAGTTGCAGACCACTATCCCTGGCCTATTCGCTATCGGTGAGTGTAACTTCTCTGACCACGGTGCTAACCGTCTAGGTGCTTCTGCTCTTATGCAGGGTTTGGCTGATGGTTACTTCGTTCTACCTTATACTATTCAGAACTATTTGGCTGACCAGAAGTTGTGGGGTCGTCTTTCTACCGACCTTCCCGAGTTCGAGGCTGCAGAGAAGGCTGTTGCTGACGAAATTGATCGCTTGATGAACATCAAGGGTAAGCGTTCTGTAGACTCTATCCACAAGGAGTTGGGTCACATCATGTGGGAGCACGTAGGTATGGGTCGTACCAAGGAAGGTTTGCAGGAGGGTTTGAAGCTCTTGAAGGCTATCCGCAAGGAGTTCAACGAGAACCTATTCATCCCTGGCACCAAGGAAGGCTTGAACGTAGAGTTGGATAAGGCTATCCACTTGCGTGACTTCATCCTCATGGGTGAGTTGATTGCATACGATGCTCTACATCGTGAGGAGAGTTGTGGTGGTCACTTCCGTGAGGAGCACCAGACAGAGGAAGGCGAAGCTAAGCGTGATGATGAGAACTTCTTCTACGTAGGTTGCTGGGAGTACCAGAACAACGACGAGGCTGCTCCTGAGCTTATCAAGGAGGCTCTCAAGTATGAGATTATCAAGGTTCAGCAGCGTAACTATAAGAACTAACCCCCTTAATCCTAAAGATTATTATGGCAAAAAATATATCAGTAACTGTAAAGTTTTGGAAGCAGAATGGTCCTAAGGACAAGGGTCATTTTGAGAAGCACGAAATGAAGAACGTGCCCGACGATACTTCATTCTTGGAGATGCTAGACATGATGAACGAGGAACTTATTGCTGCAGGCAACGAGCCTTTCGTATTCGATCATGACTGTCGTGAAGGCATCTGTGGTATGTGCTCACTATATATTAATGGTACTCCTCATGGTAAGACCGAGCGTGGTGCTACAACTTGCCAGTTGTACATGCGTAAGTTCAACGATGGCGATGTTATCACCGTAGAGCCTTGGCGTTCTGCTGGTTTCCCCGTTATCAAGGACTGTATGGTAGACCGTATGGCATTTGAGAAGATCATGCAGGCTGGTGGTTATACCAGCATCCGTACTGGTCAGGCTCAGGATGCTAACGCTATCCTTATCTCTAAGGACGATGCTGACGAGGCTATGGACTGCGCTAGCTGTATCGGTTGTGGTGCATGTGTAGCTGCTTGTAAGAACGGTTCTGCTATGCTATTCGTTTCTTCTAAGGTAAGCCAGTTTGCACTCCTTCCTCAGGGTCAGGTAGAGGCAGCACGCCGTGCTAAGGCAATGGTTGCCAAGATGGACGAGCTGGGCTTCGGTAACTGTACCAACACTCGTGCTTGTGAGGCTGTTTGTCCTAAGTGTGAGACTATCTCTAACATCGCACGCTTGAACCGCGAGTTCATCAAGGCAAAGCTTGCTGACTAATTATCCTTTTGTATAGAGGTTCCCTATGCTGGTTTTCTCTGTGTAGGGATATCATAGAATCAGTCCCGGTGGCCTGCGTGGTCATCGGGATTTTTTCGTATTTGAGGTAAAAAATGTAAAATAACGAGTATTTTTATTCAAAATGGAGGAAAATGTGTTTAAAATTAACTATATTTGTTGCGACTTTTTTACTATTCGGTGAAAAAGCAGTTAAAATAACCTAGTGATAACGCCTAGCGCACGATGCTGTGCTTTGTTTTTTTGTTGTATTAATTAATACTCGATATATTATGATACATTTTGTTAAACTTTTTAGTGAATCTGTACGAGAGAATTGGGCATTGCCTGCTGTGACTAATTTTGGCGGAGTGACATATACTTACGGTCAGATAGCGGAACAGATAGCCAAGTATCACATTCTCTTTGCGGAGGCTGGTGTTAAGAAGGGTGACAAGGTGGCGCTCTATGCTCGCAACTCGGCTGAATGGGTGGTGGCATACTTTGCCACACTGACCTACGATGCAGTGTCTGTGCCTTTCTTGCCAGATTTCACCCCTGCTTCTGTGGCAGAATTGGGTTCGTTCTCCGAGTGTAAATTGCTCATTGCAGATGATATTGCTTACGATAGTTTGAGCTCTGATGAGAAATACATCAAGCAGCTTGAGTCTACTGCTGGCTTTGCTGGTATTATCAACGTGAAGGATATCAGCATCTGTTGTGCCACAGAGAAGGCTTTGGCAGAGGCTCACGATACTTTAGATGAGCATTTTGCACGCCTATATCCTAATGGTTTGAGCGCAAGCGTGGTCAACTATTATCCCGAGGAGCGCGATATGGAGGCTGTGGTGGAAATCAGTTTCACCTCTGGTACCACCAGTGCCACCTCTAAGGGTGTGGTATTGCCAGCACGCTCTTTGTCGGTTAATCTCGACTTTGCTCGCCGTGAGATTCCTGCTGCTCGTGGCGGTCATATCTTTGCCATCTTGCCTATGGCACATATGTTTGGTCAGACCTTCGATGTGCTGTTCCCCTTGGCTAGCGGTTGCCATGTTTACATCATGCCTGGCAAACCCACTCCTGCGCGCCTATTGGAGGGTTTAGGCAAGGTTAAGCCATTCATGTTCCTTACCGTACCTTTGGTTATCGAGAAGATATTCAAGTCTAAGGTATTCCCCGCAATAAGTAAGTACCCAGCCAAGTTGCTTCTTAAGGTGCCAGGCCTAGACAAGATAGTGCTCAACAAGATCAGAGAGACTCTGCTCAATGCCTTTGGTAATGGCTTTACCACAGGCCTTATTCTTGGTGGTGCAGCACTTAATCGTGAGGTGGAGGACTTGCTCAAGCGTATGAACTTCCCCTACGTAGTAGGTTATGGTATGACCGAGTGTGGTCCGCTGATTTCTTATTGTGACAAGAGCGAATTTGTGAAGTATTCTTGTGGCAAGAAGGCAGACCCATTGGAGTTGCGCATTGATTCCTCTAATCCACGCATCGTTTTGGGTGAAATTCAGGTCAAGGGAGATGCCGTTATGCTTGGTTACTACAAGAATGCAGATGCCACTGCTGCTACCTTTACAGAGGATGGTTGGCTGAAGACAGGTGATATGGGTGTTGTGGATGCCAAGGGTAATGTCTTCATCAAGGGACGTTGCAAGAACATGATTCTCACAGGCAATGGTCAGAATATCTATCCCGAGGAGATTGAGGATAAGATTAACAATCTGCCATACGTAGTGGAGTCGTTGGTAGTAGGTCGCAAGAATGCCATTGTAGCTCTCGTTGTTGCCGACTATGAGGCTGGCAGTAAGGCAGGTCTTGACGAGCAGGCGCTAGAGAAGCTGGTCAACGACAGTGTGCTTGCTTTGAATCCTGAATTGGCCGTTTACAGCAAAATCGGTTATACTGAGATTCGTCGCGAAGCCTTCGAGAAGACTCCTAAGCAGAGCATTAAGCGATACTTGTATTCCTGATAGCGTAGAATCAGAGATTACAGCGTCATAGAGTACAGAGTACAGATTGTGGTGTGTGTGTGCGCAGTCTTGTCATCGACTTGTCGTGGCATAGTAGTGCATTATCAACTATAATTTGTACTCTGTACTCTTTGTTTTTGTACTTTGTACTCTCCAAGCCGTTTTCAGGTGCAGGGGTGCTCTCTCCGAGGCAGGAGGAGGTTTTCCGTTGTCTGTGAATGCGTTCCAGAAGCGAGCTAAATCGATTTTTGTTTCCATTGTGTTAGCAGTTATGATTACTTTCATTCGTTTGTGAGGGGAGGAGTGGGTGAGGGGGCTGTTTTTCCGTTTCTAGACGCAAAGGTACGACATCTTTTTGGCCGTTTGGGAAATAATGGGAAATAATGAGAAATAATATACCTATCAGCTTATGGGATAGGTTGTTAGTGTAGTGGTAGCTGGTGCAGTTGGCGTGCAGGAGTGGTATTTTTAAGGTATATTCTGGTGTATGTATGGAAGGAACATGCTGATGCGCGAAAATAGTAAGAAGTGCGTTAGTTTTTGGAGAAAATTGCAGATTTTGATACCAAATATAGTGTATTTTTATTTCAAAATTATGGTAGTTTTGGAGATTGGTGACATAAAGTAAGGAGCAAGGGGGAGTGAAGGTGTATTATCTTCAATATAGATATATTATTGATTATTAGCAAAATAGCATTAATACATCATTTGCAATCCTGTATACCATTGTGTCTTTTCCTAAAAATGGTGGTTCTTCAACTAAATTGCAGAAGAACCACCTATTTCAGTACAAGACACCTGATTACCATTTTTCAATAATTACCAATAGTTTTTTTACACTGCATCCTCATGATGTATGAGGAGTTATGTGTAACATTATGGGGGGCGTCACAAAACGCGACACCCCTTGCGTGATCATATAGATTTAGAAAGACAAGATGGTGAACGATTTGTTCACCGTCAATGGAGCCTCTCCAATTCTCATCAACGAGTCTGGTCTCTACTCCCTGTGTCTTTTCCTGAAATGATTGACTTCGCAACTGAAAATTGTTACTCCCCGCAGAAGACGGTACCTATTTAGCACGGCTGGGAGATAGGTGTGTTTCAGAGTGCTTTTTTGTTGTTGAAATGGGTATAAAAAGTGTACCGAAAATTTGGAAATCTCGAGAAAATAATGTATCTTTGTACTCAGTTTGTGAGGGTGGAACAATTAGGGGGATTAGGTGGTCCTTCGGCTAAAAACACATAGGAGTTATGACACGAGAAGAAACTGTATTGGCATACTTGCGCCAGCACGATATACCTTTCACCAATTACAATCACCCAGAGGGGAAGACTATAGAGGAGGCTAAACGATGGTGGAAGGACGATGGAAGTGTACATTGCAAGAATATCTTTCTGCGCAATCACAAGGGTAATAAGCACTATCTGGTGTGTTACCATTGCGACCACAATTTGGATATACACAGCCTGGAGCAGAGGTTGAAGGCAGCCTTGCAGAGCAGGGGTTTGGCAGCGCCGGGCAAACTCTCTTTCGCTTCTCCAGAGCGCATGATGAGATATCTAGGGCTAGAGCCAGGTAGCGTTTCGCCATTCGGATTGATCAACGATGAGGAGCACCACGTACACCTCTTTCTGGATGCCACACTGCAGCAGGCCGAAACCCTCAGTTTTCACCCCAATGATTGCACCGGCACGGTGGTGATAGGCAAGGCCGATTTTGAGCGATACCTCTCCATCGTGGGAAATACTTACGAATATCTGGAACTCTATGATTAAACATGTAATATTCGATCTAGGCGGAGTTTTGATAGACCTGGACATGCCTCGATGCATGCAGAGCTTTGCAAGCCTGGGAGCCGACCCCAAGGCATTGCTTCAGCCAGCCAGCGTTGCTCCAGCAGAGGGTAGAGCCAAGGCCACACTATGCGATGGTATGGTGGCAAATGGAGCCATGGACCTGTATCAGACGGGAGATATCTCCACAGCCGACTTTATCAAGGGAATGCTCAGCTTCTGCCACGAAGGTACCACCGAGCAGCAGGTGATGGATGCATGGAACGAGTGCTTGCTCACGATACCAGCCTACAAGTTGGACTATCTGAAACAATTGCGCCAGCAAGGCTATGCCGTGCACCTCTTGTCCAATACCAACGAGGCACACTGGCAGTTTATTGCCGAAAAGCATTTCGGAGGCAGGACAGAGGAGTATTTCTCCCAGTTGTTTCTCTCGCAGGAGATGCACATGGCTAAACCAAATGCAGATATATTCCTAGCCGTGCTGGAGAGATTAGGCGCAAAGCCATCAGAATGCCTCTTCCTGGACGATTCTCAGGCCAATGTGGATGCAGCTCAGGCACTAGGCTACAACGTGTATAAGACGCCATTACACTACGATTTTAGAGAAGAAATAAACAATATGCTAAAAGAGGAGATGACACATACGAGTACAATCACCGTGGGAGAGCAGCATCTGGCTTGCACCGTGGGAAGTGGAGACCTGCCAGTACTGGCCACACCCATGATGGTGGCTCTGATGGAGAATGCTGCCATGCTGTGCGCACAGGAGTTGCTAGAGGAAGGCGAGTCCACCGTTGGTAGTCAGATTTCAGTATCTCATGTCAAGCCTACCGCACCTGGTCGGAGCGTTTCTGCCAAGGCCATTTTGCTATCGCGTGAAGGACGCAAACTAACCTTCCGCGTGGAGGCACACGATGAGCAAGGCCTCATTGGAGAAGGCGAGCACACTCGATATATCATCAACAAGGAGAAATTCTTATCGAAACTGAAAACGGAAAACTGAAAACGGAAATCTGCGAGCGTGAGCAGATTTATTATTCGCTCATCACACTAAAGCAAATCAGATAAAAAAAACAAAATACTATGTTACGTTTAAATTGTTTTTTCCAAGCCAAGGAAGGCCGCTATGATGAGGCACTTCAGGCAGCACTAGCACTAACTGCTAAGAGTCACCAACACCAAGGTTGTAAGGCTTATGACGTCTTTGAGAGCGCCACACGTCCAGATGTGTTCATGTTTTGCGAAACATGGGAAGACCAAGCCTCTCTTGACCTTCACGAGCAGACACCCGAGTTTGCTCTCTATGCCGGTATCCTATTGGATTGTGGCACATTGAAGATAGAAAAACTAGAAATGTAATGGTAGACATCAGATTTGAGCACGGCAACACGTGGACTCACATGGCAGGTGTTGTCTTTGCTCTCAGTTGCATTTGGCTCATCTGGCCAGCCACTAGTGTCAGTTGGCAGATGTGCATGGGAGTCATCTTCTTCATCGTGGGTATGTTCCTGATGTTTCTGGCAAGTACCATCTACCACATGGTGCGTCCAGGCATATTGAAGAATGCTCTGCGCAAGTGCGACCATATCAGCATCTACGTGATGATAGCCTGCTCCTATACACCCATTGCCATAGGTGTGGTGGGTGGATGGCAAGGCTGGCTGGTATTTGGCCTGCAATGGCTCTTTGTGATAGCAGGAGTGGTGTACAAACTCGTTGCCATAGGCAAGTATCCGCGCCTCTCTTTGGGTCTATATCTCTTCATGGGATGGAGTGGCCTGTTTATTGCAGATAGTGTGTGTCAGCGCATGTCTCCCCTAGCCATTGCTGGTATCCTGGCAGAGGGACTATTCTACACTGCAGGCACCTATTTCTTTGCTCACGACGAGCGTCCACATTATCATGCCATCTGGCACATTTTCGTATTGTTAGGAGCCGTAGCGCACTTTACCTCCGTTCTCTGCATTGTAATGGGGTGGTAAAAACGGAAAACGGAGAACGGAAAGGTTAGATCTAGTATATCTAGAAATTCTAGTATATCTAGACAATCTAGAAGACCCCACCTAATCCAAGTATCCGTAGATGTACTCAGAGGGCTCTGGAGATTCGGAGTTGTTCGTTTCTATAGCAATAACCAATGAATAAAATAAAGGCTTGGCTCTCTGACGAGGACCAAGCCTTTTCTTAGTTAGGAAATAAAAGTTTTTTAGGTAAAATTTTGCTTTCGTTGGGGAGTGGATACTGGCTTAAACCTTTTCAGGAGAAGTAGCCTGTACCACGTTTAGGATATAGTCACCAAGCTTTTCACACTCGGAGATAAAGTCGATGTAGAATACACCAATCTGATAACTGTACACACCAGCATCAACATCCTGTAGATTACGATTCTTCAACTGGCGACGATAGTTGTTGATTTCGTTCTCAATATTGTAGGACTTGTTGTAATCCACATGGTGTCCGTTGAGCACGTCCTCTACGGCTGTTTGCATGTAGTTCATAGCCTTGCGCACCATCTCCATCATAGTGTGCATATTGGAAATCTGCTGCTCGGTGAAAGGAATCTTAGAATTCTCGCGATGACGATTCAGAGTACGAGCTAGATTGTAGCAAGAGTCGCCAATGCTTTCTAGTTCGGTAATCTGGCGTAGCATACGCATGATACCCATCTTAGATTCGATACTCAAGCGGCCGTCGCTCACCTTGTGTAGGTAGTTGGCAATCTCCACCTCCATGTTGTCGGTGATATTCTCATACTTTTCGATACGAGAGTATAGCTTGTTGAAGTCCTCGTCCTTCTCTGTGTTCATCAACTCGTCTACGAAACCTGCCATACGGTTGCAACGCTCTGCATAGCTATAAATCTCCTTCTGAGCCTCAAGGATGCTCAACTCAGCGGTAGAAAGGATACCAGCAGAGATGTACTGAAGGCGATATTCCTCGTCGCTCTCCTTCTGAGGCAATAGCCAGCAAACGAACTTCTCAATCTGCTTAACGAAGCCAATCAACAAGATTGTATTGCAGATATTGAAGGCAGAGTGGAAGGCTGATAGCTTGAAGAGGTCATTGTTAGCAGCTCCCATCACATTGGTTACAAACCATGTAACTGCATCGCAGAAGGGGTGGAAAATCAATAGTATGAAGACTACACCAAATATATTAAAGAACATGTGAGCAAACGCTGCTCGGCGTGCCTGTGTGTTGGCTGTCATTGATGCAATGAATGCGGTGATGGTAGTACCAATATTCTGACCCATAGCCAAGGCTGCTGCCAACTCGAAACCGAATCCAGGGATTTGCATGTCAAATAGCATCAATGTTACCGCCATTGTAGCAGCAGATGCCTGTACTATCATGGTAACAACGGCACCTACAAAGACAAAGAGCAATATGGTGAAGAATCCGCCATCACCAGCCCAGCCTGCTAGCATATTGGCTACGATGTTTCCTAGTTCCAATGATTCGGCACTCTTCTGTAGGTAGCTCAAACCCATGAATAGGAAGGAGAAACCAAAGACAAACTCACCGATGCTCTTGCGCTTGCTCTTGCCACTGAACACCATAGGCAAACCTATACCCAATAGTGGGAGAGCAAAGGCGGCGATGTTTACTTTAAAGCCAATAGCCGAAATAATCCATGCTGTTACCGTAGTACCAATGTTGGCACCCATGATGACACCGATACTCTGAACCAGCGACATCAAACCAGCATTTACAAAACTAACAACCATGACGGTAGTAGCGCTGGAGCTCTGGATGAGTGCTGTAACCAAAATACCTGTACATACACCCATGAAGCGGTTACGTGTCATGGAAGAGAGGATGTTTCTCAGTCGGTCACCTGCAAATTTTTCTAGACCCTCACTCATGATTTTCATACCATAGAGGAAGAGAGCTAAGGAGCCGACCAAACTCAAAAGATTAATAAAAGTTTCCATACGTTTTATGAATTATGTCACCGCAAAGATAGAAAATATTCTTAAGAAAGATGCCATAGGAGTACGAAATCTTTAACCAAATTGCTCACAAAACACTGGATAATTGCTCTGAAATACACGAATAAGCGAAATATTTATAACTTTGTACACTCAAAACACAGAAATCATCAGGAAATGAAACTGCTAGTTGTAGACGACGAACTGGATTTGCAGGAAATCCTTAAATTTAATCTCGAAATAGAGGGATACGAGGTGGACACGGCATCATCGGCCGAGGAGGCTTTGAAGATGGATTTGAGCAGCTACGACCTGTTTATGCTCGATGTCATGATGGATGGTATGTCTGGCTTTCAGATGGCTATGCGTCTGAAGGCTATGCCAGAGGTGGCGGATACTCCCATCATCTTCATCACCGCATTGGATGGTGAGAATGAGAAGGTGAGAGGTCTCAACATCGGTGCCGATGATTATATCACCAAACCCCTAGGTATGCAGGAGGTGAAGGCGCGTGTGAAAGCCGTTTTGCGACGCACCGCCAAGCAAAAGCAGATGGAGATGAAGGAGAGGGAGGAAGTGCAGAGCAAGGCGCCTCGCCAATTGTTGTTCGATTCACTCTGCCTCAATACGGCTAGCAAGGTGGTGACGATGGACGATGAGGTGTTGCCATTGACCAAGCTTGAGTTCGCCCTACTAATGCTCTTCTTGGAAAATCCAGGCAGATTGTTCTCACGCGAAGAACTTTTGACCAAGTGCTGGCCAGAGGAGGCGTATGTCCTTGACAGAACCGTGGACGTGAGTATCACTCGCCTCAGAAAGAAGATTGGTAGCTATGGTCAGCATATCAAGACACGTATTGGATATGGATATGTGTTCGAGTAGAGAGAGTAAGAGTTATAAAAAATAGAGAGAGGAGAAAGTATTAGTTGGTTTCACCTTAAAAAAAACAGAGGGGGGAAGAAGCAATGCACTTTAGGAGTTTTCAGACCAAATTGTTTATGCGTGTAGCAGGCATATTCCTGTTGTTCGTATTGCTAATCACTGCCTATCAGTACAGGCGTGAGCGCGAATTCAAGACAGACATCCTTCATGCACGATTGCAGATGTACAATATGAAGTTGATGCGTACTCTGGAGGATAGTCTTGCTTCGCCAACTGCCTTTGCCAACTATGTCAACCAAAACGACATGGAAGGCCTCCGAGTGACCATCATGACATTGCAGGGTAGAGTGGTGCAAGATAATAGTTATACCGATGCGCAATCCATGCCTAACCATGCCGACAGACAGGAGGTGCAACAGGCCTTGCTCAAAGGTGATGGCTATGTGATAAAGCGTAGGTCAGAATCCACCGACGAAACATATTTCTACTCCGCTACTCTGGCTGGCAATTATATCGTTCGTAGTGCTGTGCCTTATGATGCACTGTTGGTCAAGTCGCTCGAACCCAAACACACCTTCCTCTGGTATTCTCTCATGCTCACCGTCTTGCTCATCGTGGTGCTTTATCAGAGTACTTCGCGCATCTCGCGACATATCCATTATCTGAGAGAATTTGCCATGAAAGCCAAGAATGGCGAGGAGTTGGACCATGAACTGGAGCGCAAATTGCCTGATGATGAATTAGGAGATATCTCTCACACCATCATAGCCTTGTTCTGGAAACTAAAGCATAGCGAGAGCGACAAGGAACGACTGAAACAACAGTTGACTCAGAATGCTGCTCACGAACTTAAGACTCCAGCAGCTAGCATCAATGGTTATTTGGAGAGCATCATGACCAACCCTGATATGCCAGAAACCACTCGCGCTCACTTCATGGAAAGGTGTTATGCTCAGAGTCAGCGTATGTGCAAGCTCTTGCAAGATATGTCCACTCTCACCAGAATGGATGATATGCCATACTCCAATCTAGATGGCAATATTTCCTCCTTGCCTCCAGTCTCTGTGCCAGAAATGTTGCACACGATGGTAGAGGATGCTAGCCATGCTCTGCATGCTAGAGGAATGACCGTGGAGATATGTGTGGAAGAAGATGTTGCGCTCAGGTGCGATAAGTCGGCCTTGCAGAGTATCTTCCAAAATCTTTTTGACAATGCCTTGTCCTATGCCGATGGTGCCACATGTATCAAGTTCTATGGAAAGAGGCTCTCAGAAGGAGATAGCCAAGAGGGAGAGGCCAAGGGAAGCAAATACGAGTTTTCGGTGGTAGACAATGGATGTGGTGTAGACCCCAAGCATCTTTTGCACATCTTTGAGCGCTTTTATCGTGTGGACAAAGGTCGTAGTCGTCTGATGGGTGGTACAGGCTTGGGATTGTCCATCGTGAAGAATCTTGTGCTCACCTATGGAGGCAGTATTAAAGCAGAAAATACCCCTGGCGGAGGATTGACTATTTCATTCACAATGGTAGGCTAGGAGAGAGCTTACGAGATGTAGGAAATGGAATCCTGCTTCGGTAGAGCACTTGGAAAATGTCGGAAATTCTAAAATGGAGGCTAAAACGCATTTCCTAGACAAAGAAAATCCATCCAGCTAAAGAAGGAGCATTCTCAGTAAGAAAAAATAAAACTCCTCCCGCCAAGAGAGTTTCTTCGGGGGAGGAGAAAAATGAATTATGATAAAACTACTGTGCAAGTATCACAATCTTACTTCATTGCAAAGAAATTACCCATATAGTTGCGAGCCATCTCTATGCCTTCCTTGTCAAGGGTGATGTCCATAATCTCACCATTCTGCAAGAATAGCTGAGCCTTGTTCTCGTTCACTAGCTTGATGAGGTTGGTCACCTGGTCCTCGTACTGAGCGCTCCAAATCTGCTCTGCCTCGTCATAGATGAAGTTCATTGATGAATTGCCATCAGACAAGCAGTAACCATTCTCCAAAGTGGTAATCTCCACTGCCTGACCCTTGGCATTCTTAACCACCTTCTTTTCACCTGCCTGAGCAAGAGCCTTGTCGCCTGTCCAGAATTCTATAGAGTTCAATACCACTGCATCAACCAATAGGCTTATCTCGTACACGGGAACAATGCAGAATGCAACGAATACCAACTCGTTGACCCACTTGCTACCAATACCATCGTTGTAATCCTTCAATTTGTTGGTCAACTGGAATGAACCAATGCAAGAAGAGCACAAAATAGCAGTAGCTAGTACCAATGCTGAAAGTTTTAGAGTCTTTTTCATGTGTTTTGTTTTTAAGATTAGTAATTAAAAAAGCTAGTGCAAATATATTACTTTTTCTGTGAAATTGATAACGATTTGCCCGTTTTTTATTACAATTATATGTCAAAAAGTTTGATTTTTGATAATAGTCTTTACTAAATTATATTTTCTGGCCTCGGTTTTTATTTCTTTTTCTTTGGCTTGCGTCTTGCCCAACCTTCCTCTTCGGGGTCGGGAGTACGTTTCTTTGATCCTGCCATCTCGGGATTGAGGAATTTCATCCAATCCTCCTTGCTATATTGCTTTTGGCGCGAGGTGTGAGCGTTGCTCTCCTTCTGGTATTTGCCTTTTGAAGGCTTTTCCTTGGCTCCGCGTCCTTTCTTGTCGGTGAAGGACTTTTCGCCACGAGCATTCTCCTTCTTATCACCTCTATTTTTACCTCGTCTTGACTCCTTGTCGTCTGTATTCTTATCAGCCACATCGCACACCACGCTACGACCCTTGACGGTGACACCATGCTTCATGGACTTGATTACATCGTTGGCTTGCTCGGCAGCCACCTCCACGAAGGCAAAGTTCTTCATTAGGTCTATGCGACCAATTTCCACCTGCTGACCCTTTACGCTCCTGTTGATGAGGCCAATGATTTCCTTGGCATAGAAACCATCTATCTTGCCTACATTGATGAAGAGGCGAGTATATCCCTCCTCGGCTTTGCGAGCACCCTTTGAACCTTGTTTACCGCGCTCAGAACGGCTCTTCGATGCAGACTCCTGCACTTCCTCTATCTCGGGTGCATCAGCATAGTATGCCAGGAAGCGGCCAAACTCTCGGCTCACCACGCGCTTGATGAGTTCCTCCTTGTCTAGCCATTCCCATCTGCGCACCACCTCTGGCATCACATCGGCTATCTCTTCTTCCATTACATCCACGCGCTCTATGTCGTCGATGACACGATACAATTGCTTCTGACAAATGTCCTTGCCTGAGGGTAGGGTACCACGTTCAAATTGCTTCTGAATAGCCTTTTCTATGAGGCGAATGCGGCTCTTCTCTCTAATGTGCACGATGCTGATGCTAGTACCTTTCTTGCCGGCACGACCAGTACGGCCGCTTCTGTGAGTATAGTTCTCCGTATCATCTGGCAAACCATAGTTGATTACATGCGTGAGGTCGTTCACATCTAGTCCGCGAGCAGCCACATCCGTAGCTACCAACAATTGTGTGCGATGCTGACGGAATTTTTGCATCGTCAAGTCGCGCTGCTGCTGAGAAAGTTCGCCATGCAAGGCATCAGCGCTATATCCGTCTTGTATTAGTTTGTCGGCTATCTCCTGAGTCTCCATACGAGTACGACAGAAGATGATACCATAGATGCGAGGATAGTAGTCCACCACTCTCTTCAGTGCTAGGTACTTGTCCTGCGCTCTTACCATATAATATATGTGATTGACGTGCTCTGCACCCTCGTTGCGCGAGCCTACTTGTATCTCCTTGCTGTTCTTTAGGTATTTGCGAGCAATGTTTTCTATCTCCTTGCTCATTGTGGCAGAGAAGAGCAGCGTGCGATGGTCTTCGGGTATGCCAGAGAGTATTTCGTTCAGGTCTTCCTGAAATCCCATGGTCAGCATCTCGTCAGCCTCGTCCAGCACCACATTTCTTATTGTAGAAAGCTTGGCTGCACCACGCTTCATCAAGTCTATCAATCTACCAGGAGTAGCCACCAATACGTTCACACCACGTTTCAGCGCACGTATCTGAGCCTCTATGCTGGTACCACCATATACGGGTAGGATATGTACTCCCTCAGAATGTTTTGAGAAACCTTCCAGGTCGTCGGCTATCTGCAAGCACAATTCGCGTGTGGGAGCCAAGATAAGCGAGGTAGGCTGAAGTGGTGCACCCTCCGTCAGTTGCACTATGGGTAGACCATAAGCAGCCGTTTTGCCTGTACCCGTCTGTGCCAAAGCCACAAGGTCGCCTTGCCATCCAGTTTCATCACCCTGACCCAGGAGCACAGGTATCACAGCCTCTTGGATAGGCATGGGGTACTCATAACCTTGCTCGCCAATGGCTTGCAATATACTCTCGTTTAATCCTAATTCTTCAAATGATTTCATCCCGAAAACTATTATCTTTTTCTTCTTGTTTACTTCAGATGCAGGGTGCTGAGTATGTCCCCACAATCATATATTTCCATGTTGTACACGTTGGTCTCCTTTTGTCTGAATCCCATGCTGCGATACAGAGCATTTGCTGCTACGCGCGATGGCTTGGAGGTCAGTCCCACCTTGTAGCTCTTGCCACTCTTGCGTAGATAACTGAGAGCTGCCTCCACTAGTTTGCGACCCAATCCCAGGCCTTGACACTGAGGTAGTACCACCACATCCTCCACCGTGGCATGTCTACCCGTAGGTATGGTAAAGCAGCAGATGGTGGCCATGCCTACGATGCCTTTCTCCTTGTCGCGTGCCACAAACAGGTGAGAATTCTCTTGAGCTATCACCTCCTCCAGCACAGCTCGGTCTGCCTTGCACGAAGAGGATAACACACCCACTAGTGCCTCTATCTGCTTGAAATCTTCATCCGAACACGATGTCATTTTGCTTATTTCCATATCCTATTAGATTTTGTTGTTTGTTAGTCATCTATACTCTCTACTCTATCATCTGTCATCTGTCATCTTTACTCTTTACTGCGTACCAGTACATGGTGCTTATGCACATCAGCGAAAGCACTACCACTAGAGTCCATGCCATGCTAGTGCCACCTACGTATTCTACAAGGTTGAAAGTTTTGATATCATCCCCCATTATATAGGCCTGCAGACAAGCTACCGAATTGTTCACCACGTGCAATATGCAAGGCATCAGTAGACTGCCGCTTCTCCAATATAAGAGGCCTAGCAGTACACCCATGGCCGAGGCAAAGAAAATCTGTACTGGGTTCATGTGGATGACACCAAAAGCCAGCGCACTGAGCACTATGGCCAGTCCTACCTGCTGTCCGCTTCTGAGCAGATGCCTCATTATACCCCATCTGAATATCACCTCCTCGGCAATGGGAGCCACCAATGCTATGGCCACGACACCCAAGGGGTTGGAGCACATCTCTATCATTTGTTCAAAGAATACGTTAGGCAATGCCATCAATTCGCTCAGCAAGTCCAGTGCAAATGTACCCACCACGCAAGCTAGCAGAGCCACTATATTGTGCCACCATGGATAGTTCTTCTCCCTCGTCTGAGGTTTCTGATATAGCCTTTCTCTGAATATCCATAGGCACGCCAACAATGTCACTCCATCTGCCACAATAGTGCCTAGGCTCAGATGCTCTACCGTAGGCAATTGACCATCATCAGCCATAAAATACAAGGCTATACCCACTACCCCCTGCATCAGTAGCAACACTAGGATTGCAGCTAGGGGACGCTTCATTACACCTACTATTTGATTCATTTTTCCATATCCTTTGAGTGTTTATTTTCGTTAGCTCTGCACACAAAGGCTTGCAAATGTACCTATTTATCTAGAAAAAAACAAAGATTTCTTTGTTAGCTTTATGGATTTGAGTACTTTTGTAGGCAGAATGCAAACACAAGATATCATAACCAGTACGCAGAACCCTAAAATCAAGGCTCTTCTGCAATTGCAACAGAAGTCGTCTCAGCGTCGCAAGGAACAACTTTTTCTCGTTGAAGGCCGCCGTGAACTCATGCACTGTCTCTCTCGCGGATATGTCATTGATACCGTCTTCATCTGTCCTGATATTCTCAAGGCAGAAGCAGAGTACGACACCCTCTTGCAAGCTCTTCCAAAGTGTCACACTATTCAGGTTAGCTCCGCTGTTTACGACCGCATTGCGTATCGTGGAGGCACAGAAGGCGTAGTGGCAACTATCCGCATGAAGGAGCATGGTCTTGATACCTTGCCACAGATGCCTCATGGCAAGGCACCGCTCTATGTGGTGCTCGAGAGTGTGGAGAAGCCTGGCAATCTTGGAGCCATCCTTCGCAGTGCCGATGCAGCAGGTGTAGATGCAGTAATAGTGTGCGACCCACTTACCGACCTCTACAATCCCAACTTGATTCGTTCTTCCTTGGGAGGCATCTTCTCCGTGCCTACAGTGGCATGTACCAGCCAGGAGTGTATTGCATACTTCAAGGCACAGGGTATCCGCATTCTCACAGCGCAGTTGCAAGACTCTTCCCTCTATTACGATACAGACATGACTCTCCCCACCGCCATTGTCATGGGTACAGAAGCCACAGGTCTCACCAATCAGTGGCGCGAAGCGGCTGATGCTCATATCCGCATCCCCATGCTAGGTATCCTAGATTCTCTTAATGTCTCCGTTTCTGCTGCTATTCTAATGTACGAAGCGGTAAGACAAAGAAACGAGGAATGATTTCTGAGATAAGGATACGAACTCAAGACAGGAAATGTAGATTTAAGAGTAGAGGTACGAATAAACTCTCAATAATAACATTCCGCAACGCCTAAGAAATGATTGGGCATTGCGGAATGTTGTATTTATGAGGAGAGGTTTAGTAAAGTAAACTTCCTCTTAAAGAAATTGCTTGAATGTTAGCGTTAGCATGTGAATTATTTCTGTTTTTCGAAACCGAAATATCTTTGGCAGAAATCAATAATGGTGTGTTGAACGCTATCCGCATACTCGGGGTCATCACCTAATTCGTGGCCAGAGTTGGGAAAAACGAACAGGCGGCTCTCTATACCAATCTGTTGTAGTGATTGATGTGTTAGTTCTCCATGCTTTGCAGATACGAGACGGTCTTTTCCACCATAAATTAGTACGGCAGGAGGTGTCTTCTCGTAGATTTGGAACAAAGGAGACGCATTGCGCTTGAGCGAGTCTTCTAGTGTAGCGCTATAAGCTTCCATTTGTATGCTTTTTCCTCCAAAAAAATACAAGGTTTGTTGGTGTTCCTTGCGTTTACGGATGTTCTCCTCGCTATCTTCCTCCCACACTTTGCTCATGTACTCAGCATTGGTTGGGAATAATAGAGTGAAGTCGGCAGGGCCAACCCAACTAATCTGAAAACGGATGGGTAGGGGAGAGTCTTCGGCATGACGTGAGGCATATAGCATGGCAAGGTGACCTCCAGCAGAATAACCTCCGATAGCCATTTGAGTAAGGGTAATGCCTTGTCTGCTACACTCTAGCATAATGGAATCTATTGCAATACCAATTTCAGTTACCATACTCTCAATGGATGGTGCAGAATACTCTCCACCCAAAGCAAGAGTGTCTTTGCCAGC
Organism: Bacteroidaceae bacterium; assembly: GCA_045613565.1. Classification (GTDB taxonomy): domain Bacteria; phylum Bacteroidota; class Bacteroidia; order Bacteroidales; family Bacteroidaceae; genus Physcousia. The sequence continues at coordinate 30,213 of JAZLBF010000053.1, forward strand.
TCTAGAATAATTTATGGTAGCGCTGACATATCCTTCTTTTGTGTATCTACGAGCAGCCCATTCTATGTCTTCTTTGTTGCCAGACATCCATGCACCGCCATGAACGAAGAGCATCAAGGCATTGCTATCCTTGGTGGGAGGGAGGAATAGGTCATAGACATTTCTGTTGCCTTCGCCATATTTTAGGTTGCGAAGGATTTTTCCATCTTTTGATTCCCATTCCACCTTGCGTCCAGCAGATTGCTCAGCTTGATTGAACTTAAACCAAAAGTAGCCAGCAAGGATAATGACTGCAGACAGTATTATGCCAATAATCCAAAGGAAAATCTTAAGGAGTTTTTTTGCCATAATTTAATAAATGTATATTAGATAATCTGTTCCAAATCTCTGACATTGCGAGCTACGTCTTCGTCGGAAACTTCTAGGTCGAATAGGTTGCCTGAGAGATATTGGGTGTAGGCTGCCATGTCAATGAGGCCGTGGCCAGAGAGATTGAATAGGATAACTTTCTCTTCGCCAGTTTCCTTGCATTTCTCTGCTTCGGCAATGGCTGCTGCTATGGCGTGGCATGACTCGGGAGCAGGAATGATACCTTCTTCCTTGGCAAAGAGCAAGCCAGCCTTGAAGGTCTCGGATTGCTTGAGGTCTACAGCCTCGATGTATCCGTCCTTGATGAGTTGAGATACTATCACACCTGCACCATGGTAGCGGAGACCACCAGCATGGATGTTGGCAGGCATAAAGTTGTGACCTAGAGTGTACATGGGCATCATGGGGGTAAGACCGCTGAGGTCACCATAGTCGTATTGGAATTGACCTCGTGTCAACTTAGGACAACTAGCAGGTTCTGCTGCTATGAAGCGTGTGTTGCGTTCGCCAGTGAAATTGTGGCGCATGAAGGGGAAGGAGATACCGGCAAAGTTAGAACCACCTCCGAAGCAACCGATGACGATATCGGGGTATTCGCCAGCCATCTGCATCTGCTTTTCTGCTTCAAGGCCGATGATAGTTTGATGCAAAGAGACGTGATTCATAACAGAACCAAGTACGTACTTACAATTTGGGGTAGTCATGGCCAATTCTACAGCCTCGGATATAGCTGTGCCTAGAGAACCATTATTGTTGGGGTCAACGGTCAAAACATCCTTACCAGCTCTGGTGGACATAGAGGGTGATGGAGTAACCTGTGCGCCATAGCTTTGCATGATAGCACGGCGATAGGGTTTCTGTTCATAGCTGATTTTTACCTGATATACGGCTGCTTCGAGGCCAAAGACCTTAGCCGCATAACTAAGAGCGCATCCCCACTGACCAGCACCAGTCTCGGTGGTGATGTTGGTAACACCTTCTTGCTTGCAATAATATGCTTGTGCCAAGGCACTGTTCAACTTATGACTACCGATAGGACTTACGCTCTCATTCTTGAAGTAAATGTGAGCAGGTGTACCCAATGCCTTCTCTAGGCCATAGGCTCTCACCAAGGGAGTGCTACGATAGTATTTGTATTGTTCTCTGACGGGTTCGGGAATATCTATCCAAGCGTGCTCTTGGTCCATTTCCTGACGGCTAGCCTCCATGGAGAATAAGGGGAACATATCCTCTGGAGTCATAGGTTTCTTGGTCTTGGGGTCAAGCATAGGCATGGGCTTGTTAGGCATGTCTGCTTGGATGTTGTACCATTGTGTTGGTATTTCTTCTTCGCTTAGGAAGAAACGCTTTTGTTTACTCATATATTTAGTGTAATGTTTTATCTAATAAATTAATTAAGTCGATACATTCCGCCAGGAATCATTCTCACAACACCCTTCATTTCCATGGTAAAGAGCATGCCACTCAGTTGTCCGGCAGGAATACCTGTTGCCACGGAGATTAAGTTGAGTTGAAGTTTGTCCTTATTTCTCAGAGTATCCACTATCAGCTGTTCCTCTGGGCTGAGATTGGGGAAGAGTTCTTGTTGAATGCCATCAGTCAAATGTTTCTTTCTTAAAGCATCGTCTTGCCATCCCATGGCTTCTACAAATGATTCAGCATCACAAAGCAAACAAGCCATATTATTGGCTATAATCTTGTTACAACCATCTGATTGAGAGTCGTTAACTCTACCTGGGAAGGCGAACACATCTCGGCCATAGCTCTGAGCTATTTCTGCCGTGATGAGGCTACCACCCCTGGAGGCACTTTCCACCACGATGGTTGCATCGGCACAACCAGCTACGATACGATTGCGCTGAACGAAATATCCCTTGTTGAGAGAGGTGCGAGACATATACTCCGTGAGCAAGCCTCCATGCTCTATCATATCCTTGGCCGTCTGTCTGTGCATGGTGGGATATATTTGGTCTAGGCCATGTGCTAGTACGCCAACGGTGTTCAGATTGTGCTTCAATGCCATGCGATGGCAATGGACATCCACTCCGTAGGCCAGTCCGCTTATGATGAGGACATCGGGACAGAGCTCTGATAGTTCGTGCACAAACTTTTCACTTATCTGTCTACCGTAGTCAGTCATTTTTCGTGTGCCCACGATGCTCACTATGCGCAGATTGTTCAGGTCGGCATTGCCTCTGTAATATAGCATCATTGGGGCATCGTCGCATTCCTTTAAACGAGTTGGGTATCTATTGTCCAAGAAATGAATGCATTGTATTCTATAGTCTTCTGCCCAAGAGATTTCTTCCTCGCATCGCTCCAGATTGGCATCCATGAGCAGGAGATTATCTCTGAGAGCAGGGATAGCATCGGGTATAACATCCAGGATATTGTGCCTATTCTCATACACGGCAGTAGCGCTCCCTAGTGTTTCCACTATAGTTCTTTGCTGGCTAAAGGTCAATTTGGGTACCCTTGTCAGCGCCATCATGTAGAGTGTCTCCTTATCCATTGTTGTGCATCGTGTATGATATATATTCAAAGCCAAAGCGACAATTCAGGCAGTTGGCCTTGTCGCAATACTCTTTTTTCAATTGTATCAGAGCCTGGCTATCGTAAGCCGTGCCCACCTTGAGTCCGCATGCCTGCCATTGGCGCAGAATATAGTTTTTCTCGCCAGGAAGTTGCTCCAAAAAGTCAGTTGCCCTAGTGCGATATTCGTAGGAATCTCTGTAAATATCGTAGGCAAACATCAGAGGAGCAACGGTGTTGATGATTATCAGTTGACGACTAGCCTTGCTAATGCCAGCCTTGCTGAGAACTTGGTCAATCTCTTCCAAGGATTGTGTTTCAATCAAGCTACGCATGGAGCAATGACCTTCGTGAAAAAGTCGGGCCAACTGGCGCAAACGGACATCAGGAAAGTTCTGAGGACGAGTGCGCAAGTAGTGCCAATTGCTTGTTTCCATGGCTTGAGGTAGGGAGAACTTATGAGCTAGGAACTTGTACTCTGCCATGAGTCTATCCCTTTCTGCTTCGTTTGCCACCCTGTCTATCAGTCCTGCTACGCCAAGGAAGAGGCTATCCAACTGGAATAGATTGTCGCGATGCTTGCCAGCAGCCGAGAGAGGTATACGCTTGGCCCACATCTCGAAGATGTCGCCATTGAGGCCGAAACCAAAGTTGCGAGCCAAGGTGATGAAAGTAGTTTGCTCCCAATCGCCACGGCATTCCTCCAGGATAGCGAGGATTCGCTTAGCGCGTGCTTCCATTCGCTCAGCTAATAGAGCGTCCAACCATGAATGTACTTTGAGACCAGGTATGTTGGGTACAAATTTATGGCAACGAGGATAATCTGTAGTATGGAGTAGCTCATGGTAGTTGTCAGTCAATGCAGAAGGTATCTCTAGCACTATCTGAGGCAAGCGTTGACCATTTTCTAAGAAAGCCTCGGCATCAGCCTTGCCAACAACATGCAAGATGGTGGTATTGTAGACAGGGTCTTGATGATGCCCATGTCTTGTCCAATCGCTAGAGAGAGTGTGAATCTCTACATTGCCTACCCACTCCATGCCCTCCATTTCTATGCGAGCGTTGCAGAAATCCGGACCTTGATTCGTGTTGTGTCGACCAAGTTCCAGAATCCTTATTTTTTGCCCATCAGTTGTTACAAACTCTTTCGATGGCAAAAGTTTGTGCATCCATACATAGTGGAGCAGTTTCTCCATGTTTATTGTCAATTTGTAGGCAAAGGTACGATTTAGTAAGAAAAAAAACAAATAAATACGCCTTTTTCCTAACATTATTATAGCATACGTTAAGAAGTGGAGGGCAAAAACGATGTCCCCGGAGTCATGGAAAATAGGTATTGTTGGGGCACATATTAATAATAATAGGAGAAAATCTTTTGTCATTACCTCAGTAATTTGTACTTTTGCGTACCAAAATATAGACAAAGAAATGAAAATATCATTGATAGGATACGGCAAAATGGGCCGTATGATAGAAGAAATAGCGCTAAGCCGCGGTCATGAAATAGTTAGCATTATCGATATTAACAATCAGGAGGATTTTGATAGCGAGGCATTCAAGAGTGCTGATGTGGCTATCGAATTTACTGCTCCACATACGGCATACGATAATTATATAAAGGCCTTCAAGCATGGTGTGAAGGTGGTGAGTGGTAGCACTGGTTGGATACCTCAGCATGGCGAAGAGGTGAAGAAGATGTGCTTGGAGGAGGGCAAGACCCTCTTTTGGAGTTCCAACTTTAGCCTTGGTGTGACCATTTTCCGTGCTGTAAACAGATATTTGGCACGTATCATGAATGGTTTCGACTCTTACACCCCCGTATTGGAGGAAGTACACCACATTCATAAATTAGACCATCCCTCTGGTACTGGTATCACATTGGGAGAAGAGTTGGTTGCTGAGGTGGAGCGCCTGAACGGTTGGGAATTTGGTATGCTCACCAATCCCGATGGAACTAAGGAAGGCACCACAGACATTGCTTCTGATAAGTTGCGCATAGATAGCATACGCCGCGATGAGGTACCTGGCATACACACCATCAATTGGGAGAGTGAGGCAGATTGCATCACTATCACCCATGATGCTCACTCTAGAAAGGGATTTGCCCTCGGAGCAGTCTTGGCAGCTGAGTACACGGCTAAGCATAGCGGTTTGCTCACTATGGACGATTTGTTTCAATTCTAATCACATCTAAAAATCCTCAGACTTTTTTAATCAATGAAAAAATACAAGCCAACCAAGCTTAATTGGGCCAAGGGATTGATAGCTTGCGCCCTATATATTGCTTTCCTAGTATGGATAAGGTCGTGGTGGGGGATCATCGTTCTCCCATTCATCTTTGATGCATACGTCACAAAGAAGATTAACTGGACATGGTGGAAGGATTTGGAAGACCCCATCCTGCGCACCGTTATGTCGTGGGTGGATGCCATTGTCTTTGCCTTGGTGGCGGTGTATTTTGTCAATATCTATTTCTTCCAGAACTATACCATCCCTTCAAGTTCGTTGGAGAAGAGTTTGCTGGTGGGCGATTATCTCTTTGTGAGCAAGATGACATACGGTCCTCGTGTGCCACAGACACCTCTGCATGCTCCCTTGTGCCAGCACACTTTGCCCTTCAATCTGGGCAAGAGCTACATAGAGGGAATACAGTGGGATTACAAGCGCGTTACACCCAAGAAGGTCACTCTGAATGATATCGTGGTGTTCAACTATCCCTCGGGAGATACCATTGCCTACAACTATCAGAATACCGATTACTATCGCATGTGCAAGGAATTGTACATGTACAATCTGGAGGTGCCAGAGAATCTGGATAGCCTTTCTCCCCTGGAGCAATACCGCTTCTACAACTATGCCATTGGTGTGGGTAGTGATTACGTGAAAAAGAATCCAGGCACCTTTGGCAAGGTGAATTGGCGTCCCGTGGACCGTCGTGAAAACTATGTCAAGCGATGTGTGGGTTTGCCTGGTCAGACATTGGAAATCCGTGACCATATCATCTATCTTGATGGTGTGGCCAACAAGGAACCCGAAGACGTTCAGTACAATTATGACGTGGTGCTGAAGGCCACTCTGCCTCAATCGCTCATCAGAGAATTGGGCATCTCTCAGGAAGACCTTGCCTCGCTCCGTCAGTCAGGCAATATGCCACTTACCGCCAAGGCCAAGGCTGCTCTGGAGGCACGCACCGACCTGGTGGAGAGCATCACCTATCATGAGGACAAGGAGCGTGGTTTCCTTTATCCGCTGAATGGTCATACGGGTTGGACATGCGACAACTATGGTCCCATATGGATTCCTGCCAAGGGAGAAACCGTCCAACTGACCATGAGCAATCTCCCCGTGTATGAGCGTCCCATCCGTATCTACGAAGGTAATGACCTGGAGGTGACCGATGATGGCCGAATCCTGATAAATGGCGAGGAAACCACCCAGTACACCTTCAAGATGGATTACTATTGGATGCAAGGTGATAATCGTCATAATAGTGCCGACTCCAGATACTGGGGCTTTGTGCCCGAGGACCACATCGTGGGCAAACCTCTGGTGATTTGGCTCTCAATGGACCCCGACCGTGGAGGTTTGGGCGCTATCCGTTGGAATAGATTATTCCGTTTGGTGGACAATATAAAGTAAGAGCAACATAATTTTTCTCTCACCCTCAGATATACACCCAAGGTTATGAGCAAGAAGCAACGAGTAGCATTAGTGCTAGCCAGTGGTGGTGCCAAGGGATTTGCACACATTGGTGCTATCGAAGCATTGGAGGAGAACGGATATGAAATCACCTCCATTGCAGGTGCATCGATGGGTGCTTTGATAGGCGGATTGTATGCCACAGGCGGTTTGGACAAGGTAAAGGAATGGATGTACGAGCTGACCAATCGCGAGATGTTTCGCCTGGTGGATTTCACCATAAGTCCGCACGCCATTCTCAAGGGTGACCGTATCATGGAGGCTCTCAAAGCCATAGTGCCCGATTGCTTGATAGAAGACTTGCCCATACCGTATTGTGCCGTGGCTACCGACTTGAAGACGGGTAGGGAAGTGGTATTCCGCACGGGTAGCCTTTACGATGCCATACGTGCCAGTATCTCCATCCCCATGGTGTTCAGTCCTGTGGAGTATGGTGATATGTTGCTGATAGATGGTGCCATGAGCAATGGCCTCCCTCTGGACAGAGTGGTACGTACGGAGGGTGATGTGCTGGTGGCCGTCAACCTGGATAATTATCAATGGGAAGATGATGAAAACCAGCCCAATAAGTTTGAAAATACATCCCGATTAAAAACTCTTTCCCGCAAGTTCCATAATAAAATTAATGCGCTGGGCAATAATTATGTGTCCTTGACCTACGACACCTTGCTGGTGCTCATGAAGACCAATATAGACATGGCCCTGCGCTTCACTCCCCCAGATATATATCTGAATGTCGACCTTGGCGAATATGGCTTCTATGATTATGACGATGCCGAACCTATTTCCCGCCTTGGACGCGAGCAGATGATGGGGGTGCTCAAAGGAGTAGATTTATAACCTAATAATAACCCCAAAAAACCTAAAATTGCCTAAATCTCATGAAACACTTATTTCGTACGTTGATTTTATGTGCCTCCACGGCTATGAGCTTGAGTGCACAGATTGCTCCTCCTCCAGGCGAGGTGCGTTACATTACCTTTAGTGACGGACGATTGGTGGCTATCCCGGAAAAGTTTATCCTTCGGGAAAATTTCTCTCAAGGGGTCAGAACTTTATTTTTGAAAGGCGAAGAAAGCTTTTCTTACAACGAAAAAGATGTTCTGAACGTCAGTGCAGAGTATTCTGCCCCTGTGCCCACACTTTCCACCTTTGCCTTCACTCATTCTGACAATGACCAGGTCTATGCCGATGTCTTGGCTACCATTCAAAGCGATGGAGATACCATCAGGATTAGTGCCGATGTGCCCGTCATAGGCAAGCGATTGCGTCCCAGCTTCACTCTGAGCGAAGGTGGTGCCATGTATGTGGATAATGAAAAGCAGAAGAGCGGTGTGAGCAGTCATCGCTTTGAGTCTCCCGTCATCTACACTCTTGCCAACGATAATCATTGGATATATCAGTACGAAGCAGCCAGTCCTTCTTCCTCGTCTCAGATGGAGCAGAAGGGATTTGTGCCCCTTGGCAAGCCTTGCGAGGTGAGTGTCAACTACCTTACCGACCGTGCCCTTGGCGTAAGCCGCTTCCCCACCATTTATCTCACCTTTGGCGATGGAAAGACATGGGACAAGAGCCAGTGGATAGGCCAGACTCTGCCCGACGGAACCAACACCAAGGAGGAATGGATAGAGGATTGCACCTTCCGTCTGGATGGTGCCGGTATATGGCCAGACATAGATACGGTGGAGGGATGCGAGATACGCGGACGAGGCAATTCCAGTTGGAGCTTCAATTATATGAGCAAAAATCCATACCGTATCAAGTTCCCAAAGAAGCAGAAGCAATCTCCCTTCAATCTCACGGAAGACCGCCAATGGGTGTTCATCGCCAACAAGAAGGATGGCTCCATGACCACCAATTCCATTGCTCAGAAGGTGGCGGCCATGATTGATGCCGAGGCGCCTTGCCACATGATACCCGTAGACCTCTACATCAATGGGCATTATCGTGGTTCTTATTGCTTTACCGAGAAGATTGGCATAGCCGACAATAGCGTGGCCGTAGACGAGACAAAGGGCTGTCTGCTGGAGCTGGACAGCTATTACGATGAGGACCGCAAATTCCGTGACGAGAGCTACAATCTGCCCGTCAATGTCAAGGACCCCGACTTTACCGAGGAAGATGACGAGCGACTCATCACCTTCTCTGACGTCAAGACATCGTTCAATAAGTTTACCCGCACTCTCAAGAGTGGTGGCGACATCACGAAGCACATGGACATGGAGGCTTGGGCCAAGTTCTGGCTTGTCAACGACCTGGTGCGCAACAATGAGGTCAATCACCCCAAGAGTTGCTACGTCTTCAATCCCGACCTTACCGATGATGCCAAGTGGACATTCGGTCCTGCATGGGACTTCGACTGGGCATGCGGTTATAATAGTGGCAATGGCACCTATTTCGTTTCTGGTGCTACGGAGAGAGTGGTGGGATGCTCCTTCTTCAGCGATTTGAGAAACAGGGAAGAGGCCAAGATTGCCTACTATAAGGAGTGGCTCGACTTTATGAACGAGGGTCGCCTTCAGGAATTGGTGGAGTATATCGATGACTATACCGCCTTTGCCATGCCCAGCATCAAGCGAAATAATGATGCTCATATCAACGAGAAGAACACTCGCGATTACTATGAGATAGCCGAATTGAGCAAGCAGTGGATTACCACACGTGCCAACTATATCTTCAATAATCTGGACAAGTATGTCATCGGTGCCGTAGAACTGGTGGATGGCAAGGTGTTCCAAAATGAGGAGCAGAGGGAAGTACCCCTGCTTACCTACACTCGCAACCTCGCCTCTCAGCAATGGACCACTCTCTATCTCCCCTTCGAGATTCCCTTCGAGATGATTGCCGACGACTATCGGGTGGCCTCGGTCAATGCTCTCTTTGCTCAGGACAATAATGCTAATGGTGCCATCGACCATCTGCAACTTCAAGCCATAGAACTGGAGGACGGTGTGCTCAAGGCCAACCACCCCTATCTGCTCAAACCCAAGACTGAGGAGGCTATGGACATGGATATTTATCTGGAAAATACTGTCCTATATCCCTCCGAATCAAAGACCGTTTCCTTCTCTGCCAAGTATCCCAAATTTGACATCACTGGTATTTACGACAATACCTCTGCCAACCATCTGGGTGCGTACTATACCCTCACCGACAATGGCACATGGCAACCCATCGTCTCCAATCTGGATATACGTCCCTATCGCTTCTATCTGCTAATCAGAGAGATGAGCAACTCGCTCATCCAGGTGGAGGACGACGCTTTGTCCAGCATTTCCATATCTGTGGTGGATGCCGCCACGGGTATTGACCAGGTGCAAGGTCTTGGCGATGGCAAGAGCGTGGAAATCTTTGATATAAGTGGACGTCGCGTCAATGCACTCACCAATGGAGTGTACGTCATCAATGGCAAGAAGGTGGTAAAATAGAAATTCCGGCTTTCCGTATTCATTGAGTCCTTCTGAGGACTTTAATTTACCTCATAAAAAAGGGGGTGTAGTCAAAAAAAGTACTGACACTACTGACTTACTGACTACACCCCTCTTTCTGTCTTCCCCTCCCGTCTAAAGAATATTCATTATGTCCTTGAGCGCTGCCACTTCATACGTGATGGGCTCTGTGGCGTGCTTGCTCTCTGGCGAGGGGTTGAACCACATTACGTCCAGCCCTGCATGCTTTGCACCCAGAATGTCCGTCTGAAAGTTGTCGCCTATCATCAGCGTGCTCTCACGCTTGGCACCTGTTTTCTCCAAGGCATAATCAAAGTATTCCTTGGCGGGTTTGTTCACTCCAGCGTCTTCCGAGAGAATGATAGTTTGAAAGTATTGGAGCATGTTGCTGGCTCTCAGTTTGCGGTACTGTACCTCATGAAAACCATTGCTGCACATGTGCAATCTATAACCCCTGCTCTGCAGGTATTGCATCAGTTCGTGCGCTCCGTCTATCACACCAGGCTTGTTGGCGCATAGGTCCAGAAAGTGGTCGCTCACCTCCAGACAGAACTCCACAGACACATCCTCCAGACCGTGTCCCTTGCTCAGAGGACGACGAAAGCGCTCCACTATCAGCGTGTCTCTGCTTATTTGTCCAGCCGCATAGCGTGTCCAGAGGTCCACGTTGGTTTCCCAGTACGGCACGTGAAAGTCCTCGTATCTCTCAAAATATCTGCCTAGATTGAAATCCTCAAACAGCTCCTTCAGGGCTATATCTGCATTGCCATGAGTGTCGTAGAGCGTATCATCATAATCAAGGAAGAGGTCCTTGTAGGGTAGAGTATTCATCGTTTATTTTACTACGTTAATGGGGTGGCCCTCCATGAAGGCCTGTACATTATTGATGGCGGTGGCTATAAGTCTGCCTCTAGCCTCGGCCGTTGCCCAAGCTATATGGGGTGTGATATGACAATTGCGTGCCCCAACGAGAGGGTTATTCTCCGTGGGAGGCTCCTTGCTCAATACATCCACGCCAGCTGCCAATATGCGTTCCTCATTGAGAGCCTTTGCCAGAGCTTCCTCGTCGATGAGAGGTCCGCGCCCAGTATTGATGATGATGGCCGTGGGCTTCATCAGAGCCAATCGCTCGGCATTAACCAGATGGCGAGTGTCTTCCGTCAAGGGACAGTGCAGCGAGAGTACATCAGCCTGGCGGAATAGCTCTTCATAGCTCTCAGCCTTGCTTATGCCCATTGTGGCAAGTTCGTCGGCACCCTTGCTGGTCATAGCCAATACCTTCATACCAAAGGCTTGTGCTATCCTTGCCACGGCACTGCCTATATTGCCTAGGCCCACTATACCCATTGTTTGTTCGGCAAGTTCTTGCAGAGGCTTGTCGTAGAAGCAGAAATCATAGGATTGGGCCCATTTGCCGCTCTTTACGGCCGTGGTATAATGCCCTACGGAATTGGTTATGTCCAGCAGGTGAGCAAACACCATCTGAGCCACCGACATGGTGCTATATGCTGGTACGTTGGTCACTATGATGCCGTGCTCCTCGGCTGCCTTCATATCCACCACGTTGTACCCCGTAGCCAGCACCCCGATGTACCTCAGCGCGGGCAATGCTTCTATCACCAGAGCACTCATCTTTACCTTGTTGACGAGCACCACCTCGGCATCCTTGGCTCGCTCCACCACCTCCTCGGGTGCAGTTCTGTCATACACTTCTACTTCGCCAAGCAGCTCCAGCGCATGCCACGACATATCGCCAGGGTTCGCCGTATAACCATCTAAAACTACTATCTTCGCCATACGCACACACGTCATTCTTTTATTATTCCACTCTCCCCCCCCAAAAAAAGGAGGGATATCGTATGCAAATATACAAAATCTTTTGCCCAAACCGATGCTTTGTCACCCCAAAAAGATATAATTTCTATTATTCCACCCCCGGCAGAGCTACTAGCGGTGAGAGAGAGACGCCAGCCTAGTGTGATGCTAAGCTGGCGCAGTGTTTCAGTTACTAGCTCTACCCCTAATCAGAGGACAGTTGGCTGGCGCACTGTTTTCGTAACTGACTCTACCCCTTCGGGGTAGTACCCCGAAGGGGGGAGGGGGTGGATAGTTATCTGTCATCTGTCATCTGAAGAATCGCTCATCGCTAAACGTCAGATGGCTCAGAGCCTTCGGGGCTCACCTCCTCCTCCCCTTGCTGGGGAGGCTGGGAGGGGTCTTT
>JAZLBF010000054.1:0-28733 GCA_045613565.1 Bacteroidaceae bacterium
TCCGGTAAAATAACTATCTTTGCCCATGGTTACAATTATGTTTGTGCAAAGACAAAGGTAACCAAAAGGGCTGATACCTCGTGAGAAGTGTCAGCCCTTAATTTAAATATCGTAAAAAAAGTTTTACCGGACAGCAATAAATCATAATATATAAATTGTTCAAGGGGTGTGTGTGCATTGATGCATACGCACCCTTTTGTATCTATCACCACGCACCCCTCATTTTCTAACTGTTAAACTGTTAAACTGCGCTCCATACTCTGTTTAATATTTGCATTGAGACGACTTTCATCTCCAATAGTACCCTCTAATTATCAACGAGATACGAAACGAGAAGGCTTTAGGTGGTCTTTGGCAAATAAATATATGCACCTCCATGGGGTGGAGATGCATATATTATAGCGGAGTAATAGAATATTTTGTTAGGTTTTGCAGTTGCTAATTGGTATAAAAATTAAAGTATGTCATCAATAAATTCTGCTAGTTCTTTGTATAACGGAGCTCGCTCCGTGGTACTAAAAGATGCTCTATCTATCTCACTACCAACTCTTACGGGATGAAGAATTTTGGTTTCACTAGTGTGGTCTTCTGCCATCAGAGCAAAGTAATCAGGATCTGCTTTCTGACCTCCATGGTGCAATTCAAATGCACTATATCCATGATCTGCCACGTTTTTGTTGTTTGGGTCACGATACAATGGTGCTAGACCTCTTTTCATGCGTCCAAGGTTGGTTTCCATTCCGTTTTTAACATATCTAGGATTACCCTTATGAAAACTTACAGGGTCAAAATCACCGGTATATTTTCGTGATATTGTTAGATGTGGGTCAAATTTGGGAGAAATCAAAACTGATTTAGTATTACCCTTAACTGTTCCTTCAATTTCTCGATAACCACCTTTTTTGAAGACATTGAGTACATCCTTTGACATATTCTTGGTTGCTCGTTTGCTGAACCTTTTGATAGATGTTTTTACGCCTTTTTGGGCTGTTTGTTTAGTTAGTTTTGTGGCAACCGATTTACCTGCTTTTTGAGCTGTTTTCTTTATTCCATTGCTACATGAAATGCAAGATATAAGTAAGCAGAAGATAATTAGATGTTTCATAATTGTTCAAATATATTCATATTAGAAATTTGTTGAAAAATGTTCTCGGTAATGCTATTGGCTATGTCTATTTCTATGGGAACAATGTAGAAGTAAGCAAGAATTGCACTTATGATTATAGGTGTTATCATTACGAGATATCCAGCTGCAAAAGGAATCTTTTTTGCTGAATCAACACCAAATATTGCTCCAATCAAAACACCAATGATACATAATGTTGGTATTGGCAACAAAAGTCCTAGTAACCAACAATAAATCTCATACCTCTCTCTCTTAACTATCAAATTAAAAGATACATCATCTACAATATTAAATTCAGATAGAGATGTTCTACTCATAGTTAGGTTAAGTTTAGAATTATATTTGTCCACCAATTCATTAATAAAATCTTGTATACCTTCCTTGGATATGTTGTTTTCTTCAAAATGAGTTGTCCAATTTTTCTTTCTAGTCTCATCACTTGAAATTATTACATCCCACCAAACTCGTGGACTACTTATCCAATCGTATCTATCCTCTACAACTTCTTCAATTTTATTGCAAATATAGTTCTCTGTCTGCTGTACAATAGTTTCAACTGCCTCTTCATGCTCATCGTTCGCGTAGATAGAAATTTGAAAAGTAAAAACAAACAACAGTATTATCGTTTTTAGTATATTATTCATGTCTATAATAAATGTTTAGTATGGGGTAAACTAATTTACAAAATCTCCCAATGTCCAGTCTTGTTGGAGCCTACACGGCATAGACGCTTCTCTTTCTGTAATTTACGCAATACTTTGCGCACACCACTATCTGACATTTCTAACAGGCGCATCATCTCAGATATAGTAATAGAGGGATTGTTTTGGATAAGTAGTAGTATCTTGTCTTCAGATTTATCCGTTACTTTATCCGTTACTTTATCCGTTACTATTTTCTCTTGATTGATAGTTTCCAATATGCATTTCAGCATGAAGGTGATGAATACTGTGCTATCGCCTTTCGTGTCGGATTGTGCTATGGCGTTGTAGTATTGTTGCTGATGTTTCTTCACCATTGTTTCTACTGGTATCCAAGCAAAGATACCCTTCCAATGGCTGAGCAATAAGGTTTGCCAATAGCGACCCATGCGTCCATTTCCGTCCATAAAGGGATGGATAAACTCAAACTCATAGTGAAATACGCAACTGCTAATCAGAGGGTGTGTCTTGGTTTGTTTCAACCATTCAAACAGGTCGCTCATCAGTTGAGGCACACGTCCAGCAGGCGGTGCCATATGTATGCACCTCTCGTTGTCAAATACGCCTACACCAGCTCGTCTATACTTTCCTGCACCATCTACCAAATCAGCCATCATCAATCCATGAGCACGAAGTAGGTCTGCCTCCTTAAAGGCATCCAACTCTTGCATCAGTTGGTAGGCCTGTAGAGCATTCTTTACCTCTAGAATCTCATTGGGTGCACCTAGTACATGTTTACCATCTATCACATCCGTTACCTGTTGTAGTGATAGGCTATTGTGCTCTATGGCCAGGGAAGAATGAATCGTCTTTATCTGATTCTCTTTGCGTAACAATGGCGATGGCATACGTTCACCCAGCATGACATTCAATGCACCTATTTGCTCTGAAATTTCAGATACAAGTTGCAATATTTCATCAGTTATGACAAAAGGAGGTGTGTACATAGAATGTCGTTTTGGCAAATATACGGAAATATTCATTCCGTGTTTATTTCATTTCAGCAAACAAAGTTAGTAAATATGAATCAAAGTAACAAGCATTCATGTCATTTTTTACATCTCCAATGGTTTGGGGTAGACATCAGTGGATAGTACACCTCAAAAAATATAACAGTTTAACAGTTAGAAAATGAGGGGTGGTGGTTCGCAAAAAAAACAGAAAAGCATCAGCAAGCATGGGGAGCTAGGCTGACGCTTTGAGAGAAATAGACGAGTTGATGCTTGTTTGTGGCAAGTTGTTCTCATCTGCAAGCTTACGCTTCAAGGGAAATAGTTTTCATTAGGTTGTCATTGATATATGGGGAGGTGGCACACACTTTTAGAGCAATCCCTTAATCCAGCGGAAGAAGGTGTAAGGCATGTAGCGGAAGGGAAGGTCCAGTAGGGTAGTGGTGCTCACTACGGCGCGATGATGAGAGAAGACATCGAACGACTGCTTGCCATGGTATGCTGACATGCCTGAGGCACCAACACCACCGAAGGGTAGGTTCTCATTGGCAATGTGCATGATGGTGTCGTTGATGCATGCACCTCCCGACTGGGTGTGCTTGAGCACGTGCTTGGCCATCTTCTTGCCAAAATAGTACAGTGCCAAGGGTTTCTCTCTCTGGGTTACAAAGTGGATGGCTTCCTGTGTGCTGGAGAATGTCACCAGGGGGAAGATGGGACCAAATATCTCTTCCTGCATCACAGGACTATCCAGGCTTACTCCATCGATGATGGTGGGTGAGATGTAGCGCTCCTGACGATTGCTGTCACCACCCATCAGTATGGTGCCATTGGTGAAGTAGCCGATGAGTCGGTCGTAAGACTTCTCGTTGACGATGCGCACAAAGTGCTCGGACTTGCTGGGGTCCTTGCCTAGGAGATTGGTAAACTCCTTTTTGAGAGCCTCCACTAGCTCTTGCTTGATGTCCTTGTGCACGAGGAGATAATCGGGAGCTATGCATGTCTGTCCGGCATTGAGGCTCTTACCCCAAGCTATTCTCTTGGCAGCCATGGCTATGTCGGCATCACGATCTACGATACAGGGACTCTTGCCACCCAATTCTAGCACTACGGGGGTGAGGTTTTCGGCAGCAGCGTGCATCACCTTGCGACCCAACTGAGGACTACCGGTGAAGAAGATGATATCGTGTCTTTCTGCGAGTAGTGCGGCGTTGACTTCCCTGTTGCCTTGCGCGATGGCGATGTATTGCTCGTTGAAGGTGGCAGAGATGATGTCTTCCAGCACCTTGGACACATGAGGCACATAGGGAGAGGGTTTCAGTATGGCGGTGCAACCGGCCGAGATGGCACCCACGAGGGGATTGAGCAGCAGTTGCACGGGATAGTTCCAGGGAGCTATGATGAGAGCGCATCCGAGAGGCGAGCTTTCTACTCTGCTCCTGGAGGGAAACATCTTCAGCGGAGTGCACACGCGCTTGGGAGCTGTCCATCGCTTGAGGTGAGAGATGTGATTCTGGATTTCTCCCAGTACGATGCTAATCTCCGTCAGATAAGCCTCTTCGTAGCTCTTGTGAAGGTCTTGCCATAGTGCCTTGGTTATGTCTGCCTCGTGCTTGAGAATGGCCTTTTTGAGCGCCTTGAGCGCCTGCAAACGATAGTCTATCTGGAGGGTGTCACCCTTGCCGAAGAACTCTCTCTGAAGCCTTACTATGCGAGAAATTTCCTGTGGAGAAGTATTCTGTATCATGATGATGATGAGGATGATTATTTTCTACCCGTAAAGTTGTCCATTGTGTGATAAATGCCTAATACATCACCCATCAACCAGTCATAGCATCTAGTGGGCAGGAGGCCTTGCAGAAGACGAATGAAATGATGTGGGAAGGGTATCCATGGCATGAGCATCTTGAATTTGGTGTCGCGCTCGATGGCATTGATGATTTGCTTGGCCACGTTGTGAGGCTTGAGCAGAGGGAATACTTTAGACTTGACACCGTCAAACATACCCGTGGTGATATAATAGGGAGCGATGGTGGTAACTTTCACCTTGCTCTTCTGCTCCTGCAATTCGATGCGCACCGAATCTGACCATCCTATTATGGCCCACTTGCTAGCGGCATAGACGCTCATCTTGGGGTTGGCAAGCATACCACCCGCAGAACCGATATTGCAGATGTGACCACTATTGCGAGCTACCATGTCGGGTAAAATCTGCTGAGCCACATACATGGGAGCAATGGCATTGATTTGCATGGTGCGATTGATCTCGTCGGTAGACACCTGGTCAAAGGTCTTGTTGCTGGTGATGATACCTGCACAGTTGATCAGAATGTCAATGTGGCCAACTTCCCTTTTCAACTGAGCGTAGCTCTCGGCCACCACCTCATGATTGGACACATCCACACGCATACCACAGACATGGCCATACTTGCTGAGCTCGGCCTTCGTAGCATCGATATTTGCCTGATTGATATCCCATATCACCAGGGTAGAAACACCCTTCTTCAGAGCTATCTCTCCCATCAGTTTTCCTATGCCAGATGCACCACCAGTAATCAGTATGTTTTTGTTTTTATAGGTTGACATTTTCGCTTCTCTTTTTACGTTACTAATACCTTGTTGCAATAAAATCGGGTGCAAAGGTACATCAATTATTGTATATCTGAGCAGAAAATGTGTAAAAACATTATAGAAAAATGCGCAAAAATCAGAAAAGCGTGCAAAAACATGTGCCTTTTCTTATTATAAAATAGGGCGAATCGAGGATATTTGAAAATAAAGATGTATATTTGCGCACGAATTTTAATAACGAAGAAGGTGATATCAATTGACCAACTATCAGTAGAATTTAGTGCTCGACCATTGTTTACCGACATATCCTATGTGGTGAACGATAGAGACCGCATTGCCTTGGTAGGTAAGAACGGTGCCGGCAAGAGTACTATGCTGAAGATAATAGCAGGAGTAGAGCAACCCACGGGAGGCTATGTGTCAGTGCCTCGTGGTGTGACTATAGGATACTTGCCTCAGGTGATGCAATTGGCAGATTCTTGCACAGTGCGCAAGGAGACAGAGAAGGCCTTTGCTCATCTGCACGATATGCAAAAGAGTATCAAAGCACTAGAGCGAGAGATGGCCGAGCGCGATGACTATGAGAGCGAGAGCTACATGCAGTTGTGCGAACAATTTACTCACGAGAGCGAACGCCTGGAGATGATGGGTGGTAACGAATACATGGGTAAGTTGGAGCGTACGCTCATGGGACTTGGCTTCCGTCAGACAGACCTTGAGCGTCCCACAAGCGAATTCTCAGGTGGATGGCGTATGCGAATAGAGTTGGCCAAGATTCTCCTGCAGCACCCCGATGTGCTCTTGCTCGACGAGCCTACCAACCATCTGGATATCGAGTCAATACAATGGCTTGAGCAGTTCCTTGCTACATACTCAGGTGCCGTGATGCTAGTGAGCCACGACCGTGCCTTCATCAACAATGTCACCAATCGTACGTTGGAGATTAGTTGTGGCAAGGTGTATGACTACAAGGTAAAGTATGACGAGTATGTCAATCTGCGTGCAGAGCGTCGCGAACAACAAATTCGTGCCTGGGAGAACCAGCAGAAGGAGATAGCCGATACTCAGGCTTTCATTGACCGATTCCGCTATCAAGCTACCAAGGCCATACAGGTGCAGCAGCGCATTCGTCAGTTGGAGAAGATGATACCCATCGAAATTGACGAGGTGGACAATTCTGCACTGCATCTCAAGTTTACCTGCTCTCAGCGTAGCGGTGACTATCCCGTCATTTGTGATGAGGCTCGCAAGGAGTATGACCATGTGGTCTTTGACCACGTCAACCTGACCATCCGCCGAGGCGAGAAAGTTGCCTTCGTGGGTAAGAATGGTGAGGGTAAGTCTACCATGGTCAAGTGCATCATGAACGAGATACCCTTTGACGGACAGGTCAAGGTGGGACACAACGTGCAGATAGGATACTTTGCACAGAATCAGGCACAGATGCTGGATGGCGAGCTCACCGTCTTTGATACCATCGACCGTGTGGCACGAGGTGAAATCCGCACCAAGATACGCGACATATTGGGAGCCTTCATGTTTGGTGGCGAGGCATCGGAGAAGAAGGTGAAGTTCCTCTCTGGTGGAGAGCGCACTCGTTTGGCAATGATAAAGTTGTTGCTAGAGCCAGTGAATCTGCTCATCCTCGACGAGCCTACCAACCACCTAGACCTCAAATCGAAGGATGTGCTCAAGGAGGCTATACGCGACTTTGATGGCACGGTAATCATCGTGAGCCACGACCGTGACTTCCTCGATGGCCTAGTAGAGCGAGTGTATGAATTTGGCGGAGGCAAGGTGCGCGAATACTTGGGCGGTATATACGATTGGATTCGTAGCCACGAGGCAGAGGAGGTAAAGAGCCTCAGTCAGGCACCAGCAGCTCAGTCCAGTGTCAAGGCTCAGTCAGTTCCTTCAGAGGGCAAACTATCCTACGAGGAGCAGAAGGCACAAGCACGTGCTCAGAAGAAACACGAAAAGGCTTTGGCCGATGCCGAGGCACAAGTGCTACAACTGGAGAGCGCCATAGCCATCCTGGAGGAACAAATGGCCACAGAGGCTGGTTCGCAGGACATGTCGCTATACGAGAAACATACCAAACTAAAACAACAATTATCCGAAGCCGAAGAGCAATGGATGGAACTTATGGAAACGGAAAACTGAAATCTGCGAGTAAGCGAGAGCAGAATCAAGCTCGCTTGAATTATGCCGAGCGTGAGCAGATTCGACGAAGTCAAAACTGTAAACGGAAAGGTGAGAACTGAGAACTCTAAATCCTCTCTCATCCTCTTCCATCCTCTCTTACCTTTATTCGTCAAGGCTCATCAAGCTTCGCAAGTCCGTTTTCCTCTCTCCCCTTTCCGTTCTAAAACTTGATTTTATGCCATTAAGACTACCAGACAAATTACCTGCAATAGAATACCTCAAGCAGGAAAACATATTCGTGCTAGGCGACGAAAGAGCCAAGCACCAGGATATACGTCCCTTGCGTATAGCTATCCTCAATCTGATGCCTCTGAAGATTACCACAGAGACGGACCTAGTGAGATTGTTGTCCAACTCGCCCTTGCAGATGGAAATACATCTGATGAAGGTCAAAGGACACACCTCCAAGAATACACCCATCGAACACATGCAGGCCTTCTATCGTGACTTTGACCTGATGAAGCACGAAAAGTTTGACGGCATGATTATCACTGGTGCACCCGTGGAGCATCTCGAATACGAGGATGTCACCTACTGGGAAGAGATGGAGGAGATCATGGAGTGGTGCAGACACAATGTGACCTCGACGATGTTTATCTGTTGGGCCGCACAGGCAGCTCTGAAGTACTACTATGGAGTGCCCAAGTATCCTCTGCCAGAGAAGATGTTTGGTATCTTCCCTCAGACACCTCTGAATCCTCGTTTGCCCATCTTCCGTGGTTTCGACGATGTATTCAATATGCCTCATAGTCGCCATACCGAGGTGCGCCGCGAGGACATAGAGCGAGTACCCGAACTAGAGATAATAGCCGAGAGCGAGCAGAGCGGAGTGTCCATAGTGATGGCACGCGGAGGCAGAGAAATCTTTGTCACTGGTCATAGCGAATATTCGCCCAACACCCTGGATACAGAGTATCGTCGCGACTTGGGTAAGGGTCTTCCTATACAGATGCCTTACAATTATTACATCGACAATGATATGGAGAAGGGCGTGCGTGTGACATGGCGCGGACATGGCAATCTGCTCTTTACCAATTGGCTCAATTATTACGTTTATCAAGAAACCCCCTACGATATTAATGCCATCCAATAAGATAGAACTTTTAGCCCCAGCCAGAGACAAGGAATGTGCCTTGGCAGCCATTGACCATGGTGCAGATGCGGTGTACATAGGTGCTCAGCAATTTGGTGCACGAGCAGCAGCTGGCAACTCGGACGAGGATATCGCCGAGGTGGTGACCTATGCTCATGCCTTTGGGGTGAAGGTCTATGTGACACTGAATACGCTTTTAGACTCCTTGGAAGAGCTTTTTCAGGCAAGAAAATTGGCTTGGAGAATGTATGAAATCGGTGTGGATGCATTGATCGTGCAAGACGAACGTCTGAGGTTGTTACCCGACTTTCCACCCATCCCTCTTCATGCCTCTACTCAGATGGACAATCACACTCCGGAGAAGGTAAAACGATTGCAAGAGGAGGGATATGAGCAGGTGGTTTTGGCTCGAGAGCTAACCATCGAGGAGATAGCAGAGATACATCGTCGGGTGCCTACAATGCCACTGGAAGTATTTGTGCATGGTGCCATCTGTGTGAGTTATAATGGCAGATGCTATGCCTCGGAGGTGTGCTATGGACGTAGTGCCAATCGTGGCGAGTGTGCACAATTCTGCCGTATGCCTTACGATTTGGAAACTCAGCAAGGCGAGAAGTTGCTCACAGGTCGTTATCTACTTTCCATGCGAGATATGAATCGTACTGACCAGTTGGAAGCATTGCTCGATGCAGGTGCTCGTTCGCTCAAGATAGAAGGTCGTCTGAAGGATGCCTCGTATGTCAAGAATGTAACGGCATGGTATCGTCAGCGCTTTGATGCCATCTTCCGCCGAAGAAAGGAATATTGCGCTTCATCAAAGGGTAGGGTAGAACTTAACTTTACACCCAATCCTGTCAGGAGTTTCAATCGTGGCTTTACCAATTACTTCATGCAAGGACGAACAGCCGATCTTTGCAATACCATCACCCCCAAGAGCATGGGAGAGAAGGTAGGCTTTGTCAAGGAAATCAGACGTGACCACATAGTAGTGGCTGGTACGGCATCCTTTGCCAATGGAGATGGGTTGTGCTACGTGTCTGGAGGCAGAGGACAGGAGGAACTTGTAGGCTTCCGTGTCAACAAGGCCGTGGGTAATCACCTCTATCCCCATCGTATGCCACAGGGGTTAACGGATGGTACCATTGTCTATCGCAATCAAGACCAGGGTATGGAGAATGCCTTGAGCGGAAAGACCTCGCGCAGGGTATTACCCTTGGAGTGGAGGTTGGAAGAAACAGACAAGGGTTTCCGCCTAACAGCAAAGCAGGAGGACAAGTGCGCAAGCAAGGAATACGAATGCGAACTACAACTGGCTAGAACCGACCAAACGGCTTCCATCACAGATGTGCTTAGCAAGGTGGGTGATACCATCTACGAGGTTACTAATACCGAGATTGACTTCTCTCAACCATGGTTCATACCTCGTAGCCACCTGACACAATGGAGACGCGAAGTGTTGGCTCTCCTGGAAGAAGAAAATAATGCTCCCACTTGCCAGAAGAAGCAGCCATCACACTTGGCAGATTTGACTGGCGTGCAGGAGCTCCATATAGATAAATCACCATTGATGACATGCCGATATTGCATCAGATATCACGTTGGCGAATGTCTCAAACGCAATCCTCAGGCCGTCAGAGGTCCTTTGTATCTCAGAGGTGCTGATGGAAGAAGATTCCTATTGAGATTTGATTGTAAGAATTGTCAGATGATAGTAGAGTTGGACGACAAGGAGTAATTCTCAATACAACAGAAAACGAGAAGAACTATGGGTAAGCAGAAGACAATATACGTGTGCGACTATTGCGGACAGGAGTCTATCCGATGGGTAGGCAAGTGTTCTGCATGTGGCAGATGGAATACCATGAAGGAGATGCACATCCAAGCCGAGAAACCACAATCAGCCATCACTCGCATGGCATTGCAGGCTGCTGGCAATGATGAAGGTGTGCGCCGTAAGCCACAACCCCTCTCGGACATCAATGCCACTCAGGAGCCACGCATGGACCTCAAGGATGGAGAGTTGAATCGTGTCTTGGGTGGAGGCCTCGTACCTGGTAGTTTGGTGCTATTGGGTGGAGAACCTGGTATTGGCAAGAGTACATTGGTATTGCAAACGGTGCTCTCCCTTACTGACAAGCGTGTGCTTTATGTCTCTGGCGAAGAGAGTGCAAGGCAGATAAAACTGAGAGCTGAACGTTTGTCAACCGTAAGCGTCAACCAGGACAGAGAGCAGATGCTAGTCTTCACTGAAACTTCCCTTGAGCAGATATACCTTCAGATTCAGGAGACACAACCCGATTTGGTGGTCATTGACTCCATTCAAACCATCTCCACCGAGGGAGTAGAATCCAGTCCTGGTTCTCTATCTCAGATACGCGAATGTGCAGCCTCTCTCTTGCGCTATGCCAAGTCGGGTGGTGTGAGCATCCTGCTCATTGGCCATATCACCAAGGAGGGTTCTTTAGCAGGTCCCAAGGTATTGGAGCACATCGTGGATACAGTACTTCAATTCGAAGGCGACCAGCACTATATGTATCGAATCCTTCGTAGCATAAAGAATAGATTTGGTAGTACCTCAGAGTTGGGCATCTACGAGATGAGGCACGATGGTTTGCGACAGGTGAGCAACCCCTCTGAATTGCTTCTCTCCGACAATAGAGAAGGACTCTCTGGAGTAGCCATCGCTTCTGCTATCGAGGGTGTGCGTCCATTCTTGATAGAGACACAAGCACTGGTATCTACGGCTGCTTATGGCACGGCACAGAGAAGCACCATTGGTTTTGATGGCAAGCGATTGAATATGTTGTTGGCAATCTTGGAAAAGCGCGTAGGATTCAAACTGGCTCAGAAGGACGTCTTCCTCAACATAGCGGGAGGACTTCGCGTGACTGACCCTGCTCTTGACCTCAGTGTGATAGCAGCTGTATTGTCCAGCAATGTGGATACTCCCATCGACCCCGGTGTTGCCATGGCTGGTGAAGTAGGTCTAAGCGGAGAGATACGTCCCGTCAGTCGTATTGAGCAGCGCATCAGCGAGGCACAGCGTCTAGGCTTTACACGCATACTGATACCCCACCACAATATGACGTCCATCGACAAGAAAAATTACACCATAGAGATAGTACCCGTTCGTAGAGTGGCAGAGGCCGTTCGCGAATTGTTTGGATAAGATATAACACCACAATATTTAGAAAGAGAAACAACAAAGTGATACACGAATTACAAATACGAATATCGCCTCGAGAGGCTTACGACGAGCGTGGCATAATCTCCTTTCTGCAGCGCGAGAAGGGGTTGCGTGCCGATGCCGTGCAGGTGCTCAAGAGAAGCATTGATGCGCGTCAGCGTACGATATATGTCAACCTTACCGTTAGGGCTTTCGTAGGCGAGAAACCCAAGGCACAGGACTTTGATCCTATCTTCTATCCCGACGTTAGCGATCGTCCCTCGGTCATCGTAGTGGGTGCAGGTCCTGGTGGTTTGTTTGCTGCCTTGCGCCTGATAGAACTAGGTCTTCGTCCCATCGTAGTGGAGAGAGGAAAGGATGTGCGCGAGCGTAAGAAGGATTTGGCTAGAATTCGTCCTGAACAGAAGGTAGATGCCGAGAGCAATTACTCCTTTGGCGAGGGTGGTGCAGGTGCTTATAGCGATGGCAAACTATTCACCCGTAGCAAGAAGCGTGGCGATAGCGACAAGATATTGCGTGTCTTCGTTCAGCATGGAGCCAACCCCAATATCATGGTTGATGCTCATCCACATATTGGCACTGATTGCCTTCCACGAGTGATAGAAAACATGCGCAAGACCATCCTCTCTTGTGGTGGTGAGGTACACTTTCAGACAAAGATGACCTCTTTGATACTGGACAAGGGTGAGGTCAAGGGTATTCGTTGTGGCGAGAAGGAATTTCTTGCCTCGTCTGTAATCCTTGCCACAGGTCATTCTGCTCGTGATGTATACAGATATCTCCGTTCGGAAAACATAGATATGGAGGCAAAGGGTTTGGCCATAGGTGTACGCCTTGAGCATCCCTCTCACCTGATAGACCAGATACAATATCATTCGCCCGAGGGTAGAGGCAAATGGCTCCCAGCGGCAGAGTATTCTATGGTGCGTCAAGTGGCGGGTCGTGGTGTGTATAGCTTTTGTATGTGTCCAGGTGGTGTGGTAGTACCAGCCGCTAGTGGTCCCGAGCAAATCGTTGTCAACGGTATGAGTCCTTCGCATCGCGGTGGTAAATGGAGCAATTCTGGTATGGTGGTAGAGGTACGACCGGAGGACATCCTTCCTGCCTCGCTCATCACTCCTGCTCAGGTCAAGAGTGCCGATATCATTGCTCTGGAAAGCACGGCAGAGGGTATTAACCCAGCAGAGATGGCCGACGAGGTATTGCGTCCCCTCCTTTTGCAAGAACAATTGGAGCGTATATGTTGGCTTCAAGGCAATCGTGCACAAACGGCACCTGCTCAGCGTATGGCCGACTTTGTCAACAATCGTCTCAGTGCTTCTCTCAATGAAAGCAGTTATGCTCCTGGCCTCATAGCTAGTCCTTTGCACTTCTGGATGCCTCGCTTCATCACCACACGTTTGCAAGAGGGTTTCAAGGCCTTCGGACGCAGTTATCGTGGCTTCCTCACCAACGATGCCAATATGATTGCTATCGAGACAAGAACCTCAGCTCCCATACGCATATTGCGCGACAGAGAGCTTCTTCAGCACGTGAGCATCCGAGGTCTCTTTCCCTGTGGCGAGGGTGCTGGATATGCAGGTGGCATAGTATCGGCAGGAGTAGACGGAGAGCGATGCGCAGAGATGGCCGCACAGTATCAGGAGAATGCATAGAGAGATTATCATCTAATGAATTAAAATATATACAAGTACTCATCGTTTGCTTGGTCAGACGGAGTGTTTAACTATAATACGATTATGAAGGTATTGAAATTTGGCGGAACTAGTGTAGGAACCGCAGAAAGCATACTAAACGTAAAAAAGATTGTCGAGTCACAGAGCGAGCCCGTCATCGTGGTGGTTAGTGCACTTGGTGGTATCACCGACAAGCTAATCCAGACGGCACAGATGGCCGTAGAGGGTGACTTGCGCTATCAGAAGTTATTTCTGGAGATAGTGGGTCGTCACGAGAAGGTCATCCGCGAGGTACTCCCCGCAGGTTCAGCTCGTGGAGAATTGTTGACCATCGTGCGTGCTCTTTTGGAGGAATTGCGTAGTATCTATCAGGGTGTGTATCTGATTCGCGATCTATCCTCAAAGACCGAGGCTACCATCGTCAGTTATGGCGAGCGCATGTCATCGCGTATCGTGGCTACGGTGATAGAAGGTGCTCGCTGGTATGATTCTCGTGACATCATTCGCACGGAGAAGAAGAATGGCAAGAATGTCCTTTCGGCACAGGCCACCAACGATATTGTGCGCAAGACATGGGAGCACCTGCCCGATGTAAGCCTCATGGGTGGCTTCATTTCTTCGGACATAGAGAGTGGCGAGGTGACCAATCTGGGACGTGGTGGTAGCGACTACACCGCTGCTATCGTGGCGGCAGCACTGGATGCTACTGCTCTGGAGATATGGACAGATGTGGATGGCTTCATGACTGCTGACCCTCGTGTTATCAGCACAGCCTATGTCATCGATGAACTTTCTTACACCGAAGCCATGGAGTTGTGCAACTTTGGTGCCAAGGTCATCTATCCTCCCACCATCTATCCTGTTTGTGTAAAGAATATCCCCATCTGGGTAAAGAATACTTTCAATCCCGAAGCACCAGGCACCATCATCAAGAAGGACATACACCTGGGTGAGAAACCCATTCGTGGTATCTCCAGCATCAAGGGTACTACGCTGATTACCGTATCAGGCCTTTCAATGGTGGGTGTCATCGGTGTTAACCGCCGCATCTTCACCTGCTTGGCAGACAATGGTATCTCTGTCTTCATGGTATCTCAGGCTAGTAGTGAGAACAGCACCTCTATCGGTGTGAGAGACATAGATGCAGCCGAGGCATGCCGTGTGCTCAATGAAGAGTTTGCCCAAGAGATTTCCGAGGGAGCCATGTATCCCATGACCGCCGAGGGAGGCCTGGCCACCGTGGCTATCGTGGGCGAGAACATGAAGCATACTCCCGGTATTGCAGGTAAGTTGTTTGGCACATTGGGTCGTAGTGGTATCAGCGTGATAGCATGTGCTCAGGGTGCTAGCGAAACTAACATATCATTTGTCATAGCCGAAGAGTATTTGCGCAAGGCCTTGAACGTAATCCACGATTCATTCTTCCTTAGCGAATACCAGGTGCTCAATCTCTTCATCTGTGGTGTGGGCACTGTGGGCAAGAGTTTGATAGAGCAGATACACCAGCAGCGCGAGAAGTTGATGCGCGAATTGCGCCTCCAGCTCAATGTGGTGGGTATTGCCTCTGGTCACAATGCCATGTTCTCTCGTGATGGCTTGGAATTGGACAATTTCAGGGAGCGTCTCTCTCAGGCACCTGCCAGCAACCTTCAGCGCTTGCACGACGAGGTTATCGGCATGAACATCTTCAACAGTGTCTTTGTGGATTGTACCGCCTCCACCGAGGTAGCTTCTCTATACAAGGATTTCCTTGCTCATAATATTAATATTGTAGCCGCCAACAAGATTGCTGCTTCTAGCGACTATGAGCAGTATAGTGAGCTCAAGCGCATAGCACAGATGCGTGGCGTCAAGTTCTTGTTTGAAACCAATGTGGGTGCAGGTCTTCCCATCATCCGCACCATCAATGACCTTCGCAATTCGGGCGACAAGATACTCCGTATCGAGGCTGTGCTCAGTGGTACTCTCAACTTTATCTTCAATACCATCTCTGCCGACATCCCCTTCAGCAAGACCGTGGAGATGGCCAAGGCCGAGGGATATAGCGAACCCGACCCACGTATCGACCTTTCTGGTAAGGACGTTTTGCGCAAGTTGGTCATCCTCAGTCGTGAGGCTGGTTATGAAATCAACCAAGAGGATGTAGAGGCCAACCTCTTCGTTCCTCAGTCCTTCTTTGATGGTACTATGGAGGAATTCTGGCAGAATCTGCCCTCGTTGGATGCCGATTGGGAGGCACGCCGACAGGTTTTGGAGAGCGAAAACAAGGTGTGGCGTTTCGTAGCCAAGTACGAGGACGGCAAGGCAAGCATTTCTTTGCAAGAGATTGAGGCAGGTCATCCCTTCTACCAGTTGGAGGGAAGCAACAATATCGTACTTCTCACTACAGAGCGCTACAACGAGTATCCTATGCTCATTCAGGGCTATGGTGCCGGAGCATCAGTTACTGCGGCAGGAGTCTTTGCCGATATCATGTCATTAGCATAAAGGTCAGCAATCAAGATGAAACATATCATTATTCTAGGCGATGGCATGGCCGATTGGCATCATGAATCCTTAGGCGGAATGACACTCCTTCAGCATGCTCATACCCCCAATATGGATCGCCTTGCACGCATGGGTCAGAATGGTCTCTTGCGTACCGTAGCAGATGGTTTTCATCCGGGTAGCGAGGTGGCCAATAGTAGTATTTTGGGTTACGATCAGCATCTGGTATATGAGGGTCGTGGCCCTCTGGAGGCAGCTAGCATAGGTGTGGAGTTGGCAGATGATGATTTGGCTCTCCGATGCAATCTGGTGTCGCTGGATGGCAATATGCTTCGCAATCATTCTTGCGGACGATTGGAGACAGAGGATGCCGACGTGCTGATCAAATACTTGCAGGAGGAATTGGGTAGCGAGCGCGTACACTTCTACACCGGTGTTCAGTATCGTCATCTCCTGGTCATCAAGGGTGGCAACAAGCACCTCCGTTGTACTCCTCCTCACGACATCCCTGGCAAGCCATGGCGCGAGTACATGCTCAGTGCCGATGTGCCCGAGGCAGAGGAGACAGCACGCCTGCTCACAGAACTAGTCTACAAGAGTCAGGTGCTACTGAAATATCATCCCCTCAATGCCCAGCGTCTGGAGCAAGGACTAGACCCCGTAAGCAGCATATGGCCATGGGGTGGGGGATATCGCCCACGTATGGCTCCGCTCACCGAAACATTTGCCTCACAGATACAGTCGGGTGCCGTGATTACTGCCGTGGATTTGATTCGTGGCATAGGTCATTATGCAGGTTTGCACACCATCGATGTGGTTGGTGCCACAGGTCTGTGGGATACCAACTATGCAGGCAAGGCACATGCAGCTATCGAGGCTCTGCGCACCAACGATTTTGTTTATCTCCACGTGGAGGCTGCCGATGAGGCTGGTCATGATGGAGAGATGGCTCTCAAGATTCAGTGCATAGAGAGTATAGACAAGTATATCGTGGGTCCCATCATGCAGACAGTGGCAGAGAGCGTAGAGCCCATTGCCGTGGCTCTCTTGCCCGACCATCCCACTCCCATCGACCTTCGCACCCATACTGCCGAACCCATTCCCTTTGCCATGTGGTATCCAGGCATCGAGGCCGACGCGGTGAATACTTTTGATGAGGATGCAGCCGCAAATGGAGTACATGGCCTGCTCGAGGGTGACCAGTTTATCAACGCCTTCATGGCTCTGAAACACAGAGATAATATAATAACAGATATATACTAAGAGTACAGATGAAAGAGCTAAGAGTACAGAGTACCTTAGATTAGCGTCCTCTGTTGTCCTCTTTTATCCTCTGTCATCCTCTTTTTTCCGCTTTTAAAAAAACTATGCAATACTATTCAACCAACAACAAGGAGACTCGTGAAAGTCTCGAAACAGCCGTTGTCAAGGGCCTAGCTGCCGACCGCGGCCTTTACATGCCCACGGAGATACGTCCTCTCCCTCAGGAGTTTTTTGACAACATTCAGGATATGTCCCTACAGGAGATTGCCTATCGCGTGGCAGACCGTTTCTTTGGTGAGGACATCCCAGCCGAGGACTTGCGCCAGATCGTCTACGATACCATGGCATTTGACATCCCCGCCGTCAAGGTAACTGACAATATTTACTCGTTGGAACTATTCCATGGCCCCACCTTGGCATTCAAGGATGTAGGCGCACGTTTCATGGCACGCCTCCTGGGATACTTCAACAAGAAGCAGGGTAATGGTCGCCTCGTCAATGTCCTTGTGGCTACCTCTGGCGATACAGGTAGTGCTGTAGCCAATGGTTTCCTGGGCGTAGAAGGCATCCACGTCTATGTGCTTTATCCCAAGGGCAAGGTGTCTCCCATCCAGGAGTGCCAGTTTACCACACTCGGTCAGAATATCACCGCCATCGAGGTGGATGGTGTCTTTGACGATTGCCAGGCTATGGTCAAGAGCGCTTTCATGGATCAGGAACTCAATGCTCACATGAAGCTCACCTCTGCCAACTCTATCAACGTGGCTCGCTTCCTGCCCCAGAGTTTCTATTACTTCTGGGCTTATGCACAGATGAAGAAAATGTCTGTCAACGTCAATGTCAACGCTACTCCCTGTAGCAAGCATCCACGCCTAGTGGCATGTGTGCCCTCGGGCAATTTTGGCAACATCTGTAGTGCACTCTTCGGACGCAAGATGGGTCTACCTATCGACCGTTTCATTGCTGCCAACAATGCCAACGATATCTTCTTCCAGTACTTGCAAACTGGTCAGTACAATCCTCGTCCCTCCACCGCTACCATTGCCAATGCCATGGATGTGGGCGACCCCAGCAACTTTGCACGTATCCTAGATCTCTATGGCCATAGTCACGAGGACATCTGCCGTCATATCTCTGGTGCAACCTATACTGACGAGCAGATAGCAGACACCATGCGCCAGTGCCTAGCGGAGACAGGTTATCAGCTCGACCCTCACGGAGCCTGCGGTTATCAGGCTCTGAAGGACGGTTTGGCAGAAGGCGAGGTAGGTTTCTTCCTGGAGACTGCACACCCAGCCAAGTTCAAGCAAGTGGTGGACGACATCTGTGGCACCGACGTAGCCATCCCAGCACGCCTAGCAGCCTTTATGCAGAGCGAAAAGCAGTCTGTGGATATGCCAAACGATTTCCAGGCCTTCAAGCAGTTCCTCCTGGCTCAGTAAGATAGGATCCAGACAAAAACTTAGGTCAAGAGAATACAATATCAATGCGCCAACGTACCTTATTAGTATGTTGGCGCTTTTCTTGTTCGTTCACTTTTCTTCTTCTTATTATTATTTGCATTCGCTCATCAAGCTAAAGCAAGTCCGTTTCCCGTTAGTTTAGTAGAGAAAAGAGTATCCTTAGTTTCAAAATATGGAAAATTTGAGCATTTATTTGGAAGTTAATAAAAAATTTTACTACCTTTGTAACGTTAACGTCTGACACGGAGAATTTGCATTGCTTAACATCAATAGAAAGAGCCGTACGACGTAAATTGAGGGCACCCCATTTCACTCCCAAGTCCCTATTATTGCAACATGGCCGCACTATATAGTATGGGTGTGTTGTATATATACATCAGACTTCCTGCCTGGCACAGTTGTAGTACATATTCTCTACTATCAGATACCAGCAGTTGGACAGGTTGAAAAACACACCAATAGGCATAGCCTAGCAGAGCGAGGAAAAGGACACTGCAAATAATCACTCTGGCAATGTGTATTTAGGTGAATAGCCCCCCAAAATAAACTTATCGGTAGCAGGAGCTCTATTATATCTTGAAGTCTATGCTCGATTACGACAGACGGATAGGAGCCACCACTATATATTGTTGAACTAAAAAAAAAAATTATGGAAAATGTACTTAAATTCCGAGACTACTCTTTCCTAAAGAGATGCAACAATGCAGAATATGCATCTGTTGGAACGAGAGTCATTAGCCGTATTTCGGCTATAGGCATCGAGACTCTGGGTATCCCAGAGAAGTATTTCACCCTGTATCAAGCCCGTGAAGCTGTGCTTGCCAATTTGGTGTCGATGAGCAGATCCGCAGTCGAAACCACCAAGATTAACGAGGCAGAGGACAAAATCAATGGTTTGTTAAAGTATATGCTTAGTGTCATATGCAAGGGTAGGGAAAATCCCATTGCAACCAAAAAGGAGGCAGCCCTTGTTTTGTATAATGAAGCCCGAGCATATCTGACAATCACCAGACGTCCTCAGCAACAGAAACTTCAATTTATCTCCGGCTTACTATTTGATATGAATCAACCAGAAATGGCAGCCCATATCACTACTCTAGGCCTCGAGGCAGAAGTAGAACAGTTGACACTGTTGCATGCGCAACTAACGGTGCTGTTGGACAGCAGAAGTAATACTCAGATGTTGCATTCCGAGGAGAAATCCAAGACTGTGCGCCAAGACATAGATGAGCTATTCGAGATAATGATGGCAATCGTATGGGCCAAGAGTCTAACTGACCCCTCCGAAGAACTTACTTCATTTATCAAGTCAATCAACAAAGTACTCTCCGATGCAGAAGCAGCCTACAACAAGCGTTCTGTAAAGAAAACAGAGAATGGCACAGAGAGCACTGATACTCCAGAGTCTGATGGTACCCCCTCTGATATGAATGGAGAAAGCGTCAACGACGGACTTGGCGAGGATACGACCTCTGATAATTAACAAGTAATAAGGAATGTTTCACCATTAGTATTTTGCGTTGCACACATAATGTTTAGCAAATACTAATTATTAACATCTATTGGTATGAAACTCATTAACTGATGGTGTGTCATACCGTAACTGAGAACGAAGACACCACTTCAAGTGTCTAATGTTTAAAGATTACGCCTATGGCAACACTTTACACTACCGCCTCTGATGAATCGAGCCATCAGAGGCTTTTTTATGCCTCAAAAAAAGACAAAGCGCAATTTGCGCCAGCATTTCGCAAAAATGAAAAACGTCTCTGCAATTTGCGCCGGCATTTTGCAAAAGTGAAAAATGCCTCTGCAATTTGTGCACGGATTTTACAAAAGAACAAAGCTACATTGATTTCATACATTGAGCCACCCATTTCATACATTCCCGCACATTATTTATATATAGTATCAATCCTTATCGCTAATTTTGTGCTAGCAAAGAGAAAAATAATTGTAGATATGATATGCCAGCAAGATCCTATGTGACCAACAGAGTCATGACGAAGAGCCTGCTGCTACCCCTAGTTCTTCCTATTTACAATGTAATGTAATCAACATACAGGAACTACTGGTGTGTTAAAGACACGTATTGCGTTAAAGCGCAATGAAAATACATAGAAATATGTTTTCTAACATTATAAAAATATGAAATGTTAAAATATGTTAACAAATCATTGGTGATATAGACTAAAATTGATAAATTTGCATTATCTCTCAGCATTCTATTGTTGTGTGATTGTGACTTTACATCATTTTTGCTAAACATATAGATGCGAGTTCACGCCGAGCACATGTCACAAAAGTGCGTGTGTAATGGGTGGGGATGAGAGGAAACATATAAAAAGGCGTTTACTTTGACGCTTTGTTTTGACGATGTAGAATCTCGCAAGTTCAAACAGTCATTCAAAACAAGGCAACGGTGAATGTCTCATAGGGTATGAATTATGTACTCTTGTAACATTGGCTATATAGGCCACATGTTCAGGTTTGTCATATACCATATCGGCGTGAGGCTTTCGCGTTGCTCGTTTCGATTGACTGGGCAATGCGAGAGCCTTACATCGTGAAGCGAGCGACAAGTGTTGGCTTCACGTTTTTTGTGTATGATATATCTGCCAGGAGCCAGCAGGTTATGTAAGGTTCATTCAATCTATAGATGAAGGGCTATATTAATAAATATTGGAGTATGGTAATAGTTACGATTATACTATTATCATTGTATCGTGGCTTATTAGGCAATAATTCTTGTTATTTTGATGATGTTGAACGAGGTTTGACTTTGCATAAAACTGTTTGTCTGAATCAAGACACCTCTAAGGATGCTATTAAGGACGTCTTAACTTCCAACCGCTATGTTAAAACTGAACAAGATGTTGATTTTGTAGCCGAGGTCATATCTAGCCGCTTCGAAGAGAGAACTCATATAGGTTCTTTGTTTGATTTGAACAAGAATTATTGGAAGGCTACCATTGAAGAAGTTGAAAAATCTTTAGGAGAATCCCATAAAGAATTTTATGAAAGGATATGTTCTGATCTGGAGCAAGATGAAATTTCTCTTTATCCGTTATTGTCTAAAGAACTGTCAGAAGCAACAATAGAGGACAATGGTAGAGGCGAGATTAAGGTGTTTGTTTTCAAGGAAAAAGAATATCCAACGTTCTTATCAAAGTTACTGAAAAGGGATAAGATACCATGTGTTGGAACAATGGTGAGGTTGAAAGAACATCATTATGATGAAGCAACTAAAACCTTATCGGAAATCCCGGTTGCCATTCTGAGCACCAATGAAGATGGTTATGTCGTATTTAAAGGTCTGAATGTAGAAACTTCATATAGTGTTCTACCTATTAACGTTGGATATAAATATGGAAGTGCAAAAGGTACGACGAAAGCGAGTTTGAAAGATTTCAATAAGGGGAAAATGGAGTTGTCTTTTTTGCAAACTCCAATAACTATACCATTGCTGGATTCTAAAACAATCAGACAAATAAAGGATGATAGTACTTTCATTGTAAGAACCCCTGCAGACTTTAAAGAATCTTTGTCTAAGAATTTCTTCCTGATTGTTCTTATATGGTGGGGAATTGTGTTGTTATTAAAAGTGTTTCGTCGCAATATTGATACAATTATTGTATCTGCTCTAATGGGTTTGACAGGCTTATGCATTTTAATGATGTATTCTCTTAACAATCCTTTGACAGATGTGATGTTGGGTGAAGAGATGTTCCCTGGAATCATAGTTGGATGTATATTACTATTTTTTGTACAGATTATTAATCCTATAGCCTTCTATCAAGATAGATTGAAAATCCGTTTTGACTACCTATCTTCTAAATTAGGGTGGGCTAAAGGTTTTGGTTTTCTTGTTCTCGGACTATTGTTAACATTGCTCCTTTTCACTCCATTGGGTTCAGAAGTTGGAGGAATGAAAGTTAATCTGAATTTTTTAGGTATAAAGTTCCAACCGAGCGAGGTTACGAAATACTTGATAGTTATGTTTATGTCTGCATACTTTTGTCAGAATGCAGAGAAGATAATGCTTTATTCCAACTCGGGTTCTACAAGTCTGCTCCAGCATAAGTTACGTAGCATGATTGGCATGATTTCTGGATTCCTATTCTTGATGTTTATATACATTGGGTTACAAGATTTAGGACCAGCAATGGTTGTTTCCTTTACCTTTATTATTCTATATTCAATCATAAAGTCAAAGGTTGATCTTAAAGGTCTAGATAGTGATAATGCAGAAACACAAGCATTGACGATACATAATTTTCTGACATGTGATTTTGCTCTATTGGTATATGGAGTTGTTTCATTTGTGATCTGTTTGTATGTGGGAAATTTGTTTGATGTTAGATGGCTTGGAGCTATTCTATGGTTTGTAGCTTGGATTCTTGGTGGTTGGAAAAAACATAAGGTTATAGAAAGCCCCATATTGTTTAATCTGATCATCTCAGCATTTGTCTTCGGAAGTTCATTGCAAAACATCCCAAAATCAACATTTGAAAAGGTCGGAAAGCGATTGGAAGCCCGTTCTGCTATGTGCACAAATACATGGGGCGTACTAAGTGAAACTGAACAGTTACCAACAGAGAACTCGCAGGTTGTAGATGGCTTATGGGGACTAGCCACTGGTGGCCTTAATGGGCAAGGTTTGTCAAAGGGTGAGTGTACTTTGATTCCGGCATTCAATACTGACATGATTGTTGAAAGTATCGGGACCCAATTGGGATTCTGGGGAATATTGTTTGTCATGCTCTTATATTGCGTGTTATTGAGGAGATCTATAATAGTAGGATTTAAGTCGTATCATCCATTCTCATTCTACCTTTGTATGGGTATTGCGATTGTTACAGGAGTTCAGTTGATAATAATCGTTTTAGGTAGTACGGGAGTCATCCCTCTAACAGGGGTAGCGGTTCCTTTCTTAAGTTATGGAAAGGTTAGTATGATTCTTAATCTATTTGCTTTTGGATGGGTATTGGCTGTATCGCATTATGGAAGCAAGGCGAGTCTTGATCATAGTTCTGTGCATAAGTATAATGCTCCCATCATCCTCTTGACAGGAACATTCTTAGTCCTAATGCTCTTTGTATGTGGTACATTCTTTAAGTATCAAGTCATCGATAGGAATAAGACCCTGATCCGTCCTCTGTTTGTCAAAACAGATAATAGTTCTCCTATTGTCAAGTACAATCCGAGAATACAACTTCTCACTAAAAACATGAGAATGGGTGATATATATGATAGAAATAGAGTTTTACTTGCGACAAGTGAAAAGCAAAAATTGAATAATCATATAGCTTCAAATGTTTGCAAGTTAGAACTTGATACAATCAAAAAACAGAGCAGATACTATCCATTTGGGGAACACCTATTTTTTATGGTTGGTGATTATAATACCAAACTCTTCTTTAACACTCATGCTCAAAGAGGGTATATGGCAGAGGATAGACATTTGGATTCTCTTCGTGGATATAGTAATATTAAGAAGGATAGGCAAGGAAGAAGTGTAAAGATTGATATTCACCCCGTTAATGTGTCGGTTGGTCGATTTGTTCATGGTGTTGTAGAAACAGATACCATTAAAAATTTCGCTTTACGAGACTATAGCGCCCTTCTTCCTTATCTTAAAGCTGGAGTTCAAAGTGAACGCGTAAGAGATTACAACAGTGACGACGAAAATTGGTGGAGCCTTGGAAAGATTAAACCTAATGACCTACATCTAACTGTGGATGCCATTTTGCAAACTCGCTTGCAACAAGGTATAGAAGAGCATGTAAGGAAGAATCTCTCTGCCTCAAAATATAATAAGGTTCGTGCTTCAGTGGTTGTCTTAGATGCTAATAGAGGAGACTTATTAGCATCTGCAGTCTATCCCTTGCCTAATTACGACATATTGCAGAGTCTTTCTTCTGAGGAACTCAATAGGTATAATGACTACTACAAGGATTCTCAATGGAGAGCATATACGGATATGGATTTAGGATTATCTTATTTGACAGCCCCAGGTTCTACAGCGAAGGTAATGTCTGCTATGGCAGGTTTTATGAAGGAGGGCAATAGTATATCTAATCAAATATATAATATTCATCCACAAGAAAAAATCTATCCTAATGAGGCTGTGGGTAATCTTGATATGAAATGGGCTTTGCGTTATTCCTCGAATTGCTATTTCATCAATTTGGTTAATGATAAGAACTTGTACAATGAATTGGCTGAGATATATGGTAATGTAGGAATTCAAATTTATGATAAAAGACCCTATACCTTGTATCACCAAGTGCCAAGTGAGGGATGGAAAAGTGGTGTTCTTAATCAAGAAAGTATATGTCTCGGTGCCTATGAGAAGTATCTAGAGAATAGAGACACCAATAAACAGAAAATGAATAACAAGACAGGGAAGCCAGATGCTTGGTCTTGGGCATGGGGGCAAAACGACATATATGCAACACCAATATCAATGGCTCGTGTCATTTCTACAGTTGCAAATGATGGCAAGATGCCTATAACGAGATATCTTATGGATTCAAAACAGGAATATATTGAGTTAACCAAGTCATCAAGTAGTGATATTTTGAAAGGATTTCTACGTTTTACAGCAAGAGAACACGACAATTTCGATTCTGCCTTATCGTCTAGATTAGGAGGAAAAACTGGAACTCCAGAAAGAACCTGGAAGGAGAGTCGAAAGAAGGTGTACAATGATTTTAATGATGGTTGGTATATCTGCTTTATTGAACGAGCAGATATAGACCATGATAATAAAAATAAAGATTGTCTTGCTATTGCTGTGCGTATTGAACGTCTTAACGATAGTGGTTCAGGAAGAGCTGTAAGGTTGACAAAAGATGTTGTTATCAAAACATTGCAAGAATTAAAATATATCTAATTATTTGACTGATAGATTATGGCTGCGTTTTTAGAAGACTATACGATGCTTGATGAAATAGGTAGTGGCGGTTATGCTACTGTTTATAAGGTTCGACATAATCTGTTGGACTATATTCGCGCAATACGTGTGTTGGATAAGACTATAACAAGCACTAATGACAAGTTATACCTCAATTTTTTAGAAGAATGTAAACTTCTATTACGATTAGGCAATGGCAATCATCCTAATATTGTGCATATCTATCAGCCTTTGCTTAGAGCAAATAAAGCCCTTGTTGAAATGGACTTTATTGATGGGCAGGATTTAACTCATTACTTGGAGAAGAAAGAACAGTTTATTGAGATAGATGAAGTTCTACGACTTGTTGAAGAGATTGGTAGTGCATTGGCCTATTGCCATCATGAAATATATAAATTCTGTTACGATAAAGTGAGAGACCATTTAGATGATGACCCACAATATGGGACAAAACCCTATATTGATGCCACTATAGAAAAGCGATTGGTGGAGAAATACAGAGTGATACATAATGACATTCATTCAGGTAATATCATGCGAAGAGAAGATGGTCATTATGTTTTGCTTGACTTTGGCTTAGCGATAGAGGGTAGCAATGTTGTTCGAAGCAGTAAGAGAAGAAACGGAGCTCCAGAATATAAGTCTCCTGAAAAATGGGACAACGAGGATGTCATCAGTACAGAATCTGATATCTATAGTTTTGGTATTGTGCTATATGAATTCTTGACAGGTAGGGTTCCTTTCCCTTACAATCAAAAAATATCAGCTCATATAGCAGAACATGAACTATATAACG
Source organism: Bacteroidaceae bacterium (assembly GCA_045613565.1). Lineage (GTDB taxonomy): Bacteria > Bacteroidota > Bacteroidia > Bacteroidales > Bacteroidaceae > Physcousia. Next base: position 26,438 of record JAZLBF010000054.1, read on the forward strand.
CACATAAGAAGCAAACTCCTCCTTCAATCTATGAGATTAGAAAGAAGGCTTTCGAAAGGCAAAATCCTAATGTGGTTTACAAAAAAGATTATCCTGATTGGCTGGAAATTTTAATATTAAAGTGCTTAGAGAAAAAGACAGATAACAGATTTCATGACGGAAGAGAGTTGTTTGATTTTATAATAACAAATAATATTAAACTCACCAAATGTCCTCTAGGTATGGAGAAGTGTCCAATCAAACAAGAGGAAAGAGTAAAAAACAACAATATTGAGAGGGAAACAAAGAAACCCATTGAAGGAACAAATGCAAAAAAGAAAGGTCGTCTGAAAGACTTTAAACGACCTAATGAGATTTCAGAATCAGTTAATGAGGTTGTTATCACTTCTTCTAAAACTAGTAAATCTTGGAAAATAAATATACCCAAGCATAAATAATTGTATAACTTAAAATTAATTATCATTATGGCAGATTTTTTTGAAGCAGATGATTTTAAGAAAAGTTTGAATCTTGCGGACGAACTTGTTTTTGACAAACAAAAATTTAGTAAAATCAAGGTAGAGTTATCTTGGTCAGGTGATGACTTGGATTTGTGTGCTTTTCTTGTAGATGGAAAGGATAAAATCCGAAATAAATTAGATTTGGTCTTTTGGGGATCTGAACGTCGTTGGTTGACAGATAAAGATTTTGACGATGCCAACTTTAATCCTTTGAAAGGAAAGGTTAGCGTATGGGAGAATGATGCAGAGAAAGATTTTAAGAACAAAGATAAGTGGAAAGAAAGAACTCTCCCTCTTTCAATGGACGATTCTGTTATAGGCTCATGGGATGATGGAGGAAACGGAGCTTGTGGGGAAAGAATGCACATATTGCTCAAAGAAGTTGATACTCGAATTTATAAATCCATAATCTTTGCTGCTGTTGTTTCTGAAAGAAATATAGAAGAGGGTATGACATTCTCTGATGTAAAAGATCCGTATGTATCCATATATGATGCTGAAACCAATAAGGTCTTGGCTGAATATAAATTGAATCAAGCTTTTCCTGGAAAAGGGTCTGTATGTTTTGGAAAGTTAACCATAGATGACAATGATTTGTGGAAATTTGTAGCAATGGCAGATTCATATAAAGGTGGCATGTTTTATCTTGCTCGTGATGTATTCTAAATAAATAATGTATATATGGCAAATACTTTATTTACTAAAGAGGATTTTATTAAGAAAAATCCCCCTCAAAAAAGGAATAAGAATAGTTTTTGGTATTGGTTGATATTATTAGCAATAATTGTAATTACTATTTTGGGAGTAGGAAAATGCTCAAAACAAAATCATATTCTCGAAGAACCTGTAATATTGACTACTGTGGAAAATGCCGTACCAGTTATTGCTGATACATTAGTGGTAAATACCACAGAAGAAAAACAGAATGCTGAAATAAAGAGGAGTGACATTAGTAATAAAGATGGTATTGAAAATACATCTAATCTAAATATTGAACAAATGGCTTTGGCTGTTATTCGCGGTAACTATGACAACAACCCCATCCGTCGTCAGAAGTTAGGCGAAGACTATCAGGTGATTCAAGATAAGGTGAATGAGTTGTATCGCAAGGGACTTGTTCATTAAACATTTCGAGGAAGGAACTGATATCCTTATTGGTTCCTTCCTTCTAACCGAAAAAGAAAAACTATATGGCAATTGGTTTGAAAAAGATATTCAGGTCCTTAATAACCACAGACGTACCCAACAATGGAATAGAGAAAGAGTGGAGTATCTATGCGAATGTAGTAAAAGACTTAAAGCCCCTATATTTGGGAAATAATAGCAATTCTGAAAGTTCGGTTCTTCACATCGGCCTTTTTGATTATAATCTTGTGGCAGCCTTCTCTGAGACTATTGCAAGTGGTACTTTTATTGCTAATTTACGAAGTGAAATAATAAAAGAGTTAGGGATAAATTTTGCCGATATAAAAGTTTACATAACTGACGAACATTATCCTCAACAAAGGGCTCAGATAACAGGACATAAGAATTGTTATTATGCAATACTTTCTCGAACAGAGCCTATCATCACAGCAAAAGCACAATTATGTATTGTTCATAATAGAGGTAAACTCCTTCAGGATTCATATGTAATTTCTCCGACAGACAATGTAAAACGTTGGAATATAGGTCGAGGAGAGAATGTTGAGGGAACTTATTTCAGACAAAACAATATTGTGTTTGAAGATGACTCAACTAACGAGTGTAACAAGTATGTTAGTCGAGAGCATGCGCATATCGTATTTTCTGAAGGA
>JAZLBF010000055.1:0-10420 GCA_045613565.1 Bacteroidaceae bacterium
AATTTCCAAACCGAAATTAGACTTCGCAAATTTGCGGAATGGTTTCGCATTTTGCGCCGACTATCTCACCGTGGGACAGCTGTCGCATTTTGCGCCGCATGGTTTTTCGTGGGACACCAGTCGCAAATTGCGCTTCGTATCCCATGGTGAAATACCAGTCGCATTTTGCGCCGACTGTTTTTTCATGGAACACCAGTCGCAAATTGCGCCGCATATCCCACGATGATACATCAGTCGCATTCTGCGACAAGTGGAAGCGAAGATTCATTTCAGAGGTAAGAGGAAACTGTTTAGCGGGGGCTGGCGGAGGTTTATAACTCCCACGAATCTAGTTCCTTGCCTTTGGAATTGAGCATTTTCAGAGTGAGGTCCTTGCCTTGCTTGCGGAGTATGAGTATTACGGCTTCGGACTCCTTGGGGCCATCACCAATGCAGATGGGGAAGGGGTTGTCGGCCTTGCCCGTGGGGTGGAAGGCGCGTCTGTGGGTGTGACCAGCTAGTGCGAGGTCGAAAGGAGCGTCTTCTAAGACTGGTGACCATAGTTCTGTGCAGGGTTGGTACTTGTCGCCAGAGCCCCAAATGGGTATGTGGCTCACTAGGATGCGGCGGTTGGCGCGGCGAAATTCCTTGCTTTTTATTTCCTTGAGCAGGAAAGTTTTTTGTGCCTCGCGGAAGGCGGTGAAATCATTTAGTCCGTAGTAGACGGGATGCTCGTCGGGCTTGTCTTCGCCACAATCGAGGATGACAAAACGGGTGTCGCCCCAGCTGAAGGCTCCGTAGGTATTGGGGGCTTCGGGATGTTCGAGCAGGTCGGCAAGTCCAGCAGAGTATGCATTTCTGATTTCATGGTTGCCACGCACGAAGTAGGCCGGCGTTTCTGCCGTGTTGAATGGTTCTGTTAGGTTGTGCACCATGCGCATGGCTTCCGACTTGGTGGCAGGTTCGGTGAGGCAATCTCCATTGAAGATAATGAAATCGTGAGGTATCTCGCCAACAACCTTTGCCAAGGTGTTGATGGTAGCACGGTTTTGGTGCAGGTCGTTGAGAATGATGGCGGTAAAGTCTTCACTATCCTTCTGAGGTAGGGTGAAGCTGTAGAAGTCGGTAGTGAGAGTATCGCCAAAGACCTTGTGGTAAGCAGCGTAATGAAGTATCTCGCGAGCGCGAATGCGGTAGTAGTATTTCTGACCAGGTTGTAGGTCAGTTAGTGGTACGCGATGCTCCGTTTTGTGGCAAACGGCCTGTCCGCCGTACTCCATTTGCGAGCGCTGAAGCTGAAGGGTGTCGGTGCCATATTCTACCCATGCATGTACTCTGGTGAGCGACTGAAACATGACGCTGATGCCATTGGGTGTGGGGTTCTGCAGGTATGGTTTGCCATAGAGCATCTTGTTGGCAGGAGTCTTCTTCTTCCACGAAGCTGTGATGGGCAAATGGTCAGAGATGCCAGAGTGCTCGAGCACTTTATTTTCTTTCAGCACGATGGGTGCGCCAGTAGGTTTGTAGCTAACGATGTAGTCGATACATTTCTTAGGCGAAGAAGCAGGATAAGTACCCTTGTCGATGGGAGAGAGTATGGTGAAATCTTCTGACATGAGGCGCATGAAGTCCGACTGAGGGGTATCGTTGAAATCTCCTGCCAGGAAGAAAGGTTTGTCGTATTTTTCGGCCTCAGCCTTGATGAGTGAAAGCGAGGACATTCTATCGGCATCCGTTAGCGAAAGATGTGTGCACGCCATTACGAAATCGGTAAACTCGGCCACCAGCATGGTACGAGCCTCTTCGCGTCCAGGTAGAGGAATTTGATTGACACAGATGGGGCGGTGCTTGCATAGTAGTCCTAATCCGTACTTGCCCCCATCGTAATCTATGGTTGGACCGTAGATGGGATAGTATTGTGTGAGCAGAGCCAATTCGCGCAGCACATCCTTCTGCTTGCTCCTGTTGGTGATGCTGTCCAGTTCTTGCAGAGCCACCACCTCGGGTTGGTGCTTGAGTATGGTAGTAGCCACGTTGTCAAAATCTGCCACACCGTTGTTGTTGGTGGCATTGCGTATGTTGTAGCTCATTACTGTGCGAGTAGCAGGGGTATAATCCACATCCATAATCTGGGCAAATAGTGGAGCATGCCAGCAAGCGAGCAATAAAAGCAGTGAAGCGAGGAAATGTTTTGTGTTCATGATTAGATAGTTTTTGGTACACAAATTTATTCTTTAATGCTGAAGAAAAGATGGTTTTGTCGAGAAAATTGTTGCCAAGAGGGTGTAAGGAGTTGAAAATATTGAAATATTTTGGCTATCTAAGGGAAATAGTATAACTTTGTTGGGCATAAAAATAGGATTATCTGCTAATTACACACCGTGGAAGGAGAACTAATACGTACTAATTCTTGGCTAGCTCCGCTTGCCTGGATTTATGGGATGGTGACATTTCTTAGGAATTGTCTCTTCGATTGGGGTGTGCTCAAAAGCAAGAAATATCCTATACCCGTAATATCTGTGGGTAACATTACCGTGGGAGGTACAGGCAAGACACCGCACATAGAATATCTCATCCGTATGCTCTCTGACGAATATAAAGTGGCTGTGCTTAGTCGAGGCTACAAGCGCAAGAGTCGTGGCTATGTCTTGGCCACGGAGGATACACCCTTGGAGCAGATAGGCGATGAGTCATGGCAGATAAAGCAGAAATTCCCAGACATATACGTGGCCGTGGATGCAGATAGATGTCATGGTATAGAGCGTCTCATGGCTGACGAGGAAACAAAGGACGTGCAGATTATCCTCTTGGACGATGCTTTCCAGCATAGGTATGTCACACCGGGAAGAAATATCCTGCTTACTGACTTTCATCGACTGATTACTTGCGACAAAATATTGCCTGAAGGCCGACTGAGAGAATCTGCCAATGGTAAGGAGCGCGCCAACATGGTGATAGTGACCAAGTGCCCCAAAGACCTCTCTCCCATGCAATATAGAATCATTGCCGAGACCTTGCACCTTCGTCCCTATCAGCAACTCTATTTCAGCACATTCAAGTACGGCCGTATGCTCAATCTATACAGCATGGAGGTGCAGAGCATGAAGCAACTGAGCCACTTTAATGTCTTGCTCTTTACAGGCATAGGATGCCCCAAGCAGATGAGGATTGACCTAGAGGGGAAGTTTGCTTCTATCACAAATATGGACTTTGGCGACCATCATTATTATACGAAGGATGATATGTTGCGCGTGAAGGCAGAGCTGGACAAACTCCCAGAGCCCCGTCTCATCATCACCACCGAGAAGGATGCCACCAAGTTGATGTCCATGGACTCGCTACCCATCAGTGTGGCCAAGCATATCTGGGTGCTACCCATCGGAGTGAAAATACTTTTGGATAAGGATATAGTTTTCAAGGAAAAAATCACAGGTTATGTACGAAAGAATCTTAGAAACGGCTAAATGGTTGCAAACCAAGATGCCCACACAGCCTGAAACTGCTATCATTCTTGGCACAGGTTTGGGCGAACTATCAAAGGAGATAGAGAAGGAAGTGATTATTCCCTACGAGGAGATACCTAATTTCCCCGTCAGCACCGTAGAGGGCCATGCCGGTTGTCTGATTTTTGGCAAACTAGGTGGCAAGGATATCCTAGCCATGGAGGGCCGCTTTCATTACTATGAAGGCTATAGCATGAAGGAGGTTACCTTTCCCATCCGTGTGATGTACGAACTAGGTATTAAGACACTCTTCGTTAGTAACGCCGCTGGTGGAACCAATCCAGAATTCTCCATTGGCGACCTGATGATTATCACCGACCAAATCAATTTCATGCCAGAGAATCCCTTGCGCGGAGCTAACATTCCACAAGGTCCTCGCTTCCCAGATATGGGTCATGCTTATGACCCCGAATTGATTGCTTTGGCTGATAAGATTGCTGCCGAGAAGAATATCCTCGTGCGCCATGGTGTATATCTAGCCACTCAGGGACCTACCTACGAAACACCTGCCGAATATCGCATGTTTGCCCTCTGGGGAGGTGATGCTGTAGGTATGAGCACAGTGCCCGAAGTGATTGTGGCTCGCCATTGTGGCATCAGATGCTTTGGTATGAGTATCATTACCGATTTGGGCGGACAAGCCGAGGTGGTAAAGATTACTCACGAAGAGGTACAGAAGGCTGCCAAGGAAGCACAACCACGTATGACACAGATTATGCGAGAAATGATAGCTCGTTCTTAGTAGAAACTTTTTAAAAACTTACTATAAAATTGGAAATAGCTGAATTAGGAGAGTTTGGCCTTATCAAACATCTCACCCAAGAAATGATACCCGTCAACAGTTCTACCCTCAAGGCCGTTGGCGACGATTGTGCAGTAATAGCATTGAACGACGAAGAGGTTACTCTCGTCACCACAGATATGCTTATGGAGGGTGTGCACTTTGACCTCACCTATATGCCCTTGCGCCATCTTGGTTACAAGTCGGTGATGGTTAATCTGAGCGACGTCTACGCAATGAACGCTACCCCCAAGCAGATTACCGTGAGCCTGGCTATCAGTAAGCGCTTCAGAGTGGAAGATATTGAAGAATTGTATAGTGGTATGCGCCTAGCATGCGAGCAGCATGGTGTGGATATTGTTGGAGGCGATACCACCAGCAGCCTCACAGGTCTTGCTATCAGTATCACCGCCATCGGTGTGGGTAAGAAAGACGAAATAGCCTATCGTAGCGGAGCCAACGAGACAGACCTCATCTGCGTTTCTGGTAATCTCGGAGCAGCATATATGGGACTTCAGATTCTAGAGCGTGAAAAGGCTGTTTATAACCAGCAAGTCATCGAAGCCCAGCAGCAGGCTCAGCGCACTGGTGGCAGCGTAGATGAGGCTATAGCACAGATACCACAGCCCGATTTCATGGGCAAGGAATACCTTCTCGAGCGTCAGATGAAGCCCGAAGCTCGCAAGGATATCATCGAGCGCTTGCACCATGCTGGTGTCAAGATAACCTCCATGATAGATATCTCTGATGGTCTCAGTAGTGAACTGATGCACATCTGCGAGCAGAGCAATTGTGGTTGTCGCATCTACGAGGAAAGAATTCCTCTCGACTATCAAACAGCCGTTGCTGCTGAAGAATTCAATCTAAATGTAAGCACTTGCGCACTGAATGGCGGCGAGGATTACGAACTCCTATTTACAGTTCCCCTCACAGCCAACGAGCTTGTCAGCGCCATCGAAGATATCAAGGTTATTGGTTACATCACCAAGAAGGAACTAGGCATGGCATTGGTTAGTCGTGATGGAGGCGAATTTGAGCTAAAAGCCCAAGGATGGAATCCGCTGAAGGGAAATGATTAATAGTTAGCAGTGAATTAATAAGCATTTTAATATATATAATGTAAACAAAGCGTCAGCCTAGTGTAATGCTAGACTGACGCTATATTGTTATCAAAGTTTCTTACTTATTTTTACTCTGTAATTTTAAAGACTAGCTAAACGCTAATCGTTAATTACCAAATACGGCTTTAGGCGATTGAGGTCTTCTATGGTGAAATGCTCTAGGTGGAGTAGGGTATCAAGGTTTTGGAAGGGACCATGAATGCGACGATAGTTGACAATGTCAGCAGCGCGATAGTATCCGATGTATGGGTGCTTCATAAGTTGACGAGTGGTGAGCGTGTTGATGTTCAAACGACGCACATGCGTAGTGTCAGTTACTTCTAACCAGGCTATGGCTTGGACAGGGAAATTGTCTATCTGTAGGAGTTGTTCTGTGGAGATATATCCTCCTAACTGTTTGCGATAACGGATGATTTGCTTGGAGAAGTATGGACCTATGCCAGGCACGCGGCAAAGTAGTGCACTGTCTGCCGTATTGATGTCAATGGTTTCATCTCCTGTGAGTTTGTAGGAGATGGTAGTGGTTGGGGACTGAGTGCTTTGAGTACTCAGTGTGGTTTGAGGATTCTGAGAACTAGGATATTCCTGTGAGTTAGGAGTATCCTGAGTAATGCGAGTTTGCTTTTGGGGGAGCTCTACTAGTTGGTATTTTTTGTCAATGGTGATGAGTGGAGAGAGATGCTCCCACTGCTCGTTGGTGAGACGATATACACGACGAAAATCCTCTTTGGTACTAAAACATCCACCCTTGGCACGATAGCGATAGATGCTTCTTACTTGAAAGGGAGCCAAGCCCAGACTTAATAACTGTGTGCTATCTGCCTCGTTAGGGTCGAAAGAGAAGGATGCAGGTTGATGCTCCTGGTAACGTGGACAAAAAGTAGGATGAATTCATCATTAAATTCCCTTATAGGACAAAAAGTAGGATAGATTCCCTTGGCAGGGCCGCCCTGCCAAGGGAATCTGCGTTTAATAATGTCTCATTATGTATTCATCCAATAGTTTTTTCCTATTATCTTTGTTAATGCCACGATGTACCCTTAGTTTGCTTTTGATATCAGAGAATACGCCCTCAAGAGCATTGTTTGTATTTGGCAAACCAGTATCGGGGAGGTCGTAAAAAGTCCATAACAGGGGCATATTACGTTTAAGACTATGGTACGCACTGCGTAACCGTGGACGCATATAAGGCGGAGTTTGCCGTTTTAATCTTTTGTCGCTAACACGTTCATTGAGGATGTCCTTGTACTTATCGTGCCATTCTTCAAAGGCGCCTATAAAGCTTTCCTTGTCCATCTTTGTTATGGCCTTTACAAGATTTAAAAGTTCGTTAGAAGCTTCAAGTGCTGGTTCTTGGGTCAAATATCTCCGAGTTATCAGTATTTGGTGAAATTGGCACATTTGTACCGGGATTGGGTATAACGCCTGAGCCAATCCACGCATTCCGTCTATTACAGCACCATATATTTTGAAACCCTGAGATTTGAGCCAGGAAACACCCTCCATATACTGACCTATGGTTTCATGGCTTACATATTTGTGCCATAAGATCTTATTGCGAAGAGCATCCTTGATGACCATCAAGCCAAATGATCTACCCCAATAGGTAGTGTCAAGTTGAATTGTAACATTTTTATGCTTGGCTATCTTATAGACAAAGCGCATACTCCCAAGATCGCGACGAATGGTACGCTCTGATACTTTATAACGCAAGGATAGCTGGCATAGAGTTTGTTTACCCTCTATATAATCTGTTATTACTTGCGACTTGGAGCGTCTTTGACCACCAATGAATTGCTTGCCACAATCATTACATTTATACATTTGTCTTCGGCCTCGGACTCCATTCCTCACAACATTAGAAGAAGTACAAAAAAAGCATTTTTTTTACCATATCAATGATAATTATAAACAAAGATATGTAAATCAATTCAATACATAGGTATTCATCCTACTTTTTGTCCATCTTGCCGAAAATGAGACATGGTAGACAAAAATGAAATTTAACCCAAATCGGTCATTTGCGTTATGATGATAATAGCTTTTATTTTTGAACAGTTGTTTAGCCGCTTTGAGGGCGCAATGGGGGGCCATTGTAACCGAGAAGCGACGAAACAGATGACAATAGATGACTTTATTAGCGCGTAGCAGTCTAATGAACTGTAATAAAAAATGTATGCTGTTAACAATTATTAGCGTTTTGTACCGATTTGTACTCTCCCATGGGGGCTTCTCGCCCCCAAACCCCTCGGTGTTTTCAGGTATTAGACTATCTATGCTGATACACTTCGGGAAATAGCAGGAACTACTTCTTTGAAGATACATAACCGTCGACGTAAGGTTTTTCCTGAGTGACAACGGCAAAAGCCTGCCGGATAAGTTTATTTGCTACTGCAATAACAGCTACTTTCCCTGGCTTGCCATTAGACCGCAATCGGTCATAACAGGCTTTACACTCAGTGTTGCACCTTAATGAAGCGAATGCTGCCACATAGAGCTGCCCCCTTAAAGACGAGTCCCCGTTGCGGTTGATGTGACCTTTGAAATTGACAGAAGTACCGGACTGCTGATATGTTGGCGACAAACCCAGATGACGGGTGAGTTGCTTGGCATTATCAAAGTAAGTGAAGCCGCCAGTGGCCATAATGAGTGCAGCGGCAAGGGTGACACCGATACCTTTTATAGAGGTTAGCAAATCCATCTGCTTCTTGTACTCAGAACGGGCAAGTGTAGTAAGATTTTCTTCGAGTTCCTTAACCTGCTTCTCAAGAAAGGCAATGGTCTTCTCGATAGACTTCTTGCACTTGGCATCAAAGAAGGGCATCACTTCCATAGAACCCTTGAGGTTTCTTGTGGCAATGAGCTGTTTCTTGAGCTGTCGAATGACTGTACGCTTCTGCTTGAGCGTTAGGATGGCATCACTGCGGAGCCTATAGGGTGCGGGCTGCATCTTCTCTCCGTAAAGAACTATCAGACGTGCGTCTATTTCATCCGTCTTGACGGTGGATAGCATGGCACGGGCGAAGTTCTTTACCTTAAGCGGATTCTCCAGGCTTGTGGTGATACCAGCCTCTGAGAGCAGATAAACAAGCAGAGCACTGTAATTGCCTGTCGCCTCCATGACGCAGTGGTGCTCATCCTTGGAGATGGTCGTAATAAACTCATGAATACCTTTGGTGGTATTCTTGAACACTTTCGTCTTGCTGTTCTTATCAGAAGAATAAGCTACGACAAAAGTGTCCTTGCTGACGTCAATACCAATGTAAGTCATAACAAATGTATTTAAACAAATATGCAACATCGAAACATCTTGGAACCATCATTGCAAATGCGGGGTCAAAGCCCAGTGAACTGTCCGGATTCGGATGTTAAGGAGTGGGGGCTAAACATTAGACACAGTCTTTACGACGAATGACCGAACGGCCTTATTCCACTTCTTGATGTTGTTAACAAATGCAAAAGTATAAAGGATATTGGAATATACAATGACCGATTTGGGTTTAACTGATAGTATTATATTGGTATTATATAACGATAAAAAAACTACAGTTTCTCTCCGTAGCACAAATCACCACAATCTCCAAGACCAGGTACTATATACGAAAGTCTATTCAGTTCCGGATCTATCACCGCACACCACAAGGTGACATCATCTGAAGGGAAGCAATCCTTCAAATACGCCACACCCTGTTCCGATGCTACCACGGCAACTATATGAAGGCAGTCAGGCTTGCCATTGTTCAGGTAAGCTTTGTATGCCGTCTCAAAACTCTTTCCCGTTGCCAGCATTGGGTCTACAAGCATGAATGTGCACCCATCCAATGGGGGACAAGCCAGATAGTCCAGCTGAATAGTAATTTCATTTCCATCTTCCTTTCTGTAGGCAGCAACAAATCCTGCATCGGCCTCATCAAAAATATGCATGAACCCTTCATGCAATGCAAGACCCGCTCTCAGGACAGTACCAATGACAATTCTGTCGTCGCAGGTAGAGACCGTACACTCCGACAGGGGAGTGAGTATAGTCTTAGGCGAATATTGCAGTGTCTTGCTTATCTCGTATGCCATCAGCATACCTATTTTCTTGAGATTGCCACGGAACATGCCCCTGTTCCCTTGAACAGTGATGTTGCGCATCTGGGCCACATAATTGGATATGATGCTGCTTGTCTCCGACAGATTAATAACTTTCATGGCTTTTATGGTCTTGTTTGGGTTATACTACAAATTTGTTCACCAGGCTTATTACATACTCAGCCTCCTCCTTGGTCATCAAGGGCGATATAGGCAAAGAGAGTTCTTCTTCATGTATCCTCTGCGTCAATGGCAACGGACCATGTGGAAGGGCCGTGAGCGCTTTCTGCTTGTGGGGAGCAATGGGATAGTGTATCAGGGTCTGCACACCGTTTTCTTTCAGATATTTCTGTAGGGAATCGCGCTCAGAGCAACGGATAGGGAATACATGCCACACACATTCCTCATCTTCCCGAGGCCATGCAGGCAAGGATATCATCGGATTCTTGATGCCATCTATGTACAGACGTGCCATTTCCCTGCGGTGAGCATTGTCCTGGTCCAACCGTGGCAGTTTCACCCTCAAGGCAGCTGCCTGCACCTCATCTGTCCTGCTATTTATACCCTCGTATTCATTCACATACTTCACGCTGCTCCCGTAATTAGCCATAGAGCGCACCACACTGGCCAGTTCTTCATCATCCGTTACCACACACCCAGCATCGCCCAATGCACCGAGGTTCTTGCCTGGATAGAAGCTGAATCCGGCAGCATTGCCCAGATGTCCTGCTCTCCTGCCCTTCCACATGGCCCCATGAGCCTGAGCGGCATCCTCTATCAATAGCAGAGACTTTTCCTTGGTCATAAGCTGCAGGTTCTCGATATCGCTACACACGCGTCCATAAAGGTGAACTGCCATTATGGCCCTTGTCCTTTCGGTTATGGCTTTGGCACATTCCGAAGCATGTATGTTGTAGTCCTTCAGTTTGGGTTCCACCAGCACCGGTGTCAGTCCAGCCTCT
>JAZLBF010000056.1:0-10807 GCA_045613565.1 Bacteroidaceae bacterium
TATTCGCCTTGTAATACTGATACGTATCGAAGGTGCGAATTCTGCTTGTGTACACGATATATAAAACAATGTACACATATTCATATAACCTCTTGAATATAAAATAATCGTTCAATTCCGACAAGAGGCTCAGAAAAGAGAAATCAGAAATGGTTTCTCTTTTTTTTGTTATATACATAGCATATTTTTTGAGGGGTATGCTCTTAACACACCCCTCAATATAGAATCAATTATTTAATTGTCTTAAAATGCTTAGATAAGATACTGATTGCTGATGCTTTCGTTGTCCTGTACGCTACGAATAGTATTAGCTATCAATTCTGCGATAGAAATCTGCTTAACCTTATCGCAAGCACCTGAATAAGGAATAGAATCAGTAAAGATCATCTCCTCCAAAGCAGACGCACCAACACGCTCATTAGCAGGACCACTCATAATACAATGGCTAGCAAGTGCACGTACGCTATTAGCACCCTTCTCCTTTAATAGGTCAGCAGCCTTGGTGATAGTTCCAGCTGTATCTACCATATCATCAATAAGCACTACGTCAGCACCCTCTACATCACCGATAACTTCCATGTGTGCAACTTCATTTGCCTTCTTGCGTGTCTTATTGCACATTACCATGGGACAATTAAAGAACTTTGCGTAAGACGATGCACGCTTGCTACCACCAACGTCAGGGCTAGCAATAACAAGATTCTTCAAATTCAATGACTGTATGTAAGGCAATAATACGCTGCTTGCATACAAATGATCAACAGGTACATTGAAGAAACCCTGCTCCTGATCTGCATGCAAATCCATTGTAATCATGCGATCGATACCAGCAACAGTAAACATATCTGCCACCAACTTAGCTGCGATACTTACACGAGGCTTGCTCTTACGATCCTGACGTGCCCAACCGAAATAAGGTACAACAGCATTTACGGTACGAGCTGAAGCTCTCTTTGCCGCATCAATCATAAGGAGCATTTCCATCAAGTTGTCAGCGTTGGGGAAAGTACTCTGAATCAAGTACACATCCTTACCACGAATGCTTTCCTCAAAGCATACTTCAAACTCACCGTCAGCAAAACGGGTTACTGTCATATTGCCCAGCTCACAACCAAGGCTGGCGCAAATCTTCTCGGCCAAGTAGCGTGTTGCTGTGCCTGAGAATACCTTGAATGACTTGTTCTCAATCATTGTCTTGCGAATAAATATGTGTGGAAATTTTTATTGTATTTTAACTCTATATCTTTTAAAACGTGTATCCAATAGAAAACGGCGACTCTAGATTATTCGGTGGCCTTTCTTAGCTTATGGAAATGCTTTATCACATCCTTGAAGTCCATTCCACTATGAATATTAAATCTATTCCAAATATCGCTACATACCACAGCTCCACCAAATCCAAGTTCACGAACTTCTTGAATATTTTCCAATTGAACACCAGTTTGAGCCATCACATGCTTATCAATAAGTCCCTTACGACTAGCTTCTCGCAGCTGTTCATGGGTATATGGCGATAAAGCATTGTTATCAGCGAAGCTATCAAACACGCCTCGCAAGATAACGTAATGACTTTTCTTTTTTAGCTCTGCCAAGTCCTCTAGATTGTAGCATGTGCGTGTAATAAGACCTTTGTATCCAGGAGGAGGTGTAGAGTTTCTTTCTGTTAAGTGAATACCCATCAAATCAAACTCATCCTTGAGATAAAAATGATCATTAGTAACAACTCGTTGATGATACTTATCAGGCAGAAGAGTAAGCAAGCGCTCACAATACACCGGCTCAGAATCAGGCTTGCGTAAGTGCAAGATATCCAATCCTTCTTCAAACAGTGTTGCTAAAATTTTATCTTCTTCAACGAAAAAGTTGGGGCTGCTAAGCAGTAATAACTTCATGTCAACATTACGTAATAATATGATGCAAAGGTACAAATAACTAGGATATTTACCAAATAAATTATTGCTTTTTTCGTAATACGATACAAAGCTCACAATATTAATATTGTAGAAGCATCAATATATCATATTTATTACTTTATAAGAGAAGCAAACCTTCTATTGGATAAATTATCTTACAATTACTTTCTTATTGTTTATGATATACACACCACTCTGATTAGGTTGAAGCACGCGACGACCACTCACATCGTAGATATGAGAGTTTGCGCTATTGCTCAAATCAGTATTGACATCTGTGATTCCTGATGGTATAATCCCAAACACTTTGTACATGAATGCTTCGTAGGCCTTCTTCAGCGCTTCATATTCTTCTTTTGTTGCTTCAGAAGGCAATGGCATAGTTGCCTCCAAGAGTGCATCTGCTTCTGCCTGAGCATTTTTGATAATGTAGTATTTTTGCATACCATAAAGTTGGAATTCACCAATATGGAAGAATCCTGCACTTCCACCATTCATAGAACCACTAGTTTCTAGTTCCAATAGCCTTATGGATTGATACTCCTTGGGGAGATTGAAATTTCTGATGATAGTTTCCTTTTGACTAGCGAAAGGCATATCCAACTCGCACACTTCTTCTGTCTTTGCAGAAGTACCACTACCACTTACCACACCCAGAATCTTTGCCTTGATAAGATGATGGCCATCTGTATCGCTTCTACGACCATAATGCATCACCACATCTCCCATAGTGCCATCAGGTAGCTTTATCTCCAGATAATGCACACCATCAGCCACATTACCCTGACTCCATGCCGAATGCCAGAAAGTAGCTTGATTTCCATCTAGAAGATTATTGAGCGAACCTTCCTTTGTTTCCGTGTATGGCGAACTAAATTGACTACTCTTAGTGATTAATTTGTCACCCTTTCCACACGAATCAAGAGCATGCAAAGCCTTTGACTTTAGCAGAGCAAAGGCCTCTGCTAGCTCACTTACTTCATTGGGGAGGGACGAGGTATTGGTATCATACTCAGGAATCATCTCATAGATAGCAGGAGCCTCATCACCACCCCACTCTATATGCAAAGTACTTGCCTTGGGGAATGCTCCGAGATTGACATACTGATATGCATTCGTAAGTGTGCCTACAACTTCCTTTTCCGAACCTGAGGTAGTAACACTAATACTTGCTTGAACATCTGAAGGAATAGCATAAATATGAATGCCTTTAACATCATGCTGACTGTTGAAAGAATATGTCAGAGGTCCCATAACACCCTTTGCGACACCCGTCTTGGGGTCCTTATCAGTAAGCTCTCTTATTGCCTTATCATTACCGTCCTTACATTGTGCTTGTGTACTATTTTCTCCATGCAAACGATTGACCTCAATCTCATAAAGTCGCATCCACTTGTTGGTGTTAGGTTGAGCTAATACCAAGCGGACATAGCGTGCCTTGACACCTGTGCCATCAAAATCACAATACACCACCTCGTCATTGTATCTAACATTTTGCTCAGTATCGATACTCCAACTTGTTGAGTTGGTACCCATGATTTTAAGCGGTTTCCATGTCAAACCACTCACAGAATACTCCATACGAGCAACGGTGGGATAGTCGCCATTGACGGTACCCACACATAGACGTACATCATGGATAGCAACCTTATCACCAAGGTCAACAAGATACTTATCGCCACTAGCTTGATTGCGATTTAGACACGTGTAGGTATCATAACGTCCATCCATCATCAGTGATGCTTCGTGTTCCTGATATATTGCTCCGCTAGGAATGGTAACACTCTCAATCTTTGCCTTGCATGCGAGAGATAGAGAGAAGGTTTCTGGCGAAAGGCTAAACTCCTTGATACCCTGACCTGTCTCGTTGATAAAGATGAAATAGGCAACATACTTTCCAATAACAGATTCTGCAGACTCCACACTTACCCAATCCTTACCATTACTGCTATATCGTGCATAAGGCAATAGGCTTTCGTCGATGGTAATGCCATCAAGAAGAATAGGTTCTTGTAACGCCACACCTACGTAAGAGTTGACATCCAAATTACTTGATTTCAGATTTAGTGCTACGTTAGCACCCTCACTGAGCACACTTGCATTGAGTAGAGGCGAGTTGCTGATAGCAACGGGTGCACTGATGGCAGATGGATCATAGAAGAAAGTATCAATAGCCTTTTCCTTCAGATAAGAAATAAATGGATAGAGATATTTTCTAGAAAGCAGTGCCTGGCGCTCACTCACGCTGATACCATTTCCCATACCTTCTAAGGCATAAGCCGTGTAAAGGGTGCTCTTTTCTAATGCTGACAAGCTATCGCTAACCTCCTTCACCAAGAGCCAATTAGCTTCCTCCTGCTCAGAAGTATTACCTAGTATGGTAATCATTTTTTCTACCACCAAACTATATGTGTGCAGGGTGTGTAGCCAGGGAGCTATGTCCGTGTACAATAGACGGTCACTCTGTATTTCTGAATCTCTCAATTGGATAACTTTCTCACAATCAGCCTTAATCTTAAGAATAGCCTCCATCAACTTTGTTGCATTAGGAGTACCCTTTTCCAAAGAAGACTTATAATTGTTGATGAGAGTTTTCATGCTCTCTGGCTCATTCCAACGAAGATAATATGTAATATCGTGATATGCCTCTCTTATCTCTTCGTTAGCGATAAGACTCTTAAAACTAGCTTCCCAACTATTGTTATTATTGAAGCCAGAATTATTCCACGCATAGTCAGCAATGGAGAAAAGGGATGTCTTTGCCAATTCACCCTGTTGCATTGGGTTAGCAATGATACCTTGACAATTGTTCAATGTAGAGGGTAAGCGCTCGCCATCCCCCACGGCAGGCATATCTACAAAGTTGCTATACATATCCATTGGATACAATTGTCCGTCGGCATTGTCATTACAAGGATAATTCCACCACCATGCCATGGGACGACCAAATTCGCTAACAATGGTTGCCGTATGGTCATTATTGGGTACTGACCACACACCTTGACCAGTCGAATAAACGGTAATATACGATGGCACCTTGCTCAAAGCCGTCATGAATCTCTGGCGCTGGTCAACGCTGCTAGCAAAGCTATTACAATAGATTTGGGGAACAAAATGCAAGGGACGCACAGTATCCTCTGGTGCAGCCTCATCAGTATTCCACTTATCTTCAATAGCCTTCTGCAGAGATGTTAGTCGGTCGGCATTTTTCTTCATGTCCGAATCAGATGAGGGGATGCTCACGTCATCCACAAAGACACCAAAATGTCTAACACCCAATGCGTGCATCTTCTCAAACTTGCTCATTATGTCAGAGATAACCGTATTGCTTCCCAAGAATTCATTACCTGGGTGAATTGCCCAAATAAAGTTGACTTTGGTTTCTTCGCTTACCTTAGCAATGTCTTGCACCATCTTTTGTGTGAGCCAACCATTTTTCTCCTGCTGAGCAGAAATGCTGGTGGGATATGCATCTTTCCACATCTGAGAGTGATATGGATCGCTCTTAGCACCATACATGTAAGTATTCATCTTGTAGCGCATCATATAGCGCATCAAGTCTTTCTTCACCTCTACACTATATGGATAGCCATAATAGCCTTCCACCAAGCCACGATTTTGCTGGTCGGCACGGTCATATATGAGTGTATATTCTAGTGCGCCATCTTGCTTTTGTTCAAGTATTTGCTCCAATGTCGCAAGGCCAAAGAACACTGCATTAGTGTGCTCTCCCAAGATGGTAATACCATGCTCGGACACACTGATAGCGTGACGGTCAAACTTCTTGCTGACCATAATCTTGTTCTTCGTTATTCCTTCATTTTCATAAGCATGTGTTTCCACTTCTTCTCCGCTTCCTACTATACCCAAGCGTATGGTGACGCAATCAACTTCTTGACCATCAAAAAGGCACTCTATGCCATGAACCTCTAGGACAGATTCCAGGCGATTCCTAGTGGTTTGGTCAATGGATTTCTCGGCAATCACATTCACCTTCTTTGTCAAGGCAAGAGAACCACTCTTCATGGTTATACTCCTTGGAATTGGGTAAACTACATACTTGTCGGCATAAGCCTGCACACTAGATGTGATTAGGGTAAACACAATCAAAGTGATTTTACAAAAGGTCTTTAACATGATATTTAGATTTTATTATTATTGATTCATTCCTCGCAACAAGGCACATTTCCTCCTTTGCGCACATACAAATATAGTAATTTATCAAAAGACTTCGCACCCCTCAACACTAAATATCACGTAACCATATAGATAATGTGGAGAAAAGTTCCATTTTTCGCAGATAAATATTATATTTGTGTCGCTTTATCTGCTATTTTAATCAAGATAAATCTATGAAGGAATACGTCCGTCTGATACTGATTCTGTTGATACCTCTTTTGCTGGTATCAATATATTCCATTAGCGGACACTACATTGCCTTCAATGGATGGAAGATTGGCAAAGTACGCATTTGGGAGCAGATGAGAGATGAGATTCTTCAGGACGGGAAAGCACTTTCGGACGTTCAGAAGTCCTCTCCCGCTTCGGGAGACGATTTCCAAACTCTCGACACTCTGATTTCCTCTCAGGATTCCATTTCCCAACAAACGGTAGAGCTAGACACCTGCGGGAAACGAATTCTCTTCTTTGGAGACTCCATGATAGAGGGTCTAGCCATGCGCTTTGCGGATTATGCAGATGAGAATGGTCATCAACTATACTCTGTCTGTTGGTATGGCTCCTCCACCATGGGTTGGGCTTCCAATTTGGACACCTTGCAAAGTTTCCTCGCATGGTCACAAGCCGACTATGTGGTAGTTTCCCTTGGTGGCAATGAATTACGAGTCAAGGACCTTGAAAATCGTAGTCAACACATTCGCAAGATTCAGGATGCGCTCAGTGGAAGACCCACGGTGTGGATAGCACCACCCAGCTGGGTGAAGAATCCCACCATTACTGGAGTGATTCGTGAAACAGTTGGCGAAAAGCGATACTTTGATAGCACACGACTCACATTCAATCGTGGCTCCGACAATATGCACCCCACCTTTGGCTCTGCCTCGAGATGGATGGATAGCATAGCAGTATGGCTCTCATCGCCACAAACAGCCCATCCCATCAGGATGAATCCTCCCCAACAAAAGTATCCTCGCAAATGGCACAAGAAATTCATCTTCCCTAAACAGAAACCTTAGAGCATCTACATACATTATAATATTATACACACTCTCCTAACAAGCAACATCATTCTTCAATATGTTCTTCAATACAATATCATTCTACGCCGTATTTATCATATTCTTGATGGTTTACGCACTATTGCAGAGAACCAGCAGGACGTTGATGATGTTGTACGTTACACTCTTCTCTTTGGCATTCTTTAGCAGAATTAATCCCGAGGTAGCCATGCTACTTCCACTCACAGCTCTGCTCAGTTGGTCAATGACTCGTCACATGAACGAATGCAAGGGCTCACTCCGCTTGAGATGGCTCTGGTTTATCATCATAATCGACTTATTACCACTCCTCTACTTCAAATACACCAATTTTGGCATCGATGTCATCAACACTCTCTTCCGAGAGAACCTTCCCATGTTAGACATCGTACTACCAGTGGGTATATCCTTCTACACTTTCCAAGCCATCAGCCATACTGTAGATGTCTATCGTCGCCATTTGCGCCTGAAGATGGACTTCCTTGAGTATTTATTCTACCTCAGCTTCTTCCCTCTGCTTTTAGCAGGACCTATCACCAGAGCTGGTGCCATGCTTCAACAAATGCGTGACAACAAACAAGTTGACTCACGACTTCTTTACACAGGCCTGTGGCTCGTGATGATGGGTATCTTGAAGAAGTGTGTAGTAGCCGATTATATCGCACAATTCAACAATTGGGCCTTCGACGAACCCATGCTCTACAACGGCTTCGAACTACTCATGGCATTAGTGGGCTTTAGTATACAAATATACTGCGATTTTTCCGGCTATAGCGATATGAGCATCGGCCTAGCGGCCATGATGGGTTTCCGATTGAGAGAGAATTTCAACTTGCCATACCAATCTATCAATATCTCCGAGTTTTGGCACAGATGGCACATCTCCTTGTCAACATGGTTTCGCGACTATCTCTACATTCCATTAGGAGGAAGCCGTTGCGGACGATGGCGCACATATTTCAACAATTTTCTCACCATGGTAGTAGCAGGCCTATGGCATGGTAGCACTATGATGTTCGTCTTGTGGGGAACGCTTCATGGCGCAGCACTTGTTTTGCACAAGTGGTGCGACCGACTATTTCTCCATCGTCTCCCCTCCAACCGCTGGTTTGTCACATTCCCCAGTTGGTTCCTATGCCAATGTTTCATCCTCCTCACCTGGGTATTCTTCCGCTCAGCAGATACCTCCACTGCCTTCCTTTTCATCAGAAGAATCTTTACAGAGTTCGACATAGAATGTATACCAGCCTTCTGCGCTCAGCGTCCCATGTGGCTCACCATATTATTTGTTGCCATACTGGTTCATAGCATCCGCGAACGCTGGTTCTACTCCCTCCAAGAGCTCTTCATCCGCCTCCCCTGGCTAGTCAAAACCCTCCTCTTCCTAATCATCCTCCAACTAGCCATCGAATTCAGCAACAGTGAAGTACAACCCTTCCTTTACTACAAATTCTAGCACATGAATGGTTAGAGGTAAGCGTGGAGCGATAAGACAAGAGTCTAGAGATGTTTTATTATACAACGCTAATACACGCGATCAAACACGATGTTTCTAGGAACTAGGGACTGGCTCTTTACGTTTTCACCTTTATTATTCGCATACGCTCATCAAGCATCGCAAGTCCATTTTCACTTTCCATTTTCTCCATTTCCGTTTTCAAAAGAACGTGTTTAAGTTCCGTTCTGTGTTGTGCGTAGCTGCGACGCAGTCCCAACCAGAAGACCTGGGAAATAAACAAGTATAAATTCGCGTGTCCTCGCGTTGTAAAAATACGTTTTCAGTTTTAAACCGACTTTGTCGTCTTGAATCTACTCACGCTTGGCATAATTCAAGCGAGCTTGATTCTGCTCTCGCTTACTCGCTGATTTCCGTTTTCCGTTCTCCGTTTTCCGTTTGAAGAAGTTGTCTCTAGTCCCTTATCTGTACTCTAGATAAAGTTCGTCATTAAACGCTAAAATTTATCATTTAGCGTTTTTTCTATATATAATACAATGTATAGATATGGCAACGACAAAAATTAAGTTCAGAAGGACTAAAGCAACAAAGACAGGAAGTATCTACTACCAAGTGATTCACAAAAGAGTCGTCAGACAAGTTCCAACTTCTTTTAAGATTACATCCGATGAATGGGACGCCAAGACTGGTAGCATAATCATCTCACCTACATCACCACGCTCAGAATACCTTGAAATTATCAGCAAAGAACTATCTCACGATAAACAGCGATTTACTCAAGCATACAAAAATCTACTCTCCTCAAATATCCACATTTGCGTAGATTCCATCATATCCGAATTTTATCGACTAAAGGCATCGCTTTCGTTTTTCAATTATATAGAGCGTACCATCTCACTCTACCATAAACATATGAAAACAAGAACTGCCGAAACATACATCACCACCTACAATAGCTTTCGTCGTTTCAGAAACGATATAGATATATCACTATCTGACATAGATTCCGAACTAATGATAAGCTACGAACATTCCCTAAAAAAGAGCCACCTGTCTCACAATTCTATATCATTCTATATGAAGCATCTAAAGGCCGTATATAGACGAGCCATTGAAGATGGACTGTTAGAAGACAAACACCCATTCAGGCGCGTCCTTACCTCCATTGCACCCACTAGCAAGAGAGCACTCTCCTTAGATACAATACGACGTCTCAAGGAAATGGATTTATCTCACTCTAATTCCAAATGCTTTGCACGAGACCTGTTCCTGTTCAGCCTCTACACCCGCGGTATGCCCTTCATAGATATCGCATATCTCGAAAAGAAGAACCTCAAATACGGCATCCTTACCTATCGTCGCCAAAAGACCAACCAACAACTAGAGATACACTGGGAAGAATGCATGCAACACATACTCCAAAAGTACAAAGCAGACAAGTCATCAACCTTCCTATTTTCTATCATCAACCCCGAAAAAGGAAACTACCGCAGACAATACCTCAATGCCAGTTCACTCGTCAACCGACAATTAAAGAAGATAGGCGAAATGCTCCATCTCAACCAACCTCTCACTATGTACTGTGCACGCCATTCATGGGCAAGTATCGCCCGAGACGAAGGCATCCCTATCAACGTCATCAGCAAGGGCATGGGACACGACTCCGAAAAGACAACACAAATCTATCTATCCTCGATAAAATCGGACATTATCGACAAAGCCAACCGTAAAATCCTCAAAATTGTAAACAAATAAACCAATCATTAATCAGCACATTTTCCACACGAAGCATATCAAGCGTAGAATTTGATATGCTTCGTGTGAAATGTGCAATAGTCAGGTAATTCGTGTTCAATCGCGTACCCTCGCGTTGTTAAAAATAACTTTCCGTTTTAAGCCGACTTTGTCGTCTTGAATCTGCTCACGCTTGGCATAATTCAAGCGAACTTGATTCTGCTCTCGCTTACTCGCAGATTTATTCGCATACGCTCATCAAGCTAAAGCAAGTCCGTTTTCCGTTTTCCGTTCTCCGTTTTCCGTTTGAAGAAGTTGTCCTTTGACTCTTGTCTTTAGTCTCTAGCCTTATGCTGGCGCTAATCTCTAACCATTTAAATTCTAGGAATTAAAATAAACACTCGAAGCAGATTGATGTGAAGCTATAAGTGATGGTAAAATCAAATCTATTTGAATGATACCATAAAGATAGCGATAATGATGCCATC
>JAZLBF010000057.1:0-35281 GCA_045613565.1 Bacteroidaceae bacterium
CTTACCACCCTTGCCTACGGAGGCTGCAGAGCGTTTGGTCAGAGTGATGAGGGCATTCATCTGAGCGATGAAGCCGTTGATTTCGTCAGTGGGCTGCACGATGGCATAGGCATTGACCGTCTGCACGATTTCGGCATACTGTGCATCCAGTTGCTTGCGCAGCTCGGTGGTCTCGATGTCGGTCTGTGGGGTGCGCTCCACCTCTTCTACCAACTTACCACTCATGAGCACCTCAAACTGAGCGTTCTTCAGCACCAATGCCTCCAATTCCTCGGTGAGGTTCAGAGTAGTCAAATAAGCCGTTGCCTCCTCTGTGTTGAGCACACTAATGAGTCCTGCCACTTCGCGAGTTTCTGCACCCTTTTCGTGATCACGAATACCCTTGTAAGGCGCCACAATAGCATCCAGAGCAAGGGCAGCAGCCTTTTTGTTAGCTATCACGCTGGTCCTGTGAGCATTGATTATCTGCATCAGCACGCCCAGCGCATTGTCGCGTACCCTGTCGGCATCAGAAAGTTTCTGTGTACTTACATAAGCAGTAGCACGCTTCACTATACTATTGAGTGAGTCCAATGAAGCACCAAACTCTGCTGCCTTGTCTGTAATGTGCAATGCCTCGGCACCAGTTGCCTGAATCAACGAATAGGTTTGAGTTAGATGACTAGTATAAATGCCAAGAGGCAAACCTGTCAAGCCATAAGGATTAATCTGTATAGCCATAATTTCTGTTTTTTTAAAGTTGAATAATATCTTTGCGCTCCGCCCACCGGTCGAAAGTCATTTTGGAGGCCTTCGATGGAGTCACCCACCGGTCGAAAATCATTTCGGAGGCCTTCGATGGAGTCACCCACCGGTCGAAAGTCATTTTGGAGGCCTTCGATGGAGTCGCCCACCGGTCGAAAGTCATTTCAGAGGCCTTCGATGGAGTCGCCCACCGGTCGAAAGTCATTTCGGAGGCCTTCGATGGAGTCGCCCACCGGTCGAAAGCAAAGTCAAAGATCAAAGAACTCTCATGTGCCGCCTTTTTCCTCTCCTTCCTTGTAGCAGCAGGTTAATAATGGTGGTTAATTATCTCGAACAGTGGCAAAGATAGAGAAAAAAATATTTTTCCAGTACATTTTTTTTGTATATTTGTGCTCGCAATAGTTATTTTTTATTAATAAATAATGTAAAAGACAAAATGTTAGGTAAATTAATCTACGCTAGGGCAAGGATATGGCTTTTAATGGCCCTATTTGTCCGTGTTTCATCTCTATTAGCCATAGATATAGAGATAGATGGAATCAATTATCGAATACTGGAGAGTTCGCGCCAAGCTGTAGTTATAGCCAAAAGCGAAACCTATTATTCTGGTGCTGTTAATATTCCCACATCTGTAGAATATGATGGAACTAACTATGAGGTTACAGGTATTGAGGATGAAACGTTCTACAAGTGTTCAGAACTGACATCGGTCGTTCTCCCAAACGGGTTGAAAAGTATTGGAGAGCATGCTTTTCGTTCGTGTACTAAGCTCAGCTCAGTAGTCTTACCCAGTAGTCTGCTTAGTATTGGCGAGGGAGCTTTTAGGGCCTGTTCAAGTTTGTCATCTATAGCAATTCCAGATGGTGTCACAAGTATTGAGTTTGGAACCTTTAGCGGATGTTGGAATCTTGCTAATGTATCATTTGGCCGAGGACTAACCAGTATTGGTGATTATGCCTTTAGCGAATGTTCCGCTTTAACATCAGTTGAGATTCCTAGTGGCGTTCATACTATAGAACAAGGTTCCTTTAAGGGCTGTACCAGACTAACCTCGGTAAAGTTGCCCCAAACCTTAACTCTTCTAATAGCAAATGCTTTTGAGGATTGTACCAATCTCCTCAGTGTTTACTGTTATGCCGAGGATGTACCCTCAGCAGCCGAGAGCGCTTTCGAGGGTTGTTATCTGGACGAGGTGAGTCTTTATGTTCCACAAAAGTCAATCAAAGAATATAGTATGACTGAACCTTGGAGTAGATTTGGTCGAATAGAAGGCATTCCTTCTACTACAGATTCCACCTATTATCTCGTACTGTGGTTGCATGAAGGAGAACAGGTATACTTCCCCTTCGAAAGTAAGCCTTGCATTACCTATAGTGATGGAGATGTAATAGTTGCGACTTCTGACAGTGAAACAAGATACCAGCACACGGATGTGAGAAAATTTACTATTACTACCGAGGGAGAAGAAAATGATGATACAGCCATTGATAACCTGTTTGCCGAGCAAGTGCAGATGAGTAATGAGGGAGGTAGTCTCGTTTTTACAAACTGTTCGGCTGGCGAGAGAGTACAGATTTATGATATTTCCGGCCGACTGCACAAGCAGTACAGCATAGACAATAGCGGTCGTCTAACCATTCCTCTGTCTCAGTACACCAGCGGTATTTATGTAGTTAAAATGAAGAATATAACCTATAAATTTTCAAGAGAATGAAGAAGCATTTGATTTTTAAAATATTTGCAATCCTAGCAATAGCATTGTATCAACTGCCCACAATGGCACAGGGTATCATCATTTATCACAAGGATGGTACACAAACCAAGTATAGCTACGAAAGCATCGATAGCATAGTGACATATATTAAGGATGAAGTGCAGGATGAGGAAGATCCATCAATAGAAGAGATTGGCTTCTTATATATAAATATCGAACCTCAACTAAGATACGACAAGGTAACAAGAGCAATCGAGCCATCAATTTATGAGAACAAGAATAATTACACCATAGATATCTTCAAGGATACAACTTTAGTGGAAACTATTCCTGGGTCAATACTATATAAATCCTTGTTACTGCCTCCTGGAGAATACACCGTAAAGGCCTATTGTGGTAAAGAACATGCTGCTTCGCGTGACGAAATTATGCTTTATGGAGAAACGACATGCGTAGTATCTGCATGGAACGAAACATACACGAAAGTAACATGTAAGCCCACTAGCACCCAACTGACAGTTGAATTTGCAGACTCATTTAAAAACTACTTTTATGACTACACCATATCTATTGAAGGATTAGAGGCTTTGGAAGGCAAATCCATCGCATGGTCAGAAGATGACGCTGAGCCATGGTATGTTAAAGTCAAGGATGGCGGCGAAAGCGTCAAGTGTACAATAAAAGCCAAGTTAAAAGAGGAGTTCATTGAAGGGTCTGCCTATGAACAAAATGAGAACCTCGCTTTTACTGTAAATATAAAGCCAAGTACCGCATATAGAATAAGTATATCGTCAAGCAACAATGATGCTCCTTCAATAAATGTTGCTATTTCTGACGGCGCAAACTCCGATACAGGAACTAGATAATTACCCCCAATACACATCAACGCCAATCTAGAATTTAGAGTTCATAGACTGACGTTGATGTTTTTGTTATAACTAGTTTCTATCTCCCATTAGTCTGACGGAGGAGTTTAAAAATAAGCCAAAAGATTAGGTTTTGTGAGAAATTATTTGTTTCTTTGCGGTCGGAAAGATTTTTTTTAAACTTAATACCTTAGTACTAGACATGGAGTCATTGTTTAATGA
Organism: Bacteroidaceae bacterium; assembly: GCA_045613565.1. Classification (GTDB taxonomy): domain Bacteria; phylum Bacteroidota; class Bacteroidia; order Bacteroidales; family Bacteroidaceae; genus Physcousia. The sequence continues at coordinate 3,547 of JAZLBF010000057.1, forward strand.
TCCGTTGAGTCCGAAGGGGTATGCTTCCCTTGAGGATATTGTGCGCCCAGAGGCGTGCGAACTGCCGGAGTATAAGTGGTTTGTGTTGAGAGTAACTTATGCCCGAGCACAGAAAGCAGAGGAAATAATTTCCAAGTATGACATGCTCACCTTCCTGCCCATGGAGTACAAAAGCTACGTGATAGAAGGTGAGAAGCACTGGACGAAGAAGCCTTGCACACCATCGCTGCTCTTCGTCTATGGCAAGTATACCGATGTGCTTAAATTCACACATCGCGCAGAGACGGGCGAGTATCGCATCCCGTATGTCGACTTCTCCTTCGACCACACGAGGAAGAACGAGTTTGGGCGCGACGAGATAATGACCGTGCCCTTCAGACAGATGCAAAACTTCATCCGAGTGATACTGGCCGCCGTGCCCCATTCCTATAGCGTGACACCGCAGGAGATACACTACCGCCCCGGCGGATTGGTGCGCATCACCCAGGGCGAGTTTAAGGGCGTGACAGGTCGAGTGGCGCGCATCCATTCGCAGCAGCGTGTGGTAGTGAGCATCGAAGGTGTGCTCAACTTTGCCACCACATACATCCCCAAGGCTTATCTCGAACCCATCGAGGACGAGGAGCCTCAAGGACAATAGACCTAGACGAAAAAAAGACACAACGAGTCTGCAAGGCAATAAGTGTACGCTGGATACAATCCGAGTGGAGTACATTTTGTCTCGCAGACTCGTTGTTTTTGCATCTTTTTGGTGCATTCCTCTAATATTTCAAAGAAAATTGACGGCCCTGATAAACTTTTTTGTAAATTAGCGGTCGAAAACTAATCCGTAAACAAACAAAACTAACACATATTTTATGAGACTAGAAGAATTCATGAATGCTTCGCCCGTAAACTTCTGGGCGATAGAGACCATCAAACAATGCCTCCTTGAGGCTGGATATAAGGAGTGGGAGGCTGGCAATACTTGTCCCGAGATAAAGGCTGGGGACAAGCTTTTTGTTACTAAGAACGGTTCAGCTATCTTTGCCTTCCACATGGGCAACAAGACTTTGGCAGAGGGCGGTATGCACATTGTTTCTGCTCACTCGGACAGCCCTTGCTTCCGCGTTAAGCCCAATGCAGGAATCAGATGCGAGGGTGGCCTCGTGAAACTGAATACCGAACTCTATGGCGGTGCAATAATGTCCACATGGATGGACCGTCCGCTATCGCTAGCAGGTCGTGTCATCGTAGCATCGGAGTGCGGATGCATCACTTCGCCCAAGGTAATGCTACTTCGCATCAATCGCCCCATTGCCACCATACCCAATCTTGCCATCCACTTCAACCGTCAGGTAAATGAAGGTGTCGCTCTCTCCAAACAGAAGGATATGCTACCAGTGCTCACCGCCAATAGCATGTGCCTCAATGAGAAGCAAACAAAGCACGGCATACTGAAGGCTCTTATCTCTGACGAGCTAGGCATCGAGCCCGAACAAATTCTCGACTTTGACCTCTATCTATACGACACCACTCCTGCACAGCGTGTTGGTTTGAACAACGAATTTGTACAGAGTGGTCGCCTTGACGACCTTTCTATGGCACACGCTGGTTTGGAAGCCCTATTGGCATGCAATGAGACTCCCGAGGTGACCAAGTGTCTTGCCATCTTTGACAACGAGGAAACTGGTAGCCAGACAAAGCAGGGCGCAGGTTCGCCATTCTTCGCCGCTCTAGTGCAAAGACTGGTGGCTAAGCAAGGCGGTAGTAGTAGTTCCGACTTTGAAAACTTTGCCATGTGCATCGAGCACTCGTTCATGATTAGTGCCGACAATGCTCACGCTTGGCATCCCAACTACAACGAGAAATATGACCCCACCAACCATCCCGTAATGGGCGGTGGTCCCGTGATAAAGTACAATGCTAGCCAGAAGTATTTGAGCGATGCCGTAGGCGCTGCCGTATTCATGCAGGCTTGCCAGAAGGCTGGCGCACCATACCAGACCTTTGTCAACCATAGCGACGTAGCAGGCGGTAGCACTTTGGGCAACATACTCTCCTCTTCATTCCCTGTAAAGGGCGTGGACATGGGCAATCCCATCTGGGCTATGCACTCCGTTCGCGAAACTGCCCACATTGCTGACCACGAGAATTGCATCAAGGTATTCACTGAGTTTTACAACGCATTATGAACAAACTAACCAAGTACAGTATCCTAGGCATCATCGCCATCGGTTGTGCCTATGGCGTGTATAGAAAGTACAGTGACCCAAAGACTAATGAGGAAGCCAATGTGCCTCAGCAATCCAACAAGAAACAAAGCAAGGCTCTCAACGTAAGAGCCGTAGTAATCAAGGAGCAGTCGCTCACTGACGGATTGGCCATGAGCGGTTCGCTTGTGCCAGACGAAGAGGTGAGCCTTTCTTTCGAAACATCAGGCAAGATTACTGACATCTTCTTCAAGGAGGGCTCTATGGTGGAAAAGGGGCAATTGCTGGCCAAGATAAACGATGCTCCCCTTCAGGCAGAACTCCGCAGAAAGGAAGCCCAACTAAGACTGATGCAGGACCGTGTATTTAGAGCCAAGGCTTTGTTGGAAAAAGAAGCCGTAAGTAAGGAGGCTTTCCAAGAGGCAGAGGCCAACCTCTCTGCTCTGAAGGCAGAGATAGATGGTGTGAAGGCAGAAATAGCACAGACTGAATTGAGAGCACCATTCTCTGGAATTATCGGTTTGAGACAGGTCAGTGTGGGTGCCTTTGCCACCACGCAGACTGCTGTGGCAATGCTCACAAAGCGTAGTCCGCTGAAGGTGGAATTCAGTGTGCCAGAACGATATGCCGGTACTTTGCCCGACGGAGCACACTTGGAATTTACCGTAGAGGGCGACCTTACTCCACGTTCGGCCAAGGTATATGCTTCTGACTCTCGAGTAGACGAAAATACACGTACCTTTACCGTGCGCGCTCTCTACGACAATAAAGACGGCAAACTAGTACCCGGTAGATACGTAAGCGTAAATCTTACCACGAGAGAGTACGAAAACGCTCTGGCTGTGCCCAGCGAAGCTATCGTATCTGAGATGGGTATCGACAAGGTATATCTCTGCAAGGGTGGCAAGGCAGAACCAGTAGAGATTACCAAAGGATTGCGTACTGATGCATTGGTACAGGTATTGAGAGGTTTGTGTGTTGGAGATACGGTTATCACTAGCGGTACCATGCAATTGCGTGCTGGTCAGCAGGTGACTATTTCGATTAACGATTAGCGATTAGCGAAAGTCGGAGTAAACAGAGGAGTCAGAGTGCATAGAATTATCGGAGTTTTCTGAATCCTCAGACTTTTCTTTTTGGTTTTTATAACATGAATATATCAGAACTTTCCATTAGACGCCCAGTGCTTGCCACCGTGATGACATTGCTCATCCTGATTTTTGGTGCGGTAGGCTATATCTCATTGGGCGTGAGGGAATACCCCTCGGTGGACAATCCCATTATCTCCGTCTCGTGCTCGTATCCTGGAGCTAATGCAGACGTGATAGAAAACCAAATCACAGAACCCCTCGAACAGAATATCAATGGTATTCCTGGCATCCGCTCGCTGACGAGTGTGAGCCAACAGGGTTCTTGTAGAATAACGGTGGAATTCGAACTTTCCGTGGACTTGGAAACTGCTGCCAACGACGTTCGCGACAAGGTATCGCGTGCTCAGCGTTTCCTACCTCGAGATTGCGACCCTCCCACCGTGTCTAAGGCCGATGCCGATGCTACCCCCATCCTGATGGTGGCCTTGCAGAGTGACAAGCGCAGTTTGTTGGAGTTGAGCGAAATTGCTGACCTCACTGTTAAGGAACAATTGCAAACCATCAAGGACGTTTCCAGCGTAATGATTTGGGGTGAGAAGAAGTATTGTATGCGCCTTTGGCTCGACCCCGTGAAGATGTCTGGTTATGGCATCACTCCTATGGACGTGAAGAACGCTCTGGACAGAGAAAACGTCGAATTGCCCTCTGGTTCTATCGAAGGTAACACTCGTGAATTGAGCATCCGCACCATGGGTCAGATGTCATCTACGGAGGAGTTTAACAATCTTGTGGTCAAGGAGTCTGAAGGCCGTATCATACGCTTCAGCGATATCGGTAGAGCAGAACTTTCAGCTCGTGATATCAAGAGCTACATGAAGATGAACGGCGTTCCCATGGTGGGCGTGGTGGTAGTGCCCCAGCCTGGTGCCAACCATATCGATATAGCCGATGCAGTGCACGAGCGTATGAAGATTATGGAGAAGGACCTGCCCGAGGACGTGCATTACGACTATGGCTTTGACAATACCAAGTTCATCCGCGCCTCTATCTCTGAGGTAGAGACCACCGTGTACGAGGCGTTCATCCTCGTTATCATCATCATCTTCCTCTTCTTGAGAGACTGGCGTGTGACCTTGATTCCATGTCTTGTAATCCCAGTGTCATTGATTGGTGCATTCTTTGTTATGTACCTTTTGGACTTCTCCATCAACGTGCTTTCTATGCTAGCCGTAGTGCTATCCGTAGGTCTGGTGGTGGATGATGCCATCGTAATGACGGAAAACATATACATACGAATAGAGCGTGGCATGAAACCTTTCGATGCAGGTATCGAGGGTGCTAAGGAGATTTTCTTTGCCGTTATCTCTACTACCGTTACACTATTGGCAGTATTCCTTCCCATCGTGTTCATGGAAGGTCAGACAGGTCGCCTTTTCCGCGAATTTAGTTTCGTTGTGGCTGGTTCTGTTGTCATTTCTTCATTTGCGGCACTTACCATCACTCCCATGTTGGCAACAAAATTGTTGGTCAACAGAGAGGAGAAGAACTGGTTCTACCGCAAGACGGAACCCTTCTTTACTGGCATGAACAATATATATGCCAAGATGCTGGCAGCCTTCCTTCGTCGTCGTTGGATAGCTATTCCCATCATGGTTGTGAGTATGATTGCATGTATAGCCATGTGGATAAATGTGCCTGCCGAAATGGCTCCGTTGGAAGACCGTTCTAGCATTACTATCCGTACCATGGGTCCCGAGGGTGTTACCTATGAATACATGCGAGACTATACGGAGGATATCAACCGTTTGGCTGATTCGTTGATGCCAGATGCCGAGTTCATAACTGCACGTGTGTCTGACGGTGGTGGTAACATACAGATTACTCTGAAGAACCTGGCCGAGCGTGATTATTCGCAGATGGAAGTGGCAGACAAACTCAGTCAGGCTGTAAGAACTAAGACCGATGCCCGTGCCTTCGTACAGCAGCAGAGCACCTTTGGCGGACGCCGCGGTTCTATGCCAGTGCAATATGTGCTTCAGGCTACTAGCATAGAAAAGTTGGAAAAGGTATTGCCTGAATTCATGGCTAAGGTGTATGACAATCCTGCCTTCCAAATGGCGGATGTCGACCTAAAGTTCTCTAAGCCCGAGGTGCGCCTAAGTGTAAACAGAGAGAAGGCCAATCTGATGGGTGTCTCTACCAAGGACATTGCTCAGACATTGCAGTATGGATTGAGCGGTCAGCGTATGGGTTATCTATATCTCAATGGTAAACAGTACGAGATTGTTGGTGAGATTAACCGTCAGCAACGTAATGACCCTGCCAACTTGAAGGCTATCTACATGCGCTCTAGCGATGGTCAGATGATACAGATGGAAAACTTGGTAGACCTGGTGGAAAGCATTGCTCCTCCCAAGCTATATAGATACAACCGCTTCTGTTCGGCTACCGTATCGGCTGGTCTAGCACCTGGTTATACCATTGGAGATGGTCTTAACGAGATGGACAAGATTGCCAAAGAGACATTGGATGAAACCTTCCGTACAGCCCTTGCAGGCGATTCTAAGGAATTCCGCGAGAGCTCTTCTAGTCTATTCTTTGCCTTTGGTCTTGCCTTGGTACTCATCTACTTGATTCTGGCTGCTCAGTTCGAGAGTTTCAAAGATCCCTTCGTTATCATGCTTACCGTGCCTTTGGCTATTGCCGGTGCGTTGATTTTCATGCTCGTAGGTGGTGAAACAATGAATATCTTTAGTCAGATTGGTATCATCATGCTTATTGGTTTGGTGGCAAAGAACGGTATTCTTATCGTGGAGTTTGCCAACCAGCGTCAGCGCATGGGCGAGGAAAAGATGGTGGCTATCCAGGAGGCGTCCGTTCAGCGTTTGCGTCCCATCTTGATGACTTCCGTTTCCACCATCCTAGGTTTGTTGCCCTTGATGTTTGCATCTGGCGAAGGCTCGGCAGGACGTGTGGCCATGGGTACAGCAGTAGTGGGTGGTATGCTTATCTCTACCATGCTCACCATGTTTGTGGTACCAGCTATTTACTCGTTTGTGGCAACTTCACTTCAAACTAAGAAACAGAAATGAAACACATAAGATTCTATACTTTGGCCTTTGCACTGATAACCAGTTGCTGGGCACAGGCACAGACCTTGAGCGAGTTTATCTCCATGGGATTGAAAAACAACTATAGTCTCAAGATTACTCGCAATGAGGAAACCATCCGCCAAAACAATGCTACGGCTGCCAATGCTGGATACTTGCCCGTGGTAAATGCTACGGCTGGGTACAATGGCACTTATGGAGGTAGTCAAAGTCAGCGTCGCTCGGATGGAAGTACCGTGAGCACTGGTTCTAGCCTGGACAATGGATTGCAAGTAGGTGTGAATGCAGAGTGGACTGTATTTGATGGCTTCAAGATTCAAGCAACATATAGCAAGTTGCAAGAACTCAAGCGCCAAGGTGCTGTGCGCACTCGTATTGATATCGAAGACTATGTGGCTACAGTTACTTCGGAGTATTATAACCTGATTCAGCAAAAGATTCGTATGAAGAATCTACGCAATGCTGTAAAACTTTCCAAAGAGCGCTTGCGCATCGTTGTTGAGAGATATAGCATTGGTAGTGCCTCACGTCTGGATCTTCAGCAAGCCCAGGTCGACTTTAACGCAGACAGCGCTCAAAGCTTAAAGCAGCACGAGTTGATGGCAACATCCAGAATTCGCCTCTATGATTTGATGGCTGTAAAGGATATGCAGACTCCGCTTTCCTTGCAAGACTCCACCATCGACGTAGATGCAACACTTAGTCACGATACATTGCTAGAAGCTACCATGCTTTTGAATGCTCAATTGCTCAATAGCAAGCACGATATCAAGTTGGCAGAACTTGACTACAAAGCCACTATGAGCAGAGATTACCCATACATAAAACTGAATGCTGGTTATAACTATCAGCATACAGCCTATGGAGCTGGCGATAATCAGAATCGTAGCACCTGGGGAGCCGATTTTGGTGTAAAGGTGGGTTATAAACTATTTGATGGCAATCGCACAAGAGAGCGCAGAAATGCTCAACTTAACATTGAGAATGCTGACCTAGCACGCCTACAATTAGAGCAAACCTTGAAGGCTGACCTTGCTGATTTATGGCAAGCCTATAAGAATAATCTTCGCCTACTTTCTCTCGAGCGTGAAAACCTTATCACTGCCCAAGAGAATCATTACATCGCTCACGAGCGTTACATGCTAGGTGACCTCTCTGGTATTGAGATGCGCGAGGCTCAACAATCGCTCCTCGATGCAGAAGAACGTATCCTTGTTGCACAGTATAATACCAAACTCTGTGAAATTTCCCTCCATCTCATCTCTGGTGGTATAATGACGTATATGAGTGAATAACGATTGACATTTTTTAAAGTTATAATTTAGAGAGAGCATCACGTGGTGGTGCTCTCTCTTGTTGATTTTAGGTTGAGATCTTTAGGTTATTAGGGTTATTAAGGTTATAAAAGGCTTTAAAATAGAAACTCTGTATTCTTAAATCTTTCTGAACTCTTGAAGCATATTTTTGCAAAAGAATGGCAATATGCAAGATTTTTGCATAGTAAGGTAGTATTGCTCTTACTTTTTGTGTCATTAAATGTTTAATTTTTGTACCTTTGCACGCAAATTTGCATAAAAAAGCATTATAGACTGACATTTTGATATGGATAAGCAGGATAAAAAGGCAAGATTGCAGTATATACGCACTGTTGTAGGTAATTGTGCCATAGAGAATCAAGACGAGTTGTCGAGAGAATTGGCTAAGGCAGGTTTTGCTACAACGCAGACGATGCTGAGCCGCGACCTAAAGCAGTTGCGTATCTCCAAGGTGCGTACTCGTTCAGGCAAGAGTGTGTATGCCTTGCCTGGTGTGGTGTATTTTGATCCAGCAAAAACTCGCGAGGAACTGAATGCTGCCAAGTGGTCGTTGCAGTTCAGTGGCAATATTGCAGTGTTGCACACTCCCCCAGGTCATGCTTCGCTTGTGGCTTATGAGATAGATGAGCAGAAATCGATCTTCTTCTTGGGTACGGTGGCAGGTGATGATACCGTGATGATAATCCTAGCTGAGGATGTGGATAGAGAGCAGGCTACTGCGTTTCTTATGGATGCAGTGCCTCAATTGAAGAAGCGTCAGCAGAATGCTAATAGAAAAAAGTGAAGTTAACTTGTTTAGAGTGTAACAAAGATGGAAGTTAAGGAAGAATCTAGAACCGTAGAGGAGAAAGATATAAAGATAGTTGTTGCGGAACCTTGTCACGAGGTGTATGTTGATGAGATATTGCAAACTATACGCGAGGCAGCTCGTAAGCGTGGCACTGGTATAGCTGAGCGTACTCACGACTATCTGACCACAAAGATAAAGGAGGGTAAGGCTATATTGGCTCTATGCGGAGAGCGCTTTGCTGGATTCAGTTATATTGAAACATGGGGCAATAAACACTATGTGACCACATCTGGTTTGATAGTGCATCCCGACTTTCAGGGCTTAGGTGTAGCTCGTCGCATCAAAGACTATACGTTTACATTGGCCCGTTTACGTTGGCCTCATGCCAAGATATTCTCTCTGACCAGTGGCGATGCTGTGATGAAAATGAATACAGACCTAGGCTATGTGCCTGTGAGCTTCAATCAGTTGACCGACGATGAGGCATTCTGGCGTGGCTGTCAGGGTTGTATCAATCACGACATTCTAGAGATGAAGCAGCGTAAGTTCTGTGTGTGCACCGGCATGCTTTGGGACCCCGAAAAGCATCATGGCGAACCTACCAGTCTAGAGGTAATCAAGGATGTGATGAAGGCGCTAGTGTTGAGGGGAATTGAGTAGTGCGATTTTCAAGGTTTCTGAAGACACATCCTCTAAAAACTACCTGCTTAAAAGAAAAGAAATAATAATAAATAATATATATAATGGAGAAGAAAAAAGTTGTAGTGGCCTTTAGTGGTGGCCTAGATACCAGTTACACAGTGATGTACTTGGCCAAGGAGAAAGGCTATGAGGTATATGCAGCATGTGCAAATACCGGTGGTTTTAGTGCAGAACAGTTGAAAGCCAACGAAGAGAATGCCTACAAGTTGGGCGCAAAGGCTTATGTTACTCTTGATGTGACTCAGGAGTACTATGAGAAGTCTTTGAAGTACATGGTATATGGTAATGTGTTGCGTAACAACTGTTATCCCATCAGCGTATCTAGCGAGCGTATCTTCCAAGCTATGGCTATTGCACGTTATGCACGTGAAATTGGTGCTAGTGCTATTGCTCATGGTTCAACAGGTGCTGGTAACGACCAGATTCGTTTCGATATGACCTTCTTGGTAATGGCTCCTGGTGTGGAGATTATTACCCTTACTCGTGATGGCAACCTTACTCGTCAGGAAGAGGTTGACTATTTGAATAAGAATGGTTACTTTGCTGACTTTACTAAGTTGAAGTACTCTTACAACGTAGGTATCTGGGGCACCAGCATCTGTGGTGGTGAGATTTTGGATAGCACACAGGGTTTGCCCGAGAGCGCTTATCTTAAGCACCCCACCAAGGAAGGTACAGAGTTGTTGAAACTTGGCTTTGAGAAGGGTGAATTGGTATCTGTTAATGGTACTCGCTACGAGGATAAGATTCAGGCTATCCAGGCAGTAGAAGAGATTGGAGCAGCTTATGCAATTGGTCGTGACTGTCATGTAGGCGATACTATTATTGGTATTAAGGGTCGTGTAGGTTTCGAGGCAGCTGCACCAATGTTGATTATCGGTGCTCACCGTTTCTTGGAGAAGTACACTTTGAGCAAGTGGCAACAGTACTGGAAGGAGCAGGTTGCTAACTGGTATGGTATGTTCCTTCACGAGAGTCAGTACCTAGAGCCCGTTATGCCAGACATCGAGGCTATGCTTACCAGTAGCCAGCGCAACGTGACCGGCGAGGTAACTCTAGAGCTACGTCCCTATAGTTTCCAGACAATGGGTGTGGATTCGCCCAACGATCTAGTGAAGAACAAGCTTGGTGAATATGGTGAGACTGCTAAGGCATGGAGTAGTGACGACGCTAAGGGTTTCATCAAGGTTAGTTCTACAGCTTTGCGAGCTTACTATTTGGCACATCCTGAAGAGGAGAGATAAGTTTTAATGGTAAGTGAGATACGAATAATAAAATATGAATGATTAATTATGGATAAGAAATTTTGTTTGTCAGTAAACGATAAGAAGATAGCTGGTGTATGTGGCGGTATAGCTGAATATTTCGGCATTGATACATTGCTAGTACGCGTTGTTTTTGTAGTATTTGCTTTGTGCGGTAGCATCAGTTTCTGGATTTATCTTTTGTTGTGGTTGTTGGCTCCTAAGAGCAAATAATATATAATCATAGTAGGAGTCCTTGGTGTGGAATAGATTCTCTTTGTTAAACTAATCCGATGCGACAATCCTGCATTTTATCTGCAACATCCTAAGGAAAAGAGAAAAGGGAACTAAAGCGGATAAGTAAATAGGAAAATAAATCTAAAATAATTAAATGTCAGAGATTAAAAAGATTCAACGTCCTCGTACAGGACGCATGTTGGCAGGTGTATGTGCTGCTTTTGCAAACTATTGTAATATGGATGCAACGGTTATTCGTATCATCTACGTGTTGCTGACATTATTCACTGCTTTTTGTGGATTGATAGTGTATTTTATCCTTATGTTATTGATTCCTGAAGAGAAGTTTGATATAAATAATTTCAATACAAAGAAATAGGGACAGACAAAAGTATTTAGACTTTTGCACCTACATATAATATATAATGGTTAAAGTTGGAATTTTAGGCGCAGCAGGCTACACCGGTGGTGAACTCATCCGTGTTCTGCTCAATCATCCCCAGGCAGAGATTGTTTTTGCTAATAGCGAATCCAATGCAGGCAATCCCGTGAGCGCTATACATGAAGGCTTGTTGGGTGATACAGAATTGTGTTTCACTAGCGAGATGCCTTGGGACGAGGTGGACGTAGTATTCTTCTGTTTTGGTCATGGCAAGAGTCGTGCTTTCCTTCAGGAGCACGAGATTCCTGCTCATGTACGCATCATTGACCTTGCACAGGACTTTCGCATAGCAGGTGAGCACGACTACGTCTATGGTCTTCCCGAGACACATCGCGAGCAGACTCAGGGTGCTATGCATTTGGCTAACCCAGGTTGTTTTGCTACCTGTATACAGTTGGCACTATTGCCAGCATTAAAGGCTGGAATCATCAGCGGTGATATTCATGTCAATGGTATCACAGGCTCTACCGGTGCAGGTCAGAAGCCTAGTGCTACTACCCACTACAGTTGGCGCAACGACAACATCTCCGTCTACAAAACCTTCAATCATCAGCACTTGTTGGAGATTAATCAAACCGTTCAAGAGTTGCATCCTGGTTATGATGGTCGTGTGTTGTTCATTCCTCAGCGCGGCTGTTTTGCACGAGGTATATATGTTACAGCTTATGCCAAGTGTGATGTTTCCCTAGAAGAAGTTCAGAAATTGTATGCCGAGTATTATCAAGATGCCGCATTCACTCACTTTGTTACTACTTCTCCCGACATGAAGCAGGTGGTAAATACCAACAAAGCTGTTGTTTATGTTGAGAAGTACGAGGACCAATTGCTAATGATTTCTTGCATTGACAACCTATTGAAGGGAGCCGTTGGTCAAGCAGTACAGAATATGAATATCATGTTCAGTTTGGACGAAAAGGCAGGTCTTAACCTAAAGGCTGGTGCATTCTAATATTTGACATACTATGGAATTATTTGACGTATATCCCTTATTTGACATCGCTATAGAGCGTGGCGAAGGTTGCAAGGTGTGGGACGAGAACGATACCGAATATCTTGACCTCTATGGCGGTCATGCAGTAATCAGCATTGGCCATGCACATCCACATTATGTCGAGGCTATTGCTTCACAGGTAGCACGCTTGGGCTTTTATAGCAATTCAGTACAGAACCCCTTGCAGAAGAATCTAGCTCTTAGCCTAGGCAAGGTTTCTGGTTACGAAGATTACCAGTTGTTCCTGATTAATTCAGGTGCCGAGGCCAATGAGAATGCACTCAAACTAGCATCCTTCTACAATGGTCGCACCCGAGTGCTTTCTGCCGAGAAGGCCTTCCACGGTCGTACATCTTTGGCGGTAGAGGCAACAGCTAATCCCAAAATCATCGCTCCCATCAATGCCAACGGACATGTTACATATCTTCCCATCAATGATATTGAGCCATGGCGTGCCGAGATAGAGAAGGACGACGTATGCGCCGTTATCATTGAATGTATTCAGGGTGTTGGTGGCATCCGTATGATTGAGGAAGGTTTCTTGCACGAACTACAAGCACTTTGCGAAACACACAATACCGTCCTTATTTGCGACGAGATACAGTGTGGCTATGGACGTTCGGGTAAGTTCTTTGCTCATCAGCATCTAGGAGTGCGTCCCGATATGATTACCGTTGCCAAGGGTATTTGCAATGGTTTCCCCATGGGTGGCGTATTGATTTCTCCCAAGTTCACCCCCATCTACGGACAATTGGGTACTACTTTCGGTGGCAATCACCTAGGTTGTGCCGGAGCTTTGGCGGTATTGGATGTAATCGAGAGCGAAGGTTTGGTCGAGAATGCTGCTAAGGTAGGCGAATATATCATGACCGAATTGCGCAAGATGAACCTCCCACACGTAGTTGACGTACGTGGCAAGGGCTTGATGATTGGTATCGAGTTGGATATTCCATACAAGGAACCCCGTACACGACTAATCAAGGAGGAGCACATTTTTACTGGTTGTTCAGGTACTAATGTTATCCGCCTATTACCTCCCTTGTGCCTAACTATTGATGAGGCTAATATCTTCCTCGATGCATTCCGCAAGGTTTTGTCCGAATAATCTAAACGAATCCTTACAACAATGAGAATCACAGTCATAGGCTCAGGCAATATGGGTGGAGCCCTAGTGCATGGATGGTGCAAGGCAGGCTTGGCCAATAGCCTTACCATCACAGCACGCAGCGAGTCTACACTCCAGCGTTACACATCACTTTACCCCGAGCTTACTGCTACTACCGACAATGTGCAAGCTGTGGCCAATGCCGATATCGTCATATTAGCAGTCAAGCCATGGCTAGTGGATGACATTGTTAGCCAGATACACCCCTTGCTCCGCACTACCAATGCTCTATTGGTCAGTGTGGCGGCAGGAGTGCGCAATGCACGCATCAATGTCTACGCCATGCCAAACATCGCTGTACAATACATGGCAGGCATGACCTTTGTCGAGGAGCCCGAACGCCCTGTTGAACAGCTTAATCGCCTGACAGAGTTGCTCTCCCTCTTAGGTTCCGTACAGGTAGTGCCACACAAGATGATGAATGCCGGCATGCAGATATCTGGTTGTGGTATAGCTTATGTTATGCGTTACGTACGTGCTATGATGCAAGGAGGCGTCGAGCTAGGTCTTTGCGCCGACGACGCTCGTCAGGCTGTGTTGCAAACCATGAAGGGTGCCGTAACCCTGTTGCAAGAGAGCGGTTTGCATCCCGAACAGGCCATTGATGCCGTAACCACCCCAGGCGGTTATACTATACGTGGACTGAATGCGATGGAGGAGGCTGGATTTACTGGTTCTGTTTTAGCAGGACTGAAAGCAAACGAAAAGTAATGAAACGAATAGCAGTTAAGATAGGTAGTGCAGTACTCACTCGTACCGACGGTACATTGGATGTTACCCGCCTATCATCTCTTGTAGATCAGGTTGCCGACCTACGCCATCAGGGCATAGAGGTGATACTCATATCTTCGGGTGCAGTAGCATCGGGTAGGGGAGAGCTACACCTTAGCCAGCAGAGCACGCTCGAGATGGATTCTGTCGAACAGCGTCAGCTTTTCTCCGCCGTGGGTCAGGCCAAGCTTATTAATCGTTACTACGACTTCCTACGCGAGCACCACATATCCGTAGGACAGGTCTTAACACAGAAGAACGATTTCGAATCAGAGGAGCATCGCGAGAATATGCGCCGTTGCATGGAGGTAATGCTCTCGCACGGAGTATTGCCCGTTGTCAACGAGAACGATACCGTCTGTATTACCGAATTGATGTTTACTGACAACGACGAACTCTCTGGTCTAATAGCCCAACTAATGGGTGCAGATACCCTAATCCTATTGAGCAATGTAGACGGACTCTACAATGGACGTCCTGGCGACGAGGGAGTCCAGCTGATACCTCGTGTCGAGGCTGGTCACGATATCAGCGAATATATCCAAACAGAAAAGTCTGGCGCAGGTCGTGGAGGTATGCAAAGCAAGTGTCATACTGCACAGATAGTTGCAGCCGCGGGTATAGACGTGTTCTTGGCCCGAGGCACACGCGATAATGTTCTCGTACAACTACTCTCTGCTCCCAGCACCGTACTCCATACCCACTTCGTTCGTACCTCATCTAACTGACATTATATCACCACCCTCATCTACTAGATATGGAATCAGCAAACATTAAGCTTGCATCTCAGCAATTGGCTTCCCTTAGCATTGATGCCATCAATACATTGCTACTTGACTTGGCTCATGCGTTGGAACAGAGTACTGACAACATCCTCTCTGCCAATCAGTGCGATTTAGCACGAATGTCCCCCAACGACCCTCGTTATGACCGCCTTCGCCTCACTCCCGAACGCATTAGCGCCATTGCAGCAGATTGTCGAAACGTAGCATCGTTGCCATCACCTTTGGGACGAGTGCTCAGCCAGCGTACCATGCCCAATGGTCTCGAAATTAGTCGTGTCAGTGTACCTTTCGGTGTCATAGGTGTCATTTACGAAGCACGTCCCAATGTTACACTTGATGTTACTGCCCTTTGTCTGAAGGCAGGCTCTGCCGTTATTCTTAAAGGAGGCTCCGATGCAGAGGAGAGCAACAAGGCCATCTCGTCTGTAATACAAACCACTCTAGCCAAGCACCACCTACATCCATCCACAGTTACCCTATTGCCTGCCACTCGCGAGGCAACCGCACAATTACTCTTGGCCGAGGGATTGGTAGACTTGATTATCCCTCGAGGCTCGGCAGGTTTGATACGCTACGTTCGCGAGAATGCAAAGGTGCCAGTCATCGAAACTGGTGCCGGCGTAGTACACTGCTACATTGACTCCGAGGCAGACATACAGATGGCACAAGACATCGTTTACAATGCCAAATGTCGTCGCGTCAGTGTTTGCAACGCTTTGGATTGCCTACTGGTACATCGTTGCATCGAACAGCACTTACCTGCGATTTTGGCTCCCATGCAAGGACAGGTTACCTTTCATTACGACCAATACGGTCGCGAATGGTTATCGCACGATCTTAGCATCCGCATAGTTGATAGCTTGGATCAAGCCCTAGCACACATACAACAATACGGCTCGGGCCATAGCGAGAGTATCGTTACCAACAACGAGCAGACAGCCCAACAGTTTCTCCGCCAGGTCGATGCGGCCTGTGTGTATCACAATGCTCCCACCTCGTTCACTGACGGAGCACAATTTGGTCTTGGAGCCGAGATAGGTATCTCTACCCAGAAGTTGCATGCTCGTGGTCCCATGGCACTGGAAGAAATCACTACTAGCAAATATATAATAAAAGGTAGCGGACAGGTGCGCTCTTAATAAGCAGAGAGCAAGGCAATGTCGCTTTTACCCATAAAAACAAATCATACGATGAAAAGTTTTCTCAATGTACAGGACCTTGGTTGTCTAAGTCAGGCACTTGCCGAGGCACGCGAAATCAAGCAAGACCGTTTCAAATATGTCGAACTAGGCCGCAATAAGACAGCCTTGCTCGTATTCTTCAACAACAGTCTACGTACACGCCTCTCTACCCAGAAAGCAGCACAGAATCTAGGCATGAATGTCATAGTACTAGATGTCAATGCAGGAGCATGGAAGCTAGAGACCGAGCGTGGTGTAATCATGGATGGTGACAAGAGCGAGCACCTACTAGAGGCCATTCCTGTTATGAGCAGTTATTGCGACATCATCGGTATCCGCTCTTTCGCAGGTCTTACCGACCGCGAATACGACTACGCCGAGACCGTTTACAACCAATTTGTCAAATATTCCGGCAAGCCCATCTTTGCCATGGAGACAGCAACAGTGCATCCCCTGCAAGCCTTCGCCGACCTAATTACTATCGAGGAGCACAAGCAGGTAGCACGTCCCAAGGTAGTCCTCACCTGGGCACCTCATCCACGCGCTCTGCCTCAGGCAGTACCCAATAGCTTTGCCGAGTGGATGAATGCAGCTGATGTAGACTTTGTTATCACACATCCCGAGGGTTACGAGCTAGACCCAGCCTTTGCTGGCAATGCACGTGTCGAGTACGACCAGATGAAGGCCTTCGAAGGTGCAGACTTTATCTATGCCAAGAACTGGTCATGCCCCGGTGTCACTCGTCCCGAGGATTATGGCAAGATACTCACCGATTATCACCAGATGTTGGATTGGACAGTATCCGAGCGTCAGATGTCAGTTACCAACAATGCTCACTTTATGCACTGTTTACCCGTGCGTCGTGGCATGATTGTTACTGACGAGGTTATCGAGGCTCCCACATCGCTAGTAATTCCCGAGGCAGCCAACCGCGAGATTTCTGCCACCGTGGTACTCAAGCGTATCCTTGAGGGGATAGAGAAGTAATACTCTTATAGTCTCCTTAAGTAAATCGACTCTTGCTATGTGATTTGGCAAGAGTCGATTTATTTGTTTCTATAAGAATTCCAACTGTGCGCAATGCGTGCTGATGCTTTCCTCTGGTGGTAGCTGCATATAGTTGCCATACATGAGATGAAGCATGTGGTCATGGTCGCAGGGCACGGGAAAATCAATTCCTTCGAAAGTCAGAGTAGACAAGGGAAAAATGTCCTTCTTATAGCGTGGATTGTGGTACGGTATCCCCATTCCACTAGTTATAGTTTTGGTAAATGATAAGAAGCAAAGGAGGCGTAGGATAGGGAAGATAAATAAACGATTTAGTTGGAAAATGAACATTACCTTCTTTATTGCCTTTTGGTCGTCGGTGCTAGTGCGCCAGACTTTATACATATGTCCCACGGTCCTTTCAGTTACTTTGTGCAAACCAATTGGTTGGTGCTCTAAAGGGAAAATGTCAATGTAGATGCCTTTTTCCTTCCATAAGCGATCATAGTTGTTTCCTTCAGCCATGATGGAGCGTCGGTCGCGAATTTTAGCGTAGTAGAAGAAGTATGTGGGGTCTGTTTCATGGTTTTGCAGAGCCATAGTTTCCGGCAATTCATTGGGAAGAACTTTCATCAGACGATTGTAATCCTTGCGCATCATCTCTATATCTAGGTCGTCGTCCCAGGGAATGAATCCACCATGTCTAGCAGCACCAATTAATGTACCGCTACTCAACCAATATGGTATGTCATATTTCTTGCAGATACGGTCTATTTCTCTCAGGATGTCAAGCATGCGTAATTGTTGGCGACGCAAAACTGAGCCCTCAGGATTGAATTTCTCTCTCAATTCTTTTTGTTTCTCGGTCGATATCATACCATTATTTAGTTTTAGGCCACAAATTTAGGTATAAAACGATGAATTGCAAAATAAATTTTAGTAATTTTGTATTGTCTTACATACAGAAATAGAGTTTTATGGAAGAGATAAGTACCACGTCCCAGCAGCCAAAAGAGAGGATGCAATGGCTAGATGCCATGCGAGGGTTTACCATGATATTGGTGGTGGCATACCATGTTGCTCAAATGGGTTTTGAACAACCAGTGAAGCAATCCTCGTCGATGTCGTTCTTGATGCTATTCCGTATGCCTTTATTCTTTTTTGTAAGCGGATTCTTGGCATACAAGTCATCTATTAAATGGGATACAGAGACACTATTTACACTCTTGGGCAAGAAGATAAGGGTCCAATTAGTACCTACGGTGGTATTTCTTTTATTCTCGTGTGTAGCGCTATATCCTAAGTTTGGGCCAGCCCTAGAGAAGTGCCTTGCCTCTGCTACCAAAGGTGGATATTGGTTCACCTTGGTGCTCCTGTATATGTTTGTGGTATACTATTTCTTCTGTTATGTGGAGTCGTGGCTGAAGAAACTTCGATGCCCGTCGTGGTTGCCCATCGTGGTGCTTTTCGTTCTCTCTTTAGCATTATATGAAACATGCTATTTGCCCAAACTCTGTTGGTGGGCAGACGGGCGTAGAGGTAAGATACCAAGTGAGATTTTGAACTACACCTCCCTAATCCAGTTTATGAAGTATTTCCCCTTCTTTGTTTTTGGAAATATAGTCAGACGATATTGGCAGAAGGCTCAGCAATTGATGGATTCTCAGTGGTTTTTCCCTACGCTGGTAGTGCTTGTTGTCTTTTGTACGATGGATATTCTCAAGTGGCACACACTGCGAATGGCATGGGCCAATATACCTTCCACTCTCTCCAAATTTATCCTGCTCACGATGGTCTTTATGTATTTTCGTCACTATGCCCAATACTTCACTCAGTCAACTATCATCGGTAGCTGTTTGCAGTACGTAGGGCGTCGCACTCTTGATATCTATCTTATCCACTACCTCTTTCTACCCAATCTTCCTGCTGTAGGAACATTCTTCACTAGCAACAAGCACAATTTCGTTATCGACTCTAGTCTCTCCATCGCCATCGGTCTACTGGTGATTGCATTTAGTATCATTACTAGCAATCTTTTGCGTATCAGCCCCCTCTTGCGCAAATACCTATTTGGTAAGGGATAAATGGAAATGCTTAGTCCGTTCTACGAGAAATTTATATTTTTGCGAAAAATCTTCTTCTTTACAAACAACGCCAACTTACCGCTTTGCTAGGTAGGTTGGCATTGTAGTATGATTTTTATTTGATGTCTAAATCCAAAATTTTTCTGTTTCGCGTGTTAACGTAATATCGGTAGTGCTTTCTTTCAGTTTCTCATATATCTTAGAGGCAAAGACGATATCATGTAATCCAAGACCAATATTATAACTCAAAATTCGTTCTTTGTCTGATTCGCGACCACGAGCCTGACCTTCAATGACATCTTGAATTTCGGCAAATTGCTTAAATTGGTTGAAATATTTGAATCCACAAACATGTGCTGTATCATCCGCGTAAACCTTATCAAAGAAGAGATCGCAATTTTGAAATCCGCGTGTATGCACTGGTATCACTAGACATCCTTCTTGGAATAGGTTATTATCTTCGCAAATAAGGTCCTGTGCTTCAGTAATACAACTGATAATGACATCAGACTGAGCCACTAGTTTTTTGCAATCATCGCAGATAGTAAAGACTACGTTGGGATAATCCTTGAAGCGAGCAATAAATGATTCTGCTTGGTCCTTGTAACGCAATAGAACCACGTGGTGCATTGTATTTGGTTCGGAGTCAAGGAGGCATAATATTGTGGCACGTCCAGTATTTCCTAAACCTAGTATACCATATGTTTTGGTCTTTGTTTTACGAAATGTTTGTATTGCCAATGTTGCTACGGCACCAGTTCGCATTGTTGTTATCCAATCAGCATCCATCATAGATAATAACTCTCCAGTCTGCGAGTTATATAGTAATATATCACTTCCTAAGGCAGGCACAGCTCCTTTTATGCGATGTACTATTTTAACTCCAAAGTAGTTGTGAGTTGTTGGTAGTAAGCAAGGCATTGTATTGAAGAAATCATTGCCTTGTGGATGTAGACTTATTTTGGCCGGCAATTGTGAGGATGCTTTGAGAGCAAAACTTTCTTTAACCCATTCAAGACAGGTAGAAGGAGTTATGTCTAGCTCTTTGATTAAAGACGAAGATATTATTTTCATTGTTGGTTTTTTATTTTTTTCAATGCTTCTATCAGTTTTCTATTGTCGTGATGGTCGCGCACAGCGATACGCATGTATTGTTTTCCGTTGAAGCCACCTTTGCCAGAGCAGTCACGCATAAGTATGTTGTGTTCCTTGAGCATACGTAGTACGAGTGTATTGGCAGTAAAGGGAGGCAATACTTCTACGAGGAAGTAATTGGCTTGTGAGGGAATTACACGTAGGAAACTTATGGTGCGCAGTTGACTTTCAAAGTTAGCTCGTTCCTGAATAAATCTGTCGCATGCCTTCTTATAATCCTTTTCATACTTGGTGTATATCTGCATGAAGAACTCGCAGAAAGAGTTGAGATTCCAAATGCTTACCATACGTTTAATCTTGGAGATAATCTCCACATCTGCCGAGCAAAGTATGCCAAGACGGATACCAGGCACACCATAACTCTTGCTGATGGATTTCATTACCAGCATAGAGGGATATTGCTCCAAAATATTGTCGTGGAGCAGAGTGTTCTCTTCCCAACCGATACTGAAATCAACAAAGCTCTCGTCCACAATCAAGCGTATACCACGCTCTTGACACCATTGTGCCAAGAGAAGTACATCGTGCATGGGTATGAAATTGCCAGAAGGGTTGTCGGGGTTGATGAGCAGAAGGTTGTCTGCATGGTTCTTGCCAAAGAAGTCCATAAGGTCCTGTGCCGAGTAACGGAACTCATCGTTCTGGGGTACAAAGGTTACTAAAGATTCTTTGTCACGACGGTTGGGATATTCCTCAAAGGTGGGGCGCACCACTCCCATTGTGCCAGGTAGTAGTTCCATCAAGGCCTTAATCAGTTCTGCCGCACCATTTCCAGGTACTATATAATCCTCCTTTACTCCCCAGCATTTGCTTGCCAGTAGTGTGTTAACCTTCATGCCAGAGGGGTACTCTGCTATAAGGGTGCGGAAGTTGGCTTGCATCTCGTCTATAATCTTGGACGAACGGAAATATGGATTTACAAGATAACAGAAATCCAGCATCTTTGGGAAGCGCCAATAGCCACCAAATCGTCCATAATACTTGCGCATGATATCCTTCTCCTCTGCAAAGAGAGCTTCAGCAATATCCAAGTCTTGCTTGTCATCTATCTCGTACCATTTTTCATTGGTGATAGGTAGTGCCTTGAGGTCCTTGCTGTTAAGGAAGGTGATGATGCGGAGCACATTCTCATAATATTCGTTGTTGCCCACCGCCTTTGAGTATGCCTCAAGGAAGGGAATGTATTTTGTTCTGCTAAATTCCTTGGAGAATTTGTAGATATTGATGGTCTTGTAATACTTATCTACCTCATCATACTGGAAAGCAGCCTTTGGTACAAAGTTGACGATATTTTGCTCATCGTCTATCTGCACCATTGTACCATCCATCCATGTCTCGTATTTAGCTACTAGAGCTAAGTTGGGGTAAGGGTTTTCTATGATAAGAGGGAATAGTTGGTCATCAAAAATCAGGTCGCTCTCGATGAGCAAGGTGTCATCCTCCTGCATCTGCTCTTTCGCAAGGGCTAGGGAGTATATGTTGTTTGTTTTATCGTAGATGGGATTGTTGACATACTCGATAGGCATACCATTGTAAGAAGTACCAACGTGGTCAATCAGTTTCTGTCCCTCGTAGCCTACTACAATGACAACGCGATTGAGATTTTGCTTGGATAATTGTCTTAATACGCGGTCGATGAGTCGCACACCATTTACCTCTACCATGCACTTGGTGTTCTCCTTTGTAAACTCGCCCAAGCGCTTGCCCATACCGGCTGCTAATATTATTGCTTGCATTATCTTACGTGATTATTCTACTGTGTTTTGTTCAGATTTAGGTGTATTGTTGCTTGTGTCCACGCGAGGTAAACTAATCTCTCCGCTACCGTAGCAGATAGTTTTCTCTCTGTCATAGATACAACCAAACTGTCCTGGAGCAATACCTTGAATGGGTTGCTCTGAGCGTACCAAATAACCTTCGCCGTCGCATTCAATGGTGCCATCCATGAAATGGTCTACGTGGCGCACCTTGAATGAAATCTCCATCGGTGCATCACCCTCCTTGATGGGTAGGGGCTCAGTAATAGCATGAAAGTCAGCCAGACGGAATACCTTGCCATATTGCAACTGTGTGTCCCATCCATGAGCTACGAAGACCACGTTCTTTCTGACATTCTTCTTTACCACAAACCATGGACCACCGCTCAAGCCCAGGCCCTTGCGCTGACCGATGGTATGAAACCAAAAACCTTTGTGAGTACCCACAATGCGATTCGTTTCTATGTCAATAACTTTACCCTCTTGTTCGCCCAGGAATTTTCTTAAGAAATCATTGTAATTTATCTTTCCCAAGAAGCATATACCCTGACTGTCTTTACGCTTAGCTTGAGGCAGACGAGCCTCCTGTGCTATTCGCCGTACATCTTCCTTCATCAGGTCGCCCAAGGGTAGTATCATGCGAGAAATTTCCACGCCAGAGAGTTGTGCGAGAAAATCTGTTTGGTCCTTCACTGGGTCACGTGCCACGCCCAACCACACTTTGCCGTTGCGCTCTATAATACGCCCGTAATGACCGGTGGCTATCTTGTCGTACTTGTGACCAACTTTCTCCTCAAAAGCACCAAACTTGATGAGCCTGTTGCACATTACATCGGGATTGGGAGTAAGACCAGCTTTTACGCGCTCGATAGCATAGCCAACTACGCGCTCCCAATATTCCTTTTGCAGGTCAATGACTTCTAGCTTCAGACCATACTTGCGAGCCGTAGCCGTAGACAATTCGATGTCTTCTTCGGCAGTGCACGAAGAGTCCTCGCCCTCCATGCCTATCTTGATGTAATACAAGTCAGGCTTGTATCCCTGTTCCACTAATAGATGAGTGACCACAGCGCTATCCACGCCGCCACTAATCAATACCGCTACTTTTTCCTTCACTTGGCTATGTAATGTTTGCCATACAATCTGCCTGTCAAGTCAAGAAGCAGAGTATCAGCTGTAAAACGTGTACGTAGGCTCTCAAAATCCTTCTTCTCCTCGGGAGTCCATGCCGCCTCAGCTACAGCTAGGAAGCGTGGGAATGCCAAGTAGTTGAAATAGTCTATATCGGATACATGCTCTGTCCAGAATGTTGCTTGCACACCGATGTAGTGCTTCTTGATGTTGGGGTCAGTCACCTTATCAGGAACAGGCTTGTAGGCATATACAGCTGGTAACTGGTCGCTCTTGCGTCCAGTACCTGCAGCAACGGGTTCATGCTCGCCATCATGCTGCTTGCGGTTGATGTAATAGCAACCAGGTCCCCACTCGGTGATTACTGCATCTAATCCCAATGAAGCAGCAATAGCCGCACCCTGCTGACAGGGATTCCAACAGAAAATAGTTGCACCGGTATTCTTGATAATATCTAGGTCGGCACCTCCTGCTGTTATGCTCTCGTTCCATAGTATCATCTTACGACCACGAGCCTTGATGTGGTCGTTCATCTGCTTGATAAAGTAGCTCTGCAAGGGACGGAAACGATGCTTACTTTCAGCGCCCAAATCCTTTATCTCTCCAGCCTTTGCCAACTGGTTGAGATGCTCCTGGCACTGCTTGTTCTTCTCCCATGCACTAGTGGGGCATTCGTCGCCACCGATGTGCACATACTGTCCAGGGAATACATCCATCACCTCAGTTAGCACATCGCGTGCAAACTGCACAGCCTTGGGGTCGCCCACGTTCAGCACATCGCTCCATACACCGCCTTGATAGGTCTGTACCTTGTGCTCGCCCTCTGGGTTGCAACTAAATTCGGGATAAGCTGCTAACGCGGCCATGATGTGGCCAGGCATATCTATCTCGGGAATCACCTCTATGTGCAGGTTGCGTGCATATTCCACTATCTCCTTGCAGTCCTCGTGGGTGTAGAAGTAGGGACCATAAGGTTTGCCCAACCAGTAGTGACCCTTTTCCATGTCTGTCATACGGCAATCGCTAGCTACAGAACCGATGGTTGTCAACTTGGGGTACTTCTTCACCTCAAAGCGCCATCCTTGGTCTTCTGTCAAGTGCCAATGGAAATAGTTCATCTTGTAGATAGCCATAGCATCGAGAATCTGTTTGATTTCGTCTACGGTGAAGAAGTGTCTACCACAATCCAGCATAAAACCTCTGTACCAGAAGCGTGGTTCGTCGTCAATCTCCACACAAGGCACTTCGGGGCGTTTGGTGGTCTTGTACCAAGGCAATATTTTCTGAGCATCCTTGATGTTAAGTTCAGCCATCACATTGGCAGGCATTATCTTCTTAATGCTCTGAAAAGCGTAGAAAAATCCTCTTGCTGTAGATGCGCTGATGTTGATACCCTTTGGTGTTACGTTTAGGCGATATCCTTCGTGAGCAATGCTAGCATCCACGGTCATCACTATGTCAGCCTTCTTGTTCTTGCTCAGTTTTCCCTTACAACCAGTAGCCACTTGAATGGCATCAGCAAAGCGAAGTGCTTCCTTCTGCAAACTGTCTGCCAGTAATGCTGCACCGATGGTGTACGACTTAGGCAAAGTGTACTGTCCCTCGTTGACAATCATTTGCTTAGGCAATGGAGTCAGGTTAACAAACTGTTTAGCATTCACACCAATTAATGCGCAAAATACGCACAATAGTATCAAAAAAATTCTCTTCATCTTTACAATATTATAATAATTTCGAGTTCAAAGATACGAATAAGTGAGAGAAATGCCAAATTTATTTGAGCATTTCCGAACGAAAGTATCTTCGAGGCGTAGCCTCAAAGGTCTCTACTCCCCCTAGACCCTCTAGAAATACTAGATAGTCTAGTCCCCCCCAAAAAAAACTCAAAAGTCCCTAAAGTTCCTAAAACTTAGAGACTCTAGAGACCTTATGGATTATTGATTAGCGTTTAATTTGCTACTCTTGCTTACTCGCAACTTTCATCATCTTCTTCCATCTGATGTATCCTAGTACGGCGAAGACGGTGTATGCCACGTGAATGCCAGCTTTGAATGGTAGACCTTTGTATGCCAGGAGATACACGTCTATTATGTTCACAATGAACCATAACCACCATTGTTGCAGATACTTCTGTGCCATAGCCCACATTGCCACGATAGAAATGGCATTGGTCAGCGCATCCTGCACAGGTACGGTGGAGTTGGTGTATGTTTTCAGTACCCACCATGTCACTCCCCATATTAGGAAGAACACTCCTGTCAGATACATAGCCACATCCTTGGGCATCGAGGTGATGGCTCTAACCTCCTTGCCGCTCGATGTCTTTATCCTTTTGCCCACTCCTGGCATCGTCCACAACACTAGACCATACACTGCAGCCAGGAGATAGTATCCAGATATCATCATATCGCCATACAGTCCTACCTCATAATATAGATATAAGTCTATCGCTGGCATCACTATACCTGCCACCCATACCATCCAGTGAGCTCTATATTCCCACCAAAGGTAAAGAATTCCTAGTAGGGAAACAAATAAATCTAAATATTGAACCATGTTTTAATTAAAACGGAAATATGAAAAAGTTAAAACTGACTTGCGAAGCTTGATGAGTTTTAGCGAGTATGCGAGAGCAGTCTTTTAAAAGCTCATCGTGATGTGACCTAAAACATTAAACCCTGCTGATGGTGTGTAGCCAATCTGGTAGTAACGATTGTCATCGCTGAAACCATAGTCGGGCACTACGCTACTATACACCCAACCGCTTTGAGCAAAGTGACTATTGAATATATTGTTGAAGTCCACACCAAATACTATCTGTTTCATGCGCGCGGTGTTCTTGCCAGGCTTGTGTGTATAACTGAGTCGTATCGCTGTGGTAGAGTATCGTGGCAAGGAGCGTGCCTCGCATGCTGTGTTGTCCAGATACTGCTTGCCTACAAAGTTGGTGTGCCACACGGCCTTCATACCCTTCCATGCAAATGTAGCCATACCGTTTAGTATCACAGAGGGAGAGAAGGCTAGGGTAGAACTCTCGTGGTGCTTTACCTGAAAGTATTCATCCCAGTTGTAACTCACATATTCGTCAAATGCCAGAATGCGATTTCTGCTGAAGGCACCGTTTACATCCAGGCTCAACCACTTGCAAGGAGTGTAACCAGCGCTCACTTCCAAGCCCATGCGGTAAGAATCCTCTATGTTCGTTGTCAGCGCCTCGCCTATGTCGCTCAGTTCGCCAGTCTGCACCAACTGGTCCTTGTACTTCATATAGTACAACCCCATCTGTGTATACCAGTTCTTGCCCTCATAACTGTACCCCAGTTCTATATCGTGCAAGCGCTCTGCCTTGGGTGCAAGTCCATGTCCGTTGTCGGTAAAATTGTTGCGCTCTGGCTCTCTCGAACTCATTGCATAACTAGCGTAAGCCCTATGCCCCTGGTGATGCCAACTGAGTCCCACCTTTGGATTGAGAAAGTCATACCTCTTGTCTATATTTAATTCCTGTGCCACGTATTGTCCGTTGGCATCCTTGATAAACTTATCGTTATATCCATCCGTGGCGAAACTTACATGGCGATACTGCACATCTGCAAAGGCATCCCACTGCTTGTTTAGGTGCCATGTTGCTTTTGCAAAGACAGAAACCTCATTCTTCTCAGCATCACTATCGTAATACTGGTACTTTCCGCCTGGCTCTGTGATATAGTGCTTGCGAAGGTCCTCGTTGCTTATATATGTCAGATAACCAAAGTGGTTACCCGAATATCCCTGTGCTGATAAGCCTGTCACCACATCCCACGCCTCGTGCTTATAGTTAGCATTCAACTGTAGACCATAGGTGTGCTGTGTCAGTCCCTTTTGTCTCACAAAGTCCGAGCGTGTGCTGCCATCCTGTGGCACATAGTTCAAACCGTATTTGCTTGCCGACTTGTTCTGATAGCGAAACTCATCATAATAACCATAACCATACGTATATCTCAGCGCACCGCTAGTACTCCAGGCATTGTTTATACGATATGCCACCGACATGATATTGTGATTCTGTATGAAATTGTCCGTAGTTTTGTCCCACAAACTACCATCTGCCAACATGTATCGCTCTGTACGACCGTCCATTGGGTTGTTCCAATCTTCTATGTATCTTTCATACAAGCTATTGTATCTTCCCAATCCCATGCGATAGAGGTCTTCATAGCTCTTCACTCCGCCATAGGCATTCAGACTGTAGTCGTCATTACCGGCCACCACACCATTCCATGCTTGACCAGTACTTTCAAAGTTGCCCAAATTTCTATATTTCACCACCAATCGGCTATCCGTGCTCAGCCATGCCACACTAGCGGTATAGCTACCACTTTTTCCCGATGTGCCGTGCAGATAACCATCCGTGGATGTCTGATGATAAGCGCCATCCACCACCCAATGCTCAGACAATAATCCTGTGGCAAACTGTCCGCCTGCGCGCCATGTGTTGTAACTACCATAACTACCCGTCACCTCCAGCCTTGGTTCCATCTGTGGTAACTTGGTCTGCATGGCTATACTGCCTCCAAAGGCTCCATCTCCCGTGCTACTACTGCCCACTCCTCGTTGTACTTGCACACTGCCTAGCATCGATGCATACGAATTCATATTAGCCCAGAATACACATTGGTCTTCGGGAGAGTTTAGCGAAACACCATCTATCGTCACATTCACTCTGCTACCTGCACTGCCTCTCACTCGCATATACACAGTACCTGTGCCCAAACCATTCTCTCCCCATGCCACGATACCTGGCGTACGTGCAAATAAGTAGGGCAGTTCTTGTCCGCCGGTGGAAAACTCCTGTAGCTGCGCCTTGCTTATCCTGCTCACAGCAAAGGGAGCTCCCTTTGGCGCGCTGACAGCCTTAATAGTTACCTCACTCAATTCTGCTACCTTGGCAGAATCCTGTACACTCTCCTGGGCACATACAATACCCTCCATG
Source organism: Bacteroidaceae bacterium (assembly GCA_045613565.1). Taxonomy (GTDB): domain Bacteria; phylum Bacteroidota; class Bacteroidia; order Bacteroidales; family Bacteroidaceae; genus Physcousia. The sequence continues at coordinate 31,647 of JAZLBF010000057.1, forward strand.
CTAGCCATTGCCAGCATGGTCAGAAACACTCTTTTCATGTTGTTTCTTTCATTCATGCAATCACCTCTACGGTGTTAGGATTGAAAATTAGCTTGTCGGCCAGCGATACATCGCCATGGCAACAAACCGTTCATACTCTCTACGCCGGCACTACCCGGTTCAGATCATTTGAGGGTATATTCTCAGCAAGGTCAATATCGACCATGCACCCCTGATGACGCCGCAAAGATACAACATTTCATTTTCTCCACAAAGCTTTCCACACCAAAAATGTTGTTCACAACGTAATTCTATGTGTATTTTTTTTTCACCGTCATACCTAAAAAAACGGCACAACCGCATCTGTTATATGGAATAATTCAGTAACTTTGTCCGCAATCAACATCGTGCTTGTGCATTTTTGTAATCTTATGGGAATCTTGAAATCTATTCTAAACAAGTGGCAGCAGAGCAATTTGATGCTACGTATTTTTGCTGGCATAGCGTTTGGCTCTTTGTTGGCACTCGTTCATCCAGGCATAGCTCCAGTGTCCATGCTGGGCGACCTCTTCGTTGGGGCGCTCAAGGCTATAGCTCCCGTACTGGTGGCAGTCCTTGTCACCTCGTCTGTGGCCACCGCACGCGCAGGCCTTGGCCACCGCTTCCGCACAGTCATCATCCTCTATATGCTCACCACGCTTATGGCATCTGTGGTGGCCGTTATGGGCAGTTTTCTCTTCCCCGTGGACATCGTCCTGGCAGATGTGTCTGGTGCAGTGGGCAGTGCCCCAGAAGCGCTCCCCGATGTGTTTCGTAATATCTTGCGCGAGGTGATGAGCAATCCCATCACCGCCATTGTCAATGCCAACTATCTGAGCGTCCTTTTCTGGGCAGCAGTTATCGGTTTGGCACTGAAAACTGTGGCTGGCGAGCATACCATCAGTTCCCTACGCCATTGGGCAGATGCAGTATCCAAGGTGGTAGCATGGATTATCCAGTGTGCCCCATTCGGTATCCTCGGTTTGGTATATACCACCGTATCACAGAGTGGCCTTGAAATCTTCACAACGTATGGCAAGTTGCTTTTGCTCCTCGTTGGTTGTATGCTGTTGGTATCGCTCGTGCTCAATCCCTTAATCGTTGGATGTATGATACGCCGAAATCCATATCCACTTTTGTGGCAATGCTTGAAGGAAAGTGCCGTCAGTGCCTTTTTCACTCGTTCCTCAGCAGCCAATATCCCAGTCAATATGAACTTGTGCAAGCGTATGGGCATTGATGAAGATTTCTATTCCGTGAGCATACCTCTGGGCAGTACCATCAATATGGACGGAGCCGCCGTCACCATTACGGTGATGACGCTGGCTACTTGTCACACCTTGGGCATAACGCCATCATTAGGCAGCGCATTGTTGCTCAGTATTGTGGCCACCTTTGCAGCATGTGGAGCTTCTGGCGTGGCTGGAGGTTCGCTGCTGTTGATACCAATGGCATGCTCTCTCTTTGGCATCAGCAATGATATGGCCATGCAGGTGGTGGCCGTGGGCTTCATCATCGGTGTGGTACAGGATTCTGTCGAGACAGCACTCAACTCCAGTGGCGATGTCTTCTTCACCATAGCCACCGATATGCGCGAACGCATGAAGCATGGAGAAAAGAAATAAATGCATTGCCCAGCATTAATGAGTAATGATTAGTATAGATATAATCCGCAGTGCTCCCCAATCGCCCTGCGGATTATTTTTGTGCTTTTTTTTGCGGTATCGTAACCGCCGTTACGGTAAAGAGATTTTCTAGACTTTCTAGGACCTCCTAGGTCCTCCTAGGCTTCCCTATCCCTCTCCCTCCTCAGAGCCTTCGGGGCTCACCTCTCCGTTTCCCGTTTCTACGGAGTTTTCCGTTTTCCCCTTTAAGCCGACTTTGTCGTCTTGAATCTGCTCACGCTTGGCATAATTCAAGCGAGCTTGATTCTGCTCTCGCTTACTCGCAGTTTTCCGTTTTCCGATTTCAGTTTTCAGTTTCAGATGGCTCAGAGGCTTCGGGGCTCACCTCCTCCTCCCCTTGCAGGGGAGGCTGGGAGGGGTCTTTCTTAGCGGCCATGCGCTGGTTGTAGGAGGTGTTGACCTCGGAGAGGATGTCGTTCACGTAGAAGATGAAGTGGTCTATGTCGTCACTGGGAGTCACCACATTGTGGGCAAAGGCTACGGTGGTGACGTACTTGTAGAGGGCATCCATCTCCAGGCGAAGCACGGTGCTTTCGGGACCACGGAGGGCGCTGCGCGATACGGTGCGCTGCTCCACGTACACCTTGTACTTGGCGTTGGTCAGAGTGAGGCTTTCCACGCAATCGTCCAGACCCAGGGTGGTGACGTGCGCCGCGTTGTCCTCCTGAGAGAGGTCATAGAGCATACCGTCTATGATGCTGGTGCGCTGAAGCATGGGGTTGGCATAGAAACCGATGTAGGGCTTCAGCACTACGTAGAGAGCCTTGGCGGCCTCGGCCTTGGCCTTGATGGGCAGGTTCTGCGCATTGCGTACGGTGGTGATGATGTACTGTGCCAGGCTGGTGCGTTCGCGGTCCATTGCCTGCAGTTCGGGAGTCTCGGCCAGTGCCATGGAGCGTGCCACGTTGTTCTGCAGCTGGCTGAGCAGAGTTTGCATGCGCTGCATGTCGGTGTCTTCATAGTGGAGAGCTTCCTTGCCAAGGGCGATGCACTGGCTAACGACGCGGCTCATCAGGTTGACGTACTCTGCGGTGTTGAACTTAGCGAGATTTACGCTAATGAATTGATTGATAGTTTTCATAGTAAAGAAGAGACCCACCCTAACCCTCCCTGCAAGGGAGGGAACGTATAGTGTACTAGGGGATGAGGGATTGGACCCTCCCCCTTACCCCTCCACAAGGGAGGGGAGTATAATGTACTAGGGAATAGGGATTTTGTTAAAGGGTTAGTGATTAATGATTAATGATTAGTGGTTAAAGGTTAATTGTTAAAGTTAAATCCACCCCCTCCGTCGCTACGCTCCTCGTCCCACCTGTCTCAGGGGGACAGTTTGCTAGTGCAGTGTTTTTGTAACTAACTCTACCCCTAGGATAGGGGTAGTACCCGAAGGGGGAGGGGGTGGAAAGAGGTAGAGGAAGCAAGAGGATAAAAGAGGGATTAGAGAGGACTGGAGAGGGGTCTGTTAGCAGTAGTAACCACTCCCTCCCCTTGTGGGAGGGCTGGGGAGGGGTCTGTTAGTTTTTGTCCTACGCCCCTCCCTTGCAGGGAGGGACGGGGTGGGTCTTCACATGCAGCTCTGTGCCCCAAACGTGGTGGCTATGGCCGTGAGGATGGTGATGAGGATGTTGAGGATTTTTCCCCAGGTGGAGTTGTTGTTGAAAGTTCCCATAGTGTTAGATGTGTGTTTAGTAGATTAGACATTAAGGTTTTATATCAGATGCATCATGATTTTCTCGGTAGTAACCACTCCCCTCCCTTGTGGAGGGGTGAGGGGGTGGGTCTTCCCGTTTGCAAAGATACGACATAAAAATTGTGGCGAACGACTTACAGCGACTTAGAGCGACTTAGAGCGAAATAAAATGAAAAAATTTACTTTACTCCAACATACTAATGCGCAGAGCGCAATATTTAACATGAACAATGAAGAAAAGA